>NC_014472.1:966666-1625833 GCF_000153165.2 Maribacter sp. HTCC2170
CTTGAGGGTAATAACTGTAATTTCTGGCCAAATTCCAACCCTACCTGGATAGCCCAAAAAACCAAATCCGCGATTAACATTAATATACTGACCCATTTCTTTGTAGATACCTGCCCAATACTTATATCGCCATTTAACAGGGCTCCATTTTACCCATCCTGGAATTTCAATTCCGAACTGCATGCCATGGGTATGACCACTTAAAGTAAGGTGGTAATGATCCTCATCATTAACAACAACATCCTCCCAATGAGATGGATCATGGCTCATTAATATTTTAAAGTCATCTTTATTGATACTTTCAATTGACTTTTTTAAATCTCCAGCCTTTTTAAATCCTCCTCTACCCCAGTTCTCAACACCTACCAAAGCAATCTTATCACCACCCTTGTGTAGATATCTACTTTCATTCAACAAAAGATCAAACCCAATTTCTTTTTGCAGCGCCTTAAGATCTTCAAGGTTTTCATTCTTCAACTCTTCGGTATCCCATTCTACGTAATCTCCATAATCATGATTTCCCAAAACCGAGAACTTACCGTCTTTAGCCTCCAATCTTGAAAATGTATCTTTCCAAGGTACCATCTCCTCGGCCTTGTTATTTACCATATCACCAGTAAATAAAATCACATCGCTCTTTTGCTCATTGACAAGATCTATGGCATATTCAATCTTTTTTCTATTATCAAAACTCCCACTATGTACATCGGATATTTGGGTTATTTGAAAACCATCAAAAGCATCTGGGAGGTCATCAAATTCCAGATTATACTTCAGAACCTGGAAATTATATTTACCACGATACATTCCATATAACAGAGCTCCAAAGGGTATAGCCGCGATACCCATGGCAATCATGCTTAAAAACCTTCTACGTTCAGGTAAAGAAAACTCTTTTGCTCCTCCAAAGAATTTATGATAGGCCGCCGTTACCAAACGAAACAAATCCTCTGAAAACAGAAAAACAATAGTAATTATCTTAAATGTTATCATTGTCAGCAAAAAGCCAAAAGCATAACTCTTTGGCCTGCTTAATACCCTACCTGCCTCTTCACCCCAAGTGAATTGATAAATAAAATTCAATAACACCAGAAGCGAAATACCTATATAAGTAAAGTAAACCCAAGGGTACCTAGTAACAGATTTTAGGGCCTGCAATACATAGAACCCAAGAGCCAAATAAATGGCAACAAAAATTATCCAACGCAACATATTCCGATTTTTAACAAATATATTTCTTAAAAGAATTTCAATAACTGCATTTACAGTTTATTTAACTTCTCTCAACACATTCTCAAGTGTTTGGGTATTGGAGACATAAACTCCTTGATCATATAATAAAGAAGGGGAATTCATTGTCACCTTCACTTCTTTGGCCAGTTTTTGCTCATATTTACCTCCTGTAAGATGAATCACATTAAAACCTTTATTCTTAAAGTGATGGACATTTTCCTCCTTTATTCCACCTCCAGGCATAATGGAACAGGTAGTTCCAACTTTATTAATCTCTGTGAGCAATTCAAGACCGGTCAAAGCAGAATTTTGTTGTCCAGAGGTGAGGATATAGTCCACTCCCAAGGTTTGAAGTTGTTCCATAGTCAACATAGGATCTGCTACCCAGTCAAACGCACGATGAAAGGTGAATTTTAAGTCTCTGGCCATGTCAATCAATATTTTTGTTCGCTCAACATCCAATGTGAAATCAGCATGAAGAATTCCAGAAACAATTCCGTCGAAACCTAAATCCACACATAGTTCAATGTTTTTCTTCATTAAATTAAATTCTAAATCAGAAAAAGTAAAGTCACCACTACGTGGACGAATAAGTACGTGAACGGGTATTTCTATGTGTTCTTTTACACTTTTCAGTAGGCCGTACGATGGCGTAATACCTCCGACCGAAAGTTCAGAACAAAGTTCAATACGGTCAGCACCAGCCTTTTGGGCATTGAGGGCAGATTCTAAAGAGTTGGAACAAACTTCTACTAACATATTGCTTATATTTAGCTCTCTAAAATTAAGCAACGCAATCAGATGAAACGAAGAAAGTTCTTAAAAAATTCAAGTACAATTACAGCTGGGATTATTTCAGCACCAATATTGGCCTCATGCCAAGAAACAAAGACTGTTGATTCTGCTATTGAAGGTGAAATTTCCAAAACAAGACCTATTGCGATTTGCACTTGGAACTTTCACAATGCAACTGCCAAAGCCTGGGAAGTGCTCAAAGAAGGAGGTAATGCTTTAGATGCTGTTGAACAAGGCGTAATGATTGAGGAAGCGGATGTTGAAAACCAAACTGTTGGCAAAGGCGGTCGTCCTGACCGAAACGGAAATGTTACTCTGGACGCGTGTATTATGGACAAAGATGGTAATTGTGGTGCTGTTCTCTGCATGCAAAATATCGCCCATCCGATTTCAGTGGCGCGCAAGGTCATGGAAGAAACCCCCCATGTAATGTTGGCGGGTAAAGGAGCGGAACAATTTGCCTATGAAAAAGGATTTGAAAAGGTTGATCTTCTTACTGAGAAATCAAAACAAGAATGGCTAGAGTGGAAAAAGACTTCGGAGTATAAACCAATCATCAATATTGAAAATCATGACACCATAGGCATGTTGGCCATTGATAAAAACGGTGACCTCTCAGGAGCGTGCACCACTAGTGGAATGGCATACAAATTTGGCGGCCGAGTTGGAGATTCTCCAATCATTGGAGCGGGGCTTTTTGTTGACAACGAAATTGGAGGCGCAACGGCAACCGGTGTTGGTGAAGAGGTAGTTCGTACCGTAGGTAGTTTTTTGATTGTGGAATTGATGCGTCAAGGAAAATCACCCCAAGAAGCCTGTGAAGAAGGAGTAAAACGAATCATCGCAAAAAACAAGGATAACACAGATTTTCAAATTGGTTTTATTGCTATGAACAAAAAAGGTGAAACGGGCAGTTATTGTATACAACCTGGTTTTACATATAGACAATATTCAGAAGAAGGGCATGTGAACAATCCATCTGATTCCTTCATTCAATCATAATTTAATTGCTGATAACATTTACTAGCCAACATTAAAACCTTTCAAGAACACCAAAAAAATGGCCGAACAAAAAAGACTTTTTCTTCTAGATGCATTTGCATTGATTTTTCGCGGGTATTACGCATTGATCAAAAACCCAAGAATAAATTCCAAAGGAATGGACACCTCAGCCATAATGGGGTTCACTAATTCACTTTTTGATGTAATAAAACGTGAAAAACCAGACCATCTTGCCGTGTGTTTTGATAAGGGAGGAAGTGTCGAAAGAACTGAAATGTTTCCAGAGTACAAGGCCAATCGCCTTGAGACCCCTGATGCCATAAAAATTGCTGTCCCTTTTATTCAGGAGATATTGAAAGCAATGCATATTCCCGTAGTTGTACAAGAAGGTTGGGAAGCAGATGATATCATCGGAACACTTGCCAAACAAGCAGAAAAAGAGGATTACAAAGTCTATATGGTTACACCGGATAAGGATTTTGGACAATTGGTATCCGAGAATATTTTCATGTATCGTCCCGCTCGAATGGGAAATGGGATAGAAATTTGGGGCATTCCCGAGATACAAAAACGTTTTGGTGTTGAAAGACCTGAGCAAGTAATAGATTACTTGGGAATGATGGGCGATGCAAGTGATAATATTCCAGGGCTACCTGGAGTTGGTGACAAGACTGCAAAAAAGTTCATTAACGAATATGGCTCTATGGAAGGTCTTTTGGCAAATACAGATAAGCTGAAAGGTAAGATGAAAGAGAAAGTCGAAGAAAACGGTGAACTTGGTATTCTTTCAAAAAAACTGGCGACAATTTGCACAACAGTAGATGTACAGTTTGATGCCAAGGATTATGAAATGTCTGTTCCTGACAATGAAAAAGTACAGGAGATTTTCAATGAGTTGGAATTTAGAAGACTCAAAGATCAATTCGTTAAGATTTTCTCAGAGGACAAGAATGAAAATAATGCGCAAAGCAATGAAACGCCAGCAGTTAAAAAAGTGGTGGCCGAAGCAGGTGGTGGTCAATTTTCACTCTTTGGTAGCGATGGAAATGCACCTGCCACTTTTAAAGAATCATCGGGCAGAAAAACAATTCAAGATATTCCACATGTATATCAAAGTGTAGCTAGTGGAATGGCCATGAAACTGTTCATGCAGAACTTAATGAAGCAAAACTCCGTTTGTTTTGATACTGAAACAACCGGATTGAACCCCTTGACCGCGGAGTTGGTGGGTATCGCATTTTCATGGGAAGCCGGTAAGGGCTTTTATATTCCGTTTCCTGAGGATAAAAATCAAGCCCAGGAAATCATTGAGACGCTACGACCATTTTTTGAATCGGAAATGATTGAAAAAATAGGACAGAATTTAAAGTATGACATCAAGGTATTGCACAAATACAACATTCAGGTAAAAGGAAAGTTTTTTGATAGCATGTTGGCACATTATCTCATTAACCCTGATATGCGCCATAACATGGATGTCTTGTCTGAAACCTATTTGAATTACACCCCAGTTTCAATCACCGAACTTATTGGCAAAAAAGGAAAGAACCAACTTTCTATGCGAGATGTACCTTTAGAAAAACAAACTGAATATGCAGTTGAAGATGCAGATATCACCTATCAATTGGCGCAACACTTTAGACCAGAATTGGCAGAAGCCTCAACCGAAGAACTGTTTAATACCATAGAAATCCCCTTACTGCATGTCCTTGCTGATATGGAATTGGAAGGTATTAATCTTGATAAGGAATTTTTGGGTTCACTATCGGAAGATTTAAACAATGACATTAAAGAGCTACAATCTAAGATATATAAAGAAGCGGATCAGGAGTTTAACATTGCCTCACCAAAACAATTGGGAGAAATTCTTTTTGACAAATTGAAATTGGTCGATAAACCCAAAAAGACAAAAACAGGACAATATTCCACCGCTGAAGATGTGCTTTCCTATTTGGCGAAAGACCACGAAATTATTCGAAATGTTTTGGAATATAGGGGGCTAAGTAAACTCAAAAGCACATATGTAGACGCTCTTCCTTTACAAGTTGAAGAACGCACTGGACGTGTTCATACCGATTATATGCAAACCGTGGCGGCAACAGGTAGATTGAGCAGCAACAACCCTAATCTACAGAATATCCCAATCAGAACCGAACGTGGGCGACAAGTTAGAAAGGCATTCGTTCCAAGAGATGAGGATTACACTCTATTGGCTGCGGATTATTCACAAATAGAACTTAGAATAATCGCTGCTTTAAGTGAAGAAGATACAATGATTGAAGCTTTTAAGAATGGTGAAGACATTCATGCTTCAACAGCATCAAAAGTTTTCGATGTTCCTTTGGATGAAGTTACTCGAGAACAGCGTAGTAATGCCAAAACCGTGAATTTCGGAATCATTTATGGTGTATCTGCCTTTGGATTAAGCAATCAAACAGATTTATCTAGAACCGAGGCAAAAGAACTTATTGAAACGTATTACAAGACCTATCCCAAACTCCGAAATTATATGAGCGAGCAAATAGATTTTGCCCGTGATAATGGATATGTGCAAACCGTTTTAGGCAGAAGACGGTATTTAAAGGATATTAATGGAAGTAATGCTATTGTTCGTGGTGCCGCAGAGCGAAATGCAGTTAACGCACCCATTCAAGGTAGTGCCGCAGATATCATTAAAATTGCCATGATCAATATCCATAAAAAGCTCTCAGAAGGAAACTACAAAACGAAAATGCTATTACAGGTGCATGATGAATTGGTCTTTGATGTTCATAAGGCCGAATTGGAAGAACTAAAATCGCTGATACAATCTGAAATGGAAAACGCCTATAAATTGGCCGTACCCCTTGATGTTGAATTAGGGCTTGGCGATAATTGGCTGGAGGCGCATTAAACATACCTTAGGTCTATTTAGTTAAAACTTCGCCAAATTGGTGATTTACTGGTTTAACTTCATACTAATTAACCGTTCAATTACGTTGCTTAAAGAACAGCTGGTTAGGTCATGATAAAGAAAGTTTTACCTTTTTTCATTTTCTTGGTTTTTTCGACTCTTGTATTTGCGCAAGAGAATGAGAGCGAAGCTGTAACCCAAGTGGCTGTTAAATCACAAAAAATAAAAGTATTTCCCAATCCTGCCACAAATGTGGTAAATATCCTTGGCCTTAAAAACAGTGAGAATTCCAATATTTTGATTTCAGATGTTTACGGAAATGTAGTGCTACACCATCAATGGAGGATAAAAAACAACGCTCTCAATATTCCCATTTCAACACTTGAGCCAGGTATATATGTTGTAAGTATTCATTCCAAAGAACAAAAATTACAGACTAAATTTTATAAAAAATAAAGTGGTAGAGGACAAAAAAACCCTGATGAAATTCATCAGGGTTTTTTTATATAAATCTTATATGGATCTTATCTTCGAATAAAAATCAACTCTCCGCTATCATTAAAGTTTGGTATATCCAAATCAGTAGCATCCACGGTCATTGTATCACCATCTATTGTCACATCAACCATTACAGTTTCACCATCTTGATCAACAACTGTCAACACAGAACCATCATAAGTATAAGTGCTAGATTCGTTATCACTTTGTGTTGGACAAGGAATATCCAAACCGGTCCCAGAAGAGTTAACATTAATTTCGATATAATTGGCTGAATCTTCCGCAGTAACACTTAAATCACTTCTAAAAGTAAAAGAAAGAATATAGCAATCTCGTGCCGTAAGAAAATTTAAAATATCTCTACCATTTTTGGCATCATCACTTGCAGTGTTATCATCTATCACCAATTCCGTTGCATCCCATGTGCCTTCTATCGCACTTGGATCATCTAAATCCGCTTCCTTATCAGAAGAACAGGAATAACCCAATAAAATCGCCATTGAAGCTATTATAGCAAATCTTTTCATCATAATTATAGTTTTGTTTGTATATCAAGGCAAAAACGTATAATTCCGCGATTTATTATACCGAAAAGATGGCCAACTCTAAAGAATAAAGCGATAAGTAGCCTTTATTAAGAATGTATTGTCTTTTTTCTGATCAAGTACCTGCGTATTTAAACTCCTGCCCAAAGTATCCAACGGATCCCCAAATCCTGTTACACCTTGAGACCATACCAAAAATACTTCCGAGCCAGCTATATACTCCCATCTTAGCACCAAATTGGAACGAAACTGAACGAAAGAGAAATCTGGATCCTCTATGGTATAATCAACATTTCCATCCAAATTTTCGTCAACTCGATACAATCCTTGCGCGTTGAGTCTTGATATTTGATTTTCATTAAAATGGGTAACCCTATCACTTAACTCTTTTGCAACCGGATTGTTCACAAAATTGAAATTGGTATACGTACCTCTTGAAATGAATGGTTGACCATAAAACTGAATGGACAAATTAGGGTTTAAGCTATAGTTAAAACGAAAGGATGAACTAAGGGTTCTTTGGTCGATATTCCCAGTAATATATCTAAGAGAACCGTTATAATCCACTTGGTCAACATATTGTGTTTTGTTTGGGTTTTCTTCATAATTTGTAGAAAGCGAAAGGCTAAAAGCATCAAAAGGTTGATATCTTAAAATCATCACATAACGCTCTAAAGAAAAATTATTTTCTGCTGCTTGACTATTGATATAGCCAGCGGTAAAATTAAATTTCTTTCGCTGATCGGAACCAAAAAACAAGTAGCCAAAATTCTCATCTGACCATCGCCATCTTGGACCTCCCCTTAAAACCGTATTTGAATATATTCGAGGCTTATGGGCTCCACCTATTTCAGTCCACCAATTATTTTTATAGTTGATCATACCTTCAAATTGGTATTGAATTCGATTGTAATTCCCTTCAAAATCATAAGTTGAGAATTGCTCCAATTCCAACCGGATACGTCTGTAAAAATTTGTTGGCTTCAAAAACAATCGACTAACCTCTGCAAATTGTTTTATTTCATCGGCCTGTCTTAAGAAACCAACATCGTTCAATTCCAATTCAGGTGAACGCCAAATCACTCCACCCTCATAACGCCAATTACCTCCGCCAGCTTTACCAACCTCAAGTTTACCTCCTGTACCCGTCATAGAAGTGCGGTCAGGGTCAACTTCTAAATGACCCGCATCCACACGTTGAAATAAATGAGTTATACTTTCCTGGGTGTTCGTTATCGCTTCCTCAGTACCAGTAATATGACTTGCAACAATATTACCTTCTAAATAATAATTTCGTCCTTTCCAATTGTGTTTAAAATCAAGTCCTCCTGAATATGCAGCTTTGCGCAAAAAATCCAAGTTAGATTCAAGTTTCCTGTTCGTAGCTGTGAAAATTCCGCCAACATAACTGTTGCGGTCATTGAAATCTTTCTGAACCCTACCCACCAAGTAATTCGTTAAGGGCTCTACCAGTTCTTCTCTTGTATTTCCATTGGAATCTACCTCAGCAAACATTTTCCCCGTAACACTCTCCAATATACCCAAAGACCATCCAGACTTTGTTTTTCCTGAAAATTTTGCCGCGCCTAAAATTGTTGTATTCGTTGGTTGATCTGCAAATTCCCCATCCGCAAGATCCGCCGCACCCTGTGGGCTTCTACCAATTCTTCGGCTATAAAAAAGGTTATCGTTACGATCAGCGAATTCATAATCGAAGATGTTCTTGTTTTCCACAAAGAACGGTCGTCTTTCCTCAAAAAATATCTGAAACCCATCAAGTGCAATTGCCCCAGGGTCTGCATCTACCTGACCAAAATCAGGATTCACGGTGAGATCCAATGTTAAATCGTTGGTTATACCAATTTTGGCATCTAACCCTCCATTGAGCATAAAATCTGAACCATCCCTAAAAGGGTTACCCTCCTCTTTGGGATAAGTATCCATTTGATTTACAATAAAAGGTTGTATTTCCAGCTGTTTTTGAGGCTGAATATTTACCAAACCGCGAAGTTGCCCAAATTCACTGATCATCCCTGCAGCATCTTGTGGAATTCGCTGCCAGACAGACCATTCATCTTCCCTAAAAATCATTCGCGAACATTCCAACCCCCATATTTGTTCTTTTGATTTACCAAATTTTAATTGACTGAAAGGGATTTTCATTTCTGCAGTCCATCCTTCATTGTCCAAATTAGTAGCGGTATACCAAATTGGGTTCCAACTATCATCAAAATTGTCACCATTTTCAGTGGCAAACTCATCACTTTTTACACCGGCCGCAGTAACAAGAAACACAAATGCATTACGTTTATCATTATAACTATCTATAAGTATTGCAACCCCATCCCCTACAAAACCATCTCTTCTAGATAATCTTTTTTCTATCTTTTCTGGTTCATCATCATAGCAACGAATGGCTACGTAAAGGTGTTTCTTATCATAAATGATCTTAAATTTGGTTTTTTGACTTGGCGGTGTGTTTTCATCTGGTTCCCATTCAATAAAATCCCCAGACCATTCAGAATTCTCCCAACTCTTATCATCTAAAACTCCATCTATTTTAGGAGCATTCTCCTCGAGAACGGACATAGTTGTATAGTTACGCTTTGGTGTTACATCGAGTGAATCTTGGGCTATTAAAAAAGAAGAAGTGAAAAATATGATTGTGAATAGAAAGTTGATCCTCATTGCTTTGGTCCAGGCTGGTTTAAAATAGTGAGCAGCCACAAAATTAAATAGGCAATAATTGTTAATTTCAATTTTATACAATCTTTAACAGGATTTTCTGTTAAATTCTATTTTTCAAAGTATAAAACGATAAGTGGCCTTGATTAAAAAAATGTTTTGTGGTTTTTCATCGTTAAAGATATTAGTCTTGAGGTCATCAAAAAGACCATCTTCTGAATTACCTGATTGGGAAATGTCCTGTGACCAAACCAGAAAAATTTCTGAACCGGGCGTATACTCCCAACGAACTACTAGATTTGAACGAAACTGAACAAAAGAAAAGTCAGGATTATCAAAACTAAAATCAATAGTACCATCTAAGTTATCATCAACGTTATAGACATCATCAACAAAAGAAACTTGATTGCCAGCAAAAGGTGATATTCTCGCATTAAATTCTTTGGCCATTGGGTCTGTAACTTCCTTAAAATGAGAATAACGACCCCTAGAGATAAAAGGTTGTCCCCAATATTGAATTGTTAAATTGGGATTTATGGTATAATTAAGTCGTAACGACATACTCAAGGTCCTCTGATCTACAGTACCGTTAAGGTATCTGGTTTCTCCGTTTACATCTAAATTGTCAATGTATTGTAACTTATTCCTATTTATCCCATATTCAGGTGATGCAGAAAACCGCAACGAATTTATAGGTTGATAAGTTATTCCGAATTCCACATTATATGAGCTATAAGAACCATCTACGGCCTTATTCCCGTTATGGAACAAGTTAAACCTTAATTTTTTTCTCCGGTCCATATTAATACCGTTCCAAAAACGAAATTGGGAAGACTCCCTAAGTCTTGGACCACCTCTTAAAGCGAAATTTGAATACCGAATGGGCTCAAAATTAAGACCAATATTGGAGAACCAATTATTCTTCCAGTTCTGCCAAGTGTTGGTGTTGAACATTAGACTGTTGTGGTTTCCTCCAAAATCCCAAACACTCCAGTGATTATAATTTATCCCAACTTTTCTAAAAGTATTATCTGGCTTTAAGGTCTGGTACCCAATCCAAGTGTAATGACGAATATCATCAGCCCGTCTTTGAAAACCAATATCGTTGATTTCCAAACCTGGTGAACGCCAGGTAGCGCCGGTTTCAAATTTCCAATGTCCGTTTCCTATTTTACCTAATTGAAGATTCCCGCCAGTACCTGAAAGTGAAGTTTTAGTAGGATCTAAAGCTACATGATCCGCCCCTACCCTTTGGAACAAGTGCGATATGGATTCTTGTGTGTTCTGAATAGCTTCTTCGCTACCTTTTACATGGCTCCAAATCACATTACCACCAATGTACCAATCACGTTCATTCCATTGATGCTTGAAATCAAGTCCGCCAGTAAACGCCGATTTATGAAGAAAATCAAGTCCTTCAGTAAGGTTGTTCCTATTGGTCGCAGTAAATATGCCTCCAATATAAGAGTTTCGATTATTGAAATCTTTTTGTAATCTACCCACAAAATAGTTGGTCAAAGGTTCAACAACTTCTTTTCTTCTTTGCCCGTTATTATCAACTGTTGCATATTTTTTTGCCGTTACGCTTTCCAAAACCCCAATAGACCAACCATCTTTAGTTTTTCCACTAAACTTTGCCGCACCGATTATGTTAGTGTTTTCAGGTTGATCCACATATTCTCCGTCAACTGTATCAGGATAACCATGAGGGCTTCTACCTATTCGTCTTGAATAAAACAAATTGTCGGAACCAAACGTATTTCCGGCCTCAGAAGATGAAACCCGGTAGTCAAAAATGTTTTTGTTTTCAACAAAAAAGGGTCTTTGCTCTCGGAAGAATATTTGAAACCCGTCTAACGCAATGGCGGAAGGATCCGCCTCTACTTGACCAAAGTCCGGGTTAATAGTCAAATCGAGGGTCAAATCATTTGTAACCCCTATTTTGGCATCAAGCCCTCCAGTGAGCACTCCATCATTTCCGTCCCTAAAAGGGTTTCCATCCTCTGCTTCATATGTTTTTATGCTTGCCACTGTGTAAGGCTGAATTTCCATTAGCTTTTGTGGTTCAATATTTAGTAAGCCGTGAAGCTCACCAAATTCACTTACAAAACCGGGGGTATCTACAGGTAGCCGTTGCCATACCGATCGTTCTTCTTCCCTGAAATGTCTCCGCATAACCTCTAATCCCCATTTCTGTTCATTTGATTTCCCGAACTTCAATTGGCTCAATGGTATTTTCATCTCAGCCGTCCACCCTTCATTATCAATGCTGGTTTTAGTATACCAAATGGGGTTCCAACTATCATCTTCATTTCCACCATTATTAGACTCAAAAACATCTCCCTTAACACCAGCAGCACTTACAATAAAACCAAATGCTGTTCGCTTGTCATAAAAGCTATCTATAAAAACGCCAACCCAGTCCCCATCAAAACTATCTCTTCTTGAAAGACGCTTTACTATTTTATCAGGTTCATTGTCCAAACATTGTATACCTATATATATGAACTTTTGGTCATATGTAATTTTAAATCTAGTTTGATTACTTGGTTCTGTGTTCTCATCGGGTCTCGATTCAATAAAATCATTTTCCCATTCCACACCATTCCATGCGGATTCATCCATAAAACCATCTATCACAAGCTGTTCACCTTGTGATATGGCATTGGTCGAATAAATTCTTTTGGGCACTACGATAGTTGAATCTTGGGCAAGCACAGACATTTGAACAATAACAATTGAACAAAACAATAGAAGATTGACTCTCATTTGTGTTAGTTGTATGATTGATGTTCTATTAAAGACTAAACCTCAATAGAAACGTTACAGCTCACTAACTTTTTTAAGGTTTATTTAACACAATTTTTCAGCCTTGAATCAAGGAGAATAAAGAAAAATAAAATGCTACCTTGCTACGTTTTTTATCGGAAAAAAATAATCAGAACTAAGCATTTGTATTTCTACATAATAATTGTACATTTGCACCCCGTTTAACGGGATTGAAGTATTTAATCAATAAAATTATTAGTGTGGACACATTAAGCTACAAGACTATTTCTGCCAATAAGGCTACTGTAAACAAGCAGTGGTTGTTGGTTGATGCCGAAGGAGAGACATTAGGACGTTTAGCTTCTAAAGTTGCTAAATTACTTAGAGGCAAACACAAACCTAGTTTTACTCCCCATGTTGATTGTGGAGATAACGTTGTTATAATCAATGCCGAAAAAATAACCCTTTCAGGGAATAAGTGGGATAGCAAATCTTACAGTCGTTATACTGGTTACCCAGGTGGTCAACGTACGACAACCGTAAAGCAAATGTTGGATAAGAATCCAGGTAGAATTGTTGAAAAAGCAGTTAAGGGTATGCTTCCTAAAAATAGATTAGGGGCAGATCTTTTCAGAAACCTTAAGGTTTATGTAGGGCCAGACC
The DNA here is from genome assembly GCF_000153165.2 of Maribacter sp. HTCC2170. Taxonomy (NCBI): domain Bacteria; kingdom Pseudomonadati; phylum Bacteroidota; class Flavobacteriia; order Flavobacteriales; family Flavobacteriaceae; genus Maribacter; species Maribacter sp. HTCC2170. The sequence continues at coordinate 979,750 of NC_014472.1, forward strand.
ATAATCAAGAAGCTCAAAAACCAACTGCAATAAATCTAAACGACTTTAAATAATGGAAGTAATTCATAAAATTGGTAGAAGAAAAACAGCTGTGGCCCGTGTTTACCTTTCAGAAGGTAAAGGGAACATCACTGTTAACGAAAAAGAACTAAACACCTATTTCCCGACTGCCACACTTCAATATAAAGTAAAGCAAGCATTTGCATTGACAAGCACCGAGGACAATTATGACGTTAAGGTCAATGTTTATGGTGGAGGTATAACCGGTCAAGCAGAAGCTATTAGATTGGCCCTTTCAAGAGCATTGTGCGAAATTGATGAGGAAAACAGAACAACACTTAAACCAGAAGGCTTATTGACCAGAGACCCAAGAATGGTTGAACGTAAGAAATTCGGACAGAAGAAAGCCCGTAAGAAATTCCAGTTCTCTAAGCGTTAATATCAGAATTATCAGGTGTTCTTTTTTTAAGAACACCTTTATTATATTTTATAACTAGTTCATTGAAAGTCTCTTTAAGAGACAATTAAAAAATCCCTTTTCCATTTCCAATGGAAATTATCAATTCAACAAAATGAATTGATTTAAGGGTAAGTTAGTTTAGCATCTAAATGTGCGAGGCTTCTGAATTGATCAGATACCACTCGAACATTGCTAATTCATAAGAACGTAAACTAAATTTAAAATGGCGAAAGTCGAAGTAAAAGAATTATTGGAAGCAGGTGTACATTTTGGTCACCTAACAAGAAAATGGAATCCCAACATGGCGCCCTACATCTACATGGAGCGCAACGGAATCCACGTTATCAACCTTTACAAAACAGTAGCAAAATTAGATGAGGCCAATGAGGCGCTCAAAAAAATAGCTGCTTCTGGCCGAAAAATACTTTTCGTTGCTACCAAAAAACAAGCAAAAGATATAGTTGCCGATAAAGTGGCAAATGTAAACATGCCATACATTACTGAAAGATGGCCTGGTGGAATGTTGACCAACTTCGTTACAATACGTAAAGCTGTTAAGAAAATGGCTTCTATCGATAGAATGAAAAAAGATGGCACATTTCTTACATTATCTAAAAAAGAACGTCTTCAAGTAGATCGTTTAAGAGCAAAATTAGAAAAGAACTTAGGTTCTATTTCTGAAATGACACGTCTTCCTGGTGCACTTTTTATTGTTGATACAATGAGAGAACACATTGCTGTCAAAGAAGCGCAAAAATTGAACATTCCTATTTTCGCAATGGTAGATACCAATTGTGATCCTAGAGATGTTGATTTTGTAGTACCATCAAATGATGATGCCTCAAAGTCTATCGAAATCATAATGACACAAGTTACCGATGCTGTAGCGGAAGGTTTGGCTGAACGCAAAGCTGAAAAACAAGGTGATGCTCCTAAAGCCAAAACCGAGGCCCCTAAAAAGGAAGCCCCAAAGGTTAAAGCCGCCCCTGCTCCAGCTGCTACTGAAGAGAAGCCTGCTAAAAAAGTAGAGAAGGCTAAAGCTGAAGCACCGAAAAAAGAGACTCCTAAAAAAGAGACAAAGGCAAAGGCCCCTAAGGCAGATGACCTTACCAAAATTGAAGGTATAGGACCTAAAGCCGCTGAAGCTATTGTAAATGCTGGCATCGAGACTTATGCTAAACTTGCAAAAGCAAAGGCTGATAAAATCAAAGAGATTTTGACCGAGGCTAGTTCAAGAATGGCCCATTTAGATCCAACCTCATGGCCAAAGCAAGCCAAAATGGCTGCAGATGGAAAATGGGACGAGCTTAAGGAATGGCAAGACAACACCAAAGGTGGTGTTGAATAATTTCAAGGATAAAAAATAACTATAGAGATTTCCTTTTAAACGGGAACAACAATAAATAATTCAGATATGGCAAAAATTACCGCCGCAGAAGTAAACAAATTAAGAAAGACCACTGGAGCAGGTATGATGGACTGCAAAAATGCATTGGTCGAAGCAGAAGGGGATTTTGAAAAAGCAATCGAGATTCTACGGAAAAAAGGGCAAAAGGTAGCCGCTAAAAGAGCTGATCGAGAGTCCTCTGAAGGTGCCGCTATTGCTAAAGTAAATGCTGACAACACTACTGGTGTAATCATTTCATTGAATTGTGAAACGGATTTCGTTGCAAAAAACGACAGCTTTGTTTCATTGGCAAATGACCTAGCCGATGTTGCTCTTGGACATGAAAGTAAAGAGACATTTCTTGCAGCTGATTTTAACGGATTGAGTGTTCAGGAAAAATTAACTGAGCAAACAGGAGTTATTGGCGAAAAAATAGAAATTGGCGGTTTCAACAAGCTTAACGCACCGTTTGTAGGATCATATATTCACGCTGGAAACAAGATAGCCACTTTGGTCGGACTTTCTGCTTCGATTGAAGGCGCTGCTGTCGCTGCTAAGGATGTTGCTATGCAAGCTGCCGCTATGAATCCGGTTGCCTTAAATGAAGAAGGTGTTGATCAATCTGTAATCGATAAGGAAATTGAGATTGCAAAAGACCAATTACGCCAAGAAGGTAAGCCAGAAGCAATGTTGGAAAATATTGCCAAAGGAAAACTTAAACGTTTCTTCAAGGATAACACCTTGGTGAACCAAGCATTCATTAAAGACAGTAAACAAAGTGTAGCACAGTATGTAAAATCTGTTGATGCTGATTTAACTGTTACAGGATTTGCAAGAGTTGCCCTAGGGTAATTTCAGCACCAAACTAATTCAGTTGACCGCCATACCAAAAGTATGGCGGTTTTTTGTTTGTAGCCCTAATTGGTAGAATAGAAAAAAGCCTCGCTTTAACCTTTAAAACTAAACCCGCTCGTCAGATTTTTTGATTATTTTTGCCGTAAAGAATCACAAAGCATGCACTATAACAGAATATTATTAAAACTGAGCGGCGAGGCCCTCATGGGTGAAAAACAATATGGTATCGACCCAAAAAGGCTTGCTGAATATGCTCAAGAAATAAAAGAAGTTGTGGATAAAGGCATGCAAGTAGCAATAGTTATTGGCGGTGGCAATATTTTCAGGGGACTTGCCGGAGCAAGTAACGGTATGGATCGTGTTCAAGGCGATCACATGGGTATGTTAGCCACTGTAATAAACGGTTTGGCACTCCAAAGTGCTTTAGAGATTGAAGGCGTTGAAACCAGGTTACAATCTGCAATTAAGATAAATGAGGTTGCCGAACCTTTTATCAGGAGACGTGCAATGAGACATTTAGAAAAGGGAAGAGTGGTTATATTTGGAGGAGGAACTGGAAACCCGTACTTTACAACAGATTCCGCAGCCGTTTTACGAGCTATTGAAATTGAGGCTGATGTTATATTAAAAGGAACCCGTGTTGATGGCATTTATACTTCTGATCCAGAAAAGAATAAAGACGCTACAAAGTTTGACTCCATTTCATTCAACGATGTGCTAAGAAAAGGATTAAAGGTTATGGATACAACTGCATTTACTCTGAGTCAAGAAAATGAACTCCCTATCATTGTTTTTGATATGAACAAGAAAGGTAATCTATTGAGGGTTCTTGATGGAGAAAATGTGGGCACCAAAGTAAATCTATAGTTTGGTATAATTTATGTTAGTTTGATTTTAAAGCTTAAGTTATGAACGAAGAAATTAAATTTATTTTAGACGCCACCAAAGAAAGTATGGACGCGGCTATCACACATCTTGAAAAAGAATTTGTAAAAATCCGCGCTGGAAAAGCAAACCCAGCCATGTTGTCTTCCGTTATGGTAGATTATTACGGATCTCAAACACCATTATCACAAGTGGCAAATATAAATACGCCTGATGGTCGAACATTATCCGTACAGCCTTGGGAAAAGAATATGCTCCAAGAAATTGAAACTGCTATTATGCATGCCAATCTTGGATTTAACCCAATGAACAATGGGGATTTTGTCATCATAAACGTACCCCCTCTAACCGAGGAAAGAAGAATCCAATTGGCCAAACAGGCTAAAGCTGAAGCAGAGCATGCCAAAGTAGGAGCTCGTAATGCCAGACAGGAGGCCAACAAAGAAATTAAAGACCTGGATGACGCTTCAGAGGATATGAAGAAGAATGCAGAAATGGACGTTCAAGACTTAACGGACAAATACAGTAAAAAAATAGATGATTTCCTAGCTGCCAAGGAGGCCGAAATCATGAAGGTATAGCATTACCAAAAATAAAAAAAGCGACCCTAACAGGTCGCTTTTTTTATTTCGTAAGTCATTCCATTTTATTTAGGCCCATCAATTTAGGAAGACAACCTATCATTCTTTACCTTTGCGCTCGTAAAAAATTTGGATGGTTGCTAAACTTACACAAGGCTTTTGGGCAAAAGTCGCTAATATAATTCTTAGGAATAGAATTCTAATATTATTCCTTATTGCTGCCTTCACTTTCTTTTTGGCCATGCAGTGGGAGAATATGCGATTTAGCAACTCACAGGCGAATTTGTTGCCCGACGACCACCCTATTAATCTTGAATACCAAAATTTTCTGAACCAGTTTGGAGAAGAAGGCAATGCCGTCGTTTTTGCAGTAAACGATAGCGCTCTTTATTCACCGACGAATTTTAACAGATGGAATAAACTAAGTAAGCAACTCGGTGCATTCCCTGAGGTTGATTTTGTTCTCTCCACAGATAATCTACAAGAATTAATCAAGGACAAAGAGAAACAAGAATTTGTTTTAGAACCTTTGATTAAATCGGAAATCAAAACACAAAAAGATGTTGATACGCTCGTAAACCATCTTTTCAACGACATACCGTTTTACGACAACTTGCTTTTCAATAAAGAAAGCAGAACTATACGCACCGTAATGTATTTGGACAAGGACATTGTTAATACCTCGGTACGAAAAGACTTCATTCTTGAAGACCTTACTAGTTTAGTCGAAAACTTCGAGGATGAAACAGGTCTCGATGTACGGGTTTCCGGGATGCCGTACATAAGAACAATGAACTCCCAAAACATTATTGATGAAATAGGGAAATTCATTCTTGCTGCACTTGGGGTTACATCACTTATTTTCTTCTTCTTTTTCAGAAGTGTCAGGGCGACCCTTATATCCATGTTCATTGTAATTATCGGTGTTATGTGGGCCTTTGGTGTTTTAGGGTTACTGCAATATGAAATAACGGTGCTTACGGCATTGATTCCTCCATTGATTATCGTCATTGGAATCCCCAACTGTATTTTTTTAATTAACAAATATCAACAAGAAGTCAAAAAGCATGGCAATCAAGCATTGTCACTTCAGCGTGTTATCTCCAAAATTGGAAATGCTACTTTGATGACAAATATGACCACTGCTTCGGGTTTTGCTACTTTTATAATAACAGATAGTAAACTTCTGAAGGAATTTGGCATCGTAGCTTCAATTAACATTATTGGCATATTCATTATATCCCTTTTGATTATTCCGATTGTATATAGTTTCATGTCTTTGCCAAAAACAAAACACTTAAAACATCTCAATAAGAAGTGGATCGATGGTTTTGTTAACAAGATGGAGCATATTGTCCGTGAAAAACGCATTGCAGTATATATAACATCTATAATCCTATTGGTGGTTAGTATTATCGGAATCTATCAAATAGAAATTTCTGGAAGCCCTATTGAAGACATGCCCAAAAAGGCAGATTTTTTTAAGGATATTCGATTTTTTGAAAAAGAATTTGATGGAATAATGCCGGTAGAAATAGTTGTCGACACCAAGAAGCCCAAAGGTGTCATGAAACCAGCAACGCTAAGAAGAATGGATCAATTGGGCACCGTTATTGAAGAAATACCAGAACTATCAAAACCTGTGTCGGTGGTGAATCTGGTAAAATATTCCAAGCAAGCATTTTATAATGGCATTCCAAAATACTACCAACTACCAACAACACAGGAGAACAATTTCATTATAGATGTGGCCAGAAAATCCTCGGACAATGGCAATCTATTAAAAAGTTTCGTTGATAGTACTGGTCAAACCGCCAGAATAACAACTTTCATGAAAGACCTGAAAACAGAGCGCATGGAAGATATTGAAGCTCGCCTTTTAGAAAATGTTGCGAAGATATTTCCATCTGAAAGATATACGGTATACATGACAGGAAGTGCTCTTCTTTTCTTGAAAGGCACAAAATATTTGGTAAAGAACCTGATAATGTCACTTGCATTTGCCATTTTCTTGATTGCCTTGTTTATGGCCTTTTTGTTCAGGTCATTTAGAATGATAATCATTTCACTTATCCCCAACTTACTGCCATTGGTAATTACGGCCGGAGTAATGGGCTTCGTTGGTGTACCCATAAAACCTTCTACGATATTGGTCTTTAGTATTGCTTTTGGTATCTCAGTCGATGACACCATTCATTTCTTGGCCAAGTATAGACAGGAATTAACAGCCAATCGTTGGCAGATTAAAAAATCAGTTTATGCCGCTTTAAGGGAAACTGGAGTAAGTATGTTTTATACTTCCATAGTACTATTCTTTGGATTTTCAGTTTTTGTCATCTCAAATTTTGGCGGCACAGTTGCCCTTGGCGCCTTAGTATCCGCCACATTGATGTTTGCTATGCTGGCCAATCTTATTCTGCTACCTTCATTATTACTTTCACTTGAACGTAGTATTGCGAATAAAGAGGTTTTACGTGAACCTCAAATCAATATTCTACCAAAAGAAGAAGACAATATCAAAGACCAGTAGACATAAAACATCTTTCTTAGGTTTTTATACATTTTAGAGCTCGCTTCTTTTTGCTCAAAAGGCTATCTTTGCCCTTTTAATTTTTATTCGATTTAAAATGAAATCTTCAAATGTAAAAGAACTGCTTTCCAATGCTCCAGAACAGCAGGAAGTTGTAGTAAATGGTTGGGTCAAGACTTTTAGAAGCAATAGGTTTATTGCTCTGAATGATGGGTCTACAATAAATAATATTCAATGTGTTGTTGACTTTGAAAATCTAGAGGAAGAAGTTTTAAAGCAAATAAATACAGGTGCGGCATTAAAAATCAGTGGAATCTTGGTTGAAAGTCAAGGCAGAGGACAAAGTGTGGAAATTCAAGTCAACGATATCCAAGTTCATGGTGGTGCAGATCCTGAAGCTTATCCTATACAACCCAAAAAGCATTCTTTGGAGTTCTTACGTGAAAAAGCTCATTTAAGGGTAAGAACAAACACCTTTGCGGCTGTCATGAGAGTACGTTCCGCTTTGGCGTTTGCTATACATCAGTATTTTAGACAGAATGATTTCTACTACTTTCATGCGCCAATAGTAACGGGTTCTGATGCAGAAGGAGCCGGAGAAATGTTCAGAGTAACCACTTTGGATAGTAAAAACCCTCCCCTGAATGAAGAAGGAGAGGTTAATTACAAAGAAGATTTCTTTGGAAAAGAAACCAACTTAACCGTTTCCGGGCAGTTAGAGGCAGAAGCCTATGCCATGGGCTTGGGTAAAGTATATACTTTCGGACCTACTTTCAGGGCGGAAAATTCAAATACATCCAGACATCTTGCTGAGTTTTGGATGGTAGAACCAGAAATGGCATTCTATGATTTGGATGCCAATATGGATTTAGCTGAAGACTTCATAAAAAATGTCATTGCTTATATTTTGGAGCATTGTAATGAAGACCTGCAATTCCTGGAAAAAAGATTACTGGATGAAGAAAAATCAAAACCACAGGCAGAACGGAGTGATATGCCACTAATTGAAAAACTTAAGTTCATTTGTGATAATGAATTTAAGCGGGTGACCTATACCGAAGCAATAGACATTTTAAGAAACAGCAAACCCAACAAAAAGAAGAAATTTAAGTATCCGATCAACGAATGGGGAGCCGACCTGCAAAGTGAACATGAGCGTTTTCTAGTTGAGAAGCATTTTAAATGCCCTGTTATATTGTTCGATTATCCGGCAAAAATAAAGGCGTTTTATATGCGATTGAACGAAGATGGCAAAACGGTACGCGCCATGGACATTCTTTTTCCTGGTATTGGGGAAATCGTTGGCGGATCACAACGTGAAGAACGCTTGGATGTTCTAAAAGAAAAAATAGCTGACCTAGGAATTGATGAAGAAGAATTGTGGTGGTACCTTGATCTTAGAAAGTTTGGTACCGCCGAACACAGCGGATTTGGTTTAGGGTTTGAACGTTTGGTACTTTTTGCCACAGGCATGGGTAATATTCGCGATGTAATTCCGTTTCCCCGAACACCCCAAAATGCGGAGTTCTAATCTGAAATCGTTAACTTTATAAGGCAGATAACAAACCTAAATGCTCAAACAACACTTACAGTTTAAATTATCACAAAAGCTTTCTCCTCAACAGATTCAGTTGATGAAGTTGATACAATTGCCTACACAGGCATTTGAACAACGTTTAAAACAAGAGTTAGAGGAAAATCCTGCTTTGGAAGGTGGTAAAGAAGAAAGTGAAAGTATTGAGGATGAATATGATGACCTCTATGAAAGTGAAATAGAAGGTGAGAACATTAATACTGATGACATTAACATAGATGATTATCTCAGTGATGATGAAATTCCCGACTACCGTACGAAGGCAAATAACTATAGCGCAGATGACGATGAAAAGAGTGTACCGTATGCTGCAGGTACTTCTTTTAACCAATACCTAATAACACAACTAAATACCACCTATTTAAGTGATGAAGAATGGAGCATAGCGGAATTTCTTGTTGGCAGTGTTGATGAAAGCGGATATATTAGACGCCCGATGACCGACATTATGGATGATCTGGCATTTACCCAAAATATTTATACTGACGAAAAAACCATAGAATCTGTTCTAAAAACGGTACAAGCTTTGGATCCTGCAGGTGTTGCTGCTCGGTCACTTGAAGAATGTTTGATTATCCAGTTAAAAAGAAAAGAGACCAATCAGGACATTGAAAGGGCCATTTCAATTTTAGAAAAGTCATTTGAACAGTTTACGAAAAAGCACTATAAGAAGTTACTGCAAAAACACAATATTTCAGAAGAAGAACTTAAAGACGCAATAGGGGAAATTGAAAAGTTAAACCCTAAACCCGGTGGTTCATATGCCGGAAACAATAGAATTGTTGAACATGTAGTTCCTGATTTTTCCATCAAAATTGTGGACGGGGTTTTAGAACTCACCCTCAATGGACGAAATGCACCTGAATTGCATGTCTCGAAGGAATATAACAACATGCTCAAGGGATTCAAAGACGCTAAGAAGAAATCTAAGTCCCAAAAAGATACCGTGATGTTCATTAAGCAAAAATTGGATGCAGCAAAATGGTTTATTGATGCCATAAAACAGCGTCAACAAACTTTGTTCATCACCATGAGTGCTATTATGGAATATCAAAAAGAGTATTTCTTAACGGGTGATGAGCGCAATTTGAGACCGATGATCCTTAAAGATATAGCGGACAAAATCAATATGGATGTATCAACAGTATCTCGAGTCGCAAATAGTAAATATGTTGACACTCCTTACGGCACTAAATTGATTAAAGAATACTTTTCCGAGTCAATGAAAAATGAGCAAGGTGAGGATGTTTCAACAAAAGAAATAAAAAAAATACTTGAAACAGTTATAGCTGAAGAAGCTAAGAAAAAACCACTTACAGATGACAAACTCGCTGCCATCTTAAAAGAAAAAGGATATCCAATAGCTCGTAGAACAGTAGCAAAATATAGAGAACAGTTAGGAATACCTGTGGCAAGGCTACGAAAAGAGATCTAATGAAATTTTTTCAAAAAGCAATTTCATATATCTTTCATCCACTATTTATTCCCATTGCCGGGACCCTTGCCTACTTTCTTATTACTCCAAAATATAGTCCGTTAGAATTGCAAAGCGGGAACATTTTGCCAATCTTTATTCTAACGGTTATCATACCTATAATTACTTTTTTGATCCTTAGAAATATAGGTTATGTTAATTCAATACAACTACCTACAATCCAAGAGCGTAAATATCCTTTGTACATTAATCTTGTGATATTATTAATGATAGTCTACAAGGTGATTCCAAATAATTATATCATCGAGCTTTATTTCTATTTTGTTGGGTTAATTGCCGCTACTTTCGCAACAATTATATTACTGTTCTTTAAAGTGAAAAGCAGTATGCATCTACTTGGCATGGGCAGCTTATTTATGTTTTTAGTGAATTTGAGCATACATTTTGAAATCAACATTACCTTGGCTTTAAGTCTATTTATACTGGCAATTGGCCTTGTATCCACTTCCAGATTATATCTTAAGGCCCACACAAAGGCAGAATTGATTCTTGGCTTTGGTATAGGGCTAATTTCACAATTGCTTACAGTTAAATATTGGTTATAAAATGTAAAAAATTAAACCTACACGTAATGGTTTTAATTTTAAATTCTCATTCTCTAATAAAACATCATCTTCAAAAAGATTATTCAAAGCATAGTAGATGTGAACATTGAACGTATTATAGCCAAAATTGAACATTAGCCCATATTGAAGTTTTCTAACATCAGAGTTTACAAATGAAGTCTTCTCCTCAGATGTCACTAATTTAGAACGTGACCCAAATATGTATCCTAGTTTTATCCCTGAATAAACCCTCCAAAATTTATACTCAGTAGCCGAAGAATTTCGCCACCTAAACTCGAGCGGCAATTCTACTAAATGAGTTTCAATTTTATTTCTTTTCACCGATAATTCGTCTTCGCTCAAAACAATTACATCTTCTTCTATAAATGAGTAGTCTATACCTGCAGCCGATTTTGACGCCCATAAATTAGAATAGTATGAATTAACTGCATAGCCAAGACCCAACCCAATGGCAAAAGTTCTATCAGGATTAAGAGGTATATCCTTAATAAACCCACCCTGCAATCCATATGAAAGATTGGTCTGTTTAAAATCATCCGGCTTATTAAGCAAAAAATTATAAGTAACCCCCAAATAGAATTGATCCTCAAGATATTTTGAATCAGCTGCCTCCCGTTCATTTAATGATTGACCAAATAACCCACTATATGTAAAAAATAACAGAAGACCAAGAATTGTTTGTTTCATGAAGATAAATTTAATCAAATAAAAAACGCCCCGATAAATTTATCGGGGCGTTTTTATAAGTTTGAAAATTTGTATTTACTGCAAGTTTCTAAAGGCATCGCCTTCATAGGTCGTATAATTTACCTTAAGGGCATTAACTTTTCTCAACTCTTGTTTAATGTCCGATATTAATCCCATATTGGCATTTTTATCAACTTTTAAAGCAGTTGTCAAAACGTTCTGCAGTTCTTGCGACTTCTTTGCTCTTTCTGCTAGGATATAATCACCTACATCAGATGGGTTCGCAAATTTATCATTTAACTGAATCTTTGACTCAGTACCAAAAACTTTTTGATATTCTTGGGTTGGCTTACCAACATAAATGTATATAACACGGTCCTTTTTTTCTAACTTCTTAATTTCGTTAGCATTAGGAAGCACGTTTTCTACCTTAAGTGAACTATCCTTCATAACCGTAACCGTCATAAAAAAGAACAGCAACATAAAAACGATATCAGGTAAGGACGCCGTAGATACTGGTGGCAGTTCACCACTCTTTTTCTTACTAAATTTAGACATAGCTTGTATTTAGAAATTATTAGTTAGAGGAAGATGTTTCAGCTTCAGACAGTTTTTGTGGAAACAAATCCTGTATTTGTTTTACCTTCTCCTTAAGATCATCTTTAGTACTCTGAGCCGTTTCAGGATTTAAGTACTCCGCTTCCATATCAGTAAATTTACGGCCAAATAACCGCTCAGCTTCCCTGTTACGTAAATCGTTATAAGCCCCTACCAATTCGTTTTGAACAGTAATATAGGTCCCATACTTGGTCTCCCTATCATTCTTTAAGGATATTATCGCCTTTGTCGGGTTATCTGATGATTCAGAATTTTTTCTTCCCTTACAATAAGTACAAGTACCATCACCTCCATTATCTAAAAAGGCCATCGCTTTAGTTCTCAAATCTTTCAAATTCACCAATTCTTCATCAGCTAACAACTGCCCATTCTTATTGATGTTAACCTGAAAGATGTTCTTTTGCTTAATAACAACATCAATGTCATCAGGTGGGTCCATAGGCGGTAACATACGATCTAAACCAGCATCTGTCTCAATGGTCGTAGTAACCAAGAAAAAGATTAATAGTAAGAAAGCTATGTCTGCCATAGAACCAGCATTTACTTCTGGTGCTCCTGCTCTTCTAGCCATAGTTTATTTTTTATTTACTGAATAGTTTTTTAATCCCTGGCAATACTATTGCTCCTATTGCAACTATTGTAAGGATAAAGAACACATTCAATCCCATTCCTATTTTCTTAACAGTACTCTCTGTGGTCATGGCTGCATAATCAGCTGCCACGTCTGTTCCACTAGACATTACATACGCTATAGCAACAACCAAAAGAAAACCAACAACGACAAATAAGGTTTTTTTAAGCCCTTTTGGGTTTGCGAAAAGATTCATTAAAGTGAACACCAAACTTGCGACTACTGCAATTCCCAATAATAGGTATGTAATCATAAACATTGTGTTCATTGCCCCACTCTGGGCAGCTTCAGCCGTTGGCATATCCTTCTCTGGCAACATATACCAAAGTATAGCGGAGATAACGCCAATTACTAACAAAAATATTTTTAAAATTTTATGCATGATACATTTTGTATTAAGTCCGACTTATTTTTTATGGTCTACCAACATATCAATCAATGAGATTGATGAATCTTCCATATCATTAACAATACTATCGATTTTTGCAATGATGTAGTTATAGAAGATTTGAAGTATGATAGCCGTAATAAGACCAAATACAGTTGTTAATAATGCTACCTGAATATCGCCGGCAATAAGCGATGCACTAAGGTTACCCACTGCACTAATTTTCTGGAAGGCCTGAATCATACCGATTACCGTTCCCATGAAACCAAGCATTGGCGCAATTGCGATGAACAATGACAACCAAGAAACATTCTTCTCTAATTGTCCCATTTGAACACCACCGTATGCCACAACTGATTTTTCTGCTGATTCAACGCTTTCCCCTGCTCTATCCAAACCTTGATAGTAGATTGATGCAACAGGGCCTTTTGTATTTCTACAAACTTCCTTCGCAGCCTCAACACCACCAGATGCCAAAGCATCTTCAACTTGTTGTTTTAATTTAGTCGTGTTTGTTGTAGCCATATTCAAGTAAATGATTCTTTCAATGGCAACAGCCAAACCAAGAATCAAACACAATAATACGATACCCATAAATCCGGCACCACCTGTTATGAACATTTCTTTTAAAACCTGAGTAAATCCTTTGCTAGCTTCTGGAGCTGCATCCTGCAATACTATCGCTGAAGCAATGTTTGCACTTACTGTATTTGTACCTGCCACAAATAACCCAGCCATTGCTAGGATAGAGAATGATCTTTTCATTTTTTTCAAACTTAAAATTAGTTAGTTAATAGGGTTAAAGATAAAAAAAAATTGCAATAAAAAAAGTAAAATATTGAGCAGAGAGGAAGGGATTCGAACCCTCGATACACTTTTGGTGTATACACACTTTCCAGGCGTGCGCCTTCGACCACTCGGCCACCTCTCTAGATAAGCCTTAAAGGTTGGCCAATTAACAAAAAAATAATTAAGAAATAAAATTTAAAGCCTTTTTTTTATTGCATTTCTCCTCGTAAGGAAGTTTCAAAAATGGTTTTGAACAACTTGGGTGAAACCTTGTTTCCCAACAAGTACATGAGCTTGGTAATTGCAGCTTCAGTCGTAATGTCCTTACCATTAATGACTTGCATTTTCCTTAGGTCCTTACTTGTTTCATATTGACCCATAATAACACTACCTCCCGAACATTGCGTAACATTCACAATATGCAATCCACGGTCAATTGCATTTTTCAAACAATTAAGTAGCCATTTTTCCGTAGGTGCGTTTCCAGCCCCATAAGTCTCAAGGACTAGAGCCTTTAAATTTGGAATATTCAAAACACTCTCAAAAACTGATTCGTTGATTCCTGGAAATATTTTTAAAACTGCAACATTCGTATCCATTTTATGATGGACCTTGAACTTTTTACCTCTTTTCTTTTTTTCTATGTATTCAGGATACACCTTTAAGTGAACTCCAGATTCAGCCAATGGCGGATAATTTAATGAACTAAAGGCTTGAAAATGTTCAGCATTGATTTTCGTAGTTCTATTTGCCCTATACAGTTTGTACTCAAAATAAAGTCCCACTTCTTGAATAACCGACTTGCCTTTTTCTCTTAACGCCGCTATCTGAATAGAGGTAATAAGATTTTCTTTTGCATCAGTACGTAAATCCCCAATGGGTAATTGAGAACCCGTAAAAATAACTGGTTTGCCCAAATTCTCCAGCATAAAACTCAAAGCTGAAGCCGTATAACTCATGGTATCACTACCGTGCAACACCACAAAACCATCGTACAAAGAATAATTGACCTCAATCAATTCAGCAATATCCGTCCAATGCTTAGGGTTCATATTCGAAGAATCCAAAGGTTCATCAAAAGAGACACTTTCAATATTACAATCCAGCTGATTAAGTTCAGGTATACTTTTTAACAAAGTATTGAAATCAAAAGCTTTAAGTACTCCAGATTCATAATCTTTCACCATACCTATGGTACCACCAGTATAAATAAGAAGTATGTTTGGTTTTTCATTCATAATAATCAAATTCCAAATATTTTCTTAGAATTCGCTGTTGTAATATCAGCAATCTCTTGTTTACTTACGCCATAAATCCCAGAAAGCTTTTCCAAAACATTAAGAATGTAGGCACTTTCATTTCGCTTACCACGATAAGGGGTTGGCGCCAAATATGGCGCATCTGTCTCAAGTACAATATATTCTAAATCAATTTCTTTTAAAAATTTATCAATTTTTCCGTTCTTAAAAGTCACCACTCCCCCAATGCCTAATTTCATACCATAAGATATTGCTCTTCTAGCCTGTTCAATTGTTCCAGTAAAACAATGGAAAATTCCGAATAAATCATCACCTTTCTCCATTTCAAGAATCTCAAATATTTCATCAAAAGACTCTCTACAGTGAATCACTATAGGTAGCTTATATTTTTTTGCCAACTGTATTTGAAAGCGGAAAGCTGTTTGTTGTTCTTTCAAAAAACTTTTATCCCAATACAAATCAATACCAATTTCTCCAACCGCATAAAAACTTCTTTTCGCCAACATTTCTTCAACATGTGCCAATTCATCTTTATAGTTTTCTTTCACATGTGTGGGATGCAATCCGGTCATTAAAAACATGTTTTCAGGATAAGCTTTTTCCAAAGCCAGCATAGCCTCAGTATAACTTGAATCGATTGCCGGGATAAAAAAACGTTCAACGCCCAAATCCATAGCTTTTTTTATCATCTCATCCCTGTCCTCATCAAAGGCCTCACTATAAAGATGGGTATGCGTGTCAGTCAAAATCATTTACAATTAATTAATTTGTTTCTTCTAATTAAATACTTTCCACCAGTGTACAATCTGGCCAGAGCTAACCTAATAAAGGCTCATTTCATGGACAAAAATAGCCTTATCTTTGAGAAAAAAATAGATGTTGAGCCTCAAAAAGTTCTTGAAAAAGAAAAAGTACATTAGAGTTCCCTTAGTGTTTACTGCAACCAATCATTTTGAAGTTGTCGCCAAAATCAATGGAATTTCTGGTCGATTCATTTTAGATACCGGTGCCTCCAACACTTGTATCGGAATGGATAAAATTGAATTCTTCAAACTCATTTCAAAAGAATCAGAAGTAAAGGCCGCCGGAGCCGGAGCCACTAATATGGAAACATTGATATCAACAAAAAATTTTATTAAGATTGGCAAATGGAGCAAACCAAAACAAAAAATAGTACTCTTTGATCTTAATCATGTAAACGAAGCCCTCACAACCCATAACGCACTACCTGTAGATGGTATTATCGGAGCCGACATACTAAAGAAGTCGAAAGCCATAATTGACTACAAAAACTCTTTTGTATATCTAAAACAAAAAGGCTCGAAATAAATTCGAGCCTTATAAATTAACGTTTTTGGCAACTTACATTTCAAGCGCCTTCTTCACATCGTTATCCATCAACAGTTCTTCTGGACTTTCCAATGCCTCTTTTACAGCAACCAAAAATCCTACAGATTCTTTTCCGTCAATGATCCTGTGATCATATGACAATGCTACATACATAATAGGCGCAATTACAACTTCTCCGTTTTTAGCGATAGGTCTTTCCACAATATTGTGCATTCCCAATATCGCGCTTTGAGGTGGGTTTATTATTGGCGTAGACAACATGGACCCAAAAACACCTCCATTTGTAATCGTGAATGTACCTCCGGTCATTTCATCGACTGTAATTTCACCATCCCGTGCTCGAATAGCCAATCGTTTTACCTCAGCTTCAACACCCCTAAAGGTCAACTTTTCAGCATTTCGAATAACCGGCACCATTAATCCTTTTGGTCCTGAGACGGCAATACTTATATCAGCAAAATCGTAAGAGATCATTTCCTTACCATCAATCATTGAATTAACAGCAGGATACATTTCCAATGCCCTCACAACTGCCTTTGTAAAAAATGACATGAAACCTAAACTAACTCCGTGTTTCTCTTTAAAATTCTCTTTATATTTTTTTCGAAGGGCAAAAATCGGTGACATATCCACTTCATTAAAAGTGGTTAACATCGCAGTTTCGTTCTTAGCCGAAACCAATCTTTCTGCTACTTTTCTTCGCAACATAGAAAGCTTTGAACGGGTTTCCCCGCGATTACCACCAGATAAAGGTGTACCCATTGATGGTACCGCTTTTACTGCATCCTCCTTGGTGATTCTACCATCCTTACCTGTACCTTTTATGGTAGCGCCATCAATATTTTTTTCCGCTAATATTTTCTTTGCTGCAGGAGAGGCGGCACCTGTTGCATAAGTCTCTTTCGTTTCTGCGACCACCTTAGAAGTAGCTTCTATGGTTTTAGTTTCAACTGTTACAATTTTATCTGAGGATTCACCTTCAGGCTTTGGCGCAGAAGTATCTATCAAACAAACTATAGCCCCCACGGCCACGGCATCACCCTCTTCAGCTTTTAAAGTAATAGTACCACTTTCCTCAGCAGGAAGTTCTAATGTTGCCTTGTCGGAATCAACCTCAGCAATTGCCTGGTCTTTTTCAACATAATCACCATCTTCAACCAACCATTCCGCAATTTCAACTTCGGTAATCGACTCGCCCGGTGAAGGGACTTTCATTTCTAAAATCATTCTTCTAAACGTTTGATAATTTGTTGATATTCTTTTTTTCTAGTCATATTGTCTTTTCTCTTGTCAAAGACATAATCTATAACTTGTTGGTGCCTGTTCTTTGAGCGCACTGCACTACCTGCAGCAGGCGATGCATAATATCTTCTCGATGCTACCCGGAATTTCTTGGCCTCACTATAATGCATCATTATATGACTCCAAGCCCCCATATTTCTTGGTTCTTCCTGAGCCCAAACCAAATCATCAGCATTATTGTATTTTTTCAAAATTGCATTCATTTGTTCGGTCGGAATTGGGAACAATTGCTCTATACGTACCAAGGCAACATCGTCTCTATTTGTTTTCTCTTTTTCATCCAATAAATCATAATAGAACTTTCCTGTACTAAAAACCAAAGTTTTTACTTTTTCAGCATTTGCAGAAACATCATCCAAGACCTCTTCAAACCTGCCTGATGTAAATTCATCAACGGAAGAAACCGCTTTAGGATGTCTAAGCAAGCTTTTTGGAGTGAAAACAACCAATGGCTTTCTAAAATTTACTTTCATCTGACGTCTCAATATATGAAACATCTGCGCCGGGGTCGTAACATCCGCTATATACATATTATCCCTAGCACATAATTGTAAATATCTTTCCATACGAGCCGATGAATGCTCGGCACCCTGACCCTCATAACCATGTGGTAGTAACATGACCAGACCGTTCTGCAACTTCCATTTATCTTCAGCCGCCGAAATATATTGATCAATCATAATTTGAGCCCCGTTACTGAAATCCCCAAATTGTGCCTCCCAGATGGTCAAGGTATTCGGGCTAGCCATCGCATACCCATAATCAAATCCGACTACGGCATATTCTGATAATAGAGAATTATAAATCTGGAACTCTCCTTGCTTATCAGAAATATGGTTCAATAACATAACCTCTTCTTCACTTTCCTCCACTTTCATAACCGCATGTCTATGCGAAAAAGTTCCCCTTTCTACATCCTGACCAGACATACGTACACCAAAACCTTCTTCTAAAAGTGTACCATAGGCCAATAATTCTCCCATGGCCCAATCAAGTTTATTAGTTTCAAAGAACATCTTCTTACGATCATTCACAAGCCTCACCACTTTCCTTAAAAATTTCTTGTCTTCAGGAAGTTCTGTAAGCACTCTGGCAATTTGGGTTAACTTTTTCTTATCGTAAGCGGTTTCAACTGGATCCAACATCGCCCATTCGCGAACTTGTTTAAACCCCTTCCATTCGTCAGCCATAAAAGGAGTGATAATCGTCTTATCTTCCTTTCTTGAATCTTCAAGTTCCTCTTCCAAAGTAGCCTTGTAATCAAGCTCTAGTTGCTTAACAAAGCCTTCTTCAATCACCCCTTCTGCCAGCAGTTTTTCAGCATAAATATCCCTTGGGTTTTTATGTTTAGCAATTACCTTATATAATTTGGGTTGGGTAAATCTTGGCTCATCACCTTCATTATGACCATATTTTCTGTACCCCAATAAATCAATAAAAACATCAGTCTTAAAACGCATGCGATACTCCAACGCAAATAGCGCTGCGTGACAAACCGCTTCCGCGTCATCTGCATTGACATGTAAAACCGGACTCAAAGTCACCTTACCCACATCTGTACAATAAGTGGACGACCTTGCGTCTAAATAATTTGTTGTAAAACCAATTTGGTTATTCACAACCATATGGATTGTTCCATTTGTCCTATACCCATCAAGCGTTGCCATTTGCACCATTTCATAGGCTATCCCCTGACCGGCGATTGCCGCATCACCATGAACAACAATCGGAAGCACTTTGGAAAAATCATCTTTATACTGTGCATCCTGTTTTGCCCTAGAAATACCTTCAACCACTGCCCCAACAGTTTCCAAATGAGATGGATTGGGTGCAATGTTCATCTTTATATTGTTTCCATAGTCAGATTTTCTATCTGATGTCCATCCTAAATGATACTTCACATCACCATCAAAAATCTCCTCTTCGTAATCCTTACCATCGAATTCGCTAAAAATATCTTTGGCCGATTTTCCAAAAATATTGGTCAAAACATTCAATCTACCTCTGTGGGCCATCCCCATCACAAACTGCTCAACACCGAGCTCTGCGGCTTTTTCAACAATAGCATCCAAAGCAGGAATCAAAGATTCATTTCCTTCTAGGGAAAACCGCTTTTGGCCAACATATTTTGTATGGAGAAAACCTTCAAAAGAAACCGCTTGGTTAAGCTTCTTTAAGATATGCTTTTTACGGTTATTGTCAAATTCGGGATGATTATCATTAACATTTATCCAGTTTTGAATCCATTCCCTAAGTTCTGGCTTACGAATATACATGTATTCGACCCCAATGGCATCGCAATAGATCCGTTGCAAATGCTCTATTATCTGAGCTAGTGTTTTTGGTCCAATTCCAATAATTTCACCAGCGGTGAAAACCGTTTCTAAATCCTCTTTAGTAAGTCCAAAGTTCTCAATTTCCAGGGTCGGGATATACTTTCTACGTTCCCGTACTGGATTTGTCTTGGTAAAAAGGTGACCTCGACTTCGATAACCATTGATCAACTGAATCACCTGAAACTCTTTATGAAGTTTTTCGGGCACTTCACCATTCACAACCGCTCCTTCAATAGAAGCTCCATTCTCAGATGGTAAATCAAGTCCATCCAAAGAACTTTCCACTCCAAAATCAAAACCTTGGAAAAAAGCTCTCCAACTTGGCTCTACACTATCGGGATTCGTTAAATACTTGTCATATAACTCTGCGAAGAAAGAAGTGTGCGCAGTGTTTAAAAAGGAATACTTATCCATAAGAGGTTCTCTATCTTAACCACAAAATTTGACCAAAAATACAATAATTCCCATTTCTAGGCGTATCTTAAATAGTAATATTGATATAAAAATATAAAGCACTTGGCTTTATCCTTAAATCATCACAAAATGAAACGTTATATATTATTGTTCTCCCTTCTTGCTGGATTTTCAGTTTTAGGTCAAAATTCAAATAGGGATTTCTGGGACAATGTTCGTTTTGGCGGCGCTCTAGGTTTAGGGTTTTCCAATGGAAGCTTTAATGGATCCATATCCCCAAGTGCCATTTATCAAATAAATGATCAGTTTGCAACCGGTGCAAGCCTAAACTTTAGCTATGCCAAGTTCAATGAAGACAAGTTTTTAGCATATGGCGGAAGCGTTTTGTCATTATATAACCCACTCCCATATATTCAATTTTCTGCTGAGTATGAGCAGTTGCGAATCAACAGGACTTACGCTCTTGACGGTGGGAATTTGGAAGACGACTATTGGTCACCTGCTTTATTTTTAGGGGTAGGATATAGCAATCGCAATGCGACTTTTGGGCTTAGGTATGATGTCTTGTATGATGAAGACAAAAGCATCTACATTAACGCTTTGATGCCATTTGTACGTTTTTATTTTTAAGAAGAATACTTCCTTTTTAGCCACACTTTCTGAAGTTCTCTTTTCAAAATCAAAAAAGAAACCTGTTCTGCAACCTCGACAACATCGGTAACTTTGATTCGCTTAAATGCCTTTTCAGGCACATCAATAACATAAAGCAAATTCAAATAATCACTGAACTTTTCTAGTATCAAGTAATAGATTTTCTCATGAAGAAAAGACCGCAGATTTTCAGGTAAAACGTCATTGGGGAAATCAACAAAAATATTGGCCAAACCAAAATCCTTTTTGATTTGAATTACCAATTTTTCATACAAATGTTCTTCTTGAACCTCTTGTAAAAGTACCGAGCTATTTTGGAAATCAAAGTTCATACTCTACATACGATTTGCAAGATTATTTCCTTTATTAATCTTTATAAACAACACCTTCTTTCATAACAAATACCACACTTTCCAAAGTAGCCACATTCTTTTCAGGATTCTCTTCAACAGCAATTATATCGGCAATATAATTTTCTTTCAATTGTCCAAGTTCAGCGCCCATTCCCAATAATCCAGCATTGGTCACTGTTGCCGATTTCAGAGCTTCCATAAGTGGCATTCCCACTTCAACCATATACCCAAATTCCTTGGCATTTAGGCCATGTGGGAAAACACCGGCATCCGTACCAAATGCAATGGGAACTCCTTTTTTATATGCTTTTTTGAACATATCTTGAATCAATGGCCCAATTTCTGCAGCTTTCTTTGCTACAACTTCAGGAAAGAAACCCTTTATTTTGGCTTTTTCCTCCACTTGCTTACCGGCAGTTATCGTCGGCACCAAAAACGTGTTGTGCTTCTTCATTAATTCCATAGTCTCATCGCTCATATAGGTACCGTGCTCAATTGTTTTAATACCGCCTTTAATAGCTCTTTGCATTCCTTCATCGCCGTGGGCGTGGGCAGCCGTAAGCATGCCATAATCTTTTGCAGTTTCTGTAATTGCTTTTATTTCCTCAATCGTAAACTGTGGATTTTTTCCACTTTTCGCCACACTAAGCACTCCCCCTGTTGCTGTAATCTTAATAACATCGGCCCCATTCTTATATCGCTGTCTGACCGCTTTTTTTCCATCCTCCGGAGAATTCACAACACCTTCCTTCGGACCTGGATTACCCATTAAATCTTTTCGTGAACCATTTGTTGGATCTGCGTGACCACCTGTAGTCCCGATTGCCTTGCCTGCAGTAAAAATTCGAGGTCCAGTGACCAATCCTTTATTAATAGCTTTTCGTAAGGCAATATTCACTCCAGAACCTCCCAAATCCCGAACAGTGGTAAAACCAGCCATTAAAGTACGTTTTGCATATAGTGTGGACTGAAAAGCTACATCGGCTTCATTCTTGGTATATCTGTTAATGTAGGCTTGTGGTCCAGATTCGCTCTCAATATGAACATGCATATCAATAAAACCTGGCATAACTGTCATGTTCTTCAGATCTATAATCTTGTCATTTGCAGAACCATTTACAAATCCGTTCTTAATACTTTTTATCTTATTGCCTGAAACAACTATTGTTTTTCCAGAGATTGTTTTCCCATTTGCAACGTCTATTATGCTTCCACATTGTAAATAAGTGTCTTGCGCACTGGAAAGTAACATTGAAATAAGTGCAAAGAAGAGTAGTGATTTTTTCATGATAAGGTATGTATATAAATAAAATGAGAGGAAATATACATATAATTCCTCTCATCCAGTTAAACTTTTATCCCCTAAATCAGCTTCTTATTTTCTGCTCCCAATCCCAAGCAGATTTCATTGCCTCGTCTAAGGTGTATTTTGATTTCCATCCTAATTCTTCATTGGCATAAGTTGTATCCGCATAGGCAGAAGTGATATCTCCTGGTCTCCTGTCTACAATCTTATAATTTAGCTTTTTGCCCGATACCTTTTCGAAACTTTTAATCACTTCAAGAACTGTACTTCCCTTTCCTGTACCTACATTGAACACCTCATAATTGTTTTTATTCTTCCCTGCCAACAATCTTTGCAAAGCAATTACATGGGCTTTTGCCAAATCAACAACATAAATATAATCTCGAACACAAGTACCATCTTGTGTTGGATAATCATCGCCAAATACGGACAATTCCTCTCTAAGCCCTGCTCCTGTTTGAGTGATAAACGGCACCAAGTTTTGCGGAACACCTATAGGTAATTCACCAATCTCCGAACTAGGGTGTGCACCCATAGGGTTAAAATATCTTAAAGCAATTGCATTAAGAGTAGGTGTAACTTTACATGTATCACGAATAATCTCTTCACCCATTTGTTTGGTATTACCATATGGGGATTCTGCCTCCTTCACAGGAGCAACTTCGGTAATAGGCATTGTATCTGCCTGACCATAAACAGTACAGGACGAACTAAAAATAAAACTTGATTTGTTTTTCTTGGAAAGCTCCTTTAGTAAATAAACCAAGGTGCCAATATTGTTTTCGTAATACAATAAAGGCTTCTCAACACTCTCACCCACCGCCTTTGAAGCTGCAAAATGAATTACCCCTTCAATGTCATGATGTCTTTTGAAAAAGTCTTCGATTTTGGATTTTTCTTTTAAGTCCAGTTTTTCAAATAATGGCTGCTTACCCGTAATGGAAACGATACCTTCAAGTACTTTTTCCGAAGAATTTGAACAATCATCGATAATGACCACCTCAAAACCTTCATTCTGAAGTTCTACAACAGTATGCGAACCTATAAATCCCAATCCGCCAGTTACTAATATTTTCATTTAGTTTGTTTAGTGTTAAAACATCAAATCTAGAACAACAATACATTAACCATTGACAAAACCGATGACCGTATCTGTTATATAGTCTATTTGCTCATGGTCAAGCTCGGTATGCATAGGAAGTGAAATGACTTCCTTTACCAATTGATTGGTAACAGGAAAATCATCTTCATTATATCTATCATCTTCATATGCTTTTTGGCTATGTAATGGTATGGGATAATAGACCCCGCATGGAATTTGACTATCATTTAAATGCTGAACCAAGGCATCTCTCTTGCCATTGGTTATTCTTAAGGTATACTGATGAAAAACATGGCAGTCACAACTTTCACAAATCTCACCACAATTGTTCACAGTTACTGGAACCACAATATTCTCTTGCCCTTCAAATGCCTTTGAATATTTTCTGGCCGCTTCTCTCCTAGCATCACAATAACCATCCAATAACGGAAGCTTGGCCCTTAGAACGGTTGCCTGAATAGAATCCAATCTTGAATTGACACCAACCACATCATGATGATACCTTTCATACATTCCATGATTAACAATGCCTCTAATCGTATGGGCTAAATCATCATCATTGGTGAAAATAGCTCCTCCATCTCCATAGCATCCGAGGTTTTTTGATGGAAAGAATGACGTAGAACCAATGCGGCCAATAGTGCCCGCTTTTTGCTTCATCCCTTTCCCATTCTTGTAATCCGCACCAATAGCTTGGGCATTATCCTCTATTACAAATAAATCGTGCTTTTCCGCCAAAGCCATAATAGCATCCATATTAGCACATTGCCCAAAAAGGTGTACTGGTACTATTGCTTTTGTTTTTGGTGTAATAGACTTCTCTATAGCGGCAATACTTATATTAAAAGTATCTCTATCAACATCAACCAAAACAGGGGTGAGTTGTAACAAAGCGATTACTTCAACAGTGGCTGCAAACGTAAAATCTGCAGTAATAACCTCATCTCCAGGTTTTAATCCTAAACCCATCATTGCAATCTGCAAAGCATCTGTACCATTGGCACAAGGAATTACATGTTTAACCTCCAAATAATCTTCTAATTCCTTTTGAAAGGCATGCACCTCGGGGCCATTAATAAAAGCCGAGGTTTCCAGAATATTTGAAATTGATGAATTAACTTGCTCCTTGATGGTTTGGTATTGACCGTTAAGGTCTACCATTTGTATTTTACGCATCTGTAAGAATTAGAATAGTATAATTGCAAAAATAAGGAACAATTCTGTAAAGAAGTGTATTTTAGCCGCAAACGATAACCAAGTGCATTTTATTTATAATCTTATCGTACAAATCACATGGTTCCACTTGAAAATAGTGGCTCTTTTTCATCCTAAAATCAAACTTTTCGTTGATGGCAGAAAAGAGACTTTTTCAGTTTTAAAAAATAAAATCAACAGAGATGACAAAGTCATATGGATTCATGTTGCATCTTTAGGTGAATTTGAACAAGGGTTGCCTATAATCGAAAAACTTAAAACCGAATATCCTTCCCATAAAATATTGATTACTTTCTTTTCACCATCGGGCTACGAGGTCAAAAAAAATACCAATGCCGCAGATTGTGTGGTTTATCTTCCGATGGATACAAAGGCAAATGCAAAAGAATTTATTTCCACCATCAACCCTATTTTGGCAATTTTCGTGAAATATGAAATTTGGCCGAACATACTGAATGTGCTTAAAGAAAATGAAACTCCAACGTTATTGATTTCAGCAATTTTTAGAAAGAACCAGGTTTTCTTTAAATGGTACGGCGCTATTATGAAAAAGGCGCTAAAGACCTTTGACCATTTCTTTGTACAGGATGAAAATTCGGTGACCCTTATTCAAAATATAAATTTAAAAAACGTCACCCTAAGTGGCGATACTAGATTCGATAGGGTTTCTGAAATATTGAAAAGGGACAATAGCCTAAAATTCATGGAGCAATTCAAAGCAACCGAACCTTGTTTTGTCGCGGGTAGTACATGGCCAGAAGATGAGGAAATTATAGTAGCGTTTGTTAATGAATCCTCAAAATCAATCAAATACGTAATCGCACCACACAATATCAAAACAGACCACATACAATCACTTAAAAAATCTATTTCCAAAAAAGTACTTCTTTATTCTGAAATTGAGAAAAAAGACCCGTCGCTTTATGAAGTGATTATTATTGACACCATTGGCCTTTTGACAAAAATCTACAGTTATGCCGATTTTACATATGTCGGTGGCGCCTTTGCAACTGGCCTCCATAATACTTTAGAACCAGCCGTTTTTGGAGCACCCATAATTATTGGCCCAAACTACAAGGGTTTTAACGAAGCAGAGAATCTTGTCACCAAAAAAGGATTATTGGTGATAAAAACCCTCGAGGAATTCACTTCAGTTTTAAACAATCTGTGTGAAAATCAGGAATTCTCGAAAAGAACTGGGCTTATTAACTCTAGTTTTGTTAAAGAAAATATGGGAGCAAGCATCCAAATCATGGCTCATATTCGTAGATTACTATAACACGAATATTTAGCCATTATGAAATTTCCCCAAATTTTCAAGCTTTTGGCCTTGTTATGCTTTTTCGCTGCGTTATCCTGTAAAGAGGCCAGTGTAAAAGACAAGCACGCACCAAAGGAAGAAAAAAACATTCCATCTGCAGAGAAGCATCATAAATTTAAGTCAACTCCAAAAAACGACCCTAAGCGGTCTATTCAATCAAGGGACAGTATTTTGCGAAAGCAAAAAAAATCTAAGGATTTGGACACTTTAAAACCTAAGGTGGCCTAGTTGACATTATAGATATTTCTGGTCTGGTAATTTTTGCTAGCTTTACCAAAACCAAAAATATACCTATGAATTCCAAACTCTTCCGAATTTCTTTGACCGCCGCCTTATCTGGATTTTTATTCGGCTTTGATACTGTTGTAATCAGTGGAGCAAACCTTCCTATTAAAGAACTTTGGGACACTTCTCCCTGGTTTCATGGAACTTTCATCATGTCTATGGCATTATGGGGTACGGTAATAGGTTCTTTGTTTGGAGGCATTCCATGTGACCGATTCGGTCGAAAGAAAACTTTATTTTGGATTGGTATTTTGTATGCTGTTTCGGCCTTGGGTTCTGGACTTGCCACGGATCCATATATGTTTTCATTTTTTAGATTCATTGGAGGTTTAGGTGTCGGGGCTTCTTCAGTTGCCGCTCCCATTTATATTTCAGAAATCTCATCTCCAGAAAATCGTGGAAAACTTGGCGCTCTATATCAATTCAATCTGGTATTGGGTATACTAATTGCTTTTATCTCAAATTATCTACTTCAAGGAATTGGTGGCGATAATGACTGGAGATGGATGCTTGGAGTAGAAGCCATCCCAGCAATTTTGTACACTATTATGGTAATCAGTATCCCCAATAGCCCGAGATGGTTGGTTCTTAACAAAGGTGATGATGAAGGTGCACTAAACACTTTAAAATTGATTTATACCGATGAGGAGGCCCATAATAAGCTAGATGATATAAAAGCCCACAATCCCGCAGGTCAAGCAAAAGAAAGCTTGTTTTCGGGCAATTACAAAACCCCCTTGATTTTGGCCTTTCTTATAGCTTTTTTCAATCAATTATCAGGCATTAATTTTGTCCTGTACTATGCTCCTGAAATTCTTGAACGAGCAGGTCTTGCAGCTCAAGAATCCTTGTTCAGTTCAATATCAATTGGAATTGTAAATCTAATATTCACATTTGTGGGGGTTTGGTTGATAGATAGATTAGGAAGAAAACAATTAATGAAAATCGGATCTATAGGTTATATTATTAGCCTTGGTATGGTAGGTTGGTGTTTTTATACAGGTGCCAGTTCAGTTCTACTTTTGACATTTATCTGTGTTTTCATCGCCTCACACGCCATTGGACAGGGAGCCGTTATATGGGTGTTTATTTCTGAGATTTTTCCAAATAAAATTAGGGCATTTGGTCAATCATGGGGCACTGGCACCCATTGGATATTCGCAGCCATTATTACCTTGATAACCCCAATTTTTCTAGATAGCGAGAAAGGTATTTTCAAGGACAACCCTTGGCCAATTTTTATATTTTTTGCTGGAATGATGGTTCTACAGTTACTGTTCGTCTTATTTATGATGCCAGAAACCAAAGGAATTTCCCTAGAGGAATTAAGCGACAGATTAAGTGGTAAAAAATCAAAATCTTAAAAAAGACATTTTCACTTTAACGAATTATTTGGAAATACATCGCTGAAACATACTAAACAACAGGCATTTAGTCGAATTATTCTTTAAAATTCGAGGATTTTAGATCACAATTCCCTACATTGGAATAAATAAATAAAATCATGGAGCAGGAAATTACATTTGGCACTAAGATGCTCAACGGCTTTTTAAGCATTATGGTAGTGATATTGGTTGCTATTTTGCTAGCGGTTGTTGGCGGTCTTTTGTTAGCCGCGTTTGGTATCATTTAGGCCAATCAAACCAGAGATTTCCCCAAATATTATCTCCCTATTTATTTATAAAATTACAAAGCCCATCCTTGTTGATGGGCTTTCTGTTTAATAGTACAATTGCTATCCAGGCCCTAGCTCAATATACACCTCTAATAAGTACAGTCATCCGTTCCAATAGTAAAAGTTATTTCAGTTCCAATCTCTCAGTATTGTTAAGATTTTTTCCTCTAATATCTTCAAAAACCCCTATCATTTCTTTCAACTTTTCCGAATGGGACACAGCCAGATTATTTTGCTGTCCAATATCCGATTTTAAATTGTACAATTGATATTCTTTGTCATTGCCCAATTCAATATTTACATATTTGTTCTTGGCTTGTCCTTGATATGGAGGAATCATTACCCAATCCCCTTTGCGCAAGGCAGTTCTTGTTGAAGCTTCAAGTATTAAAGTTTCTCTACCCGCATTGCTTTTACCCATTAACACATCTAACATATTTTCACTATCACTGGTATTTTCCTTACTGTTTACCAGAAAAGCGAGAGATGAAAATAAATCCAACTGAGATACCATGGCCTCAGAAGTTCCTGGAATAATTTTTCCTTTCCAGTAAGCAATAAAAGGCACACGAGTGCCAGCTTCAAACAAACTATATTTGCCCCCCCGCAAAACCCCTGCAGGTTTGTGCTTACCTAGTTTTTTTACGGAATCATCATAATACCCATCGTTAACCACAGGACCATTATCACTTGAAAATATGATAAGTGTATTTTCTAGCAACCCTTCTGATTTCAAAGTTTTCATGAATTCTCCAATCATCCAGTCTGCTTCCACAATAACATCTCCTCTTGGCCCCATACCAGATTTACCGACAAAACGGGCGTGTGGCGTACGTGGCACATGAGGTTGCTGTAACGCATAATACAGGAAAAAAGGGGAGTTCTTATGGTCTTTTACATACTGTTGAGCCTCCTCCAAAAAATAATCTGCCATATCTTCGTCGACCCATTTGGCTGCTTCACCACCCTTCATGAAACCTATTCGTGGAATACCGTTCACTATACTATTATTATGCCCATGATGCCATTTCATCTTTAACATTTCAGGGTTTTTCAATCCTGTAGGCTCGCCTTCAAAATTTTTGTTATAATCGACCTCAATCGGATCACTTGGGTCTAAGTTTACTACATTCCCATTTTCTATATATACTGTTGGCACCCTATCCTGTGTGGCTGCCAAAATATTACTGTAGTCAAACCCTACTTCATTGGGACCAGGAGAGATACGCTGGTTCCAATCTACATTTCCGCTACCCAAACCTAAGTGCCATTTACCAACTATACCAGTATAATATCCCTCTTTCTTAAGCATTTTAGGAATGGTTGTCTGAGCAGTGTCAATAATTAAGGGAGCCGTTCCAGGAAGAATTTTGGCTTTTTTATTTCTCCAGGGATAAATACCTGTCAGCAATGCATACCTGCTAGGGGTACAAGTCGCAGAAGAGGCATACCCATTTGTAAAACGCAATCCCCCATTTGCCAATTTATCCAAATTTGGAGTTTTTAATTCAGTCGCGCCATAAGCCCCTAATTCCCCATATCCCAAATCATCTGCATAAATAACAATGATATTAGGCTTGTCGGTTAATGTCTCAGCAGTTTCTTTTGAAACATCTTTATTTTCCTTGCAAGAGAAAAAAATTAGTGATGTTAATACGCATAGAAAGTTGAATTGAATTGTCTTGCTCATATGTACAATATTATATTTTGCTTATTATTTGGAATTTATAAATTCAATACGCCTTTTTACCAAGTCGCCATCTTTCGCTAGCCAATCTGTTGGAAATATTGAATTTGTTATGTGAATTTCAAAATCAGGTTGCACCATTTTTAAAAGGGCAATACTATTCAATATCAAATTGGCCTCTGTCTCCGATTTGGCATTTTTCACAATCTCGAGTAGGTTGTCATTTGTAACCTTTTGATTGTTTAGAACCAAAAATTCAGCAGCCCTAATACGCACCAAGTTTTCTTCTTCACTTTCAATCATTTTTTCTGCTGTTTTATAGAAAGAAGAAGCCTGTTCACCAAAAGAACTACAAACAATTAAACTCCAATATTTCTTCCATGGATTATCAGATTCAAGAGTGACCCTTAATCTATCCTTAACATCATCAAAAGTTTTTAAACTCATGTCGGCAATTGTAATTAGCTCTGCTATCTCCGTTTTGTTCCGTTTTCCAAAATCCACAGGATTCAAAAGACCATTTTCTATAAAGTGTGGTTCAGGATAAAAACTCAAATCAGGCATTGATTTTACTTGCTTCTGCAAATCTTGCCGCAGGTCCTCCAAAATTTCTCTGTTAGCTGGATTAGCCGCTAAATTATGAATTTCATGTGGGTCTTTTTCTATGTTGTACAGGGCTTCTGCCGCTCTTGGCCTGAAAAACTGCTGTTGAGCCTCATTTAATTTACCTTCTTGAAAGAGTTCGTACCATTCTTTATAGGCCAACATTTTATACCGATAAAAATTGTAAAGACCGTCTATAATAAAAGGTTGGTAATTACGAATGTACTTGTATTTTCCTTTCCTTATCGACCTTACCAAGTCATATTTCTCATCAAACCTATCTGCATAGCCAAAAGTCGTGTCCATATCATTCAAATCCTCTTGAGTAACTCCCTTTCCCAGAAAAGGAGTTCCGTCCATTTGCTCCGGGACGGAAATTCCAGCTAAGTTTAAAATAGTGGGTGCTAAGTCAATAAACTCAACAAATGCATCAGTTCTATTCCCCATCTGCAGCGGTGATAAATGCTTCCATTTTTCAGGAATATAGACTAACATTGGTACATTTAGTCCGCTTTCATAAACGTATCCTTTACTTCTGGGAAGTACACCACCATGATCTCCATAATAAAAAATAATGGTGTTTTCCATAAGATTATCATCCTCTAGTTGTTTTATAAAATTCCCGATTTGAATATCAGCTTTTTGATGCAAATCATGATATATGGCATTGGTATAGCGGTAGATAGCCGTATTGGGATGATAAGGGAAGACGGTAACGTTCTGCACCGAGGTCTTCGTAATATTTCGTTGCATTTGGTTTTCGCTGAAATGCAATTGACCTTCATGTGTTGTGCCAAAATTTTGCACATGGAAAAATGGCTGGTCTGGTTTACGATTTTGATAAGAAGCTCCGCGTGAAGATTCGTCCCATACTTTTCCTGACTTAACAAAATTGTAGTCTTCTTTAGAATTGTTCGTGGTATAATAACCCACTTCCCTAAGATACTCGGGAAACATCCTTAACCCTTGGGGCATTGGTGACAATTTCATTTTGCGATGATATTGCGACCCAACCCTGGGGGCATAACATCCAGAGATAATTGTACTACGAGCCACAGAACAGACAGGAGCATTTGAAAATGCATTGTTAAAAACAATGCCCTTATCCGCGAGCGTTTCTATTTGTGGCATTGAGGCTCCATCCTTGTCATAAAGTTTTAAAAAATGTTTGGAATTATCTTCAGTTACCAACCAAACAATATTAGGTTTTTCATCTTGGCCTTGAGATTGTATTGTTTGGATACAAAAAAATCCCAAAATAAAAAGTAATATGTTGGTCCAAACGTTTAAAAAATCTCTCATAACACCTTACAAATTTTAATTTCAACTAAGCCAAAAATGAACCATCCTATTTTGCATATAAGTTTCTATCCAATAACAATGGAAAAAATTGACCTTTCATTTTATGACCTTTCTCAATTACAGGCACTCCACTCAATAGAGGTTCATTCGTATTGGAAACCGTACCATCTGCAAAAACGTTCAACACAAAAGCCCTTCGTGAAAATTCAGAAGTATTAGCATAAGACCCATGCACCATTAGAGGATGATGGAAAGTTCCATACCCTTTCTTCAACTCAATTGCAACACTACTTTTGAATTCTTCTTTTTGTTTTTCATTTAAACACTCCTTAAAATCATCCATTGGTCCGGTTAAAACTGGTTTATCCAATAAACCCCATTTATGACTCTTTGGAATATAATGTAAACAACCGTTTTCTTTTGTTGAATCATCTAATCCTGTCCAGCAAGTTAAGTGCTGCATTTCAATAGTCCGGGTCCAATAAGAATAATCCTGGTGCCAAGCGACTACTCCACCATGCTTTGCAGGCTTACAAAACAACTGATCGTGCCAAAAACGCACTGACCTGTCACCCAACAATTGACTGGCGGCCATTAAAAAAGCAGGGTTCCAATTTACGTCGTGAAAACCGGGGGTAATTCGCCAGTGACCTAAGGAATGAAATATTGCTTTGTTCGGATCAACCGATTCATTGGAATGAAACTCATAGAAAAGATCATTTGCCGGATGATTAGGATCTTGGATTTCGACGAGCTCATTAATTAATCTATCCACTTGCCAGTCGTCAAGCAACTTTATATTGGACAAATAACCGTTCTCATGAAAAAAAGCAACCTGTTCATCTGAGAGTTTATAGGGTTCCCATTCTTTATGTGATTGTGGCCATTTAAATAAATCAGAGGCCAATCCATGAACCTTGGACAAATCTTTAACTGTTCGCATAGTTCTTCTTTTTTATTTCAACTTTTGACAGATGGCCCTTATCCAACTTAGTGAATCCTGCTCTATATTCAGTAGGAGACATATTCATTATTGACCTAAATTGTCTATTAAAATTAGAAATATTGTTGAAACCGGATTCATAACAAATCGCCGTAATGTTACTTTCACGCTCGAGTATTAACCTACAGGCATATCCTATTCGAACTTCATTTAGATATCTGGAAAAGGTTTTTCGATTTACACGTTTAAAGAACCTACTAAATGCTGAAGGATTCATGTTGGCTACCTTTGCAACCTGTTCTAGGTTAATAGACCGCATAAAATTTTCAAAAACAAACTCATAAGTCCTATCCAAACTTTCGTTTTGATTCTTTTTGAATGAATTTACAAAGACCTCACTACATAGTAGTTTACTTTCAGGGTGTTCTGCTAGAATTTGCAAAAGCTTAATAAATTCTATTGTCCTTCCAAATCCGACCTTCATTTCGGCAATTTGCTTTATCAATCGAATGACGCTATGATCAAGGCCATTAAATTTAATCCCATATCTTGCTTCTTGCAGTAAATTGGCTATTGGTTCCATTTCATTTAAAGAGAGAAAATCTATGCCTAGAAATTGTTTTTTAAAATGGATAACTATATCCTCAGCAATCAAATCAGATTTTTCATCAAAGTACACTTCATCATTCAACCACATATGTGGCAGATTTTTGCCTATTAACACAACTTCTCCTTCATCAAACTTTTCAATACTATCACCAACAAATCTGGTTCCGGCGCTTTTAATAGTTAACACTAATTCCAACTCTGGATGATAATGCCAAATCTTCAAGAAGTATGGCACACGATGTTTTGTAACCATAAAAGAATTGTTTTCCGGAGTTTCCCTATTTAGTAGATGGAGTCTCATTTTGGCACTAATAATTTAAGAAATAAACCAACATTTAAATTACAAAAATTACATCAAATACCCATAATAGGCAAAAAAAGTATTGCTTATGGTTTTAAAAGTAGTGGGTTTTTCCTTTTTATCCGAGTACTTTTGACTTAGTAGGTCTAAGAACAAAATCATAATATTCGTTCTAAAAACATGAAATATATAGTTTGCGAAAAACCTGGAAAATTCCTCTTAAAAGAGAAAAAAGCGCCGTTAGGCGTAAAAGGCCATGCTTTGTTGAAAATAAACAAGGTTGGTATTTGCGGCACAGACCTACATGCTTATGCTGGGAATCAGGCATTTTTCACTTACCCTCGTATATTAGGTCATGAATTAGCTGCAGAAATAATCTCTATCCCCACTAACCAAAAAGGTCTAAAAGCCGGTGATAAGGTCGTAATAATGCCTTATGTTAGTTGCAATACATGTATTGCCTGTAGAAATGGCAAAAATAATTGTTGTACGAACATGCAAGTATTGGGCATACACACCGATGGAGGTATGCAAGAAAAAATTAACGTTCCAATAGAATTGTTGCTTAAAGCCAATGAACTTACGGATGATGAAATAGCTATTGTAGAGCCTTTGGCTATTGGGGCACATGCTATTAGTAGATCAGGACTTTCAAAGGATGAGACTGCAGTCGTGGTCGGTTGCGGGCCGATAGGACTGGGTATTATGAAATTGGCTCAACTTGAAGGTGTACAGATAATCGCAATAGATAACAATAGTGAACGATTGAGTTTTGCCAAAGAGATTATGGGCATTGATCATACAATAATTGCCAATAATGATACTGTTAACGAAGTGATGAAAATAACTAAGGGAGACCTGGCGACCACTGTTTTTGATGCTTCTGGAAATAAACTGGCTTTGGAATCAGGAATCCATTATATGTCACATGGTGGACGATACATCTTAGTAGGATTATCCAAAGGGAACCTAAATTTTGTTCACCCTGAAATTCATGCCAAAGAATCTACAATTTTGTGTAGTAGAAATGCCACTTTGGATGATTTTAAACATGTTATGACCGTGCTCAAAAAGAAACAATTTCCAGTTTCATCTTTCATAACCCATAATGTAGATTTCACCAATATGATCCACAATTTTGATAATTGGCTGGATCCAGCCACGGGTGTCATTAAAGCTACTGTGGACTTTTAAATTGATTGAACAAATATGAAAAAAGTAATAAGGATTGGTGAGATAATGCTTTAAAAAATAACCAACATATATTTCAATTTTAATATGCCGATTAAATATCTACAAATAGATTCTAGGGATAACCTAATGGTGGCTTTGGCCAATTTAGATGAAGGTTTCAAAGTCTCCATAAATGATAGCGAGATTATTCTAAAAGAGGATGTTAAAGCCAAACATAAATTCACCATGAACGACTTCGAAATCGGTGATGAACTTTATATGTACGGCGTTTTGATAGGCAAAGCCACAACAACAATAAAAAGTGGTACTGCAATTACCGTCAATAATGTAAAACATGCCTCTGAAGATTATAAAACAGTTGAACAAAAATATCATTGGGAGGCTCCAAACATTGAAAAATTCAAGAACAGAACCTTTAATGGATACCATCGAGCAAATGGAACCGTTGGCACAGCCAATTATTGGTTGGTTATTCCGTTGGTTTTTTGCGAAAACAAGAATGTTGATGTACTCGAAGAAATATTTATAGAATCTTTGGGTTACCAAACCCAAAAGGATTTTGAGATCAATACCCAAGCACTGATTAGCAAATTTAAAGAAGGAGCTTCCGAGGAAGACATTTACGATACGCCAATAATCACAACCAAAGAAGAAATAAAGAAAAACAGGGTTTTCCCCAACGTTGATGGTATTAAGTTTTTGAGACATGATGGAGGTTGTGGTGGAACCAGACAAGACTCGGATGCACTCTGTAGATTATTGGCAGGTTATATCACCAACCCAAATGTGGCTGGAGCAACAGTTTTAAGTTTAGGTTGTCAACATGCTCAAATACCAATACTACAAGAAGCAATCGCAACGAACGACCCTGAATTCGCAAAACCTGTCTACTATTTGGAGCAGCAAAATATCAGTAGTGAAAAACAGTTGATTGAAGAAGCCGTGAAACACACTTTTGTTGGTCTTACCAAAGCAAATAATATCAAAAGAAGTCCCGCTCCCTTAAGTAAACTTGTACTTGGATTGGAGTGCGGTGCTTCTGACGGATTCTCAGGGATTTCTGCAAACCCAGCCCTTGGTTACGCCTCAGATTTATTGGTTGCCTTAGGAGGTTCTCCTGCTCTTTCTGAATTTCCAGAACTCAATGGCGTGGAACAAGAACTAATCAATAGGTGTGAGACACTGGAGGCGGCCAGCAAATTTGAAAGTATTATGCGTTCCTATTCAGATGCTGCAATTGCCGTTGGATCGGGGTTTGAAAACAATCCATCCCCCGGAAATATCAAAGACGGTTTGATTACTGACGCGATAAAATCTGCAGGAGCCGCAAAAAAGGGTGGTACTTCCCCTGTTACCGATGTATTGGATTATACAGAACAAATCACAAAACCCGGTCTAAATCTTTTATGCACCCCTGGTAATGATGTTGAAAGTACTACAGGCTTGGCTGGCTCTGGATGCACTGTCATTGTCTTCACAACTGGGTTGGGAACACCAACTGGCAATCCTATCGCCCCTGTAATTAAACTGTCCAGCAATACCCATTTATTCCAGAAAATGGGAAACTTGATGGACTTAAATGCAGGCTCAATAATCAGTGGTGAAGATAGTATTGGAAGCATGGGTGAAAAGATTCTGGAATTTATTATCCAAGTGGCAGGAGGTGAACAAGAGACAAAGGCAAATATGAACGGACAAAATGATTTTATCCCTTGGAAAAGAGGAATTTCACTTTAAAAAAAGAATGAAATCACTTAAAAGAAAAACAGCTGCAAACGTATTCCCAGAGCGAATCTTGCAATTTGGTGCAGGTAATTTTATGCGTGGCTTTATTGACTGGATTGTTCAAGAACTAAACCAGAAGACAGATTTTAACAGCGGTGTAATAGCAGTAAAACCAACTAATAGAGGCAATTATGATGAGTTGAAATCCCAGGAAGGAGCATATACCCTTTTTTTAAAAGGTATAAAGAATGGAAAACCCCAGAGTGAATACTCCATTATTGATTGCATACAACGCGTAGTTAATCCATATAAAAATCATGTCGAATATTTGTCATGTGCCAAAAATCCAGATTTAAGATTTGTATTTTCAAATACCACGGAAGCAGGAATTATTTATGAAAAGAACGATAAATTAAGTGACACCCCTCAAAGTAGTTTTCCAGGTAAATTAACTGCCTTTCTATATCATAGATTTCAACACTTTATGGGTGAAAAAACCAAGAGAGGTTTAATAATCATCCCTTTCGAACTCATTGAGAAAAATGGGCAAACTCTAAGAAAAATCATCCTACAACATGCCAAAGATTGGCGCTTGGGTAAAGATTTTATAAATTGGATTATTGAGCATAACTTTTTCTGTGATACCCTTGTTGATCGGATTGTTCCTGGCTTTCCTAAAACAGAAGAAGTTGAAATCACCACTGAACTGGGCTATAGTGATAAATTAATGGTCGTTGGGGAACAATTTCATTTGTTAATAATACAGGGGCCACCTGTTTTACGAAATGAATTACCCACAGAAAAATGTGGTTTGAATGTCGTTTTTACAGATAACTTGGAACCATACCGAACCAGAAAAGTTCGTATATTAAATGGCGCACATACTACATTGGTTCCAGTGGGTTATTTATATGGTATTGATAATGTTCGAGAGTCTTTGGAAGATCCAATAGTTGGATCCTTTCTTAAAGATGCTGTATTCAAAGAGATTTGCCCAACTTTGAATCAATCTGAGCAAGAATTAGATCAATTCTCCAGAGATGTCTTAGATAGATTTAGAAATCCGTATTTGGAACATGCCTTGTTGAGTATCTCTTTAAATTCAATCTCAAAATATAAGACAAGGATTTTACCTTCTGTATTGGACTATATCAAAAGAAAAAACGCGCTGCCAAAAAGACTTTTGTTTTCATTAGCAGCTCTAATCGCCTTTTACAAAGGTGAAAGAAACACTGAACCCATACCTTTAAAAGATACCCAAGAAGTATTGGATTTTTACCATAAACTATGGTCAAATAACAATTACGAAACTATAGTTAACAACGTACTTTCAAATACTGAGTTTTGGAACACAGACCTTACCAAATATGATGGATTGGAAGATTTTGTAACCATATGTTTAGCAAATATCATGGACAAAGGAATGAAGGAAGCATTAAAAATGTTCTCTTAAATCATAGCAATATTTAATTTTCAATTATGAAAAAGTTTAGATTAGAATTATTGAGTATTTCAATTTTATTATTATTTATTACGTGCGGTGAAAGAAATGAGGTCACAAACTTAAAAGAAGTGACAGCCGCTGCATCTCAAGAATATACTAAAGATTGGGCTTCTTTGGGAAACCATAATGAGTCTCCAGAATGGTTTAAAAATTCAAAGCTGGGAATATACTTTCACTGGGGCTTGTATTCTGTACCAGCGTACAGCAGTGAGTGGTATCCAAGATGGATGCACTTTAAAGACCATAAAGTGTACAAACACCATGTAGAAAAATACGGGAAGCCATCCGAGTTTGGCTACCATGATTTCGCTCCTATGTTCAATGCCGAAAAATTCAATCCAGATGAATGGGCGCAACTTTTCAAAGATGCCGGCGCACAATTTGCTGGCCCAGTTGCAGAACACCATGATGGTTATGCCATGTGGGATAGTGAAATCACACCGTGGAACACGATGGATACAGGACCGAAACGTGATATTACCGGGGAATTGGAAAAGGCTATTAAAGGCAAAGGAATGAAATTTATAACTGCCTTTCACCATGCAAAGAATCTACAACGAAGTACTGAAATTGGAAAAGAGGTTCCCAATAGCCATTATCCCAATTTTGAAGGTATGCCACCTACCTCAAACGACCCAGATTTGCAGTTGATGTATGGGAATATGGAACCCGAAAAATGGTATAAAGAAGTATGGTTCGGCAAAATAAAGGAAGTAATAGACAAATACCATCCCGATATTATTTGGTTTGATTACGTTTTGGGTGATATTCCAGCAAAATACCGTAAAGAATTTGCCGCTTATTATCTTAACGAAGCTTCTAAGATAGATCAAGAAGCAGTGATTGTCAGGAAGCAACATGACATGCCTCTCAATATGAGTGTCGAAGATTTGGAACAAGCCAGAAAGAACAATATTGGCACCAAAACCTGGATGACCGATGCTACTATTAGTGACGGAAGTTGGTGTTATACAGAGGATTTAGGAGTTAAACCTGCAGAGGATGTATTACATATGCTTATTGACATTGTAAGTAAAAATGGAGTTCTTCTTTTGAACGTTTCGCCCAAGGCAGATGGTACCATTCCCAACAATCAAAAAGAGGGAATATTAAAAATGGGTGCATGGTTAAAAAAATATGGCGAAGCCATTTACGGAACCGAAGCATGGTACACTTTTGGCGAAGGGCCTACTAAAGAACCAGAAGGTCATTTTAAAAATCATAAGGCGTTTATGAAACTAAAATATTCCAATAAGGATATTCGCTATACTACTAAAGATTACACTATTTATGGCATTGTCTTAGGGGCTGTAGAACCAAATAAAGAAATCTTGCTGGAATCTTTTGCGAAAGAAAAAATCCATGATGCCCCTAGTATTGAAAATGTAACCTTTTTGGGGAGCGATGAAAAAATCGAATGGACATATAATGAAGAAAACGGCTTATCTTTAAAGGCACCTTCAACTTCAATCGACAATATGGCCACGGTTATTAAAGTAGAAATTTCACAGTAGTTATGACGATAGATGCCCATCAACATTTTTGGAAATATGACACCCATAAACACGCATGGATAGATGACTCCATGTCAGTTATCCGTCAGGATTTTATGCCTGTCGATTTAGAAAAAACATATGCCGAAAATGGTGTTGATGGTTGTGTTGCAGTACAAGCTGACCAAACACTGTCCGAAACATATTTTTTACTTGAACTTTCCAAAGATCATTCTTTCATAAAAGGTGTGGTTGGCTGGGTAGACCTTCGCTCTTCCAGAATCAACAGTTATCTAGAGAAGTATTCATCCTTTGAAAAGTTAAAAGGGTTCAGACATATTGTGCAAGGTGAATCAGATCATAATTTCTTGTTACGTCCCGATTTTACAAGAGGAATTGGAGCTTTGAAAAAGTACAATTACACTTATGACATATTAGTTTTTCCACATCAATTGGGTGCAACTCTTGAGTTTGTGAAAAAATTTCCAAATCAGAAATTTGTTATTGACCATATTGCCAAACCTTATATTAAGGATGGTTTTTTTGACGGTTGGGCAGTATTGATGAATGAGATAGCCAAACATGAAAATGTACATTGTAAATTATCAGGAATGATTACCGAAGCCGAATTCAATTCTTGGACACCGAATCAGGTTAAACCATATTTGGATTTGGTATTATCTTCTTTTGGACCAGACAGGATTATGTTCGGGTCCGATTGGCCTGTTTGCCTTGTTGCTGGCACATATGACCAGGTTAAACTTTTGACAACCGATTTCATATCAAAACTCAGTCTGATCGAACAAGCAAAAATAATGGGCGAGAACGCAATGCAATTTTATAATCTAAAATAAAAATAAATGGATTTAGGTTTAAAAGACAAAGTAGTAGTAATATCTGGGGCAGCGGGAATGAAAGGTAGTATTGGAGAGACCATTCTACAGAATTTGGTGAATGAAGGTGCCATACCTGCCGTAATTGATAGAAATGACAGAGGCTTTGGTTACATCAGCGAAATACAAGAAAAGGGTGTTGATGCCATTTTTTGCAAAACAGACGTCACAGACCCAGATCAGATTAAAAAGGCTTTAGATACTATCGCAGGCAAATATGGTAGAATAGATGCTGTAATAAATAATGTTGGAGTTAATGATGGGGTTGGACTTGATGCCTCTTATGAAGAATTCATGAATTCGTTAAAATTAAATATGGTTAGTTACTTTCTTATCGTAAAGCATGCCTTACCATTTCTAAAAAAGTCCAAAGGAAACATTTTGAACATTGGGTCCAAAGTAGCACTGACGGGACAGGGAAGAACCTCAGGTTATGCCGCATCTAAAGGAGGGGTTCTAGGCTTGACCAGAGAGTGGGCGGTTGATCTCATAAAATATGGTATTAGATCCAACGCGATTATAATTGCAGAAAGTTGGACCCCTGCTTATGACACGTGGATTAAAACCTTGGTAGATGGAGAAGAAAAGCTAAAATCCATAATCAAAAAAATCCCCCTTGAAAATCGAATGACAACAACTCAAGAAATCGCCAACACTTGCTTATTTACAATTTCTGAACGATCCTCCCATACAACCGGGCAGTTCATAACCGTAGATGGTGGTTATGTTCATCTTGACCGATCTTTATTGACCGAATAAAATTCTAAACAACCAACCAATATTCTAATATGGAAAACAGCAACAAAATACCAGTAGTTTCAAAAGAGTTACTACTGCCGTTTATATTAATTACTTCGTTATTTGCCTTATGGGGTTTTGCAAACGATATTACAAACCCAATGGTATCCGCATTCAAAAAGATTCTGGAATTGAATAATACGCAGGCTTCATGGGTACAAATGGCATTTTACGGGGGTTACTTTACCATGGCCTTTCCTGCAGCCATCTTTATCAAAAAATATACATACAAAAAGGGGATTATACTAGGTTTAATACTATATGCTTTAGGAGCCTTATTATTTTACCCTGCCGCCGCCTACGAAGAATTCGGTTTTTTCTTGGCTGCCCTTTATATTCTAACATTTGGATTGGCCTTTTTGGAAACCACAGCCAATCCTTTTGTTTTGTCCATGGGACACAAAAAGACAGCAACCAGAAGATTAAACCTAGCCCAGGCATTTAATCCAATTGGTGCATTGACCGGACTGTTCATTGCGCAAACTTTTATTTTAGGTTCTTTACAATCTGACGACCTCGATACACAAGGAAATGTGATTTACGATACGCTATCAGAAACCGCAAAAACTGCGGTTCGGACGTCTGATCTTATGGTCATTCGCAACCCTTATGTGCTTTTAGGACTGTTTGTTCTATTCATGTTGGTATTAATTGCTTTGGTCAAAATGCCGGAAAAGAAAGAAGTGGGTGGTGGGTCCGTAGCCAGTGCTGTTAAACGTCTTTTTAAAAATAAGAAATTTGTTGAGGGTGTAAATGCACAAATGTTCTATGTAGGTGCGCAAATCATGTGCTGGACCTATATTTATCAATACGCAGAAACTTTGGGCATCGACAATAGAAGCGCAGTTACATACGCCTACTGGGCCTTAGGTATTTTTTTAGTCGGAAGATGGATAGGCACCTATTTATTGAAATTTGTCAGCTCTGGAAAGTTACTCATGTATTTTGCAATTGGTGCAATGGCCTTTACATTAGGAGCAATTTTTATCCAGGGCATGATAGGTCTTTATTCCTTAGTGGGCATTTCCTTTTGTATGTCCCTTATGTTTCCGACCATTTATGGTATAGCTTTAGAAGGGGTTGGGGAAGATGCTAAATTTGGGGCTGCTTTCTTGGTTATGGCAATCGTTGGCGGTGCCATTATGCCTGTCTTGCAAGGGGCAATTTTGGATATTGGAGGTTCAGGTTATACTGACGTTGATATTTTTGGAGTTCCAGAAGTGAATTTTTCCTTTGCACTTCCATTGATTTGCTTTTTGGTTGTAGCTGTATATGGGTATAGAACTATTAAGGTTCATAATTCCGATTAGTTATCATTTTGTGTCAAGACATAACTAATATCTAGTTCATCATTTAACTCATCTTGAAGCACCAATAACTCTTTAAACAGGGTGTTGATTTTTCCTTGGTATTCTGGATTTTCGGAGAGATCATTTATTTCCTCTGGGTCGGTTTCCATATTGAACAATAATACCTTCTTTAATTTGGGATAAACTATGAGTTTATAACCATCTTTACGTATCATTCTTTGAGTCGTCGTATACCCTCCATATATTTCTTTATAATGGCTTTCTTTTCGTTCGCCTTTTGCCAAATCTTTTATACTGTTAAAAAAAACATAGTCCGGTTTTTCAATACCCGCCAAATCTAAACTGGTCGCCATGGCATCTTGTAAATAAATGTCTTTATCTATACTAGCATCTTTTGGGATATCTGGGCCTACAATCATAAACGGAGGTCTAATACTATGGTCAAATTGGGATTGTTTTCCTAAAAGACCATGTTTCCCAATTGCCAAGCCGTGATCGGCAGTAAATATGACATATGTATTCTCCATTTTCCCGCTATTTTCCAAAGCATCCAAAATCTCACCTATTTGATTATCCATATGTGAAATCAAAGCATAATACTCTTGAATATGTTTTTTGGTGGCGTACTCTGTCCTCGGGAAAGGTGCTAACGCCTCATCTCTAAGTCCTGGACCATTACCAATACTATCTTTATAGGGGTACATTGGCATCCAACTTTTTGGCAAGCTTATTTTATCCAAAGAATACATATCAACATATTCTTGAGGTGCCTGTCTTGGATCATGGGGAGCATTGAACGCTAAATACATGAAAAAAGGGTTATCCTTCACTTTTGCCTGATCGATAAAACCAACTGCGTCATCTTTTAAGACTTCACTCCAATGCTTGCCTCCGACCCAAAAACCTCCAAACTTTTTGTCAACAGGATTCCATGTGGTATCATTTTCATTTAATGGACGATTGTACCCAATGGCTCTAATCTCTTTTTTTGATTTACCCTCCTTTATCATTTCATTGATAGCAGGAATCTTGCCTCCATGGCCCCAAGAATCCCAAGGCATTCCCCTTCGAACATGTGTCACATTCTGAAAAACAGAATCTGCGGGAGCATCAACATGCCATTTTCCAGTCATATAAGTATCATAACCGGCACTTTCCATTAACTTACCCCAGGTTTTATCAAACTCTTTTCCTTCAAGCCAATTTTGTCTAAAGTTATTGGCATTCCAAACACTTCTTCCTGAAATCATCATAGCTCTAGATGCGACACAAACAGCGCCATTCCAAGCACCCATATTATAAGCGTTTTTAAACGTAGTCCCACCTTTAACCAAACGATCTAAATTAGGGGTTTGTATTTCTTTGTTCCCTAAAGCATTGATTGCCGTATACGTCATGTCATCTGCAAAAATGAGGACTATATTAGGTTTTTTAGAATGGGTTTTTGATTCAGTATTACACCCTAAGGCAACTAGCAGTATTAGAAATAAATTGAAGAATTTTGTCATTGGTTTAAATT
Organism: Maribacter sp. HTCC2170; assembly: GCF_000153165.2. NCBI lineage: Bacteria > Pseudomonadati > Bacteroidota > Flavobacteriia > Flavobacteriales > Flavobacteriaceae > Maribacter > Maribacter sp. HTCC2170. The sequence continues at coordinate 1,023,666 of NC_014472.1, forward strand.
GATGTGATAGAATATGAAATATTACTTCCTTCTTTTTTAACTATAGAATTCAAAGGTCAAAACAAAGCAATATTCAGGGCATTTAAGTATTAAGTTCCAATTTAACTAAAACATTCAATACCATGTTGTATTTTGGCAGCTATTTACATGTTATATTATGATAAAAAAGTTAAGAACACATACTCTTTCGTTTGGTTATATGCTTTTTTTCTTTGCTTTAATAGTGTCGTGCAAAGACAACAAAGCCCAAAATGAAAATCACGCCTTTACCAACGATCTAGTCAAAGAAACCAGCCCGTATTTGTTACAACACGCTCATAATCCTGTAAACTGGAAGCCGTGGAGTGATGAGATTTTTGAAGAAGCAACAAAAGAAGATAAGTTGGTCATCATCAGTATTGGATATTCTTCTTGTCATTGGTGCCATGTCATGGAGGAAGAAACCTTTGAAGACGAAAAAGTGGCCGAAATAATGAACAATGATTTTATAAGTGTTAAGGTAGATCGTGAAGAGCGACCTGATGTTGATCAGGTTTACATGACAGCAGTTCAATTGATGTCTGGCAATGCAGGATGGCCGCTTAATGTTATTGTTCTCCCTAACGGCAAACCATTATACGGAGGAACTTACCATACAAATGCACAGTGGAGTCAGGTCTTGGAAAAAATAAACAACCTTTATAAAGATGACCCCACAAAGGCTAACGAATATGCAGATATGGTCTCCAAAGGCATCCAAGATGTAAACCTAATTGAACCTTCAGAAGAAAACAGCGAAATCTCTCTGGATATTCTAAAAGAAGGGGTCACCCAATGGAAACCAAACTGGGACCTGGAAAGGGGAGGTAATATGGGGCCTGAAAAGTTTATGTTACCCGGCAGTCTTGATTTTTTATTGGATTATGCTGAATTATCAAATGATGAATCCGTTCGTTCTTATATAAAAACCACCCTGGATCAAATGGCAAAAGGAGGCATCTATGATCATATTGCTGGAGGATTTTATCGCTATAGCACAGATCCAAATTGGAATATTCCACATTTCGAAAAAATGCTTTATGACAATGCTCAATTGATTAGTCTATATTCAAAAGCCTATACTATTTTCAAAGATCCCGTTTACAAGCAAATTGTTTTGGAAACCGTTGCGTTTTTGCAAAAGGAAATGAAAAACACGACAGGAGGATATTTTGCTGCCTTGGATGCTGACAGCGAAGGAGAAGAAGGCAAATATTATGTATGGACCAACGAAGAATTAAGAAGTACCATCAACAATAATCAGGAATTGTTCTCCAAATATTATTCCACTGAGATTAGCACTAAAATGGAAGGTGATAAAATCGTACTTCGAAAAAATCAGAATGATGAAGTTTTCGCTTCCGAAAACGAAATCAGTATCGAAAAACTTCAGGAGCTCAATAAGGAGTGGAAGAAAAAACTGGTCGAAGTTAGGGCCGATAGGGTAAAACCAAGAATTGATGATAAAATCATAGTTTCCTGGAACGCTTTATTGATAAATGGTTATGTCGATGCGTTTAAAGCCTTTGGGGAGACACGATTTTTAGTTGAAGCAGAATCGATTTTTACTACTATTCATGAAAATGCTTACTCAGATAACCAACTTGTACATTCGTTTAAAAAAGGTAGTAATCGCACAGAAGGATTCCTTGAAGATTATTCGTTTTTGGCGAATGCCTCATTGAATCTTTATAGTGCCTCGATGAACCCCGACTATCTGAATTTTGCCCAACAGCTAATTAAGACCACCCAGAAGCGATTCAAAGATGATGACTCCGATTTTTATAAATTCAACAGTAGTAATTCTTTAATTGCGAAAATCATTAAAAATGATGATGGGGTGATTCCTTCCCCCAATGCCGTAATGGCCCATAACCTGCTGACTCTTGGGCACATTGAATACAACAAAGATTACGCCGCACACTCAAAAAATATGCTGATTTCTATTCAGCCCTTATTGCAAGAAAGTTTAACCAGTTATACGCAGTGGGCCGCTTTGCAATTGAAAAATGTTTATCCCTTTTTTGAAATAGCGGTTGTCGGTAATAATGCAGACAAAATGCGAAAAGAGCTGCATCAAAAACACATCCCAAATACATTAATCGTCGGCAGTAAAAAAGAAAGCAACCTACCGCTTTTTGAAGATAGGTACGTCGAGGAAGGTACTTATATTTACGTCTGCCGGGATAATACATGTAAGCTTCCTGTTGATAATGTAAGTGATGCCATTGAGCAATTAGAGAATTTTTAGCTTGGACATTCAGGGTAAAAGTAAGTTAAGGCGATAAACTATAGACCATCCAAATACTCTTTTACCAAATAACCATATATCTCATTTGTATTGACAAAATATGTGAGCTTTTCTAAAATAACTTGAGTAGTTTCTTTTTCGGACAAGATTTTTAAAAAATACTTTATTTGATTCTTCGTGAGAATTTCAAGTTGCCCAGAAATTTGTTCTATTACTTTTGGTGTTGCATATTCTAAATGATCAAGTAACAAACTTCGACTACCAACATCAATCTTGGGTAGAGCATCCCAAAACACTTGACTAAGCTTGGGTGAATTCCAAATGTTCACTGGTATTTTTTTGACAATGAAACTTCTAACCAACGGGACTCCTTCAGTGAATACTTCTGAAATTCTTATATAATGTTCCTTAAACCGTGCTTGATCAAGTTTTTTGAGCGCAAACATTTGATATTTTGTATTGCTACTATAAAGCATCTCAAGCAACATATTCTCATTTAAGACTGACATCGTATTCATTCTTAATAATTGACGGACTTCACCATGTACAATATGCCAAGCAGTATAGCAAGAATATAGTGCTCCTGACACAACAGACTCTTTTACCTCAGTTATAGTTGCACCTGAAATAGCATCAATGCCATTCACATTTCTCATCTTAGGCTTTTCAACCAACTCGCTTATACTTCTTCTAGCAAGGATACTCTTATTGTCCTTTAATAATTGATGTAATTTATTGTAATCTTCAAATGCAAACTCGTCATGGTCGTGTTTTGTCAAGGGAAATTCTTCGTACCTATCAAACCCAGCATATTCACCTAAGAGGGACCAATAAACTTTGATATTCATTAATTTACATTCACCATCTGCGCAAACGGGGGTAATAATTTCTGAGGTATATAATACGGGGGTATTCTCTTTATTAACCAAGGCAGTTATTACATGTTTGCCTTTTGAGTCCATATCAATGGTCAAACCAGTCTTTTGATAGGTCAAAACAGTCCCTTTTTCCCAATCTAGCAAGAAAAATTCAGGAGCTTTTTCCAATACCTCGTTATTTAACTCACTGACTGAAATACATACAACATCCTTATATTCTTTTCCAGAAGTCAAAATCAACAAAATAATGGAAAGAATGGTTTTCATTTTTTGGACTCAGGTATTTTTTGATATTTCTGTTCTTCAATCAAAGCCAAATATTCATCAAGATATCCTGTGTAAATATCTCTAGGATTTACATCATATTTTTTACATAGTACAGCAGCAAAACCTACGGCTGCACCCATTTGTCCCGTAGTGCGCATTACTCTAGGCCCACCTAAACCTGCATGGGAACAACTAAAATTCCTTCCTGCCATAAACAAATTATTTATGTTTTTAGAATACAAACTTCTATAAGGAATATAATACTCTGGTGTTCTATAGAATAAGGCTTCAGAGATAAAATCTGGATTTTCCTCATCCTCTAAAATGGTTTGGTAATGCACATCTACCTCTCTTGTTTCGATAACCACTCCATCAACGAATTTTCGGCCCTCTTTTGCATCATTGAAAGTAAAAATATGGTCCCCGACCAATCTTCTAGATTCTCTTTTACCCACTAATGATGACACCCATTCCAGTTTCCGATTAGCATTCTCGGTCTTCTTTTTTGCATTGGCAAAAGAACCATATATGGCACGCAGCATATGATCTCGGATTTCTTCCGAATCTTCAATTTGGTTTAAATCTGGTCTACTGAACTCCCATTGCCATTCTCCGGCAACCTTTGCATATGTCCTGGCTACTGGCATTGCCCAAGGAACTTCTGGGAAGAATTGCTCAGATATCATTTCCTTGGAACCCCACAAAACTGATGAGCCCATAACTGCATTATCTGCCTCTTTCGGAGTCCATAATTCACCATGTTCCTCCCAAATCTCACCATAGACATCAGAGCTTTCACGACCATAATTAAACATAGCTCCAGCCCAAAAACCTATCCAACCATCGCCCGTAGAATCTACAAAGTAAGGTGCTACAAACCTAATTCGTTCTCCCGTTGAGGTGTGCCTGGCATCTACATATTCGATACTACTGTTTTCAGCTTTTGCGTTGTAGGCTCTATGGTTCAGAAATAACGAAATATTCGCATAACTCTTTACATTGTCATCTCTTTTCTTCTGGTCTAATTTGGCATCAGCACTTCCGTTTGGGTAATGTTCGGTATCAATTTTTTTAAGTATGCGCTCGAAATTGCCATAAATACCTAAGGTATGTACCCTGATTTCCTCGCTTGCGTTTCCACCAAGTACTGGTCGGTCATGAATTAGGGCAACTTTAAGCCCCTCCTCGGCTGCAGCAATAGACGCTGCGCAACCGGCCAAACCACCTCCCACTACTACTAGATCAAATTTTTTCGTTATGGTTGGTAAATTTGGTTCTGATTTCACATTTCTTCTCCAGATTGCCAAATTCTTTGGATCGGATGGCGGTTCTTGCTTTTTAGTTGAAAAATAGATAGCATCAACTCTACCATCGAACCCAGTTAAATCCACTAATTGCAATTCAGTTGTATCATTGTCAACAGAAATGAAATCAACATATTCCCAACCCCAACCAGAACGTAAGCCTAGCTCTTTTGAAATTAGGGTATTGTTTACTTTTAATTGAAATCTTCCCGGAGCCTCCCAATTACCAGGCACCCAGTTCTTAGTTCTTACCCAAACATGATATTTTTCATTAGAATTGAATTTTACCTTAGTTCGCGCATTTTTGACAGGTACGCCCATGCCATGTGCCAATAGATAGGGCGAACCCATTTGCTGCTCAAATTGCGGATCTATGGTCCACCCTCCAGGATCATCAAAGCTCTCTGCCTCAATTAAGACATCTTGTGCATTTACTGGCAAATACAACATCAAAAGAACAAAAAAAGATAATAAGAATCTCATCGCGACAATTCATTTAGTTTCCCAAAAGATAGGCTAAAAAAGGGAACATTACTGTCTATAAATATATGTAATAAATGTGATGCTGAATAGTGAAGTAAACTAAAGGTTCAGCCCATTAATTCAAAGTAAAAGGCTTAACAAGCATCTAAATGATTTGACTTTGATAAAGAACAATAAAATAAAATGGTTCTTCACATACATGTAATATGAAGATGGAAATAAAAAGTCCTCAGGGAGAAAAGTGAATGTATTACTGGCATTTACGTGATTTACCACAACCATACATATGGCTTTTGTAAATCACGCTTATCTTATCTCCCAATATGTAATATTCATATAATTTACATAGAACTTGGTTTATCCAGTGCCGGTCTTTAGAACTAACAAAAACGATTATGCCCCAAAGGTCATAATTATTATTAATAATAATATGGCTCCTAGAAAAAATGCCAAAGCAATATAAAGTGCTTTCTCACTTCTACTTTGGTTATTCATGATTATAAATTAGAAAATGCGAATCCAGTAGACAATCTGAATAGAAAAGCATATAAAACAATTACAAACATTGCCAAGGTAAACCAAGCAAACGCTCTAAAATAATGCTTCACTACATAGTTCTGAATATTTCTGAATCCTTCAAGATAAATTTCTTTTAAAAGTAAAATTGTTTTCATATTTCGGGGTTTATGTGTTGTACAAAGCTTTGTCAAATATTAGAACCCTTCTGGTATTTTCCATAAATAGTTAGAATAAATGGACGAATTACATTCTGATTACAGAATAACAGTGAAAACTACTTATAATCGATAAACGGTAAATTAATATTTTGCGTTAAGGCCTACATTTTATGGATAAAGCGCAATGTTCTTTTCAACAAACACCCGATTGGGTATTAATCAAAAATTTTTCGCTCAACACAACTTTTTTAAATACTATATAAGGATAATCCTAGCAATTAACACTTTTCATTAATCAATTTGACTCTCTCCTAAACACCTAACAAGCAATTAGCTCCATTTTTTACCTAAATTGCCCAAATCGGCTTGCATTAAATCATTAGGGGTCATGGCAATTCTAAACTCGCACTCTGCTTCAAAATTTAGATACCAGGGCTCGGCAATTATAGGTACGGCTGAGGCATTGGGAACATCGACCACCATAACAGCTGCACGATTCCCGTCTAATTCAGTAAAATATATGGCCTCTGGCTTGACATCATCAAGCACACGGCCGATGATTTCTCCTGCGGTACCATTTTTTACCATTGAATTGAAAGGCTCGATCGGGAAGGCTACATTAACTAACATTTTCATGACTATAATATTTACGGTTAATAACTCTGTGAGAAATAAAGCAAGGACTTTTAGATTCCAAAATCGAGTCAATTTGGACGAAGCAGTACAATTACTGTCCAAAGACACAATATCATTTATCTAGGTCTTGGATTGATTATTCATTAAAAATTTCAATTCATTATTGAATTATATGGCCCCCTTCTTTTAATGTTCAATTAAAACCTAGTATATTGTATGCCCCTTGTATTGAAAACTTTTTAACAAATAATTTGGCAACCCCCCTAACGCCAGATATTTGATAATATTTTTAAGGTATTATTAACCTAAAAAATATTATCAAAATGAAAAAAGTATTATTAGTATTAGCAGTAGCGATTTTCACAATCGGATTTGTAGGTTGTGAGCCAGAAACAGCATCAGATGATAACCTCTATGAGCAAGCAAGCGACAAAGACGAAGAGCCGGACAGAGGGGACGATAAATAAAAGCAAATTTGTTCTATTTATTGGAATTTTACTGGGTGCGCTCATTATTTTGATCGCACCCTTATTGCATATTGGGCTAGAGAAAAAAAATCCGGATGTCGAAGCCTATAGAGCGCAATTAGCAGAACCGGTCGAAGCTTTGAATCTTATGGCAACCAATATAAGAGCTGATTATGATAATGGTAGAATTACGGCTTCGCAATACATAGAACAAAGTGACCAATTGAACAAAGAGGTTACTGCATTACAAGCTGAGAATAAAGCTTTGATAAAAACAAAGGTGGATCAGGCTAGGGTGTTTGGTTGGACCACCACAAGAAAGTTCATCATAGGGCTGGGCATCAGATTACCTTTTTTGATATTTTCTATAATTATAAGCATGTTGATAGCACGTGACCAATCCCGCGATAAAAATCTTAAGAAGGCATTTTTTATTCTCCAAACGGCTTGTTACGCAATTTCTTTTTACGTGGTTATCTGGTGCTTTTGGTATGTTCAGGATTACCCCTTGGAAGTGTATTGGTCTGCAATGATAGCTTTTTGTATTCTGGCTGGTGCGTTTACAACTTATTCATTTAGATACTACGAATCTAACCTCATAAAAATAGTAAAGATAAAAGGGTCATTCCTCAACTTTCTCGTCGAAATAAGAAACAAACACTACAAGCCTATGTTGAAGAAAGCTATGATTCAGGGCTTATACGATGAAGCCTATCAAGAGGAAATAAAAATGGAAACTAAAGAATTTGACAAACGACTACGTGTTAAAGCTGAAGAACTTATTGACTAAGACCTGGGCAGGTATTTTTTTTTGGCAACCACAAGAGACGGTTTCCCAAGATTTCAATGATATCTTTGATGATATCTACACAGAGACTTTGGATGAATTGCTTGAAGAGTACAAGGCCTCAGAAATCTCTTATATCAAAGCAAAAGAAATAAGAGCTAAAATAAAAGAGAATAGACCTTTGACCAGTGAAGAAATCAAAATCTTAGGTTTAATTCAAATATAAACTAAAGGGTGCCATTCCTATTTAGTGCTTCTTCCTTGGCCTTTCTTAGTTCTTCGCCCTCTAAAATATTGTTCTTTATACGTGCGTAATAAATTTTAAAAAGCTCATCTTCTATAAATTGTTCGTGATGCTTTGACAAGAACCTGACCAAAGCGTTCATTCTCCGAGGATCATTGAAAATGGTTTCATCAATATTAATCATATTAGTATCATTATTAAATTTATTGGCTTTTTGAATCTTATCTTATTGAGATTTTTTCAAAGAAATAAGAGCCAAAAGAAAATTCTAATCTCTATAAATATATGGATTAAATAGAGACGCCAATATTGAAAATCTACCGCATAAAAACAACAAACGCAATTTAACCTCAAATAAAAAGCCCTTCATTTCTGAAGAGCTTTTTATTAGTACGGGCGGAGAGACTCGAACTCTCACACCTCGCGGCACTAGATCCTAAGTCTAGCGTGTCTACCAATTCCACCACGCCCGCATCATTATTTCCAAATCCGTTAGGATTATCGGGTTGCAAATATAAAGCAAAATTTCAATTTAGAATACACTACCATTAAAAAGTTCTTTTCGTAATTTTGAGCATACTTCAAAGCCATATAAATGCAAAGCAGTTCAGATTACATCAACCAACACAAAGACAGATTTTTAAACGAACTTATTGAGTTGTTAAAAATACCATCAATCAGTGCAGATTCTGCGTTTTCTGAGGATGTGATAACCACTGCCAACAGTGTTGAAAAAGCAATGACTGAAGCCGGTTGTGATTCGGTAGAGGTATGTGAGACCGATGGTTATCCTATTGTTTATGGCGAAAAAATAATCAATCCAAATTTACCTACTGTTTTGGTATATGGTCATTACGACGTACAACCACCGGATCCACTTGACCTTTGGGATTCGCCACCATTTGAACCAGTTATCAAAGAGACCGACAAACATCCAGAAGGGGCTATTTTTGCTAGAGGATCCAGTGATGACAAAGGTCAAATGTACATGCACGTGAAAGCATTGGAATTTATGGTTAAAACCAACCAACTTCCTTGCAATGTGAAATTCATGATCGAAGGGGAAGAAGAAGTAGGTAGCGTTAATCTAGCCAAATATGTGGCTGAAAACAGGGAGAAGTTAAAGAATGATATAATCCTGATTTCGGATACCGGAATGATAAGCAGGGAACATCCTTCAATTACAACTGGACTTCGCGGTCTTAGTTATGTCGAAGTAGAAGTAACCGGGCCCAATAGAGACCTGCATTCTGGATTATATGGAGGTGCAGTTGCCAATCCCATCAATATTCTTTCAAAGATGATTGCCTCATTACATGATGAGAATAACCATATTACCATTCCAGGGTTTTATGACAAAGTAGAGGAACTATCTACAGAAGAACGGGCTGAAATGGCCAAAGCACCTTTTGATCTAGATGCTTATCAAAAAGCATTGGACATTGATAGCATTTATGGTGAAAAAGGGTTTACTACAAACGAACGCAATTCAATACGCCCCACATTAGATGTGAATGGCATTTGGGGAGGTTATATCGGCGAAGGGGCAAAAACCGTGATTGCCAGTAAAGCCTATGCAAAAATTTCGATGCGTCTTGTTCCCCATCAAGATTGGGAAGAGATTACAACGCTTTTTACAACACATTTCGAGGGTATCGCACCAAAAGGAACCACAGTAAAAGTAACACCCCACCACGGTGGTCAAGGCTATGTTACCCCGATTGATACTATTGCTTACCAAGCTGCTTCAAAGGCCTATGAATCAACATTTGGTAAGACACCTATTCCACAACGTAGTGGTGGCAGTATCCCAATCGTTTCTTTATTCGAAAAAGAGTTAGGAAGCAAGACTATTTTAATGGGCTTTGGTTTGGATAGTGATGCTATTCATTCACCTAACGAACATTTTGGTATGTGGAACTATCTTAAGGGTATTGAGACCATACCTTATTTCTATAAATACTTTGCTGAAATGATGGCTTAAGGCAAAATCTATATTAGATTTTCTTTACGTATTTAGTTATAATCACGATTTGTGTTGGTCCTACCTTACCTTCAATAAATTCGGCATTTTCACGGTCCACTGAAATTCTACGAACTGCAGTTCCTTGTTTGGCAACCATACTAGAACCTTTAACTTTAAGATCCTTTACCAATACTACATTATCGCCGTTTTGTAAAATAACACCATTGACATCGCGATGAATCACTTTTTCCTCCTCTTCCATTCCTTCCCCAGTAGCCTTTGCCCAGTTGAGAGTTTCATCATCTAAATACATCATGTCTAACAAATCTTGAGGCCATCCTTCCGCTTTCAATCTTGAAAGCATGCGCCAAGCTATCACTTGAACAGCGGTATGTTCGCTCCACATACTATCATTTAAACATCGCCAATGATTGACATCAACAGTATCAGGGTTTTCAATTTGACTAATACAAGTTTCACAACCCAAAAGACTTCCATCAGGCCCGCCTGTTGATTTTGGTGGAACCTCATATACTATTAAATCATTGGTAGCCGTACATAGTTCACATTTATTCCCACTACGTGATTGCAAATCTTCTAATAAACCCATATCGCATTTTATATTACGGCCAAAGCTACATTAATTATCGCAACAGTTCTATTGACAAACTACAATTATCCACCTCTACATTTGTAGAATCAAAACATTTGTTCTATGTTTGTAGAAGTAATTCTAAAAACGTAGAACGTGCAGTTATCAAAAACAGAAGAGGAGTTGATGAATATTCTATGGAAACAACAAAAAGCTTTCCTAAAAGATTTGTTGGATGCCTATCCCGAACCAAAGCCTGCAACCACAACCATTGCAACTTTACTTAAACGTATGACCGACAAAGGGTTCGTTGCTTACAATAGTTATGGTCGCTCTCGTGAATACTACCCTACCGTCAAAAAGAAGGATTATTTCTCAAAGCATGTGAACGGACTAATAAAGAACTTCTTTAATGACAGTGCAACACAATTTGCCTCATTCTTTACTACGGAAACCGACCTTAGTAAATCTGAATTGGAAGATTTAAAAAAACTAATAGATCAAGAAATTAAAAAGAAGTAAGTATGTTACTCTATATTCTAAAGTCATCAGCGATTCTTGCAGTATTACTCCTTTTCTACAAATTACTTCTTGAAAAAGAAAGTATACACACTTTCAAAAGGTTTTATCTACTGGGTTCTTTGACCATGGCAATCATTATCCCTTTTATCACATTTGTGGAATATGTTGATGCGCCCAGAATATCACAGACACCTTTACCCATGACTTCTTATACTACCACGCCTATTGTTCATCAAGAAGTAGGATTAATGGAATACATTCCTTATTCACTCTGGAGTATTTATGCGATAGGGGGTTTGTTTTTTGGATACAAATTTGCCAGAAATCTGTTCGATATAATTCAAAAAATCCGGAAGAACCCCAAATATAGAATCAAACAAATTACGAATGTACTATTACTTGAAAGTACAATTCCCCATACATTTTTTAATTACATATTTCTTAACAAGCAGAAATACGTAGCAAAGGAAATTCCAGCAGAGGTTCTTTTACATGAGGAAACCCATGCCCTACAAAAACATAGTATTGACGTTTTGTTAATAGAGTTTCTCCAAGTATTGTTTTGGTTTAATCCAGTCATATATTTTATGCAAAAAGCCATTAAACTGAACCATGAGTTTTTGGCAGATCGTAAAGTTTTAGATGGTGGAATAAAACCATCATTATATCAAAACATATTATTGAATTTTTCATCAAACCCGCATCAGCTGCAATTGGCCAACGCCATTAATTATTCATCAATCAAAAAACGATTTACAGTCATGAAAACACGAACATCAAAAAAAGCAATTGTACTAAAGAGTGTTTTACTACTACCATTGTTAGCTATAATACTATATGGATTTAGTGAAAAGAAATTGATTCAAAAAGAACAAAAACAAGTTAGTATTGAATCAACTGAAAATTTTAGAAAAAAAGTCGCCACTGGTTCACAGGTTAAAGATTATAATGCACCAGCAAAAAAATTCATTGCCCAGACCCCATCGAAATACAGAATAATCATCTATTTACATGATAGTGGAGAATTATTAGTTCATGGTAAATGGGTGCAAATAGAACAGTTAAAGACGAGAATGGATAAATTTCACGAAAGGGATAATCAAAGCCAGACGGATGTTGAACTAATAGTAAATGAATTGGCTCCAAAGAAATTGATTGTAGGTAGCCAAGGCATTTTAAGTACATACGGCTCTTTGATAACAAAGGTTACAGACAAACAACCATGGACATTACCAAAGTCAAATGAAGAAACCCAAGAGGGCGCAACAAAATCAGAGATTAAAGAATACAACGCACTGGCCAAAAAGTACAATCGCCAATTGAGCAATAAGAAATCCATTCAAATTTTTAAATCAGATGTAGAACGTTTGAAATACCTACATGGGATTATGACCCATGAGCAGAAAGAAAGCGCGGAACCCTTTCCTGACTTCCCAGAGCCCCCACCAGCTCCCGAAGCCCCAATAGTTAAAGTGGGAGAAGTTAGCAACATTCCACCACCTCCACCTCCATTTAAAGTTCCGTCAAAAGATGGGAATTATTCTGAAGAACTTATAAAGGCATATGATAAATTCAATGAAGAAGGTGAGAGATATGGCAAAGCTGTTACAAGTTACTTGAAAAATGGAAAAGGCAAAATTTCTAGCTTACACGAGAAATATAAAAAAGTGATGATTTTATATGACAAATTTCATGCCTTGGCAGTAAAAGAAAATCTAATGAAGCCAAATGTAAAATCATCTCCAAAAATAAAATTAGGACAACCTAGTAACATTCCTCCACCGCCACCAGCGCCCATGGTACGTAAAGGTGAAAAAAGTGATATTCCCCCGCCCCCAAAAGCTGCGAAAGGGCCAAAAGTGAAGAAAGGAACGAAAAGTAATCTTCCTCCGCCACCTCCATCTGCTTCTAACGTTAGCGATGTTGAATACGCGGATAGCGTTATTGACGATGTTATTGCACACCAGGACCCTTATGATGTTGTAGGTGGTTCAGTGCATCAATTTATTTCAAAAGGAGAGGCGGGCACTATTCCACCAACTTCTCCTGTTGAACTAAAGACTGTAAAAGAAATTAGGGAAAAATCACAAAGTGTTAAACCCATTAGAGATGAGTTAGAAAGAGACCTGGTAAAACCACCGACTCCTCCTAAATCCCCATTAGACCATGTTATTGAAATGGCAAAAAAAGATGCGACATTCTTCTTTGAAGGCAAGGAAATTTCATCAGATAAGGCAATAGCCATTCTAAAAAAGAATAACAAAATAAATATTAGGACCAAACATGCCGGGCTTAAAAATCCTCTTGTGGAAATATCCACAAAACCCATCATCATTAAAAAGTGAACAAAAACATAAATTCATTGTAAAAGCCTCGATTTTCGAGGCTTTTGTGTAACAAATCCACACGGATGGCGTTCTAATAGTCTATATGAACCATCAATCAAAATCAGAACACTATGTTACAGAACTTCTTTATCCTCTGTTCAGGGGCAGACGCTTCATTGCTTAAAACTTGCTCAGAAGGCGAACAAAATAAATATGCTGGAATTGGCGCAACTGTTTTTTTTACAGCCGTTATGGCCTTTTTAGCCAGTGCTTATGCCCTTTATACTGTTTTTGACACTATTTATGCCGCAATCTTTTTTGGGCTTATTTGGGGATTATTGATTTTCAATCTCGACCGTTTTATCGTTTCAACCATTAAGAAAAGAGATAGTTTTGGAAATGAACTTCTACAGGCAACCCCGCGGATAATCCTTGCTGTGATTATTGCCGTCGTTATTTCCAAACCGTTGGAAATGAAAATATTTGAGAAAGAAATAAATCAAGTATTACTTGAACAAAAGAATGAATTGACCTTGGCAAACAAGGATCAAATTGCTTTGCAATATACCCCTGTAATTGAGAAATTGAATCAAGATATTACTGCTTTGAAAACTGAAATTGATACTCAGGAAGCCGAAACCAATGCGCTTTATGATGTATATATAAATGAAGCTGAAGGAACAGCCGGCACCATGCTTTTGGGTAAAGGACCTGTATATGCGGAAAAAAGGGAAAAGCACGATGCCGCACTCGCAGAGCTTCAACAACTAAAAACTACCAATGCCGATAAAATTGCGGGTATTGAAACACAAATTGTTGGGTTACAGGCTGAATACACTACATCAGTAAAGGATTCCCAGCCTATCATTGATGGCTTTGACGGACTTATGGCTCGAATAAATGCATTGGGTGCTTTACCATGGTTTCCGTCATTCTTTATTTTCCTATTGTTCCTAGCTATTGAGACTTCACCCATTATAGCTAAGATTTTGGCCCCAAAAGGTGAATACGACATTAAACTTGAAGAAGAGGAAAGTGTCTTAAAAACATGGGTGACACAAAAGGTTGAGGAACGTAATAAAATACTTGCCACTGACCGAGTTCTCAATGACAAAATATATAGCGAAATTGAAGAAGAGGAAGCAGTCTATGCTTACAAAAAGAAAAAAGCAGAGGAATTATTGAAACTCCAGGCAGATGCTTTTCACAACCTGCAAGCAAAGAGTTTATAAACGAATTATTTTTCAAAAAACAAAAAACCAACCAGGAATCCTGGTCGGTTTTTACAATAACAGAGTACTGCACTCCAAATAACAATCCTTTTAAGCGTTGTACCGTACGGCAATCTTTGCCAACTGCCCAACTATCGTAATAGAGTCTTTCATAGATAATTTGGAACCGTCGGCATGTATCCATCTTTTTAGGGGTTTTTCACAAATCAAACGTTGTACCTTTTCCTTACCGTAATGCTTACGCATACGCATAAAAATCTCAACATCGAACAACCACCGTGTAATGAACTTTTTATTGAACATCGAGGATGCAATCTCCCTATCCATAATTTTGGCACCACATTGCGTATCCTTAAAAGGCATTCCCAAGATTTTTTGAATAATAAAATTAATGGTCATACTAATGATTTTTCTGGCAGATTCTTTTGTAATATCAGCGCCCATCCTACTTATTCTAGAACCACTTACAATCTTGAAATCTGAATTCTCCAAAGTCTGAACCAACTCATCAAAATCTCTAAAATCTGTCGAAAGGTCAGCGTCAAGATATCCTATATAATCTAACTGATGGTCCTTTGATAAGTGCAGCACCCCTTGACGAACCGCTTCAGCCTTTCCTCCATTTTTTTTACAATTGAAAATACTGATGGTATCTTCATTACCCTTTCTCAGACCCTGCAAAACTGACAAGGTATTGTCTGTACTTCCATCATTAACAAAACATAAGTGGTATCCCAAATTCTTATGGGCGAAATCCTTAAATTCAGAAGTAAGCAATCTTTCTTCCTCATTGTAACAAGGTATTACCACGCCTACACAATGTTTTTGTACCATACGAGTACTATTACTTTCATTTTTCACGGCTTTGTTCACTTTAGGCGCACCAATTATGCGCTTAATCCGTACTGCCATTTCATCTAAACTCACAGGCTTTTTCATGTAATCATTTATCCCTAGATCAAAGTTCTCCAAAATAACGGATTCATTGGTATTACCCGACATGACAAGTATAGGGGTATCCTTATCCATGAAAACACGTATGTACTTCACAACCTCTATACCAGTGCAGTGAACAAGTTCATGTCCAGACATTTCTGGCATATTCATATCCAACAGAACCAAATCCGGTTCAAAAGAATTATATAGCATAATGCCATCCTCAGTTGAGCTAGCGGTTTTTACTTCGTACCCTAATTGGGTCAATTTTTTTTCTACAGATAACAATATTAATTGTTGATCATCAATGGCTAAAATTTTCATAGGTTAAGATTTAATGTTTCTTAATAAAGGTTTACAAAATCATTTTGGTTTGAATAATTTCTGAAGCAAATCTATGAACAACTGACGCCCATTTTAGGCATCAAAAGGTCAATGGGCCTTTTCTATAGTCGAGTGGTTTTTTGGCTTCGATGATTGAATATGAAGGAATGTTACAATATATCTATCTTTATATTGTTATATTTTCCTACTTAATAACCATGATGCAGCGAACAAACATCTTGCTTATTTTAGCGCTCTTCATAGGGGTGGCATTTCATGGCTCTAGCATTTTTTTTACACTAGAGAGCACTTATGACGCACTGATCCATTTGTTCTTTGCCGACCATTATGCCCAAAGTTGGTTTGAACCATGGGATTATCGTTGGTATACCGGTTTTACGGTGCAAGCCTATCCCCCGCTCGTTCATCAAACCATTGCTGTTTTATCCTATATAGGTGGATTGAAATTTGGTCTGTTTTCGGTAGCCTTGATAGGTATTATTCTTTTTATTACAGGGGCTTATCGCTTTGGGTTATTGATGACCGGAAACCGAAAAGTGGCCGGATATACAGCTCTACTCGCAGTATTTTCTTCAACGTTTATTGAGACATTGCATATTTTCGGGCAGTTACCCAGTATTGTAGGGCTTTCAGTACTTTTACATGCTTTACCTGAAATTTATTCATGGATCAAAACTGGTAAATCAAGGTATTTAGCAACCAGCCTATCACTCATTGCCGTAACGGTAACCTCACATCATGTGACGCCTATTTTTGGTATGGTTTTCTTTATTTTTCCCTTGCTTGGTATGGTTGTAATGGATGCTGCCAGAGACCAAGTTGCAAATAATAAGGCCATCACATTTAAAGTATTTTTAGTTCAGTTTAAAAAACTGTTTTGGCGTATTGTGGGTTTTGGTTTCTCTTCGTTGGTACTGATTGTAGTTTGTATTTTACCTTACTGGATAAACTCCAAGAAAAACCCTATTACCCAAGTACCAATTCCGCATGGTTCCCGGGATAATTTTTTGGAAGTAACATCATCAGGATTAGTCTTCTTTTTAATTCCGTGGGGAGTTCTGTTATTCATCTTACCGTATATTTTCTATCGCTATTTCAGTAAAAGATATCTATTTTTTGGATTGTCTTTTGCCATGTTGACCCTATTAGGAACCGGAGGAACTACTCCAATTCCGATTAAATTGTTGGGGGAAACCGCTTTTAACATCCTAACCTTGGACCGCTTTACCCTTTGGGCCACAATTATGGCCCTACCAATTTTTGGGGAATTTATGTATCGAATGACCGAAGGCGATTTAAAGGTATATATACAACAACGCTTTGGTCCTGTATACCACCGTATTATTGGTGGTAGTATTGCTGGAGGCATACTAGTAATGGTCATTTTTACCATGAGCCTAAACTATTTTAGGCCATCCCAACCTCAGAATATAAAAATGCTCCCCATTGTAAATTTCTTAAGTCAGGATGATCACGACAAATGGCGATATCTTCCTTTAGGTTTTGGCGACCAAATGGCTTGGCTTTCCGCACAGACCAATGCTATGACCGTAGATGGAAACTATCATTCGGCACGCCGTCTTCCAGAACTTACAACAAGAGCGATTGAGCGTTTAGAGAATTCCAAGTTTAGGGGCGTTGAGGGCATTGGTTCATTGCAACAATTTTTGACCGTACCGGAAAAATATAATTTGAAATATATATTTTCCAATGACAAGTTCTATGACCCCATTCTATACTTCTGTGGATGGCAACGCCTTCAGCAATTGGAAAATGGTATTATGGTTTGGGAAAAATTGAACGTACCTCCCATTCCAACAATCATATCAAAAGAAGATGTAGCTACATGGCTTAAAGTTATGTGGGGAATCATTCCACTGCTTACGGTTATCTTGGCCTTGATAATCAATATTCAATGGGTGTGGTATAGAATTTTGAAATCAAAACAGTTACCGGATGGGAAGTTTATGAACTATGCCTTACCGTATAAAAAATTTCCACGAAAATTAGTGACATTAAACCAATTTTGGGCTTTACTGATAATCTGTGTTTTGGGTTATGGGGCATATCATTTCTATATCAGCAATGCTACACAAATAGCTCCAAAAAATGTGTTGATGGCTTATTACGATGCACTTGATTTTAAGGAGTTTCAGCGGGCACATTCCTATCTTAATCCAGATGATGAGGTAGACCTTTCACAATATATGCTGGAAGTTTCGGTTACTGATGGTATTTTAAGCTCTTACGCCAAGCTAGATTCTATAGGAATTGAACTTATGGATGAAACTGCAACCAGTGCCAGGGCAAAGGTATCTACCCAATGGATTACTCCTTTAGAAAAAGTGAACAAACACTTCTATCACACCTTAGTAAAAAAGGACGGCAAATGGTATCTTGAGCCTTCTAAATTTGATAATGACCTACCTCCCGACCAATTATTATCAGCAAACGGAAGTACGTTCTATAATCATGGGAGGCGCAGAATCACCACACAGCAAACACACCACGAGGATGTTTTGAAACAACCCGTTTTAGAGGTACTCAAAGCAAAATTGGTTAAGTATCAAGGCCGTTATAGCATTGTTGGCGAATTACAGAATATTGATAATATTCCAGCAGATGTGGTCATTAAGGCCACCTTATATAACGATACCAATAAAGAATTGGCGAATTACAATGCAAAATTTCAAATGAAACACAAACTAATGCCTAAAGAAACCACGGCATTTCGGATAGATTTTGAAGGTATTGCATGGTCATCGACAAAAGATACCCTACCCCCCACTTTTAATCCAGACGAGTTTACGCCAGTGACTTTAGAGGAACAGCCTACCAAATTCAATTTACAATGTGCCGGTAATACGGCAATAACGGATTTATACAAACAAATTGCTTTACAGGATTTAGAGCTTACAGAAGCTAGTATTAAAGGAACGCTTTTCAATTCTGGTATTCAAGAGGTAACCATACCACAACTCTTACTATCCTACTACAATGAAGAAAAAGAATTGCTTTGGGTAGATCATCACTTTTTGCAGGAAGGTGTTCGCATTCAACGTAAGCAGTTTTTTGATTATAAACCTTTGGATTTGAGTAACCTTCAAATTATCAGTAGCAGTTTGGAAAATTGTTTCGTAAACGGATTACCCAATACATCGATTTCAGAGATTATTTTCCCAAATAGGGTACATTCACACGCATTGGAACAATTGCAACCTTTTGAAGGAAAAGGTTATAGGTTTTTAAAGTTTGAAGTTAACGGTTATATTGGCAATCCAAGATAGTTTGAAATATTGTACCTACATAGTCTTGATTTTAACTTTCCTTATCGGGTGCAGGGAAAGTGCTACCTATGTTGCGACTGAAAAATATTCTTTTGAAATACTGCCTTTAAATACTGAAGTTGTTGCTGGTGACGCCATTGAGATTCGATTTAAAACAAGCGCTTCAGCCAATTTATTTTTAATAATTACCAATCCTTTTGGTAATATCTTGGTAAAGCCAACATTGGAAGAGGAAATAGCAACGTTTTCATTTCCAAAGGAAATTACCCAAAAATCAGGTTTATGTCAATGGACCCTGGTGTATAATCAGGAAATACAGGAAAAAGGAGCAATTTCAATTTACCCAAATCCCAAAAAAGGGACTACAATAGAATCTTATTTAGGGCCTAGAAGTATATCAGCCGGCAGTAATGATTTTTCAATGTTTGTCGTTTCTCCTACAGATGTTTATGATAATCCTTTGGCTGATAGTACAGAAATTGTCAACTCAATTCAATTTGAAAATAGTATTAAAAAAACATCGGTACAACTAAAAAACCTAATAGGTTGGAAAAACATCCAAAGCGCAGAAAATTCAGGTAGAATTTTGGTGACTGCTTCATGTAACAAGGCCAAAAGCAAAGAATTGACAACAATCGTTTACCCTGCCAATGCCATTGATTTTGGAATTGCGTATACCCGCAATCATCAATTTGCCGATGGCAATCAAATAATTAGTTTTTCTACGAATGTGATAAAAGACAAATTCAGAAATATAATAAGTGATGGGACATTAGTAACCTTCGCTGTTACTAACAGAGATGGAATGCTTCTTCAAACCACAGGAACTACCATAAATGGAGTGGCCAAAGCCAATTTATTACATCCTACAAAAGAAGAAGATTGGGAGGTCACGGCCTATATTAACGGAGCAGCTAAAAGTGACACCATTAAAGTGAATTTCGAATCTGCCATTAAAAATTATGACCTTTCTTTTTCACAAGACGGAAGGATAGTAAAAGTTGACGCCATAGTAAGTTTTATGGGGCAATGGGTTCCGGATGGTATTCCCATTACAATGGAAATAAAGGATGAACAAGGTATTTTAATTGATACCAAGCGTACTACTTCCAAGTTTGGAAAAGGTGAATTTACCTTGGCTGTTGATTTTTATCCCAACGGGAAATATCAATTGCATATTAGAGCAGCAGGAATCCTGAAATCAAAAAACGTGATACTCCAATGAAAATGAACCGTACCATATATCGCGTGCTTTTGATATTGTCATTCCTGGCGTTAAATGGGTTGATCTTGTTTGGGCTAAGCTCCGTTTGGTCATATTTAAATACTGGAGCCGACCGTTCCAAAATGCTACATTTACCACAAGAACTTTCAGCCAACTACCTGCCAAAAATTGAATGGGAACCCTTAGAAAACGATGGTAGGCCCATGGAAAAACAGACCTTGGATGAAATAGAGCGCGACTACTTAAAAGCATGGCAAATACGAAATATCGCTTTAGAAAACAATAGCGAATATGGTGTGGCTGATTATTATACGGATAGTGCACGGGTAAAATTGTTTAGTATCCTAGATCTTAATAGAACCAAAAATACTACTGTGAAAAGTGCTACTCTAAGGCACCGTCCGAAACTGGAATTCTATAGTACAGATGGTAAGATTATTGTCCTTACCGATACTAATGTAGAACGCTATGAAGAAATCTATTTAAATGATAATTTGATTCTTAAACAGAAAAGTACCTCATCTTATCAGATCATGCTCCTTCTGGAAGATGGATTTTGGAGGATACGCCATTTTGTAGAAATACCATCTTCAAAAACAAAAACAATACCCCAAAAAAAGAATACCTCCTTTGATGTTTCCATTTCTAAAATTAGAGGTATTAACTACTATCCAAAAAAAACTCCATGGAATATGTTCGGGAAGCAGTTTCAAGATAGTATTATCGACAGGGATTTTTCGAAAATCAAAACCTTGGGGTTAAATACCGTTAGAATTTTTGTCCCCTACGACGCTTTTGGCAAGGCAGAAGTTGATTTTGAAAAATTGGAACAACTAAAACGCACTTTAGACCTCGCAACAAGAAATGACTTAAAGGTTATGGTCACCCTATTTGATTTTTACGGGGATTATGGCATACAAGATTGGACAATTTCGCATAGACATGCTGAACAAATTGTTACCGAACTAAAGAACCATAAGGCTTTATTGGCTTGGGACATAAAAAATGAACCAGATCTGGATTTTAAATCTAGAGGAAAAGAAAAGGTTCTGGCTTGGTTAGAGCAAATGATTTCCAGCGTAAACGAATGGGATAAATTACATCCTGTTACAATCGGATGGTCTAGCCCAGAGGTAGCATTCAACCTATCCCAAGAAGTAGATTTTGTTTCTTTTCATTACTATAGGGATGCCCCCAGTTTCCCAAAGGCTTACGAAGAATTAAAAAACAAGGTTCCTAGTAAGAATCTGGTGTTGCAAGAATTCGGTTACTCCTCTTATGATGGTATTTGGAATGCATTTCTAGGCTCCCAAGAAAATCAAGCAAAATATCATACGGAAATACAGAAAACCCTAGAAGAAAATAATATACCTTTTCTATTCTGGACCTTATACGACTTTGAAGAAATACCAAGTTCTGTAGTAGGTAAGTTACCTTGGCGTAAGGCAAGACAAAAACATTTCGGTATTTTTGATTTTGATGGAAAACAAAAAACTGTTTACCCTGTCATTATCACACGACATTAAAAAAGAAAAGGGAACAGTTAACCAATCTGCTCCCCTCTCTACCTAACCTAACCTAAAATTTATTGTAGCATCTCTTTTTCCAATTCGGGGATATCCAAAGTAAAGCCAGTTGATTTTGATTGTTGAATCGCCTTGAAAAAATCAATGTACATTTGGGTTATACTAGACATTGGAAGCGAACAAGCCGCTTTGTAATTCGCCTTTCCCAAATCAATTCTATACGCATCCTGGGTTAAAATACGCTCTATGGCATCTGCCAAAGAAGCTGCACTTTCAGGATTAAAAAACTCTCCCTTGTAACCTTCTTCTTTTACCAATATACTTAGGTCACCCAAATCTGGCAGGGCAACCGCCTTACCATAACTACCAGCCTGGTGCAATACTCCAGAACTTCCTGTAGTTGATGTATAAGGAAAAACGACCACAGCACTCTCTCCAAAGATTACCGGCACGTCATCTTCAGCCACATAGCCAGTAAAACGTAACCTCTCCACGTGGTCGTATTTTTCCTTAACTCCGTCTAAATAACCTGGTGTATTAGGGCTATCTGTCCCTGCAATCACAATTTCAATGTCTTCTTTTGTTCGTTTGCGAATCAATTCTACAGCCTCAATTAATATCTCCACTTTTTTATAGGTTCCGAACTTCCCAAAAGCCATAACCTGTTTTGGGCCTTCCTGTAAACAATAATCCGGTTCTGATGGAATTTCAAACGAGCCATGGGGTACCAAAGCAACATTTCGGGCTTTATATTTCTTTTCAAGAATAGTTCTGTATTTACTTATGGTCACTGCCAATACGTCCGAGGCTAGAACAAATCGTGTTAGGGTCGACCCTATTAAGTTGTATGCCCGTTGCAATATTTTGTTTTTGGTAATTCCGGCATTTTCCAAGTCTACCTGTTCCAGGATATTATGTAATAAGGATATCGTTGGAATACCTCTGAATTTGCATATTAGAGGAAGTACCAGTCCTAAAGCAGCGGGTATCTTTTTGTCCCCAAACTTTAAGAACTGTAAATTGAACAGTACTGCATCAGGTTTGGTTTCAGAAATAACACCATTGATTTTAAAAATATTGGTGTAATCATTGAAACTCCAACATTCCTTTACAGTTATTTTACATCCTTCCTCTTCAAATGAAAGGTCTTTTTCCTCTTTGGTCCTATCGGTTATCAAAATAATTTCAGTTACTTCTTCCTGAAGTCTAAAATGCTTCACCAAGTGATATCCGTACTCGGTCAAGGTTACTTTACTGGGCGGGTATGCCGTTACAATTGCTAATCTCATAAGGTTAAGTTTTAAACTGTTATAGGTTAATATTCTGATACAAATATCCTTTGAAAAACCCTATTTTATCTATGATCTATGTTGGATGGAGCATTAGTGTAGACGAATGGAAAAAGTATTTCGACAAAGCAAAAACCCCGAAAATCCTAGGTCAGATCTTTGGGGTTCTTGAATAAGTGAATAAGAGTATATCCAGTCGTTATTTCATCTGTTTTTGGGCGAAATAAAGTAGTTGAGCAATTAACAAAGCGATCATGGTTATTATCTGTACTTGCACTACCATTGCCAAACTACCATGAAAAAACACAATTAATGCGACTTGCAACAGCCCAAGAGTTCCTGACAATACCACTGGTAAATAATGGTCCAAGGACAAAAAGTAGTAGGCAAAGATATTTGAAATTGCAAAAAGAGATGTCGCCAAAGCGTATTGCCATAGCAAATGGGCCATTGCAATGTATGCCTCTCCAAACATTAGCTTTATGATCAACTCCGGAAATAAATAGCATGAGGTTACAATCATAAGGGACAATAAACCAATATATCCCACATACTTAAAAAGTATTGGTGAAGTAGCTTCACCATCTTTCTGTTTTTGTACAACTATGGGCAACAGCAACATAACAAACATCCAAGCTATAAAGTATACCACACGACCAATCAAGGCCAATGAGGCATAAAGCCCAGCATCCAAAGAGTCAAAATAATGTTTCACCAAAAGTACATCGCTATTGTTGATAATAATTTGTGTCAATTCATAAGAAGCGGTCAATACAATGAAATTGGAAACACTTCTCTTATTCTTTATGTTCAGCATCTTAGGTTTAAAGATTGAGACGCCTTGAAAATTGGATGGAATCAGACCAAAAACAAACGACAATGCTATACCCAATGCAACCAAAAAGGCTGGTTCCATAGGTACGAACAAAAGCAACCCAAAAGTAATCAACAGCCTACTCCACATTTCTGTTTGATAGGTGGTTGATAGTTTTGCAAATTCCAGCCTTCCTTGATATTTACCTCGGTTGACAGACATAAAAAAGTAAAGGGGAATGGCTGCCCCAAAAGCAATGAACATCCATGGGGATTCTGTATTGAATATTTCTTGAAGACTTGAAGAAAAGTATATGAGTATAATACCGACCAAAAAACCGAATAAACCGGCATAACGGTACATTAAACTTTGGAAAGCTTCCCATTGTCCCTCTGAAAAGAGCACAGCGAATTTTGCTGTGGCCAACTGAAATGTCATTCCCAAAAAAGATAAAACCAACAACAAGGTTACCAACAGCGCAGCATCTGCAAAAGCTTCAGGCCCTAACAATCTTCCTAAAATCAAGTTGTACAGGTAGTTGCCCGCATTTACCAGAAGCACACTACCCATAAACAGCTGTTCCGGAGAAATTCTCTTTAATGTTATTCTAAAAGTAGTCATGGTTAAAAATATTTTAGGTTAAGGTTTATTCTATTTACACTTCAAATATCCTTCAAACCTGCATTTTAAAATTGTGTTTTCAGGTGGATGGAAGTTTACTGTAGACGAATGGCGTTAATCGCACTTCCGAGACAGAAAGACCTGCTTTACCTTTACTTAAGCTTAACCATACTAATAAATACATGATAACATCGTTATGTATTTGTAGTATTAATCTTACTAAATAATGACACCTAACCGTTTTTACTACTTATTGTTATTTTTTCTTTGCTTCTTCGCCACTTGGGCCCAAAACCCTATGGAAAAAGGGTTTCAACTTTTGGAATCCGGACAATTCGCAGATGCTGAACTATTTTTTGAATCCTATTTGGGCAATGACCCCAAGAACAAGACCGCTCAAATCTGCTATGGGAGAGCCGTGGGATTGAACGGAAAACCCAAAAAGGCGACCACTCTTTTTGCCGAGCTATTGAAAGTGTATCCCAATGATTTTGAAATACAGATCAATTATAACGAGTCTTTCCTATGGAATAAAGAATATGAAACCGCAAAACCACTATATGCGGATTTAGTGACTAAATACCCCAAGAATTTTGGAGCAGTTTTAGGCTATGCCAATACTTTGAGCAACCTTATGGAATATAAGGAAGCACTAAAATGGGTTCAAAAAGCATTGGAAATACAACCAGAAAGCAAAAGCGCCAAGGTCTCCAGGAAATATATGAGATTGGGGTATGCCAACCAATATGTAAATCAACAATTGTATGGTCAAGGGAAACAATTTTTGGAAGAAATATTTTTAGATTTCCCAGAGGATAAAGACGCCTTGTTGAATCTAGCCAATTTATACTTGATCACCAAAGAAGTAGATAGTGCCAAAACAACCTACTCAAGATATGCAACTAGCCCAAAAGACTCTATAACAGCGCTTATTGGAATTTCTTTAGCTGAACATATTGATGAAAAGGACAAAAAAGCACTCGAAGTAGCAACAATTGCAAAAAACCAAGTCATACAGTTTAAGAACACCGAACTCACCGAACGCGCCTATGATCGCTATGTCCAGGCCCTAATTTGGAACCGAAAGTTCAAGATTGCAAAGCAACAGATCGACAGTTTGGAGAAAACGAACTCTAATCGTAAATGGATACTTGCCCTAAAGGCCACTTTAGGATTGTACACTGGAGATGCAAAAATGAGCATCAAAAATTATGACGCTATTTTAATCCAAGACCGTACTTCATTTGATGGTAACCTAGGCATGGCCAATGCACTATTCGCTGCGGACCAAATAGATGATGCATATACCGCAGCATTCGAAACATTGAAAATCTATAAGAACCAAAAAGATGTCTTGGGATTTATTGAAAAGTTAAATACACAACACACACCATCAATTGAAGAACAAGTAGCTTATACTTTTGACAATGGTAACAACGTTGCCTTTTATACCAATACACGTACAACAATCCCTTTTTCCACAAAATTTAAGACCTCATTTTCATATTTGTACCGTACCACAGAAAACACCATTACCAAGAACAAAGCAAATTCACATGTATTTTTGGCTGGGTTGGAATACAAATTATTTCCAAAAACCAACCTAAAGACGGTATTAGGATTCAACAACTCCAGATTTATGATGGAAGCCTATACCCAACCGGTACTTGATGTCAAGTTACAAATGAAGCCTTTTAAGCTTCAAGATTTGAACTTTGGCTATCAGCGCGAAGTACAAAACTTTAATGCCGATTTAATCGAACGTGAAATTGTTATGAATCATTATAGTCTGGATTACAACTTGGGCACAAATATTAATTTGGGTTGGTACACGCAATTGATGCACACCCAACAGACTGATTCTAATACACGAAATCTTCTATTTACTTCTTTATACTATAACCTACTGCCGAAACCAGCATTAAAAGCGGGTATCAATTTTCAATACATAAGCTTTAAAGAACAGTTGCCTACCATTTACTTTAGTCCGGAACACTATAAAGTGGTTGAAGTTTTTATGGACATACGCGGGAATTTTACAGAAAAAACAAATTTCATCACCAGTGTAGCAACGGGCCTTCAGCAAGTAGAACAAGGTCCTCAAACCACAATTTTTAGAGGGGAAGCAAGTTTACAACATCAATTTCTGAAGCGATTAAGCGGAAGTATTTATGGGAAGTATAGTAATATTGCTTCAGCCACTGCCGCAGGATTCGAGTTTACCGAACTTGGAATAAAATTAAGATGGTTGCTGACCAAGAAACCATTGTTCGATTCAAAACTTGGAAAAAAATGATTTTGACTAAGCTTAATTATATCTTTAAATCTCCCCTGCAATCGCGTAATAATCTATTTTGAGTATTTAAAAAATACGCAAACCTACCCGTTTTAAATCTTTAGTCCGGATTACTTATAGGTATTGTTGTACGCAGTTTTTTTAGTTACACAATCGGTAATATGGAATTTGAAGAACATCTTCAAATCCTAGTTTTTGAGCCAATTTATACGAACCTATATTTTCCAATCGACAAGCCCAAATGGGCTCATAGCTATTCTCTAAACAGTAGTCAATAAGTTTACTACAAGTATACCTTGCAAGTCCTTTTCCGCGAAACTTTGGTACGGTTTCCATACCAAGTTCCAAAAATTGATCCAATATGCACGATGCGTAAGCTGTACACGCTAATTCATTCTCATAATAAGTGCTGAAGCCAATCGCATTCTCAAGAAAATCATTGGTATTGTTCCAAAAGTTTAATGGAATAACTGTGCCTTGCATATTCTCAAATTCTTTTTTACCCGTTCGAGTTTTAGCTCAAAAGTATATATTCTTTAGGGTATCAAAGCTTTTGTTTGGGCAGATGGTTCTTTCCTGTAGACCGGCAGTTTATTTGTATCGCGGAAACAGATTACAAAAGATTCAATCTTCGCATAAGTTCTGGTCTATTGGAGCGGCTAATGGGGATTACATTTTTCTCAATCAACACACTATTATCCTCAATATCAATAATTTTTGTAAAATTGATGATGTATGAACGGTGAATCTGCAGGAAAGTTTTGTCTGGTAATTTCTCCTTGATTTTCTTTAGGGTAGTGTGAACGTGGTACAGTTCTTTTTCTGTCTTGATATCTATATAATCACCCTTTGCCTCAATACATAGTATTTCATTGAATTTAAGCTTTATCAGGCGTCTGTCTATGTTAATGTAAAGATCTTCACCGGTTGAAGAGCCACCCGCTGTCTCCAAAGTCTGCGTCCTCTTTGCCATGGCTTTTCTTATTTTTTGCATCGAAATTTCAAAACGTTCCAAGGTTATGGGTTTCACCAAATAATCAACAATAGACTCATATTGATAGGCTTCAATGGCAAAATTTGTATCGGAAGTGGTCAATACTATTCTCGGGGATTCTTTTAGCGTCTGCACAAAATCCACTCCACTAAAACCTGGCATGTGAATATCAAGAAAAACAATATCTATTATATGTTGATTTAGAAATTTCATGGCATCAATGGCATTATCGAATTCTTCGATAACATCCAACTCCGGAACTTTGGAACATAATTGCTTTACGATAGCCCTAGCGGCAGTTTCGTCATCTACGATAATACAGTTCATGTTAAATGGTTTTTAGGTAGGTTTCTATTGTTTCCAGTATCTTTCTGAAGTCCATATCCATTTCAGTGTTTCCCTCACGCAATCGCTCTTCATAGGTGACGGCAAACTTATAGGCACCTTCCATACTCAATATATTGAATTTGTGTTTTAGCTTATGTACAATTTCAGAGGCCGCCCTAGGTAGCTCTTGCTCAATATAACCTACATATGTATCTTTTTCAACAGGAAATTCTTCCTTAACAATGGCAATGAACCTATTCTCAAAGTCGATATCATCGCCAGCCAGTTCTTTTATGTAATTTAAGTTCGGTTGTTCTTTCATTCTATTTTTTTATGGTAAAATAAAATGTGGTTCCTTCTCCTACACTACTTTCCAGCCAAATTCGGCCTTCATATAAGTCAATGATTTTTTTTACGATGGAAAGGCCAATACCCGTCGAACGTCCACCACTACCAATTGATTGAAATATTTTGAAAATCTTTTCATGATACTCTTTTGGTATACCTACCCCGTTGTCCTTTATGCTAAACTGCCAATGGTCATCGTATTCTTTGGAACTTATCTGCACGAGTCCATCTTCTCTTTCGATATTGACCACCGCGTTTGCCATTAGATTTTGAAATAATTGATGAATTTTTGTTTTATCGGCATTGATAACTGGCAAGGTGTTCATAATTACTACATCAACATTTTCCGGTATAAAAATAATTTCCCGTATTTCATTAATGACCGTGTTAATATCAACAGGTATATTTTCCAAGCTATCCTGATCTATGCTGGAGTATTTTAATATTCCATCAATAAGTTTATCCATTCCTGCTATTTTCTCCTGAATCTGCTGTAGATTGAAGACTCCATTTTCATCCAACACTTCTTCATAATCTTCAGACAACCAGGTCGCCAAAGCACTTATACTTCTTAAAGGTGACTTTAAATCATGGGAAACAATATGCGCATATTCCTGTAAACCTTGATTACTGGCCTCTAACTCTTTCATCAAACGTTCTTTCTGCAGCTCTAGGTTTCGTTGCTCGGTAATATCCTCTATCATTGCCACTTGATATTCTACTTCCCCATCGTCATCTTTAACGGCATTCACCGAAGTTTTTGCAAGCAATCGGGTACCGTCTTTTCGTACGTAACCCTTTATAATTGAGAAATTGTCAAGTTCACCCGAATTCATCAACTCCATCAACCTAATGGATTTCTCATTCTCCTCAGGAGTAGAAATGTCCTTTACACTTATATTTTTAAGTTCAGCCTCAGAATATCCTAAAAGATCTGTAAAGGTTTTATTGGCTTTTATTACTTTGCCGTCTACGGTTAGCACAACACTCAATGGCGAGTTTTCAATAATTATATTGAGCTGTCTTTTTTGTTCGGCAAGTAAATGGTTAATCTCCATTTCATGGGTTACGTCTCTTATGATTCCCTGCGCAGCAATTGGCTTTCGTTCTTTATTATATATTAAACTACTATTTATCTGCACATATTTTTCGGAACCGTCCTTAACTATAATTTTGGCCTTGTAATTCTTTAGAATACCAACCTCCAACAATGATTTAAAGGAGGTGGTCGTATATTGTAAGTAATCCTTGTGCACCAAATTGGCCAAGTTTATATGTTCTTTCGTATGATCATAGCCCAAAAAATCTTTGGCCGAAATGTTCATATTAATTACGTTGAACTTTAGATCCATTACAACATACGGATCTATAATATTTATAAAAACCCCATCCAGCTCCGAAGTTTTCTCGCTCAACAGGTTCTCCAATTTACTATTGGTTAATTTAAGGTGATGCGTAACATCATAAAGCTCCTTGGATTTATTTTCCAAAATCTTCTCTGCCTGTATTCGCGCCTTCTTTTGTCTGTCTAGTGCCTTTTTAAGAAGTATGACTTCCTTGCTATCCATTCTGGGTGATATCAAATTTAACTTCTGTACCGTCTTCCTTAATCAATTCATAGGTAATATTGGCACTCCCATTAAAATGCTCAAAGGCTTTCTCCATTAACCCATGGGCCAATCTATATAATCCCCGAGAAGATGAATAGATCATTGAGATTGAAGTATTGGTCTTATCCAAAATTTTGAAAGTGGGTAATTCAGCATCTGGATATAGCTTTTTTACATGCACATGAATATGATCTTCAATAGAATACAAAAGGTCTAAAGGTGAATCATAGCTCTTTATTACCTCAGGATGAGCCTTTCCTAAACTAGTAAAAAGATAAAGTCCGAAGGTGTAGATTAAATCATCAACTGGTATATTCACCTCTCCACTAAGCCCAGTAATTAAACTAACCATTTCATTGAAATCGTACGTTCCCACAGATGTATAAATACCATTAGATTGTAAATTTCCTTTTTCTATGATGTTATCGACGGTCTCCAAACCAAACTTGGTCTCAACCATCTCCAAGAACTCCGTAAATACAATTCCTTTCATATGTTATAAGATTATGAATTAAAAGTAAGAAAAGTAATACGCAACTTGCAAAGTTTGTTGTGAAATGCACTTTTTTGTTAGGCTTTCACCAGTTCGTTGATGTCCCAATAGGCTAAGACCTTTTGTAATTTGGACTCATAATCTTCATATTTAAGTGGCTTGATGACATAACCTGCTATCCCGATTCTATAGCATTCCAATAAATCGGTTCTGTTTTCCGATGTAGTTAGGATAATGGTTGGAAGGTATTTTAGCCTGTCATCTTCCTTAAGAATTCGAAGAAATTCTATACCACTCATTCTTGGCATATTCAAATCCAACAAAATAAAGTCAGGCAATTCGGCATCTGATTTCAAAATCCCCAAGGCCTCCTCGCCATTTTTTGCTTCAATTATATTATGTTTTAATTGCAATTTTGAAACCGTTCTTTGAAGCTTCATCGTTTCAATATTATCATCTTCAATAAATAGAATGTTCATAGGAGTGAGTATCTGGTTAACTTCAAATATTACAAATTCCTAGTCAATTTAAGGATAAGGTTAGATGAATTAAAAAAAAGTGTAGACGAATGGAACATTCCTATAGATGAATAATTTCCAACAAAACAATGCAAAACATGTTTACACTTATAAGAAACATAGTATTAATATGCTTAAAGAGTACCGTTAAGTTATGAGCTAAAACTATCTTGAACTTCCTTTTTTTACGTAAAAAGCTACTGTCATAATCCAAAAAAGAATGCTGGCTTCTATAATTCTTTGAAACAGTCCAATGAACTTGCTTTCAGGATTTGAGAACAATACCAGTACAAAAACCAAAGCTATTGTTCCGGAAACAAATGATGTTCTAGCAAATTTTTTGGTATCCTGCTGTTTTCTACAATAAACCCCAAGTAGAATTACACTGAAAGGGACGATCAAGTAAGTTAAAAAACCAGTTAGATTATGAATGAATTGTGAAAGACTGAATGTATTCGGATCCATTACACAACCAATATCACAAGGAAAAACTCCAGTGACTATTGTGCCCAATCCATAAAAAATGGCAAACAGTAAAAAAAGAACTTTTATTGGCCTTGACTTGGGCAAAACAAAAGGCATCAAAAACCCAAAGATGGCAAAACAAATTCCGCTTAAAATAAACGCATATCGCAAATATTGACTATCAGGCAAACCGTTTGCATAACTTTCACTTATATACTGGCTTATATGGCTATAACCTTCAATTTGCAAACCTCCTATAATTGCGGCAATTATGAATAAGAAGACCCCAACACTTGCAGACCAAAAAATAAAATTGTTTTTCATTGTTAGTTGAATTTGAGAGCTAGACTATATCCATTTTTTTCAATAAGAAAGAGGCATTCATATTTTGACAGATTCCTTTTTTGAATTTATAATCAAAATGCAGCTCATCATCTATAATCTCAGCATCAAAAAAGTAGTTCTTCACTTGAGGTAACTCATCGGCCGCTTCACATAAACTAAGGTCATGCGTTGCAATGATTCCCGTAGATTTTGAGACAACTAATTTTTCTACGAACTTTCTCGAACCTTTGGCTTTATCAGTACTATTAGTGCCCTTTAGGATTTCATCCAAAACAATGAAATAGCGGTCTTTTTGAATTTCATCTACGATGAATTTCAAGCGCTTTAACTCCGAAAAGAAATACGACTCATCGTCAGTCAAAGAATCAGCAGTTCGCATACTTGTAATTAATTTTATGGGAGCATATTCTGCTTTGGATGCGCATACCGGCAATCCCACATTTGCCATTACAATTTGCAATGACACCGTTCGTAAAAACGTGCTTTTACCCGCCATGTTGGCTCCCGTAATAATCAAAAATTGTTCAGCATCTATTTCAAAATCATTCACAACACTTTTCTTTGGATCTAATAGTGGATGCCCAGCATCAGAAGATTTTAATGTGATATTGTTGTCCGATATTTCAGGAAATGAATATTTAGGATGGTTGAAGGCAAAATTTCCTAAGCTATTATACGCATCAAAAAATGCTATTACATTAAACCATTCTTCAACTGCACTCGAATGTGCTTTTATCCATTTCTCTATTTGAAAACAAGTGTAAAGACTTCTGAGAAAAAAGCCGTTGCCAAAAACGAGATAAATGACATTATTGTTTTGATCAAGGCTGCTTAAGAGTCCTGAAAACTCTTTAAGGACTTTTGATGTTTTCTGATCATTAGTAATGACCCGTTCTCTCTTTTTTCTTAAAATTTGAGACTTGAATTCTGTTTCTTCAAGAATGGTCAATAGCTTATTGTACTGCTCAAAAGTGCTCTGGATTTTAGACGTATCCGAGGCCAACTTTGTGATTTTCTTTGTGAAAATCCCTACAATTCCCAATCCTATGACAAGCCATAAAATCAGTGCTAATTCTGGCAATAAATTGAGAAAATAAAGTGTAATGACTGCCAATGAAGCAACCGAAAAAACAGCTGGCACATACTTCATTGAACCTGGGATAAATGGCGTATAGGCACCTAACCATTTCGTTATTGATTTCGTGGATGTCTCTGTCTTGGTCAAGGAGGCAACTGCCGAAAATTCCTGTCGCCATTTGGGCATCTTTCCCAACTCTTGGATTGCTTCTTGCTTTCCCAGAATATTCTCAATAGAATTCTCAAGTAATACCAATGAAAATACCTCACTCCCCTGTTTTAAAGCTGTCCTATTTGCATACTGGTAGAATGAGCCCCGACCAAACAAATCTATATCTTGACAATAAAAATGATTGGGATTTTTGTATTCCTCTCCATTAGATAAATGATGAAATTTTCGGTCAATTACATCAATCTCAGTCTGATTAATTTTTAAGAGTGCTTTTAACCGGTCTCTTTTATACTGTAAATCTGAATGTCTTGAGACCAAAAACACAAAAAGCACAATGGCCACGACAATAATTGCCCAAACAATCCTTGTATTTCCAAAAGCAAAATACACCCCAAGGATTGTGAAACAAAAAGCAAGAAGCCTAAGCATACTTGACGCATAGAGCTGCTTTTTGATTTTAGACAAATCGCTTTTATAAGCCGTGATTTGCTTGGTATAGAAACTTTTAAAATCCTGCATTCGGGAATTGGTTTTAAAACCTATAAAGATAACTAAACCACCCTAAGTTTTAGCGTTGGTGTTTAGCATAGCGATCTGTCCAAGATGGTAAATATCATGTTGGGAAACGCTTCGTAAAATTGGGCCAAAAGTGTACTTCTTCCCTGGCACCAATTTATCAAGCAAATCGTCGTCAAAACTACCTAACTGCTCCAAAATTTTGCTTTGAGTGTTACTAATTTCCTGCAACATTTGTTCCCACTCTCTTTCGTTATTAATAATACGAGGTGTCCAGTCATTGAGTTCATCAATAATTATATCATAAACTTCATCGCCCTGTAACTTCTTGATTACAAAAATCCTCCAATTAATAATGTGTTGTAAAAGAACCGCAGTGGTCTTGTTACCATAAACCTTTTCATTTACAGATTTCCAGTTTACGGTTCTCAGTTTTTTCATAACTGAATCGCCATACCACGGTTTACCATCAAAACTCTCCGTTAAATCATTTATTATGTATTCCAGTTTGTCTCGCATAGTTTAATCCAGAGCGTCAAACTCTGACCTTAGTTTTTTAGTGAATTTAGACACAACCAAGTCGTAGGAATGATCAACAAGTTCTATAATCAGTTTTGGCGGAAGATTACCCAGCATAATGGTATTCCAGTGGACTTTGCTCATATGATACCCTGGTATTATTTCTCCATCATATTCCTCTCTTAATGTAATCGCCCTTTCCGGGTCACATTTTAAATTGACCTGTGCAGGAAGGCGTTCCAAGCCAACCAACGCGAACATTTTACCCATAACTTTAAAGACCAAGGTATGCTCATCAAAAGGAAACTCCTCAGTTATTCCTTTTTTAGATATACAATAATCCCTGAATTCCTCAATATGCATGGTCTAGAATTTAGATTGTTGTTGAATCATAAACAATAACCTTTGTCCATAAATGGCTAGATTCCTCAATAAACAATTTATGAGGTGCCTCATCTTGATAATTCTTTTGAGCCTCAGCCGATTCGAAAGTAACAATCAATGAATAGGTGAAGGATCCATCAACAACATCTCTACTAGCTTTCGGAGGATATCCGATAAACTTTGTTTTTGCGTAACCCGAATTGTTTAAAAACTTCT
This sequence comes from Maribacter sp. HTCC2170, assembly GCF_000153165.2. Classification (NCBI taxonomy): domain Bacteria; kingdom Pseudomonadati; phylum Bacteroidota; class Flavobacteriia; order Flavobacteriales; family Flavobacteriaceae; genus Maribacter; species Maribacter sp. HTCC2170. The sequence continues at coordinate 1,058,640 of NC_014472.1, forward strand.
TGAGGGAAGTTTCGAAGGCTACACGGTCCTCCTTCTTATCTGGATTTTCCAACCAAAAATAAACGGTATGTGCAAAATTGGCATCAAATTCTTTCATGGTATTTTCTGTTTGGCCGTAACCGGCAATGGTAAAAGTTAAAATTAATACTGCGCAAAATATCTTTTTCATAAATCCAATAGTTTCTTTTGTTTTTCGTCTATTTCCAAGGCCGAATAATCCAATCTCCATCCAATGGTCTCAACGATTTTCTCAATAAGTAAAACCGCTTCCAAAGCCTCTCGCCTTGCTGTATCCATTAATCCGCTTTCAGGAATTTTTTCCAAGATATGCTTCTTCGCCTCTTTATTCAAAGAGGTAAGGTCATTGGGTGTAAACGTATTGAATAACCCGTTCTGAATATCATAGAACTCCAATTCTGGCTCAATGGATATTACTTCTGGTTCAGGGAAATTAGATAGAATAATCTTCTTTTTTTCGTTGTCTGCGTGCATGAATATTTTTTGAAGATCATACCCTATTTGAGCCTTTGCATTGATAACAATCAGCGCTTTCTTTTTACTGCTCACCAAACTCATAAAATGTTCTTTGGTGTTCTCATATTTATAAATTTCAGCAAAATCCCCTTCGACAGAAATCAATTTACAGACACTTTTTATTTTTTCTAAAAGCACTGTTGATTGATGCTCTGTAAGTTCCTTACTTTTCTTTTTACCGAATAAGGAAAAAAGCCAATACATAAGTATGGCACCAAGAACCAATCCCAAAAAAATCTCAACAATACTATCCATGCTTTTTTCCTATTTCGCCCAAGTGGGTGAATTTGAAACCCTTTTCAAATTTTAAACCATAACCAAGAGCCCTGTCCAATGAAGCATGTGAAAATAATATAATTCCAGCTAATTGGCATATCGGCATGGAAAAATACATTCCAATAAAATAAATGAGAATGGCCAACCCTTTATGATGAAATAAATTATAGGATATAGCACCAACTTTATTTCCGAACAGATAACCGACCATACCTATATCAGGGGCCAGTATTAGCACTAAAAACCACCACCATTGATATCCCAATAGACCAAACATGAAGATTCCAAGAACCAACATCATTACCTCCTCCAACTTTATCAATAACTTCATTATTTTTCAATTTCGTATAGAACAGGCCTACTGGGCGATGCATCATTTTCAAATGGGGCCATCTGCAAATTCAAAAAATAGGTGCCATCATCTATTTTGTTCGATACGTATATGAATTCAGTGATCGTGGCATTTTTACGCATTTTCCCACCAACATTCCAAAATGCCCTATGTGCCAAAAGTTCACCATTATCTTTCTCCCTATCAACTGAAGGCAAATCAACTAACAAATGTTCAACACCCTTATTGACTAAAAACTGTGCAGCCTCTTCCAATAAATACGGCGGATTTGTATTTGAGTATTGTTTTGACGTTTTATCCCTAAGATTGGGCAGTGTCCTAATGATTACTGCATCTCGCTTTTTATTACCGAAGGCATACTGCAACTGTTTCTTTGATATTACGAAATCATCATGAAATTTCTCCGGGGCAATTGTAATCACCTCAGCCAAAAAGAAATAGTTTTTTAAGTTCTTGTTCACAGAATGGAACTCTTCTGTTATATGGCCTACGCATTCGGTATGAGTACCATGGGAATGAGGATTGAACCAAATATCATTGAAATTGACAACTGCACCTTTTGAAACAGCTCCAACAAATTCACCCTCGGTATGGGGCTCAATTTTCGAATGATCAATATACCAAGCATTAACATCAGATTCTCCGCCTTTCATTGGTATTGAAATATCCAATGCCCTTGACAAATCTATAGTATGGTTTCGGTTGTTTACTTTAATCGTAGCTTTCATAAAAATTGTCTCGTCGAGCGCAGTCGAGACGTTTTGTTTAAAGCGTTATTAGTTCTCAACTGGGCTCGAACAGGCAAAAACTAAAAAATTATGAATTCTTTCTTCCTTAGGGAAAACAGCTTTATTTTAATCTAAATTTACCACAAAAAGATCTGAAGCAATCCCATCAACTAAAAACTTTCCTTTTTTTGTTGCTATTAATTGATCTTCTTTGAGTACTAACAATTGCTGATCCAAATATTGCTCTGATTGCCTCGTTAGATAATTTAAACGCTCTTTACCAAATTCCTGACTGATTCGCTGAAGTGAAACACCCCAACTGGTACGCAAACCTGTCATTATATATTCATTGTATTTGTCATTCAGGGAAAGCTCTTCAACTTCTGAAGGCAACTGTCCAGACTCAATAGATTTCAGGTACTTAGGATTGTTACTTACATTCCAGCTTCTTCTTCTTCCATCATAAGAATGAGCAGAAGGGCCAATCCCCAAATATGTTTTACCAAGCCAATATGCTGTATTGTTTTTCGAATAATACCCTGGCTTTCCAAAATTGGAAATTTCATAGCAATCATAGCCATTAATGGTCAAAACCTCGTAAAGCATCTGAAAATGTTCTTGGGCAAGTTCTTCATCCAATGGTGACATTTTCCCCTTTTGTATAAAATTGGCCAACGCGGTTTTAGGTTCAACTGTCAGTGCATAGCTTGATATATGGGGAATATTATATGACAGGGCTTTTTCAATATTTTGCAACCACCTTTCATTGGTCATATTAGGAATTCCATAAATAAGATCTATGGAAATATTATCAAAATACTTAGTGGCTTCCGTTATGCACTCCTCTGCTTCTTTAGCATTATGGGCACGGTTCATTAGTAGCAAATCCTCTTCAAAAAAAGATTGAATGCCTATACTCAATCGGTTAATGGGGCTTTGGGACAATTCAATGATTTTGTTCATTGACAAATCGTCTGGATTGGCCTCTAAGGTTATTTCTGGATTTTCAACAACTTCATAATTTGAATACACTGTTTTAATCAAATCATTTATTTCATTTATATCTAAAACAGATGGGGTTCCACCCCCAAAATAAATAGTCTCTATGATTTCACCCGCTAACTTTTCCTGTCGCAGCATCAGTTCTTTTTTCAACGCAGCGACCATCTGTGCTTTCTTCTTCAAACTGGTCGAAAAATGAAAATCACAGTAGTGACATGCTTGCTTGCAAAATGGAATGTGAATATAAATTCCGGACATGAGTTCAATTATAAAGATGAAGAACTAATTTACTTCTTAACTCTTGCTTGGTTCTGTTTTACAAAAGCATCCCAACCAGAATAGTTCTTACCAACTTCCACTCTTCCCTGATTATAAAAATGACATACCGCAGCAGCTAAACCATCTGTACTATCAAGGTTTTTGGGCAAAGATTTTAAACCAAGTGTGCTTTGCAGCATTTTTGCCACTTGCTCCTTGCTGGCGTTTCCATTACCTGTAATCGCCATTTTAATTTTTTTAGGAAGATATTCAGTTATTGGTATTTCCCGAGAGAGTCCGGCCGCCATGGCAACACCTTGGGCTCTTCCCAATTTTAACATTGACTGTACATTTTTACCGAAAAAGGGTGCTTCAATGGCTATTTCATCTGGGTGATACGTATCGATCAATTCAATGGTACGTTCAAAAATAAGTTTCAGTTTGGTATAGGGGTCTTTATATTTTTGAAGTAAAAGTTCGTTCATCTGAACAAATTTCATCTGCTTATTCACCACTTTAATGATACCAAAACCCATGATGGTAGTTCCCGGATCAATTCCCAATATTATTTTCTCGTTGGACAAGTTTCTTCTATTTTGAATTAAGTACTATTGGAATTCTAAATTTAGCATTGACCGGAATCCCTCTTTTCAAAGCCGGAGCCAAAGGTGGTAAATTTTTTATGCTCTGTGATATTATGCCATCGAATTCGGGCATTTCCTTATTAATGGCCTTATCCTTTTCAATATTTGTAACCGAAATTCTTCCTTCTTGATCAATTAGAAAATCAACAAATACTGTGTTGTCAATATCTGGATCTATTACAAACTCAAATTCACTTAATGTGGCTGAAAAATACTTGAGTAATTCGGTCTCAAAACAAACCCTTTGACTTGTTTTAGTGGTCGATTCGTCACAGGTATCAAATAGAGGATAATTATCAACATCATTCCAGTCAATAGAAAGCATCTCTTGATTGACCAATTTTTGGGTCTTTTTCTCCTTGGATTCAAACAAATCACAGGAAAAGCATGAACACAAAACCAATATGGCAATAAACTTTCGCATGAACCCCATTTCTATTGGGGAAATTACGATTTTTTAGGGAGTAGGAACAACATAATATGGTCGATTATCTTTGAGACTTGATAACAAACTTGATAATTATTCATTTATAAGTTCTATCGCCTTTTCCAACACCTCATCCCTTCCATTTTTAATACCTTGTATTGTTGGCTTACTCTCAACATCAGGTTCAATTCCGACTCTTTGTGTTTCGGTACCATCTGGATAATAGATTCCCATCCCACTAATACGCGTTGATATTCCTCCGGGCAAACTTATACTGGAAACATTCCCATCAGCACCCGCAGTAGTGCTTCCTACAATTGTTGTATTGTCTCCAACTCGCAAGGCCATACACGTGAATTCTGACTGACTTTGGGAATATTCATTAACCAATACAATTAACTTACCAGAATATGCATCATTGGATTTAGGAACTTCCAGTTCTTTAACAAAACATATTTCCCCGGGGTTATCAATATTTGCAGCGGTAAGTTTAACAAAAGGTCTTGTAGAAGAGACAAAATAGGGCCCTAATGAATAAGGGACAAAAGTATTTGGGTAATTGCGAATGTCTATAATTATACCTTTTGTGTTTCTAAACTTGGTTTTAATATTTTCAATATCCTTTTTTTCTAAAGACCTCAAAGTAATGTAACCAATATTGTCATCAATGAATTTATGACTTGGTTTTCCATCACTTACATCCCATCTAACTATGTCAAGGCTATCCTTAGGAAAAAGCTTTATCACTTCTTGTATTTTTTTATCTTCCGAAATGTACCCAATAGAAAGATTTTTTTCTCTGGAACGCAGAATATCAAGAGAAATATCCCTCATTCTTGCAGCATCATTGGATGCCGGATAGTATGGTTTCAAACTATCAATAACACTCTCCACCGCCCTTTCCTGAATATGTGTTATTACATCTCCAATTTCCAATCCGGATTCTTTTATCAACTCAGGATTGTGATAATTCGTGACAACCAATTTACCTTGAATAAACCGAACCTCAAATGGTGGATAATAATTTCCTCTTAGGTCATTGATTTTTTGACCTCCTAATCCGATTCTAGCATGAGAATCACTAATTTCCCCTATCAACTTTAGTGTTGTCAACTCGTATTCCAACTCATTTTTGGAATCGATAAATTTTGGAATGTACTCTGTTAATACTTCATCCCAATTCTTGTCTGTCAAATGCTTATTTGGAGAGAAGTAGTTAACAATATTCCAATATTTGAAAAGTGTTAAAAGTCGAAACCCCTCATCAGGATAAGGCATTTCATAGTACGGTTTTTCATTTTTGAATTCAGGATTACCAATCCTCGGAAATGTTCCAACATAGAAATGTTCACCTTGGAATCTATTCTGATAAATCTCTTTGAGCAGTATTTGTAATTCTGAATTCAATCCATTGCTATCTATCCAAGTTAAATCTGGTTTTTGTAAAACATTAGATGAGGCCCTCTTACTGTCTTGATGTTGAGGAAATTCACCATAATTGTTAATCCATTTTAATAGTAATTGATTCCTTTCCAAAGTTGTTTTTACTTCAAAATATTCCGGTAATACTCTAAATAATTCATAATCCCAATTATAGTTTCCTTTACCCACTTCTGGGTGATAGTACTTTAAAAACCCCCAAATCTTACCCAATAACTGGAGATTAGTCAATTTAGATTCATTGAGCATAGGAAATTGCACTTTAGAACCTAAGTCAAATTCATTGTCCAAATACCCTGTTGCAATCATTTCCTCTTTCTCTTTCATAATCTGCATATTTTGGCCGTCCATTTTAAGTGAAAAATCATCAAACCAGGCTTCGCCTTGACCTGATAATATTCCCCCAACATAAATCTGTTCAGCCCCTTCGGGATATGGAAGTGTAATTGTATATTTTTTCCAATCTTTTGTGCCTTTGATATTTTGATATTGCATGTTTTCAAACCCTCCGTTCATACCATGAAGCCCAAATTTTTCAACATCGATTCGCATCAATAATCCTGCAAACCCTCCCTCAACATTCTTAATTTTCATGTAGCCCTCAAGTTGAATGGTTTTACCAATATAATTTCCTGGTATAACATATACTAATCTACCCTCAACTCCTTTATTATCAGATATGATTTTTCCCGCAAACCTTCCTGAATGACTTACTGTATCGGTAAACACTTCATAGTCCGACCACTTGAACCAACCTTCAGACATCCCTTCTTTCGAATCAAACTGTTCAAAATCCAGATTATACCTATTTACTATTTGTCCATGAACGGTTGAGCCAATTAATACTAACAATATGAGCGTTACAGATTTCATTATTTTTATTTTGCTTTTGTGGTATAATCAATCCGTATTAAAATGAATTTTTTCTTTTAACTCGGTTATACGTTTTGAAACCACTACTGAAAAATATGATTTATCTTCTTCATATAATTCAAAATACCTTTCGTAGTATTTTAATTTAACTTTTGGGTCTTTAAAATAACGATCTGCAGCAGTGCAAACTTGAAAATACCCCATTGCGCTATGGGGATACTCTTTATGCGCAAGTCTATAATATTCAAAAGCCAACTTTAAATCGTTTCTTTCTCTTGCCAAACCTGCCAAGTAACTATACCCTTTCGCAAAAATGGGTTTTTGGACATCCATACCTTTTTTGATAAAAACCTCGGCACTATCCAACTGTTTGTTTTTGCGCAGTGTCTCTGCCATATTATAATAAACTTCAGGATTTTCGGGATTCATCTCAATTAAAATTCGATGTGCTGTTTTAGCCTTTTCAAAATCCCAGTTTTTATAATGACAATAAGCCAGCTTTTCATAAACATACTTTTTTGTCTCTCCCAGTTCAAGAACACGTTCAAACCATGGTATGGCTTTTTCGTAGGCTGCATCATTAAACAGGACCAATGCCTTAAGGTTGATCAACGCCACATCATCAGGATAAAACTCCAATCCTTTATCTATATAAAAGAGAGCCTGTTTCTTTTCTTGCTTTACGACAAAAGTTTTTCCCAATCTGAAAAGACTCCGCAAATGTGTACTGTCCTTATCAACCGCATTCTTGTAAGCGTTAATACTACTTGCCGGTTGATCTAATTCGCTATAAATCTCACCTAGGTAATAGTAATATTCCGGGTTCTCTTTCTCAGCGCCTACCAAGTTGGAAAACAATTTTCTTGCCTCGTCAAACTCTTGTGTCTTCACTAATAGTTTTCCAAATTCAAACTGGGCAATTTGCATTGATGGGTTCTTTTCCAATACATCCCGATATTGTGCAATGGCTTTTTCGCTATTACCAATGGCATTATAGGCCCTAGCAATTTGCAAACTGGATTTTGGAGTACCAGCCTGAGCATAATGGTTGATAGCTTTTGTATAGTTGGCTGTAGCATATAAACTATCTGCAACAGCCATTTCCGGAGTTTGGGCTTCGGTCTTAGTAATGATAAGGAGCAATAAAATCAGTGCTTTCTTCAATATCTTAAATTATTGTAGTTTAAATGAGATAGGTATCGAAAATGGGACATGGACCACTTTACCTTTATGTTTACCAGGTGTCATTCTAGGTAATTTGCCAATAATTCGTTTGGCTTCTTCTTCTAACAGTTCATTTGGTCCTTTAGTTTTAATGTTGTTTATCATTCCATTTGAAGCAATAGAAAACAAGATATTTACTCTGCCTTGAATACCGAGTTCCTGCGCTTTTATTGGATAACTAAAATGCTTCTTAATATGGTTAACTAAATTGGTATTGAAACATTCAATTTTATCATTTGCGTCTTCACATCCTGGAAATACAGGAACTTCATCGACTATTGCAAATGGAACTCCACTATATTCAATACTTCCTTCCTCACCAGAAATTCCACCAATATCTTTGGGGTATGTTTTATATATCAAAAGTGCCAATTGTCCTTTTTCCTCATCCGTCAAAGAACCTTTTGCTTCAATTTCTTCCTTTAATTTGGAAATTTTTTCAGATAATGTGACTTCACTTTCAGCAACTTCTTTCTTATCTTCATAGTTACAAGAAGTATACAATAACATTCCTGACATTAACGGAATTAACAATAAGTACTTTAACTGCCAGACTTTTTTTGATTTTGTTTTTTGTAACATGATTATTCGTTTTTTGATTAATGAAGTTTTAAAAAATTGATTGACAAATGATATATGTTGGGTTTGAAATACCTGCGAAAGCATCATTTGATATTGTTCCTTTTTGTTGCCTTTTGCCACCTGCGCATCAGCAATGAATTCGTGCAATTCGGAAACACGACTTTGATAGATATACACCAAGGGATTGAACCAGCAAATAATCCGCAATAATTCGAAGAACACTAAATCCAAAGAATGCTTTTGCCTTATATGTACAAGCTCGTGTTGAATTATTTTATCATGCTCATCTTTGATTACCTGATCTCCCAGAAAAATGGATTTGAAAAATGAAAATGCCAAATTACTGTTCGCCACAACTATTTGTGTATACTCAGAAAAAAACTGGATCTCTCCGTTTTTGCGAAGTTGATATAGCTTCGCCATTTTATATATGAATAAACCCAATCCAATTAAAACACCCAACACAAAAACACTCTCTTGCCATGATAGGGAAATAACGGATTTACTATCTGTACCCAAAGAAATTGGCTCATTCTGGATATTCCAAAGAAACTCTGGATACAAATAATATTCAATGGGAATCTCTGTTCTGAAAGCCTCTATCTTCAACCACGGCAAAAACAAAGACAGCACATGTGTGCCGATCAAGTACAGCCTATTCCATTGAAAAAATGTCTCTCTTCTAAGAAAAAAATCATAGACAATCAGAAAAACCAATTGGAAACCAATAAACTCTATTATATACTGTATCATATTTCGTCTTTTTCGATTTCTTTCATAATAGACTCCAATTCAGAAAGATTCATATCGTTCTTTTTCATAAAAAAAGAAACCATACTCTTGAATGACCCTTGAAAATACCCATCAACCAATTTATTTATTGATTGATTGCTATAATCCGATTTTTGCACCAACGGAAAGTACAAATACCCTTTCCCTTCTTGTTCGTGATCCACAAACCCCTTGCTTTCCAAAATTCTAACAATGGTTGAAACTGTATTATACGCCGGTTTGGGCTCAGGTAATTCATTGATAATTGATGCCACATTGCATCGTTGTAATTGCCATAAAATCTGCATTACCTCTTCCTCGGCTTTAGTCAATTGTTTCATCTTGTAACTAACTTTTTAGTTGAATCATATAACAAATATAACTATATAATTAGTTTAAACTAATCTTTTAGTTGAATAATTTGCAGCGAACATAATTATGAGTCCATATGTAACATTAACCAGCTATCTTCGTCAAACAATAAAGACCCCTAAAGGGGATTAAATAGGTTTCATGGATATTGCTTTGCTCATTTTTGGGTTCATATTAATGTTAATAGGAATATTGGGTAGTTTTCTGCCTGTTTTACCAGGCCCGACTGTTAGTTGGATTGGGCTTTTGCTCTTGTATTTGACAAAAGCAGTTCCTGATGATTGGGTGTTTCTGGGAATCACCTTGGCAATCGCACTGACGGTCTTCGCGTTGGATTATATTATTCCCGCAGTGGGCACTAAAAAATTTGGTGGCACTAAGGCCGGAATGTTAGGTACAACAATTGGATTATTGGTGGCACTATTTTTTCCTATTCTAGGGCCTTTTGGAATCATTATTTGGCCTTTTGTTGGGGCATTGGTTGGTGAATTAATGAATAAGGCCGACAAAAAAACAGCTACTAAAGCGGCATTTGGTTCTTTTATTGGGTTCTTAACAGGAACGTTTCTAAAATTTATGGTGACCATAGTCTTTTTAGGCCTGTTTATCTCCAAGGCCTGGGATTATAAGGGAGTATTGTTCCCTTATTTTAACTAACAGGTCTGCGTTATTTTCCAGGCAAAAGCAAATCTATACAATGTTGCAAGGCGGGGTTTCGATTATCTGTTTTCCAAATAACCGACAATACAGCCCACTGTGGAATTCGCTTAAGTTCAATAAACTTAACATCTAACTGAAATCCATATTGTAAAGAAGTTGGCACTATTGCGATTCCCATTTTGTTTTCAACCAGCTTAAAAATCGTTTGTGCGTGTACAGATTTATGAGAAATCTTTGGGGTAAAACCCGCATCTTCACAAATACTCATTACCGTATCATAATACAATGGACTATAGTCCTGTGAGAAAAGGATGAAACTTTCATCTGAAAGTTGATGAATCCCCTTAAATGATTTATTGGTGAGTAGGTGATTTTTTGGCAATACCACGGAAAAAGTATCTTTAAAAACGGGTTGTAATTCCAACCCTTTTGGTACTCTTGCCAAACGCACAAAACCAACATCCAATTTGTCTTTTAATACTGCATTTACTTGGGCGCTGTTCGATAATTCTTCCAAGTTCGTTTGTATGCCATCAAAGTTCTTCTTCAATTCGACCAAAAGGTCTGGAATTACATTTTGCATGGCAGAACCCAAAAAACCAATTCGTATTTCACCAAGACTTCCTTCGCCAATAAGTTTTAATTGCTTTTTGGTCACTTCCAAATGGTTTAAAATGAATTCTAGCTCCGATTTTAAGTATTCCCCAGCCGGAGTAAGCGAAACCTTTTTTTTATTCCTGACAAACAGATTGGTATCTAAAATCTCTTCCATTTGTTTAATCTGCCTACTCAATCCTGGCTGTGAAATAAAGAGCTTCTCTGCCGCCTTTCTGAAATGCAATTCTTCAGCTACTGCCAAAAAATAATTAAAATGTCGTAATTCCAATTGATAACCCATGGTTATTGATTGTTGATTTAATTGGTATTGGTAATTATCAAACTTATGCATTAAATTTATTTCACAAAAACATTTTCAATGATTTCAGTGCCTAAAACATTCAAGTTCGGTGAAGATTGGCTTACCTCAAGTACGGCGGTTGCCTTAGCAAATGGCAAAACCAGCATTGAACTTTCCGAATCTTCAAGAAAAAAAGTTAGGGCAAGCTGCCAAGTTGTACACAACATTGTTGAGCAGGGGCATCCGGTTTATGGAATAAACACAGGTTTTGGGCCACTCTGTACAACCAAGATTTCAAAAGAAGAGACACAAATACTCCAGTCTAATATTTTACAAAGCCATAGTGTGGGGGTAGGAAAACCTATTGCCAAGGAAATCGCCAAACTAATGCTCATCTTGAAATTACACTCTTTGGCAAAAGGCTTTTCTGGTATTTCTGAAGCAACCTTAGACCGCATTATTTGGCATATTGAGAATAACGCGATACCTGTGGTGCCATCTCAAGGTTCTGTTGGAGCCTCCGGTGATTTGGCTCCTTTATCACATTTGTTTTTACCTTTAATTGGACTGGGGAAAGTAGAATTTCAGGGAGAAATAATCAATGCTGCCGAATTATTCAAAAAAACTGGACTCACGCCTCTTGAACTAGGTCCTAAAGAAGGTTTGGCGCTTATAAACGGTACTCAGTTTATTGCAGCCCACGCAGTAAAAGTGGTAGAGAAATTACACTATTGCCTTTCACAAGCAGATATTATAGGCGCAATGATGATTGAAGGACTGCAAGGATCAATTAAGCCATTTTACAATGAACTGCATGCCTTACGACCCTTTAAAGGAAATATACACGTTGCCAAACGGATTAAAAGACTATTGAAAGGTTCACAAATAATGGAAGATCATGCCGATTGTGAACGTGTTCAAGACCCTTATTCCCTGCGCTGTATGCCCCAAGTGCATGGAGCTTCACGTAATGCATGGCTACATTTGAAAGAATTGTTGGAAGTTGAACTGAATTCAGTAACCGACAATCCAATTATCATTGATGAAGATTTGACCATTAGTGGTGGCAGTTTTCATGGACAACCCTTGGCAATGGCATTGGATTATGCTTGTTTGGCCGCTTCTGAAGTCGGCAATATTTCTGACCGAAGAATTTATTTGGCACTAGAGGGGAATAGCCCTGGTGTACCTAAACTCCTGATGGAAGATACCGGAATCAATTCCGGCTATATGATTCTTCAATATACGACGGCGGCATTAGCCAGTGAGAACAAAGGGCTTTGTTTTCCGTCAAGTGCTGACAGCATTCCCACTTCTTTGGGTCAGGAAGACCATGTGAGTATGGGTTCTATTGGAGGTCGCAAAGCTTTGCAGGTAATTGAAAATGTAGAGAAAATACTGGCTATTGAATTGTTAACCGCTTCTCAGGCATTTGAGTTCAGAAAACCCATGAAATCGGGACTTCTTTTAGATGAAGTTCATAAAGTAGTTAGAACAAAAGTCGCTTTTGCCGATAAAGACAGGGTATTCGCTAATGATATCGAGATTGGCATAGAAATGATTCGCAACAGAACCATTATCAATGTCATCAATAAAACCAAGAAAGAAAAAAAGATATCATTCAAAACGCCCTACTCAAACGAATTTGAAGTATTTTAAAACTAAATTTTTTCGCTATTTTCTCCTAAGAGGAAAATCATCTCATAATTAAGTCAATTAGCATGAAACTAATAGGTCCTTTTAAACAAATAATTCCCATGACCGGCCTTTCACTGAAAGGTGCAATCAAAGATTCACAATTAACAATTATAAAAGATGGTGGGATTTTAGTCCAAGACGGTCATATACATTCAATTGGCACCTATGAAGAATTGCTGCGATCAGCTGAATTACATAATGTTGAAATACATAAACTTAATGGAGACCACACCTGCTTACCTGGTTTTGTAGATGCACATACCCATATTTGTTTTGGCGGATCTAGGGCCAATGATTATGCCATGCGAAATTCAGGTAAAACTTATCTAGAAATATCAAAAGCTGGTGGCGGAATTTGGGATACAGTTACCCAAACAAGAAAGGCTACAAAGGAAGAATTAATTAAGGGCATAGTTAAGAGAGCCAAAAGACACTTATCTAACGGAGTGACAACTATTGAAGTTAAGAGCGGTTACGGACTTTCCATTCCCGAAGAGCTAAAAATGCTTTACGCGATTAAAGAAGCCAATGCATCACTTTCTACAGATTTGATCAGTACGTGTTTAGCGGCTCATATGTTCCCCAAGGATTACGAAGGAAGTCCATCGGACTATTTAGCAGAAATGGCTTCTGAACTACTTCCAAAATTAAAGACTGAAAATTTAGCCACTAGAGTAGATGCTTTTATCGAAGAAGGAGCCTTCACTGCTGAATTAATTGAGCCCTATTTTAAAAAAGCACATGAATTAGGGTTTGATATTACGGTTCATGCTGATCAATTTTCTACTGGAGGGAGTAAAGTTGCGGTAAATTTCATGGCAATAAGTGCCGACCACTTGGAAGCAAGTACGAATGCTGAAATTTCATTATTGGCAAAAAGTGATGTCATTTCAATAGCCTTACCTGGTGCATCTTTAGGCCTTGGCTGTGCTTTTACTCCTGCCCGAAAAATACTTGATCAAGGTGGAGCATTGGCCATTGCAAGTGACCACAACCCTGGTTCTGCACCAATGGGAGACTTATTGACCCAAGCTGCAATTTTAGGAACGTTCCAAAAATTGAGTAATGCAGAGGTATTAGCTGGAATAACTTTTCGGGCGGCAGCAGTCTTAAATCTAAAGGAAAGAGGGCAATTGAACCCTGGTTTTTTAGCCGATCTAAGTATTTTCCACACAAACGACTATAAAGAAATATTATACAATCAGGGTAATTTTAAACCGTGCATGGTTTGGAAAAAAGGAGAACTGGTATATAACAAACATAAGCACTAAATCCAGATGCAAACAAATAGTGAAATGAATTTCAAATCCCAAATTCTTCAAGGTATTCCAAATGAACTTCCTCCAAAAAGGGAGCGTTCCGTATCTGTTAGCCATGCCCCCAACCGAAAGGACATTCTTTCTTTGGAAGAAAAAAAATTGGCCATTCGCAATGCCTTAAGATATTTCCCAAAACAATGGCATTCAGAGCTAGCTAAAGAGTTTGCACAAGAACTTAAAGATTACGGCCGAATTTATATGTACAGATTCAATCCCGAATATGATATATATGCCAGGCCTATTGATGCGTATCCTGCGAAAACTCCTCAAGCGTCAAGTATCATGTTGATGATCCAAAATAATTTGGACCCGGCAGTTGCACAACATCCCGAGGAATTGATTACCTATGGAGGTAACGGAGCGGTTTTCCAGAACTGGGCCCAGTACCTGTTGACCATGAAATATTTGGGAACTATGACCGAGGAGCAGACCTTGCATATTTATTCTGGTCATCCAATGGGACTTTTTCCTTCTTCAAAAGAAGCTCCAAGAGTTGTAGTCACTAATGGGATGATGATTCCTAATTATTCACAACCTGATGATTGGGAAAAATACAATGCCTTAGGAGTCACCCAATACGGTCAAATGACTGCAGGTTCCTATATGTATATTGGACCACAAGGTATTGTTCATGGCACAACCATAACAGCCATGAATGCTTTCAGAAAAGTATTGAAGCAGGATGAAACACCGAAAGGTAAAATATTCCTAACCTCAGGATTGGGAGGAATGAGCGGTGCACAACCCAAGGCTGGAAACATTGCTGGTTGCATTACTATTTGCGCAGAAGTGAATCTAGTTGCAGCAAAAAAAAGACATGAACAAGGATGGGTCGATGAATTAATCACCAGCATTGATGAATTAGTATCGAGAACCAACCGAGCTGTTCAAAACAATGAAGTTGTTTCTTTAGCTTATGTGGGTAATATTGTGGAGGTCTGGGAACGCTTTGATACTGAAAATATATTCATTCATCTGGGCTCTGATCAAACGTCATTACACAATCCTTGGGCAGGTGGATATTATCCTGTTGGATTGGATTTTGAAGAATCAAATGATTTAATGGGCAATGACCCCAAAGCTTTCAAGGAAAAGGTTCAAGAATCATTGCGCAGACAAGTAAATTCCATTAACAAGCACACTGCCAAAGGAACATATTTTTTTGATTACGGTAATGCCTTTCTTTTAGAATCATCAAGGGCGGGGGCTGATGTAATGGCAAAGAATAATATCGACTTTAAATACCCTTCTTACGTTCAAGATATTTTAGGGCCAATGTGTTTCGACTATGGTTTCGGACCTTTTCGTTGGGTGTGCACATCGGGGAAGTCAGAGGATTTACAAAAGACCGATGCTATTGCTCTCGAAGTAATGAAGGAGATAAAGAAGGAAGCCCCAGAAGAAATTCAACAACAAATGCAGGACAACATCACCTGGATTCAGGAAGCAGAACAAAATAAATTAGTCGTTGGGTCGCAAGCAAGAATATTATACGCAGATGCCGAAGGAAGATCTAAAATAGCGGAAGCCTTTAATCAAGCAGTCAAAAAGGGTGGAATTACGGCTCCGGTAGTTCTTGGGCGCGACCATCATGATGTTAGTGGCACTGACTCACCCTTTAGGGAGACCAGTAATATATATGATGGCAGCAAGTTCACTGCCGATATGGCCATACACAATGTGATAGGTGATAGTTTTCGCGGTGCCACATGGGTATCCATTCACAATGGCGGAGGTGTTGGCTGGGGAGAAGTCATAAATGGCGGATTTGGTATGGTTCTAGATGGCTCAGCAGAGGCTTCAAAGCGATTGAAAAATATGCTTTTTTATGATGTGAACAATGGCATTTCACGAAGAAGTTGGGCAAGAAACAATGAGTCAATATTTGCCATAAAACGCGAAATGGAACGAACTCCTGAATTATCGGTTACATTACCTAATATAGTTGAAGATGGACTGCTAGAAGATTTGTTCTAAATAGACTCCCGTTCTTTTGCCTCCCAGGCTTCAAGAATTTCCTTTTTTATGAATTGATTAATCTCCCATTGATTTTCTAAAGGAATTGTAGTGTCTTTGTGATATAAACTATATGGGTGTGGACCATATTCCGGTGTTATGGTAATAGATGAACTTCTATTGTTTTTAGCATTTTGAAGCATTGCAACCCACCACTTTTTGAACTGATCAAGTTCAAGAGTATAATTACTATCCCTTGGATCTATTACCTGTGCACTCTGCGAAGACCCTACCCTAGCATGAATATGATGTGTATGGGCAATAGCTTTTTTGACCGCTTCTTCTTGATTTTCCAATAACGTTTCAGCTACGCAGCACCAATGCGAAAAATCAGCAGTGAGTTTAAGAAACGGCAACTCCTTTAAATAAGCATGGCAAGAATGGGCTGCAAAAGAAAACCTTGAGCGATGTGTTTCATGGGTTATTTTCACTCCAACTTCGTCTTCTATTTTCCCTGCTATAATAAGCAGTTCCTTATTCTGTTCAAAGGAGAAAAAATCCATTCCTGTGTGCGAATTAATAAGAAGTGGACTTGCTTCGGCCAAATTATATAAATGTGTTCGGTACTTTTCTTTATGGGCTTTAAAGCCTATTTCCTTAGTTTCCCAATGTTGTCCAATGAATTTTAAATCAAAGTCCTTGAGTAGGTCTAGTATTTTATTTCTTGCCTTTTTCTCCAAGGGCAAATCTATTTCAATACCATCATAACCATTCTTTTTCACCAAATCTAAAAAAATGGGCCATTCGATATCTGTACTTCCCCAACGAGGGTATATAAATTTTATTTGCACTTATTTCTTTATTTCTGTCTAACTTTTCTCGCTCCTGTATGGTCGATTCCTTGCTTGCGCTCCAAAGCAATCATTTCTTCAGGCCTAAAATTAAGGATTAAAGCTCTTCTTTGATTCTTAGTTGTATTCCCTTTACTGAAATGCAATGTAAATCCATCATGAAATGAACATCCACCCATATTTAAAGGGACGCAAATTGCATTATTTTCTGAAGGCTCACAATACAATGCACCACCATTTGGTAATGCCTTATGTGGCAAGATGGTTAAATCCTTTTCTTTAGGTACAAACCACATACAACCATTCTCCTCGCAAACATCATCTAAAGCAATCCAACAACTAACAGATCTTTTATCCGGCAATTCAATCCAATAGGCCGCATCTTGATGCCATGGAGTTTGTGTATCTGTAAATGGCGCTTTATTGATCAACATATCAAAATCCAATTCCATGTCTTGCCCTAATAACTCTTTTGCATATTTAGTGGCCACCTCATAAGCCTTACTATTCAACAAATCTGGCTCTAAAATACTCGGCCTCATTATCTGAGTGATTTTTTCAACCGTCGCTCCTTGCGTATTACCGCCTGATAAATCACTCCTCAAACCAGTGGTACGTTCCTTGTCTCCTAACAACATATCATATATTGTTCTTAACCTTTCAACTTCTGTAACTGGAATCAGTTGCTCTAAATATGCAAAACCATCTCTTACAAACTTATTTTTCATGGATTTCATTTTTTGTTTCACAAGTATAAGACCATTTCAACTCCAAAATCTTTCAAATTTGTTGTACCTTACTTTTTTATACAAATACAATGCATAAGCAAACAAATGAGCGAATAGTTTTTAAACTGGATGAACTTGGTATTCCTAGGTGTCTTCAATTTGGGCATTATAAATATAACCATGTGAAGCCTGCCTTAAAAAACCATGTTCATCCTAAAATCATTGAAATTTGTTATTTTCTTAAAGGTGTTCAATGCTACCAAATTGGTCAGAAAATCTTCGAACTAAAAGGCAATGACATTTTAATAATCGCACCAGACACCTTACACAGCACAGGAATGTATCCTGAAGATAAGGGTGAGCTATATTGGATTCAGGTGTCATTAGAACAAAAAAAGGGAGCACTTTGTTATCTGCCTGAGAACCAATCAGACTTTTTACTTCAAAAACTAAGCGGTAGTGCCCATTCTATATTCAAAGGGTCCTTTAAACTAAAGTCAATATTAATGCGATTGGAAAAGGAGCTGTTCAAACCCAAAGATATAATGACAGAATTGAATACGAATCAGCTTATTCTTCAATTATTGCTCGAAACCCAAGCCGCTTCAGAAAACAAACAGGAACCCGCCCCCAAATATCGACTACAGCAAATCGACAGTTTTATAAATGACCAAATGGAAAGACCAATATTTGTAGATGAATTAGCATCCTTGATTAACTTATCGGTTCCTTATTTTAAGGCTTGGTTCAAAAAGCAGCAAGGTTTACCTCCCAAAGAATATATTAACCGTTTGAAAATAGAAAGAGCTAAAGCGGATCTTTTAATTAAACCCTCAATCACCCAAGTTGCTTTTGACCTTGGTTATGGCTCATCTCAATATTTTTCCACCTCTTTTAAAAAGTATACGGGTATTACGCCAAAATCATATATTGCAATAACAAAACAATTAAATTGAACAACAACACATGAGCTACAATAAAGCCCCTAAGATTGAGTTTTGGACAGGTAGAAAATCTGAAGAGGAATTGTATCTACATGAAAAAGTTGAATTTTCTGATTCTATTACCAAAAAAGAGGGAATTACAGCCCTATTAGGATACCTATGTGATGAAGGTGTAAAACGGAACCAAGGCAGGGAAGGCGCTGTTGCTGGGGCAGATGCCATTAGAGCTCAGCTTGCAAAAATGCCAAATCATTTAGAAAAAAACGCCAGCTTAATTGATTATGGAGATATCACTTGCATTGATGGAAATATGGAAGAAAGCCAAGCAGTATTGGCACAAAAAGTTACTGAATTATTAAAGTATAAGGCACTACCGATTTTACTCGGAGGCGGGCACGATATTGCCTATGGTCATTATAACGGGATTAGAGAATATCTTGGCATCCAAAAGTCTATCGGAATCATAAATTTTGATGCCCATTTTGATTTACGATCCAACAAGAATGGCAATAATTCGGGAACTCCTTTTTTTCAGATCGCTGAGGATTGTCAAAAATCAAACACCTCTTTCAATTATCTCTGTTTAGGTATACGAAAAGATGCGAATGACAAGAATTTATTCAGAACTGCAAAAAAACTTGGTGTTGGTTTTATTGAAAACAAGAAATTTTCGATGGATAATGCTAAAAGCATCGCAGACGAGTTACTGGATTTTCTAGGAAAGGTAGACCATGTGTATGTAACTATTGATTTAGATGGGTTTTCATCGGCCTATGCGCCGGGAGTAAGTGCCCCATCACCTATGGGATTCTCACCAAAAATAGTACTCGAATCACTTGAATTAATCTTGAAATCAGATAAATTGATTTCTATGGATATTGCTGAAATGAATCCGAAATACGACATTGACAATCAAACAGCCAAACTAGGTGCTTCACTTATTCATTATGTGATGCACAGCAAATTTTGATATGGAACAGATAATACTTGGCACGAAACCTTCCTTTCTAATTGAATTACACAATGATTCTTTTGAAATTCATGAAAACGGAAATGAAAACCAAATATTTGAATATGCTTTTGTGGATTCCCTGAGGGTTTCTAAACGAATCAATTGGTTAGTAACTGTTCTAAGTTTTATCACTGAATTTTTATTAAATAGTAGTGGCAATGTTTATAAAGAAAGGGATGTCTTAAGATTCAATTATCAAGGCAAGCCTCAAAAATATTCTCTAAAAGATTGTGATATTAAATTGGCACTACAAACCATTAACAGAATCAATGATATTATTAGAACTGTCAAATAATTCTATCCTTTGTACTATTTCAAAAGCCTCATTCTTCCATTGTAATTAAAAAGATTACAACCAAGATTGATAATACGAGCCATCATCAATATCCAAAGCTAACTGGGTCAATTGCAACGGTTTAAAGGTATCGACCATTACAGCTAATTCCTCAGTTTTGGCTTTACCTATACTCGCTTCATATGTTCCGGGATGAGGACCATGCGGTATACCGGCAGGATGGAGTGATATATACCCTTTGTCTATATTATTCCTACTCATGAAATCCCCGTCAACATAATACAACACCTCATCAGAATCAATATTTGAGTGGTTATACGGCGCAGGGATAGCCTCTGGGTGATAATCATACATTCGAGGCACGAACGAGCAGACGACAAAAGTGTTTGTTTCAAAAGTTTGGTGCACTGGTGGTGGCTGATGAACCCGCCCTGTTATTGGTTCAAAATTGTGGATTGAAAATCCATAGGGGAAATTATATCCGTCCCAACCAACAATATCAAAAGGGTGCGAAGCATAAACCATATGGTGTAACTGCCCCTGCTTTTTTACTTTCATAACGAATTCTCCAACTTCATCGTGGGTTTGCAAATTCTGAGGCAACTTAAAATCCCGTTCACAAAAAGGAGAATGTTCCAAATGTTGCCCAAACCAATTTCGATAACGTTTGGGAGTATATATAGGGCTGTATGATTCGGTGATTAAAAGTCGATTATCTTCTGTATCAAATTCAATCTGATAAATCATTCCACGAGGAATCAAAAGATAATCACCATATTCAAATGGAATTTCACCCAACATAGTCTTTAATGTTCCTGATCCTCTATGTATAAAAAGTAATTCATCAGCGTCGGCATTTTTATAAAAATATGAGGTCAATGATTTTCTCGGTGCTGCGAGTGCCACATTAACATCAGAATTAAAAAGAACAATTTTTCGGCTTTCCAAATAATCGTCTTCCGGCTGAACCTGAAAGCCTATTAACAATCTAGACTTTATATTGTGCGGCACAGCAGCTTTTGGAGAAACATCTATGCTATCTGCAACCTCCTTTACCATGGTTGGTCTTTGTAGATGGTACATTAAAGACGACATACCATCAAACCCGATGGTACCAAACAATTGTTCGTGGTGTAAAGATCCATCTTCCTTTTTAAAAACTGTATGTCTTTTCTGTGGAAGCTTCCCTAGTTTATGGTATAATGGCATACTCGTATTTTTACATTATCATCAATAAAAATACGATAAAGCCCCTTTTCAATAAAATTAAATCAAGTATAAATAGGCTGCAATGATAATCTATCAATATTCACGATTGCAAATTGGCGCATAAAAAAAAGCCTCCCAGTTTTGGAAAGCCTTTCATTGGTATATGCCCGAAGGACATTTTCACCATGACCCCAACACAAGATTGAAGCCCAACACAACACTACAAATATACAAAGGTTTTTGTTATTTGAATTAGTTCTTTGGTCAATTCTAATAACTATTCTTTACCCCTATATGGACGAACAATCAATCTGGCCGCCTTATCAAAATTTATGTAATTATATGCCCAGTTAAAAAAGACAATTACCCTGTTCCTAAATCCCACTAAAGCCATTAAATGAACAAACATCCAAATAAACCAAGCGAAGAATCCTCCAAATTTTGCGTTTTTTAAATCCACAACCGCCTTATTTCTGCCGACGGTTGCCATAGTACCTTTATCATAGTATTTAAAAGGCACCATATTTTTATCCTTTACCAGATTCTTTAGGTTTTTTGCCAAATGTTCTCCCTGTTGAATTGCTGGTTGAGCAACTTGAGGATGTCCTTTAGGGTAGGTTTCAGTTTCCATATAGGCAATATCCCCAATGGCGAAAACATTTTTATAACCTTCAACCTGACTAAACGCATTCACTTTAAATCTATTTAATCGATTCTCCAGTACTTCACCATTAAATCCATCTATTGCTGCACCAGTAACCCCCGCTGTCCAAATAAAATTCTTTGTTCTAATGGTTTCCTTATTTTTCAAAACCATGGTTTCTCCGTCATAATCCTGAACTATGGTATTCAAATGAACATTTACCCCTAGCCTATCTAAAAACTTAATCGCTTTTCTAGAAGCTGTCTCACTCATAGGAGGTAATACTCTTGCCGCCCCTTCGAATAAATGAATCTGCATTTCAGAAATATTCAGATGCTTATAATCTTTAGGAAAAACATTGTTCTTGAGTTCGGCGAAAGCCCCTGCAAGCTCAACTCCCGTTGGTCCTGCTCCAATAATACAAAAATTCAAAAGAGACCTCCGCTCATTCTCATCTTCGCAATCATCAGCTTTTTCAAAATTCTGGAGCATTAAACTTCTAATATTCAATGCTTGGGGCACATTCTTCATGGACATTGCGTATTTCTCAATATTATTGTTACCGAAGAAATTGGTTTTTGTACCGGTAGCCATGACTAGGTAATCATATGACAAACTCCCAATAGAAGTTTCTATTAATTGTTTCGAAGGATTTATTTGCTCCACCGTAGACCATCGAAAATGGAAGTTGTCCAAATTTTTTAAAACCTTTCTTAATGGGTAAGCAATCGAGTCCGGGTCAAGACCACTTGTAGAAACTTGATATAACAAAGGTTGAAATGTATGGTAGTTATGTTTATCTATCAATACAAGTTGAACATCAAGATTCTTCAGTTTTTTTGCTAGGGATATCCCAGCAAAACCACCACCGATAATTACAATCCTCTTTTTATTGGTCTGGGGTATATTCATATGATCGTTTTTGTAAAATTAATTCATATATAACGGTTCTATGATACATTTAGACGGTTATCACAACGAATCTTTAAAAAGTTCAAAAACACATAATTAGGACAAGCCGTTCATCGGATCCACTTTTAACGAATTATCTTACAATTAGTCGTGAAACACACAAAGTTTCTTACTTGGTTTTTACTTTTATTACACCCAACCATCAATAACAACTATGCTAAGAATTAGTTTAAAATCGATTTCTGCCCTAGTCTTCATGTCAGTCATACTAGCATGTACCAAAGATGATATTGAATTAATTGAAGGCCCAGATATGATCATTAATGTTCAACAACCCCCTTTATCCGATTCAAATAAGACTGTTCCAACTTCAGATTTTGAAAAATCTATTCTTTGGATTGAAAATATGCAATCAAACAATGGTTTATTGGAAAGTTCTGAAAACACCGATTTTGTTTCTTTATATGATAACTCATTGGCTGCTCTAGTATTTATAGAACTAAAACAACTTGATCGAGCCGAACGAATATTTGATTTTTTTCAAGGCAAAATTAATAGCGAATTGCTAAATAATAATGGTGGGTTTTACCAATTTAGAAATTCTTTAGGAGAAAACGGAAGTCGTACCTGGATGGGTGATAATGCATGGCTGTTAATAGCACTGAACAAATATCACGAAATCACAGAAAACAACAAATACCAACAGATGGCATATGAGCTTGACGAATGGTTAAGAAGTTTACAAGATTCGGATGGCGGACTTTGGGGAGGTTATAATGAAAACGGTACTGTTATACCAAAAGTTACTGAAGGGATGATAACAGCATTCAACGCGGTTAAAGGATATGATGATTTTCATAAGAACATCTTGGTCTTCTTAGAGAACAATCGTTGGGATACAACAAACAAATTTCTTGTCGCATGGCCAGAAAACCCTGAATATAATCATGCCCTGGATTTACATTCATTGGGTGGGTTAATCCTAAAAGGGTATTCACCCGAAAACCTAATGCAAGCTGAGCGGTTTTTAAATACACAAATATCAACAGTTAATGGATTAGAAATTTCAGGCTACTGTTTTGACGAAGATAAAGACGTAGTATGGTTAGAGGGTACTGCTCAAATGGCAACAGCCCACAAGTTTTTGAACAACAACTCAATTGCAGAGGAATTATTGATAGAACTCGAAAAATCCTTTATAAACAGTGCTTTAATATCAAATGCCAAAGGTATACCGTATACTACAAATAATGGAACCAACTTTGGTTCAGAGATGCTCTGGAACCATGCGGATTTAGCTCCCACCCTTTCAGCAACAGCATGGTACATATTTGCCAAAAAGGGATTTAATCCATTAGGTCTAAATGAAGAGAAGGAAATTCCTTCAGCAGAAAAATTCTGGATTGCCGAAACAAGTATCAATTAAACTATTGAATTTTCTAAATCCTTTTGAAATCTTACATAAGGCATACTAGTCGGCCACAACATTTTTGGTGACCTTAGTTGATCTTGTGGGTTTACTCATTCCCAATTCAGGAATTACCAGCAAAGGAATCTGGGTATGAAAAGCCATACGCTTGACCACTGGTTCACGGGTCATCTTTTCCATATAACTATGTTGGAAATTTAACATGGCCAAAAGATGAATATCAAGTTCCTGGGTAAACACCTCCAAAGTTTTGGACACAGAAGTCAATTCGGATACCGTATGAACATAATGCTCTACTCCATCAAGATACTTTCGAAGCATATTTAGATTGAACATTTGGATCTCAGTCAAGGCCTTGATTTCATACTGTACATGTACAATACGAATTGCTGCTTTGAACGATTTGGCCAAATCAATCATTGGCTGAAGTTCTGAAAGTGAATAAAACCTATTAAAGTCGGTCGCAAATGCAATTTCTGAAGGACTCCTGTAGATGAAATTATGGGGAATTGCCAATACAGGACAATTTTTTACTGACTTAATAATCCGAACCGTATTGCTGCCCATAAAAACCTCATCGAGACCAGATGCCCCTTTGGTTCCAGTAATAATCAAATCTATACCAATACGCTCAACAATATCCTTAATCTCATCAACCAACAAACTGAAAGATGAAATGGTCTTAAATTCATGACCATTGAAATTATACTCCTTTTTTATTTTACTTAGCAGATTTTTTAACCCGCGTTCTGAATTGTTTTTTGCGCCTTCTTCAAGATTTCCATTACTCAAAGAAGTTGCCATAAACCTACTATTCGCAATTGCCGGCGTATAGGTATTCAATAAATGAAAAATACATTCTTCATCCTTGAACAATTCAATGGCATACCTGGTTGCATTCCATGCATTCTCTGAAAAGTCCGTAGGCAACAATATATTCTTCATTCCAATTTTATTTTTAACGGGATAAAATTATTGGAACGCTTTCACGGAAACTATGACTTATATCAGTTTTTGAATTTTAGTAAAACGCTATAATATATGGTAATTGAGAATAAAGTCAGACTAAGTTGCAATACGAAAGTTAGTAGTTTAAAAACCTTCTATAAGATCTTGGAGCATTTTTTCATCGATCACACCAATTTTTTTACCAGAGGTTTTAATCATGCCTTTTTTCTTGAATTCAGAAATTATGCGAATAGCAGACTCAGTAGCAGTACCAACAACATTGGCAATATCCTCTCGGGAAAGGGTTAAATTCAAAAATCCTTGATTATCCTCTCCATAATTGCTCCTTAAATAAAGAAAAGCTTCAGCAATTCGTTGCTTCACGGTTTTTTGTGACATGTTCACAATAACATCATCAGCTTCTTTAAGATCATGCGCCATATGACGCAATACTTCCACCGCAAAATCAGGATTTTGATTTAAGGTATGAACAATACTATCCTTTGGAATAAAACAAACCTCCATGTCACTTACTGCAACTGCACTTAGATTGGTAGACTCCTCAGCAATTACGGAGCGTTGCCCCATTACCTCACCTTTACTGGCCAGTTTAACAATCTGATCTTTCCCATTTGCACTCAATTTAGAGAGTTTTGACACCCCGTCCCGAACACAGAACACACCATCAAGTTTGTCGCCTTCTTCAAATAGGGCTTCTCCTTTTTTTACTTTTTTGGTAATTTTAGAATCTGATACTTTTTTCAATTCCGTTTTACTCATTGCTCGCAAAGAATTGAATTGTCGAATAATACAATTCTCACATCTAGATTGTTCTCCCTGCTCCATATGGTATTTAATTAATGCTCACTGAATAATTCAATAAAAATATCGAAAAGATGACAAATATCATATATATCTTTGGCAAAGTTACAAATATTTGCGGCAGGTATAAGTAAATGTAAATGGATAAAGTCAACTGTTATCATTGTGGTGACGATTGTGGCAATAGACCTATTGAACATGATGGGCGAAATTTCTGTTGCAATGGCTGCAAAACAGTTTATGATATTTTTTCATCAAATGACCTTTCCTATTACTATGATTTACAGTCTTTCGCAGGAGCTACCCCGACCGCCGTTGAGGGTAAGTATGACTTCCTGAAAGAAAATACTATTGTTGAGAGGCTATTAGAGTTTAAGGAGGATAAACTAAATATTGTAAATCTGTACATACCTCATATTCATTGTAGTTCTTGTATTTGGATTTTGGAAAACCTGAACAAATTAAATGCCGCGATAAGCAGTTCACAAGTAGATTTTCCTAAAAAGACAGTTCGTATCGTATTTAATCCCGAAGTATTAGACTTGAAAGGGTTGGTGATTCTTTTGGCAAGAATCGGTTATGAACCTTACATTTCCCTTGACGATTATGACAAGGGTGCTAAAGAAGTAAATCGCAGTTTAATCTATAAATTAGGTGTTGCAGGATTTGCTTTCGGAAATGTCATGTTCTTATCATTTCCTGAGTATTTCGAGGTAAATGAATTCTGGTTAGAACAATATAAAGGGGTTTTTAGATGGCTAATGTTCATTTTCTCTTTACCTGTTGTATTCTATGCAGGTCAAGATTATCTTATTTCTGCATATAAAAGCGTAAGGACTGGAATTTTAAATATTGATGTACCCATTTCTTTAGGCATCTTGGTATTGTTTATCAGGAGCACCCTTGAAATTATCTTTGATTGGGGCACTGGTTTTTTCGATAGCCTAACGGGGTTAATATTTTTTCTTTTGCTGGGAAAATTCTTCCAGCAAAAAACATATTCATTTTTATCATTCGAACGTGATTACAAGTCATACTTTCCAATTGCCATTACTCGCATAAATACGGAGCATAACGAAGAAACTGCCCAGGTCTATGACATTAAAAAAGGGGATAGATTACTGATTCGCAATGAAGAGTTGATTCCTGTAGATGGCATATTGATCAATGGCAGAGCTCAAATCGATTATAGTTTTGTTACGGGTGAATCTGAGCCTGTTTTTAAGGAATCTGGAGACAAAATATATGCTGGCGGCAAACAACTTGATGGTGCGATTGAAATGGATGTCCTCAAAACAGTTTCACAAAGTTATCTAACCCAATTATGGAGTAATACGGTTTTTGAAGACGATAGATCAAGTAGATTTCAAACACTAACCGACAGTATTGGCAAAAGATTCACATTGGCCGTTTTAACCATTGCTTTTGTTTCAACAGCACTTTGGCTTTACATTGACAGTAGCATGGCAATGAATGTATTTACTGCGGTATTGATTATTGCATGCCCTTGTGCCATTGCTCTGGCAGCACCTTTTACATTAGGCAACATGTTACGGATTTTCGGATGTAAAAAATTCTACTTAAAAGATACCCAGACTATTGAACAACTGGCCCAAATTGATACTGCTATTTTTGACAAAACCGGCACCATTACCACAACCCAAAAAAGCAGTGCAACTTATGAAGGGATGCGACTTACGTTAGAGGAAGAATCCTTATTAAAAAACACATTAAGAGCCTCGAACCATCCATTAAGTCGTACTCTATACGATATGTTGGCGACCCATAATATAGTACCCCTTGATGATTATCATGAACATTTGGGAAAGGGCTTGGAAGGTAAAAAAGATGACGATCATATTAAGGTAGGTTCCGCCGAATTTGTAGGCAACAAAACTGATATTGATTCTCAAAAGACATCTGTCCACATAAGTAACAATGATAACTACAAAGGCCGTTTCGTATTCCACAATCACTACCGTAAAGGCCTAAAGGAAGTATTTAGTAAATTGGATACCGAATTTCATTTAGCCATATTATCCGGGGATAATGAAGGTGAAAAAAACCGATTGGAAAAAATAATACCGAAGCTCACCCCCATGTATTTCAATCAAAAACCCGATGATAAGCTGAGTTTCATAAAAACGTTACAAGAACAGGGTAAAAAAGTGATGATGGTAGGTGATGGGTTAAATGACGCAGGAGCATTGGCACAAAGTAATGTAGGCATAGCCATATCAGAAAACGTGAATGTCTTTTCACCCGCCTGTGATGGCATTCTCGATGCATCAAAGTTTAAACAATTATACGATTACATCAATGCTTCCAAAAAGGCGATGAAAATTATTAAGTTAAGTTTTTTACTATCATTTTTATATAATGTAATTGGTTTGTATTTTGCGGTTACGGGACAGTTAGAGCCTGTAATTGCAGCAATTTTAATGCCCTTAAGTTCTATAAGTGTGGTTGGGTTCACTACTTTTGCAACAAACCTATTGGGGAAAAAATTAAAATAGTTTTAAAAACTGACAAAAGTCATTTTATGTACTTTTTCAGCAATGTAGTTTTACGGCGAAATTCAGGTAAGGTATGAGTGTCATATATGTGTTATTGACTATTAGCATCATTGTTGCTATAATCTTTTTCACTGCGTTTATTATTTCTGTCAGGAGTGGGCAGTACGATGATTCGTATACCCCTTCTGTGCGCATGCTGTTTGAAGATGAGTTGGTAAAACCCAGCAGTTCTTTAGACAATGATAGTACAACTGAGAAATTTGAAAATAAATCAATCCAACTAAATAAAAGTCAAAAATTGTAATTATGGAAGTACAACAGTTTTATTACGATAATAAAATCGTAAAAAAATTCATTTACGCTACAATGCTTTGGGGTATTGTTGGTATGTCCGTGGGTCTAATATTGGCCTTCATGTTTCTTTTTCCGAACATGACCGATGGCATATCTTGGTTAAGTTTTGGTCGTTTAAGACCCTTGCACACTAATGCGGTTATCTTCGCTTTCGTAGGTAACGCCATGTTTGCCGGTGTTTACTATTCGACACAGCGATTATTAAAAGCCAGAATGTTCAATGATACATTGAGCAACATTAATTTCTGGGGATGGCAATTGATTATAGTTGCCGCAGCGCTTACACTTCCCTTAGGGTACACTACTTCCAAGGAATACGCTGAGCTGGAATGGCCGATTGATATCGCCATAACACTCATTTGGGTAGTATTTGCGTGGAACTTTATCGGAACTTTATTAAAGAGAAGACAACGTCATTTGTACGTTGCCATTTGGTTCTACCTTGCGACTATCGTCACTGTTGCAGTACTTCACATATTTAATAGTTTAGAGTTACCGGTTAGTGCTTTGAAAAGTTACTCTGTGTATGCAGGTGTACAAGATGCCCTTGTACAGTGGTGGTATGGGCATAATGCAGTGGCATTTTTCTTGACTACACCTTTCTTAGGCTTAATGTATTACTACGTTCCTAAGGCTGCCAATAGACCTGTTTACTCCTACAGATTGTCCATTGTTCACTTCTGGTCATTAATATTCATCTATATCTGGGCAGGACCTCACCATTTATTGTATTCTTCATTACCAGACTGGGCCCAAAATTTAGGTGTTGCCTTTTCAGTAATGTTAATTGCGCCTTCTTGGGGTGGTATGATCAACGGATTGTTAACACTTCGTGGTGCATGGGATAAGGTTAGAACAGACCCAACATTGAAATTCATGGTTGTTGCAATTACCGGTTATGGCATGGCAACATTTGAAGGCCCAATGCTTTCCCTTAAAAACGTAAACGCAATTGCACATTTTAGTGACTGGATTATAGCACACGTTCACGTTGGTGCCTTAGCCTGGAACGGTTTCTTAACCTTTGGTATGATTTATTGGTTGGTGCCAAAAATGTTTAAAACAAGGTTGTTTTCTACACCAATGGCAAACTTCCATTTCTGGATAGGGACTTTGGGTATAATACTTTATGCTCTGCCGATGTACGTGGCCGGTTTCACACAGGCCCTGATGTGGAAAGAATTTAATCCTGATGGAACATTGGCTTATGGTAACTTCTTGGAAACAGTCAATGAAATTATTCCAATGTTCTGGATGCGTGCCATTGGTGGTAGTCTATACATCATAGGTGCCCTTGTAATGGTCTACAACATTGTGGTTACGATTAAAAATGGAAGTAAAGTTGAGGACGAATTGGCAGAAGCAGCAGCTTTGACCAGAGTTTCAAAAAGCAGAACGGCCGGAGAAACTTTCCATACCTGGCTTGAACGTAAGCCTATCCAATTAACGATTTTAGCAACTATTGCCATCCTAATTGGTGGTATTGTACAGATTGTACCTACAATTTTGGTTAAATCAAACATACCTACTATTACAAGTGTTAAACCATATACACCATTAGAATTGGAAGGTCGAGACTTGTACATTCGCGAAGGTTGTGTAGGTTGCCATTCTCAAATGGTACGTCCGTTTAGAAGTGAGGTAGAACGTTATGGTGAATATGCCAAAGCGGGAGAATTCGTTTATGACCATCCATTCCTATGGGGTAGTAAACGTACTGGTCCAGACTTGTTACGCGTTGGAGGCAAATATTCAGACAGCTGGCATTTTAACCATATGTATGACCCACAGAGTACTTCTTCAGGATCAATTATGCCTGCATATCAATGGTTGATTCTTGACGAACATGATCGCAGCAATATACAAGGCAAAATGCAAGCTATGGTTAGTTTAGGTGTTCCTTATACCGATGAGGATATCTCTAATGCCAATACTTCTATTGAAGAACAAGCAGCAAGCATTGTTGAAAGACTAAAGGAAGATCCAGATTTAAAAAGATCTTTTGAAGAAAATGAATCAACGGTTGGCGCAAATTATGTTCCAATGAAAGACCGTGAAATTGTTGCCATGATAGCATATCTTCAACGATTGGGCACCGACATAAAGGTGAAGGAAACAGGAGAACTTTTATCAGAAAATAAGTAAATATCATGTTGAAATTCGTAAAAAACCATATGGAAAGTATAGAGGGCATCGCCACCTATCCCATGATTTCGTTGCTTATATTCTTTGTCTTTTTCGCACTACTTTTTTGGTGGGTTTTCACTGCTAAAAAAGAATATATCAAAGAAGTAAGTAATATTCCCTTAGAAGATAACAACCAAAATATTAAACAAGAATTATGAAAAATTTATCACCCTGGTGGATAAGAATCCCCGTAATCTTCTTCATCGTATTCGGATTGATGGAGTACTTTATAGACTCTGGTGAAAAACCAGCTATTATCGAATACCCGATTACACAGTTCTTTATGCTGATGGTCTTATTAATTCTAATTGCTATAGAATTAGTATTAAAATCCATAGAGAATATCATGTTCCAAACCCTTAGTGAAGATGCAAAAGAGCGTTATCTTGAAGCAAAATCTTCGAATGAATGGGCGTGGGGCAATAAAGTTTGGAATAAACTTACGGGCAACAAACCTATTGAAAAAGAAGGTGAGATTATTTTGGATCACAATTATGATGGCATT
Organism: Maribacter sp. HTCC2170; assembly: GCF_000153165.2. NCBI lineage: Bacteria > Pseudomonadati > Bacteroidota > Flavobacteriia > Flavobacteriales > Flavobacteriaceae > Maribacter > Maribacter sp. HTCC2170. The sequence continues at coordinate 1,090,009 of NC_014472.1, forward strand.
AAAGAACTTGATAACGAATTACCGCCATGGTGGGTTTGGATGTTCTACGCCACAATTATATTTGGTGTGGTTTACTTGGTTCGTTTTCATATTGCAGGGGATTATGATCAAGCCTTGGAGTATGAGCAAGAAGTTGCTGCGGCCACCCTTGCCATAGAGGAATACAAAAAAACAGCCAAAGATCTTGTTGACGTCAATACAGTTGAAATATTGACCGATGCCGCTGACCTCAGTGCTGGTAAAACTATATACGAAACAACCTGCGTGGCTTGTCACATGGCTGACGGTGGTGGTGGCATTGGACCAAACCTTACAGATGAAAACTGGATATTAGGTGGTGGCATCAAAAATGTTTTTAACACAGTTGCGGAAGGTGGTCGAGATGGAAAAGGTATGGTAGCCTGGAAACAAACACTTAAACCAATTGAAATTGCTCAAGTGTCAAGTTATTTGCTAACATTCCAAGGAACAACTCCTGCCAATCCAAAAGCACCGGAAGGTGATGTTTGGGCAGAAGAGAACTAACCTTTTGAAAAGCAACCGATTTTGTCAAGGTTGCATTTTATGAACACCAATCTTTTTCTTTAAAAGAGATTAAGCAATGGCACAAGACAGTGATAATTTCAGGGATTCAATAGGCACGATTAGCGAAGAAGGTAAACGTGCCTGGGTTTTCCCAAAAAAACCCAGTGGTAAATTTTATAAATACAGAAAGTATGTCAGCTATTTTTTATTGGCTTTTCTGATTCTTTCCCCTTTTATAAAAATCAATGGCAACCAGTTTTTAATGTTCAATGTTTTGGAACGTCGTTTCAATATATTCGGTTTTCCATTTTGGCCACAGGATTTTCACCTGTTCGTTGTTTCAATGATTATTGGGGTCATTTTCATTGCGTTATTTACAGTGGCATTTGGCCGTATATTCTGTGGATGGATGTGCCCTCAAACCATTTTTATGGAAATGGTCTTCCGAAGAATCGAATTTTGGATTGATGGTGACCGTGGAGCACAAAGACGGTTGGATAAGCAAGAATGGAACGCCGAGAAAATTAGAAAAAGACTGCTGAAATGGTTTGTTTTCTTTTTGATATCATTTATAATAGCCAATGTGTTTCTTGCTTACTTAATCGGAAGCGACAGACTAATTCAATATATTACCGATGGCCCATTGCAACATGTAAGTACATTGGTCTCGCTATTGATTTTTACCGCTGTTTTCTATTTTGTTTTTGCTTGGTTCAGAGAACAAGTATGTATCATAGCTTGTCCTTATGGAAGGATGCAGGGCGTTTTATTGGACAACAAATCAATTATCGTAGCCTATGATCACAAGCGAGGAGAAGGAGAAAGCGGCAGGAAGAAAATCCGTAAAAATGAGGATCGCGATGCACTAGGACATGGCGATTGCATAGATTGTAAACAATGTGTTCATGTTTGCCCTACTAATATTGATATTCGTAACGGAACTCAATTGGAATGTATTAATTGTACCGCCTGTATAGATGAGTGTGATGCGATAATGGAGAAAATAGACAAACCTAAAGGTTTGATCCGTTATGCCAGTGAGGATGAGATTACCAAGAAAGAGAAGTTTAAATTCACGCCTCGTCTAAAAGGATACACTGCCGTATTGGTCATCTTAACAGGTATTCTTATCGGCATGCTTTTCTTACGTAATGATTTGGAGGCCAATATTCTTAGGCTGCCAGGTCAGCTTTACGAACGCAAAGAAGGTAACATAATCAGTAATGTATACACTTATAAATTGATTAATAAAACAACAAAGGAAATTCCCGATGTAAGCTTTAAACTTATCTCACATGAAGGCACCATTGAATTGGTAACCCATGAGAACTTTATCGTCCCAGCTCAAAATTTGGCAGAAGGCACCTTGTTTATAGAAATAAACAACTCAGTCTTAAATGGCGATAAAGACAAGTTAAAGATCGGAGTATATAGCGGTGAAAAATTAATCGAAACCACCACGGCAAGATTTTTGGCGCCAAGAAATTATAATTAGAAATATTTCTAGTTAAAAAACAGTATTATGAAGATCAATTGGGGAACAGGTATAGTTTTGGCATTTATCGCCTTCATTGGGTTTATTCTATTCTTTGTGGTAAAAATGAGTATTGACACCAAAGCAAATCACGATTTAGTCACTGAGGAGTATTACAAAGAAGAATTAGCCTACCAAAAAGAGATAGATGCAGAAAACAATGCCAAAAAATTATCCTCCAACCTTAAGATTCAAAAAAGTCTGGGAGGATTAATGGTTCAATTCCCGGATAATATCAATCCAGAAAAAATAAAAGGTAAAGTGTCCCTTTACAGGCCATCCAATAAACACTTGGATTTTGACTTACCCATAAGTTTATCCAATTCACATTTGCTCATACCTGACAAACGTTTGTTGGATGGTCGCTGGGACATTAAAATTGAATGGGAATATCTTGAAAAACCCTATTTATTTAAAAAAAGCATAACCTATTAACACATGTTACTATCAGCAATAGCTTTAGGCCTAATGGGAAGTTTACACTGCGTTGGCATGTGTGGACCCATCGCCTTTATGCTTCCTGTTGATAGAACCAATAATTTCAAAAAATTATTTCAGATACTTACTTACCATTTTGGGCGTCTGATGGCCTACGGAATTATCGGACTGCTTTTTGGGCTTTTAGGTAAAGGGCTGTATGTTTTTGGCATACAACAAAAGCTCTCAATCATCATTGGTGTTTTAATGATTGTTATTGCACTTGTGCCTTATAAAACCTTTGGCAAATACAATCTCTCTAAACCGGTTTTCAGGATTATATCAAAACTAAAAAGTAAGTTAGGCAAGGAGCTCCAAAAGAAAACTCCAGATACGTTCCTCACCATAGGTTTCCTAAACGGTTTTCTCCCATGTGGTTTAGTGTATATGGCTCTTTTTGGAGCTGTAGCCATGGGGAATGCAGCGGAAGGTAGTTTATATATGATTCTTTTTGGGCTCGGCACCATTCCTTTAATGACCACGGCAATTTATATGAGTGGTTTTTTGAAAAGTTCGGCAAAAAGAAGAATTCAACAATTAATTCCAGTTTTTGTAGTGGTAATAGGAGTACTTTTCATTCTTCGAGGAATGGGACTGGGTATTCCTTACATTTCTCCAAAACCAGTAATAGAGATGGCGTCAAGTACTATGGAGTGCCATCCTTGAAATTTTGTAATGCTTGGTTTTTGTTCATTTATCAAGAATGCTTGATTGGTATTCTTACTTGGCCATGGATAAAAATCAAATAAATAAAAAAAGGATTTTTAAATTTATAATAAAATAGCATGGACAATTCATTCAAAAAAGTTTCAATTGAAGAAGCAATCTCAATTGTAAAATCTGGTGATCGCATTTTTGTTCAAGGAGCAGCGATGACTCCAAATACCCTGGTAAATGCATTATGTGAACAAAGATATAAAGAACTCGAGGATGTTGAAGTGGTATCAATCCACACCGATGGAGAAGTTAAATATGCAATCCCCCCATACAGCCAGGCATTTAAAATCAACAGTTGTTTTGTAGGAGGAAACGTTAGAAAAGCGGTTAACACGAACCAAGGAGATTATATTCCAATCTTTTTAAGCGAAATAGGCCTTTTGTTCCGAAGAAATGTTCTTCCCCTTGATGTTGCAATTGTACAAGTTTCCCCACCGGACCGTCACGGATTTTGTTCTTTGGGAGTTTCAGTGGACGTTGTTCTACCAGCGATTCAAACGGCCAAAAAAGTTATTGCCCAGGTTAACCCTCATGTTCCAAGAACACATGGAGATGGTATTATTCATGTACGTAATATTGACTTCGCGATAGATGTAGACGACCCCATACATACGTATAACCCAACAGAACTCACAGAAACAGATGAACTAATAGGTAGACATGTTGCAGAATTGATTGAAGATGGGGCTACTTTACAATTGGGAATTGGTAATATCCCAAATGCTGTATTGAACAATTTGGGTAATCATAAGCGATTGGGTGTACATACTGAAATGTTTTCGGACGGACTTTTACCATTGGTAGAAAAAGGTATCGTTACGGGAGAGGATAAAATTATGAATGTAAGAAAGATTGTAACTTCTTTCGCAGCTGGGTCCCAAGATTTATATGATTTTATCAATGACAATCCACTGGTACAGTTTAAAGAAGCTGCCTATACAAATGATACCGCGGTAATCAGAAGAAACCCTAAAGTAACCGCCATTAACAGTGCAATAGAAATAGACCTTACAGGACAAATTTGTGCCGATAGCATCGGCTACAGACATTTTTCCGGTGTAGGTGGTCAAATGGACTTTATTAGAGGCGCAAGGCTTTCTGAAGGAGGTAAACCAATCTTTGCACTATCTTCGCAAACCGGTAGGGGAGTTTCGAAAATAACCTCTCATTTGCGGGAAGGTGCAGGTGTTACAACCACAAGGGCTCACGTTAACTATATTGCAACTGAGTATGGAGTGGTGAGTCTGTTTGGTAAAAACCTCCACCAACGGGCAAAAGCATTAATTTCTATAGCACATCCCGACCACCGAGAGGCCTTGGAAAAAGCAGCGTATGAAAGGTTCGGAAGACCATAATATGAAGAAAAAACATGACATTGGAAATAGGGCTGATATCACATTGTTGGTAGAAACCTTCTACACAAAGATTAGGGCCGATGAAGTTTTGGGTCCTATTTTTAATGGCATTATAAAAGACTGGGGTAGTCACTTGACTCTACTCATCGATTTTTGGGAAACACAACTTTTGTTGATTCGAAAATATCATGGAAACCCAATTCTTGCCCATCAGGAGGTCGATGAGAAAATGAGCCATGAAATTAACCCGGAACATTTTGGTTTATGGCTAAACCTATGGTTTGAGACCTTGGATGAACTATTCGAAGGAGAGACAGTCTGGGTAGCAAAAAATCGTGCTCAGAAAATGTCGACAATGCTTTACATGAAGATGTACGAAAACAGAACTCAAAATTCCTAAACATCAAGATTCTTTTTTCCGAAATCTAAGTGCTCCTGTTTCAATTTTAATCGCTGTTTTTGCAAGCATTGTGAACACAAAAGCTCCTAGAGCCCAAATACCCAATGTTACGCCAATCTCAATTCCCGTGGGTGTATATTCTGCAATTTTTCCATAAGGTCCTGGAATAAAACCAGGAACAATCAAACCAAACCCTTTTTCAATCCATATGGCCACAAATAAAATAAAGCAAGCAAAATATAGTATTTTCGAGTTATTGCGAAGTTTATGGAATGTCAGGATTACGGTTGCCAGAACATTTAAGGAAATGGATGTCCATATCCAAGGCAATAAAGCTGTTTTACCATCCAATCCAAAGAAAAGATAATAGGCACTTTCACTATGATGTGTTGGTGCATAAAATTCTTTGAAAAGTTCAGAAATCAACATTATTAAATTTATTTGGGCCGCCACCGTAACTACCATGGCAATTTTTCTCAAGGTTTTGTTCTTGATTTTGAACGCAGTAAAAGTTCGTATAACAGCCAACACTAAAATTATCAGAGCTGGGCCGGCTGCGAATGCAGAAGCCAAAAAACGTGGTCCAAGAAGTGCATTGTTCCAAAATGGGCGAGCCTGTAATCCCTGATAAAGGAATGCCGTCACCAAATGAATTGCCACCGCCCAAAAAACAGATAAAAGAGCTCCGGGAATATAAACTTTTGAATTTGACTTTTTCCCTTGGTAATGTTTGAACAATATGTAAAATGGAATACTGATATTCAAAAATAGATAACCATTTAGTACCAGCACATCCCAGGTGAGCATTGAGTTAGGAAAATTAAAGACTCCTATCCCAGGTATCATATGCCACAATACGGAAGGTCCTCCCATATCTGCAACCACAAAGGCCAAACACATAATGAGTGCGGCAACCGCTATTCCTTCTCCTATAAGTACGGCCTGCTTAAAATCAATATCTTTTAAGACATAGGTAGGCATTACCAACATAACGGCCGCAGCGGCCACTCCAACCAAAAATGTAAAATTAGAAATATAGAGACCCCAACTAACTCTATCGGTCATCCCAGTAACACTTAAACCCTGATCCAATTGAACGGAATAACAATACATTCCGACCAACATAACAAAAGTTAAAAAAGCCATCCAGATATGGTATTTTTTAGAACCATGGGTAATGACATCCAAACTGTCTTTAACTAAACTACCAAAAACTCTAAGTCGACTCATTCTATATTTTGTTACCTCTTACTGTTTAATCGCTTTTAATCCATGAAATACCAGAACTTTGGTTCTGTTCCCAAATCTTCTTTAAGCCTAAATACTTTTTTATTCTCAAGTACCCATCTTATTGTACTATTTGGGTCTAACAGATTTCCAAAAATACGTGCTCCGGTAGGACATGCATCTACACAGGCTGGATTTTGACCTGCTCTGGAACGCTGGACACAAAAAGTACATTTTTCCATCACCCCTTTTTTACGCATCCGATTACCTAAGTAATGCTGGTTCTTGTTCACTTCTTCCTCAGGCACTTCCGGTCTGCTCCAATTAAAACGCCGACCATCATAGGGACAAGCTGCCATACAGTAGCGACAACCTACACACCAATCATAATCAATAACCACCAAGCCGTCGTCCTCTCGCCAAGTTGCTTGTACGGGGCAAACATCTACACAGGGAGGGTTGTCACAATGAAAACATTGTGTGCCCATATAAAAATGGCCTTCTGCAGGAACCTCATGATAATAATTATCATCCGCTTCATTAAAATTAAAGCCCTTTCCATCTTTCATTTCATGAATACGGATGTATTCCATTTGTGAGCTTCTATCTTGGTTGTTTTCTTCAACACAGGCACTCACACAATCCATATACCCCTGGCATTTAGAGATGTTGAAAGCATACCCAAAAAGCACATCTTCTTCTGCATTCTGGGAGGACATACTTATTGTTTTTCCTGTGCGCAACTGGTACGAACGAACCAATCTCTCAACCGTTGATCCCTTCTCCTCATCGGACATTAATTTATAGTTGCCCTTAAATTGTTCTTCCCAATCTATTTGAGCTTTTTCCTTGGTTTCCTCCCCTGCAATCATACTACATGATGTAGAAACCGCTCCAGCACCTATCATTAAACTAGCCGTAAGTTTTTTAAAAGCCGACCTTCTATCCATTTTTACATCAAAGACTTGCTCAAAACCATCTTTAGTTCTCTCTTCCCCAATAGAAGCATCAACCGCCGCTTGCAAGAATTTTTCTTCGTTCATTGGCTCTTGATGGCTATTACAAGTACCTGAGGTTTTTCCACATCCACAAGAACCTGGTGATTCCTTTTTTGTGCCACCGAGGTTTAGTGAAAACCATTTTTTATTATTATCGTTCATATCTTTACATTAGTATGATAACCACTTTGGCCTTTTAACTACTTTCTTTCTTTAATTTTTTGAGTGTTGAATCGTGCAGGCCATCTAGACTCAAAATGTGGTTTATGAGGGTTATGGCAATTCACGCAGGTCATCGAAACCCTTGGTGGTGCCCATCCTCCAACTTTTTTACCATGTCCGCCCCCTATCCAATCATCAAATTGTTTGGTATGGCATTGCATACATGTTTGGTAACTTCTATTAAAATCAATGGATGCTCCCGTAAGACTTGCTAGCTCATCCATATTTTTTCCATCATGACACGTTATGCAATTCATGGTATTCGAATCGGCATGTGACAAATCAATGTCCCAATGTGCCTTCTTTGCTGTTCCGCTTTGCATTTGTTCCAAAGGTTTAGAATGGCACTCGGTGCATGCATAGGATTTTATTTGGCTCTTATGTTCTGGTATCAGGAATGTATGGTCATCTTTAGTAACTTCGATAGTTTTTATATCCATAATATAATCCTCAGAAGAAATTGAGGTTCCGTCATAATCTTTACTTTCAGCCTCTATCTTATCCGTAATGCTATGATACTCTCCTTCTTTATGTTTGCATGAAGAAAAAGCACCGCTGAAAAGGAATAGGCAACTTAAAATGTATAGTATTTGATACGTGTTCTTCATTATTTTTTAGCTCTTAAAAATACACCGACGTCCGTGTTCTTTTTATTATTAAGTACATGACATTGCCTACAATTTATTCGTTCAGGGTGAGTAACCCGAATTTCTTTCGGAGCACTTGGTCCTGCATGACATGATAAACAATTCTCATGCATTTGTATCTGATGAGGAATCACTGGAGGGCTCCCAACCAAAGCATTGTTAATCCCAACTTCAGGTGCCGAAACCTGCGCATAGAATCCACTTTTGAATAATGTTTGTGTATTCTGGACTACGTGACATTGTCTACAATTGACCATTTCGGGATGGGGAACAACTGGAGCGTAAGCATTGAATTTTTCAGTAAATCCACCGTTCTGATGACATTTCAAACAAGCATTTCCACCCACATTTAGCTCATCAATTACGGCATGGGGAATGCTTGGTGGTGCTCCATGATATGCCCTATTGTCATAATATGTGGTCAATGTTCTTTGATGATCTTTATCCATTGGCATATTGGCGTAATCCAAGGCGTACTCGGAACGTTGAAAAACACCAGTTTCCGATGGGATTATCGAAGTGGGGTTATTGTTCTCAATAGGGATATAGGCTTCCTCCAGCCCTGATTGATAACTATAGTTCCATATGGCAATAAATGCAATGAAAAGAATTACGAACAATGAAATGACAGCTAATCTCTTCATAGCTATGCTTTTTCAATTTTAACAGCACACTTTTTAAAATCGGGCTCTTTTGAGATTGGACAAAAAGAGTCTAAAGTGACATCGTTGATCATCATATTCTCATCAAAAAATGGAACAAAAACTTGCCCTTTGGTTGGTAATCCTCTTTCGTTTATTGAAGCAGGTAATACACAAGAACCCCTTCGAGAAACTACCTTTATTTTTTCTCCATTTCTAATGCCCATTGCTCGAGCATCATCGGGGTGGAATTCAGCATAGGCGCTTGGCATTGCCTTGTGCAGCACGGGAATTCTACGAGTCATTGATCCGGTATGCCAATGTTCAATTACTCGTCCAGTATTTAACCAGAATGGGTATTCTTCATCAGGGATTTCGGGTGCAGGTTCATATGGACGCTGCCAAATAATGGCCTTACCATCTGGTTTACCGTAAAATTCAAAATCTTCACCATTTTTACATGCAGGATCGTATTTGGCGTTGAAACGCCATTGGGTGGATTTGCCCTCTACATAAGGCCAAATTACACCTGATTCCTTTTTAAGTACTTCTAACGGAGCCATACCATGTTTTGCCCCTTCGTGGAACTGACGGTATTCATTATAAATTTCTTCAACATGGTTCTCTTCACTATAAGGAAACAAATCCCCATAACCCATTCTTTTAGCAACTTCAATAGTCATCCAGGCATCTGGAGTAGTTTCTCCGGGGCCTTCCACCATTTTATTCCAATGTTGGGTTCTGCGCTCAGAATTTCCGTATAATCCATCTTTTTCAATATGCCAAGAAGCTGGTAAGATTACATCCGCTACATCCGATGTTGGCGTTGGAAACACATCAGAAACCACAACAAAACAGGATTCTTTTTCCATCGCGGGGCGATATCTACTCGTCTTGGGTAAAGAAACCAAAGGGTTTGTGACCTGGGTCCATATAAATTTAATTTCACCACGGTCTACCGCCCTAAACATTTCTGTTGTATGGTAGGTCGGTTTTGAAGGAATACGTTCGTAGGGTACTTTCCATATTTTGGCTGCCAAACGACGATGCTTCTCGTTCATCACCACTCCTTTAGGTAATTTATGTGTAAAAGTCCCTACTTCCCTTGCCGTACCACATGCAGAAGGCTGACCGGTCAATGAAAATGGGCCATTACCCGGTTGTGAAATTTTACCGGTAAGTAAATGAATATTATATACTAAATTATTCATCCACGTACCTCTAGTGTGTTGATTCATTCCCATGCACCAATAAGAAACCACTTTCTTATTTGGGTCACCATATATAGCAGCTAAATATTTTATGTCCTTTACGGAAACTTTCGAATACTTCGCGACTTTTTCTGGCGTGTAGTCTTCTAAAAAATTCTTATACGCTTCAAAATCTATTTTTTCGGGCTTGTCATTAAATTTGAATTTGTCTTCAAGGCCATACCCTATATTAGTAAGTCCTTTGCTAAAATTACAGTGCTTTTCTACAAACGATTTATTTACCCATCCATTATTAATGATTTCATAGCAAATAGCATTGGCAACAGCCAAATCTGTTTGAGGCTCAAATAAAATAGACCTATTCGAAACTGTACTTGATCGAGTTGTTCTTGTAGCAAAATCAATGATTTTGGCCCCTCTTCGATTTTTTTGCTCTAACATTCTAGAGAATAGTACAGGATGCATTTCGGCCATGTTATTACCCCATGTAATAAAATAGTCAGCATATTCTATATCCTCGTAACAGCCCATGGGCTCATCAGCACCAAAAGTGGTTAAAAAACCGGTCACTGCACTGGCCATGCATAAACGAGCATTACAATCCAAGTTATTGGTTCCTATAGCACCCTTCATAAGCTTTGATGCGACATAACCTTCCGGAATTGTTGACTGTCCAGAGGTATACATGGCGACAGAATCTTTACCATGATTTTCAATGGTCTCCTTCATTTTATCAGCTACAATATCCAAAGCTTCCCCAATTGGTGTTTTGACATATGTCCCGTTTTTCTTTACCAAGGCATGTGTTAACCTGTCTTTTGCCTGAATACACATGGTCTGGTGATACCCTTTAACACAAAGTAAACCTTTGTTAACGGCACTATTAGGATCCCCTTTAACCGCCACGGCTTTTCCATGCTCAACGCCGACCAAAATTCCACAACCAACCCCACAAAAACGACAAGGTCCTTTTTTCCAGTCTAGATTACCTCCTTTTGGAATATTCACTTCCTGCTCAGAAGCGAAAATAATCCCCGGAAACATAGTAGCTGCAGCCGTCATCGCAGCAGCAGTAGCCATTTTTTTAATAAAACTTCGTCTATTAGTAAGAGAGGTATACATAATGTTAATCTTTATTTGGTGTATCAAATCCTGAAACCATTGCTAGTAGTTTTAAGCTTTGAATGGTCTCGATTTTTTCCTTTAAAATATTTTCTTCTATGTCAGTTTCTGTATCCGTAATCACAATGAGGAGATTTTCATTTTCAGCAGGAATAACTTCACAGTTCTCCATTAAAGATAACTTGTCATAAAGTTCGCTTTTTTTTCCCTCTTGTGGATGTGCTAAATAGCTTATTATGGGCATATTATAGTTTTCTATAGATACAAAAAAGATAAAAATATCTTTTTATCCAAATTGGAATCATGACATTTGTCATAAATCAAATTTAAGAAGAACAGCAAGTTTGAGAAGAAACAGTGTCTTGTGTAACAAATGTTACATAACTTATTAACTTTAAGTTGATTAGAACTGAAAAGATAATACAGCTAGTTTTTAAACATTTTACTTTATTATTGAAATATAGAATCAATCTAAGTAGTACAGCAATGATTATAGGGGCAAAAGTATAGTTCGGATTAAAAACAATAGATTCTGTTGGAACAGTTTAATTCAGTAAAATATTGTTCTCTTTAAGGAAAATCATACTACTTTTTTATTTTCAAACTGTGTTGTAGTATGAATGTCATCCCAAAAAAAATGGCCAAGCTTCCTAGGGCCAGGACTTCAAAATAACCTCCAAAAAGTGATTCTCTTTGCCATGCCATTATTCCCTTGGCGAAAATCAAGAATTCAGTCAACAAAAAACCTGCCAGGTAAAGGTAGTAAGCCCTTCTTGATATTTTAAGCAATTTAAAATAGTTAAGAAACAATAGCAGGCCAATTGTAACCACGCCTAAAAAAGTCCAATGCAAATATCCAATGGTAAAATCTGTAATTGTCGCAGCTAAATTGGCAAAATAAGGGAACGCTGTTATAAGCTGTAGCATAATCTTTATGGTAAATAAAACACCAATTGTCAACAGTAAGTTTCTCTGGAACGAAGAAAGGATCTTAAATAGCCTTTTCCTTATCCTTTTTACAAAGAGTAACAGAACGGCAAACCCAACTATTTGAAACGTTGCACCAAAGCCTCCGATATAATAAAAGGCCATATGAGGTTCTATCCATAAAGTTGAAAGAAAAAATGAAAGCAGAATACCTAGATTAGTCCAAAGAAAAAAACGATTAAAAGTTACTTTCGGAATCTCAATTTCATTCTTTTCGAAAACATATACCAAAATACCAAAAAGCGCAAAAATCATCCAACCATTATATTGAAAATGAAGGTAGAAATAAATGGATAGTCGATACCAAATAGATTCTGCACCCAAAGTGTTCATTATAACGCCCAAAATCCATGGGCCCAAGCTTGATAAAACCATATACCACAAGGCTAACTTTATACACTTGTACGAATTGGTTTTCTTAAATAAAGAAGGTGCGTATTTCATGAAAAACCAAGTAAACCAATAAGAAGCAAATAGAAACAGTGTGGAGAAAATGATAGAGTAAAGGGCATATCCCTGAAAAGGAAAAGTAAGCAACATTCCTACAAGGGTAAGTTGTGTAAACCAAAAGATAAGTTTGTATTTCCCGTCAAGTTCTTGCTTTTCTAGAAATAACTTATATAACAATGTGGTCAAGCCCATATACACCCATCCCAAAAGCGCGATATGCGAATGTGTATGAACAATAAACTTATAGGTGGCGGGTATTTCAATTGAATGAAAGGATCTTAGCACCACACCAAGAACAGCAGCTATAATAAAATAGCCCAAGGATAGATTGATATGGCTTTTTAGATTCATCATTCTTAAAACGACAATTATAAGAATAAAATCTAAAAGTCCTTCCTCTTAGATTTATAGGCTAATCTCCAAATAGGAAGTACAGTCCAAAACAACAACATGACAATTGAAATCATTAAACCCAAATTGGTTCCAAAAAACGATTTAAATACAGCTCCTGTATAGCCCAAAAGAGCAGAAATATCAAGCTTTAACAAAATAAGTGTACGAGACAAATCTATTGGGTTGAGCATTGTCGCAACCAAAGAGAAAGAATCTAAAGGGTACTCCTCAAATATGATAAGTGATAATAAAAAGAGTCCATCATAGATAACAGCAAGAAATAACCATAATAAAACTGCGTATCCAAATCCCTTAATTTTGTTTTCATTAGACAAGGCTATATTAAAAGCCAAGGCCGTAAAAATTAAGGTCAAAAACGCACCAGTTATCAATAAGAGTGAAAAATCCCAAATAGCATCGCTTCGGAACAATCCGTAAAGAATAAATGGTATTCCCAATCCCAATACCAAGCTCATCATTAATGAACCGGCAACACCAAGGTACTGCCCTAAAAAGATTGAAGTACGTTTCAATGGCTGTGCCAGAAGTAATTCTGTAAATTCTTTGGAATTGTAGAAATACATTACACCAAAAATGGTACTTATCAAGGGCACCAGTACAATGATAACATTCATCAAGGTAATTACAGCTTTAGCAAGGTCATTATTCAAAAACAAAAGGACAAAGCCCAGTGCCAAATAGAATAAAAAATACACATAACTCCAGCGACTACGCATTAAATCGTAAAAACTATATTTAAGAATCTTAAGCATTTGCAGTCTGGGTTGATATGGCCGCTATGGCATGTTCAAAATCGGTTTGCTTGGTCTTTGTCATCAAATCTTCAATACTACCTTTAAAATAAATATTACCTTCTAATAGGTATACAATCTCATCAGCCATTTCTTCTACAAATTGCATAATATGAGTGGTAATTAAGATAGTCTTGTCGTTATTCTTTTCTTTAAGAATCAGTTCTTTTAATTTAATAAGTGATGCTGGATCCAAACCGGTTGTTGGCTCATCCAGAATAATTAAAGGGCTATCGAACATAAAGGTTAAAACAATATTCACCTTTTGCTTCGTACCCCCAGAAAGAGTTCCCAATTTTTTGTCCAAAAAAGGCTCTAAACCAAAAAGAGCTATCAACTCAGTTTCATTACTATTCTTTTCGCGCAAGTCTTTGATCATGCGTATCAATTCCTTAACCTTAAGGTTTCCAGGAAAATTGGCTATTTGAGGCAAATAATCAATTTCTTGGCGGTACTTCCAATTCTTTTTTATTGATTCTGCAAGAACAGAAATATTCCCTTTGTTGGGTACAACCATTCCTAAAATACTTTTTATCAATGTGGTCTTTCCTGAGCCATTAGGGCCAAGAACGGCAAAAATGCCACCTCCTGTTATATCTAGGTCCAAATTGGACAATACTTGGTTTTTACCAAATTTTTTATGTAGATCTTCTATTCTTATCATTCTGATGTTTTCATTAACGGCATGGCATCCAATAAGTTATCTGGCGTAAAAACTGGTGATACTTTTTCTGAGAAATCAATTATGTCCATAAACAAACTACGCAACAGGACAATTGTCTCTGGAGTACGGTTTACAATGTATGAAAACAATTTTACAGGACGGTAGGGCACATCACCAATCCCATCCTTGTCCAGGTCATATCCCGTATAGTTGCTCCAATAATTTTTTTCGAAGACATTATCATTCAATTTGCTATTATAGGAAATATCAAAAGAATTATATAGGAAGTTATTATTCTTAAAAGAATTGGTATAACAAGCTCCACGGACTTTTACCGCCCAACCATTTCTAACAAAACCATTGTTTTCATAAACTATCCTATTAGAACCTTCTATATTGATGCCTATTGTGTTCTCTTCAAATGTATTGCCCCTAATCTCAGCATCATTGATTTCTTTTAACAGCAAACCAAAAGAAGCTGTTCCCCAATTTTTCTTGAATACATTATTGAGCATTTTTATCTTCTTTGAGAACATTACTGCCACTCCTGCCCCATTGTTTTCAAATAAATTGTTCTCATATACATCATCATTTGAAAACATGAAATGCAGCCCATAACGAACATTGTTTGAGCTGGTATTATTCTTGATTGTGATATCATCGGAAAATTCAAGATAAATACCATCACGAACATGCTGAACAATGTTCTGCTCTACTTCAATGTTTTGACAATACCATAATTGAATACCATTGCCAGAATTGTACTCCTCGACCGCATCACCTATAATGTTATTGTGAAAGACTCTGCCATCCTTTGATTTCTCAAGATAAATACCAAAGAATAATTTCTCCAAGACCACATTTTGTATAAGGAAATTTTTGCTTTTAACCACCCGTATAGCCGCATAATCACTGGTATAACTTGTACCTACATTAATGATAAAAAGCCCATCAATCGTTACATTATCAGAAACAATTGTAATGATTTCACCTTGGTCTTCACCATCAATTATAGGGTAATTAACTCCTATAACAGTCAATGGTTTGTCTATGACAATATTAAATTCTTTGTACGTTCCCTTTTTAACTAATATTGTGTCAAAATCAGCAGCTAAGGCCACCCCGTTTTTAATTGTTTTAACTTCACAATCAATACAAACTTCAATGGTTTTACCCCATAAGGTAATGCCAATGAAGAAAACAAATACGGTTATTAATTGTTTTGACTTAATCATTATCTAATAATCAAGAACTTAGAATTTTCATTCGCCTTTACCGAATGGGGAACCTCCTTTGGAAAATCAAATAGTTGTTCGCTTGTTAATTGAAAGGATTTACCGTTGATATTAAACTGAATATCACCATCCAAAACAACTAATTGTGCATTGGTAGGAGAAGTATGCTCTGGAAAGTTAGCTCCTTTTTCCAAACTTATACTTAGTATTTCAAAGACATCATTTTTTACAACTTTCTCAACTTGAAGCCCTTCATGTTTCTGAACTGCAATTTTATTGTTTGTTTCGTACATATTCCAATTTGTTTAAATAAAAATGGTTAACAGAAATAACAAAGCATAATTTGCCTGTAAACCATTAACCATTAAAATACAATATTTTATTGCACCTTGAACTTAGTCAACAACTCATTCCAAGAATACAACTTCCCTTTATTTTCTGCTTCAATACTTTCAGCCTCTGTTCTAGTTGTAAAAGCTGATAAGTACTCACCCATAGGACTAGGGATATCCTTACTTATTAAAAAGGTTGCCTTTTTAGCATCTATTAATTCCCCAGGAACCTGAAAGTCATTCGCCAAGAAAAGCTCGACCGAAGACACATCAATATCTTTTAAATGGTTCACCATACACTCAATCGCATCAAATTTAAAGGCCTTCCCTTTTTTTGTCACAATTTCAGCTGCATGCTGTCTATCAACAATGGTCATTGAACAAAAGTGACAACCATCTGAACCATATACTATAGGATCAGGTTTAATTGAACAGCCCATGAATACAAAACCAATTGACAGCACCAAAATATTAATGAATGATTTCATTTTCATACTGTTGAGTTATTTTCCTTTTTTCCCTACAAAGAATGCAATGAATGATAATAACATACCAACACCCATAAAATATGCACCTAATTGTGGGTATGAATGAGCCCTGAAATTAAGAATATCCTTTGAACCAAACAATGGTGGTTGAAAGCCCATTACAGAACCATCGGGATTGGTGAATTTCATTATTGCTTTCGGATCTAAGTCATGACCATAATCATGTTCCCATAAATAAAAATCATACAAACCTGCGGCACTTAAAACGGCCATTAATATGAACCAATACAAATACCATTTATAATTTGCCTTAAATGCAATTAATAAACCTATGATTGTGGTTGTAATAATTCCAATCGGGAAAATTTTGAATTCTGGAATAGCGTCTGGAATATATTTCATTCCCACATAGTGGTTCATTAAATTGATATTCTTGATGTCATGAGGGTTGGCATCAGCAAAATCATTTATGTAAATATCCATGCCCAAAGGTGTAGGATATTGAGGAGCTTCTAAAGTAATGTTCCAAAGGGGAAACACGAAAAGCATTAATGGGAGTAAAACACCCAAAAACATTAAAATGCGCGATTTTTTCATTTTGAATTGGGAATTATGCTTATAAAAAGCGGGCTGTTACAAAGCCAACCCGCTTTTAAGTTTGAAATAAAATAATCTACAAAGGTGTTTTTATTCACCTAATGACCAAGAAAGGTCAATATTTGAATTAGCAGGAGACACCCTTATATAACCCTGCATTTCTTGGTGTAATGCTGAACAAAAATCTGTACAATAGAACGGCCATACACCAACTTGTTTAGGTTCCCAAACAAAAGACTCAGTTTGTCCAGGCATAATCAAAAGTTCAGATGTATTGGCCCCAATAACACTTACACCATGGGGAACATCATAATCTTGTTCTAAGTTCGTAACGTGAAAGTAGACCTTGTCACCAACTTTTACTCCTTCAATATTATCTGGGTTAAAGTGGCTACGAATCATTGTCATATAAATATGCACTTCTTTACCATTACGTACTACCTTAACATCATTATCATTGGTAGTGGCATATTCATGCTTATTATCTTCAAGATTGAAGATCTTCTTTGAATTAGCCTTCACAATATCAGCCGCTATACCAGCTGCATAGTGAGGTTCACCTATGGTTGGGAAATCTAACAACAACTCCATCTTCTCACCAGTGATATCATAAAGTTGGGCTGATTGAGTTACTTCAGGACCTGTAGGTAAATAACGGTCTTTAGTTATCTTGTTCATAGCCAAAACGTATTTACCAAAAGGCTTTCTGGAGTTACCTCCAGGAATCATTAAGTGACCTACTGAGTAATATGTTGGCTTTCTATCAATAACTTCCCATGTACCTAATTTCCACTTAACAACTTCAGAAGAAATAAAGAATGTGGTATACGCATTCCCCTGTCCGTCAAATTCTGTATGTAAAGGCCCAAGACCTGGTTGACTTACTGTACCAGCAAGAACATCTTCGAACTTCAAAATTGGAATTCCGTATGCTTCTCCATCGAATTTTTCATTTTCTATGGCAGATATCATTTTAGTAAATGAATGAACAGTTAAATCGGCAGATAATTTACCATTACCCACAATGTACTCACCAGATGGATCAACATCACAACCGTGAGGGGATTTAGGAGTAGGCAAGAAATAAACTGCTCCAGGAACTTCGGAGGGATCAACAACCAATACCTCTTTTTTCATAGTAGAAGTAGCAGTATGTGTATGCTCGTCATATACGTTATGTGCATAATTTGAAGGCATTTTTTTACCTCCACCATTGTTCACATATTCTTCGATTTTCTTCCAGTTAACAGCAGCGATAAAATCTTTATCATTCTGAGAGGCATTAACTTCTAACAAAGTATTTGCTTCCTCAGTATTATATGTTGTAAAGAAGAACCATCCGTGAGATGCTCCTCTACCAGGGTGAGAAAGATCATAATCAAAACCAGGCATCAACAGCTGGAATTTAATATCCATGCCGCCATCTTCTGGATCTACACTAATGAAAGATAAAGCTCCTTTAAAGTTTCCTTTATAATCTTTGATAGACATATCTCTTTGAGGAACAGGAACTGAGAAACGAGTACCAGCCACAACATATTCAGTGTTTTCAGTCACAAAAGAAGAACTGTGATTACCTGCACTATTAGGCACTTCAATGATTTCTGTTGTTTCAAAAGTAGTTAAATCAATTTTTGCAATACGAGGAGTATTGTTACCATTGATAAACACGTAACGACCATCTAATTCACCATTTGTTTGAGAAATATCAGGGTGGTGAGAATCATCCCAAGGTACAAAACCATGCGATGTATTCAACATTGGCTTTGTTTCCTCATTATAGCCATAAGCTTTTTCAGCATCCTGTGAAAATACAGGAATCACCTTAAATAAACGACCAGATGGAAGTCCATAAACAGATAACTGTCCACTAAATCCACCAGAGATGAAAGCATAGTACTCATCGTGTTCTCCGGGTGCAACATACACTTTCTCTGCTGCTCCTGAAGATAAAGCACCGTTGGTAGTCTTGGCTTTAGGTTGGCAGCTAGTTAACACCATCGCCAGTCCTAAAAAGGCAAGTATTGAATATTTGATTTTTTTCATTTTATTTAATTTACTTATTTATCTAGTTGTTATTATTCTGAAGGAGGCAACATTACTTTATCGATAACATGTACGATTCCATTTCCAGCTTTCACACTACCTAATATCTTAGCACCACCAACATATACATCGTCACCTTTTACCTCAACCATAACATTTTGGTTATTGGCCTGACCTAATTTTTTGAATTTCTTCAAAAAGTCTTTACTATAGTTTCCTGGGGTAACATGATATTTCAAAATATTTGCAAGATCGCCTTTGTTCTCAGGCTTTAATAAAGTGGCAACTGTACCCTCTGGAAGAGCGTCAAAAGCTGCATTTGTCGGTGCAAAAACCATTAAAGGTCCTGCATTCACCAAAGCATTTTCAAGCTCAGCTGCTTGTACTGCTGCTACCAGAGTAGTGTGATCAGGAGAACCTATTGCAATGTTTAAAATATTAGGGGTAGAACCATCATCTTCAATAAAGGCTTGACCTTGTTTTTTTACTTCTTTGGTTGCTGCCTCAGAAGTAGCTGCTGTCGTTTCTGACTTATTCTCATTTTTACAACCGACAAATAATATCAGCATAAAAAATGAACTTAAAATCATTCTTAATTTGGTTGTTGTTTTCATATTATTGTTAATTATAAGGTTCTAAAATACTCAAGTACAGCCCTTGCATCTTCTTCCGAAAGTCCTTGATTGGCCATTGGCGAACCATTGAACTCCATTAACAATTCTTTAGCAAGGGGATCTTCTTGCACCATTTTATCAGGATTAAGAATCATGTTCATTACCCACTCAGGAGTTCTTCTTTCCAAAATACCATCAGGCGCAGGCCCAATGAATTTTTTTCCAATTCTATGACAAGCTAGGCACATTTGATCATAGACTTCTTTTCCTTTAGCTGCCATGGCATCATCAATGGCATCTTCCAATGTTAAAGATGTTACAGGACCAACTCCCTTTGTAGTTAAATCAACTCGCTCAGAAGCTTTAGTCTCAGTAGCTGCCGAAGTTTCTACTTTTTTCTCTGTAGTTGCTTTTCGTTTTACACTAAAACCCTCCTTTTTCTTTTCTTCTTTACCACCACAACTTACGAGGAGCAGAGAGAAAAGGAGCACAACACTTTTAAATAATAGTTTCATTCTGGTATATTTATTGAATTATAGGGCAAAAATATGGGCGGCAATTTGCCTAAAATATGATATAAGTCATATTTAGGATAAAAATGTCTTTTTAATTTTATTTTTTCAAAAAATAATCATTAAATGTTCTCGAACTCCTCTAAATATGCCTTAAAGGCCGTATTGTATTTAGCCGTCAATTCAAGCGAATCGAACAAAATATTAGCAAAAAACATTAGTGAACCTATTAATGTACCTCAAGCGTATTTGGCAAAACTGTTGCAAGAACTTTCAAGATACAATATCGTCTCGTCAACTAGAGGCCCAAATGGCGGGTTTTACCTTAGCGGCCAGAATAAGAAAACCACATTAATTGAGATTGTAAATGTAATTGACGGCGATAACAGACTAAACTCCTGTTTATTGAGCTTACAAAATTGTGATAATGAAAAACCCTGCCCACTTCATGAATTTGCCGCACCTTTTAGAACTGATCTTTTGAAAAACCTTGAGAACAGCTCCATCGAGGATTTGGCCTTAAGTGTCAAAAAAGGCAATTCATTTCTTCCCTTATAAAATCTTATTCTTTAGCTAAAATGCGTAACTTTCTGTTATAATATTATTATACATAATTCGACGAGTTATGGGTCAAAATAAAACTAGAAGGTCCTTTTTAAAAAAGGCAACATTAAGCACCGCTGCATTAACGTCTGCACCATATATTTTTGGATCGTCTTATGAACAGAAAATTCTTCTGAAAAAAAAGTATGATTTAGACGATTATTCGCAAAATGACCAAATAAATTTAGGGTTGATTGGGTCAGGCATTCAGGGTATTTATGATACGACTGCAGCCCTGAAAGTAAATGGTGTTAAATTGGTTGCGGTATGTGATTTATACCTGGGGCGACTAGATCGAGCCAAAGAACTCTGGGGCAATGATATATGGACCACAAGAGACTATAGACAACTTTTAAACAGAAAAGATATTGATGCGGTTATAGTGGCAACACCAGATCACTGGCACAAGAAAATAACAATTGATACAATGAAAGCGGGTAAAGCCGTTTATTGTGAAAAGCCAATGGTTCAGAATTTTACCGAAGGCCATGATATAATAAAAATACAGAAGCAAACTGGGATGCTTTGTCAAGTAGGTAGCCAAGGAATGTCTTCATTGGGTAATGAGAAGGCCAAACAATTATATCAAGACGGTGCCATAGGTGACCTAGTCATGCTTGATATGTTCAATGACCGTTATTCAGCAGAAGGAGCATGGCAGTACCCTATTCCACCCGATGCTAATCCTGAAACAGTTGATTACGATACTTTTTTAGGAAGAGCACCAAAAACACCTTTTGATATGACCCGATTCTTTAGGTGGAGGAATTATAAAGATTATGGTACGGGCGTAGCTGGAGACCTCTTTGTGCACGCTTTTTCAACACTGAATCATGTTATTAGTTCTCATGGACCAAACAGGGCAATGGCAACAGGAGGTCTGCGTTATTGGAAAGATGGGCGCGATGTGCCCGATGTGAGCATAACCCTATATGATTATCCCAAGACCGATACGCACGCGGCTTTCAATGCTGTTTTTCGCATAAATTTTATCGCTGGAAGTGGTGGTGGTGGTGGATTTAAGTTAATTGGCACAGAGGGCGAAATGCATGTGGGTCAGAATTCTGTGAAATTGGTGCGTTCTAAATTGGGAATGGTACCCGGAGGATATTCTATGATCGCATATACTGAGGATACACAGGAACAAATCAAACGCAATTATGCAGCACAAAATTTGGAAACAAGGTCTTCGGCACTTAATATAGGCGAGACTACTTGGGAAGCACCAAAAGATTATAAAGGTGGTCACTACGACCATTTTTATAATTTCTTCCAAAGCATACGTGCTAAAAAAACAGTTAGACAAGATCCAACATTTGGATTAAGAGCTGCGGGAGCAGCATTGTTGGCCAATGAGAGTTATTATCAAAGCAAGGCAATAGGTTGGAACCCTACTACTATGAAATTATTGTAAACCCTAATTATGAAAAGAACAGTCTTTTTCCTTTGTCTTCTACTTTTATCTTTTATCAACTACTCCCAGTCGAACCCCCTTAATATTGTGGTCATCGGAGCACATCCTGATGATTGTGATATCGACGCTGGAGGTACAGCAATATTGTTCTCAAAAATGGGCCATAGGGTTAAATTTGTTTCACTTACAAATGGTGATGCAGGTCACTATGCCATGGGTGGCGGCGAACTTGCCAAGGTGCGGATTGCCGAAGCGAAAGAAGCCGGAAAACGATTTGGCGTTGAATATGTTGTTCTTGACAATCATGATGGTGAATTAATGCCAACTTTGGAAAATCGATTAAAAGTCATTCGAGAAATAAGAAAATGGAAAGCCGATATTGTTATTGCCCCAAGACCAAATGACTACCACCCCGACCACAGATACACTGGTATTTTGGTGCAAGATGCGGCCTTTATGGTCATAGTTCCTAACATAGCCCCTGAGGTTCCTGCTCTTAAAAAAAACCCTGTTTTCTTATACTCAGAGGATAAATTTCAAAGGCCAAATTCATTTAAACCGGATATTGCAATAAACATTGATAGTGTTTTTAACCAAAAAATATATGCCATGTCTGCACATGAATCGCAATTTTTTGAATGGTTACCTTGGCTTTCGGGCAATATGAAGAATGTACCTAAAGACGAAAAAGACCGCTTAAAAATGCTTGCCAAATGGCGTTATAAACCTTTGAGTGAAACAACCAAAGAATGTTTGAAAAAATGGTATGGTGAAAAAAAAGCATCAATGACCAAGTATGCAGAAATATTTGAAATATGTGAATATGGGTCCCAACCAACAGAAGATGAGATACATGAATTATTTCCTATGCTCTTAAAAAAGGACTAGATAAATGACAAAAAAAGGGAAGCCAATAACTGGCTTCCCTACTAAACATCAATTTAACATAAATAATTGACAACTAAATCCTGAATGTTACCACTGGCACATTGGAGTGGTTCGCAATATCTTCACCTATACTGCCCATGAAAAAGTGAGACAAGCCTTTTCGGCCATGCGTAGGTATTCCAATAATATCGGCACTTATATTTTCACCATAATTAAGTATACCTTTCTCTATATTGTAATCGTTAAAAATCTCAACAGATATTCCTGCTCCGGCCTTACCCAAGAATTTTGAAATTCTTTCATATGCATCCTTTGTGCTGAGAAAATCATCACCCGGAGTGTTTATATAAACCAATTTCAGTTCGGCGGACAACATTTCTGCAAACTGCTTTGCCTTCTGGAAAGCTTCAAGACTTTCATCCTTGAATCCACAAGCAAATAAGAAGGTATCAACTTTGAAATCAACATGTTCTTTCTTTATTACCAATACCGGTATCTCGGCATTGCGAACAACTCTTTCAGCATTTGAACCAACAAAAATTTCCTTTAAACCGTCGGTGCCATGAGAACCCATGACTATCATATCTGCATTGTTCTTTTTAGCAACATCGTTTACTTCGCTAAAAACTTTAAAATGCTTTACTACAGGAGTAATATTTATTCCCTCTAAATAGGTCTTTTTCAAAAACTTATTAAATCTTTTCTCGGCCAACTTTATCAAGAAAACTGTTTGTTCAGGATGAAAACCTTCTGAAGAAGTAATCATCGCCTGGTTCAATTCCAACATATGTAGAACCAAAATTTCAGCATTATGCTTTTTTGCCAATGAAGCTGCAACCTGCAAGGCATAATCCGATTGCTCCGAAAAATCAACTGGTACAACTATTTTTTTCATAATGTTTAGTTTTAAAAATTAGTCCAAAAATTCAAATCGTCATCGAGAACAACCTTGTTTCTGGTTCTTTTCGATGTAATAGAACGTCAAAAGCCATACAAATATTACGTATAAAAGGTTGGCCTTTTGGTGTGACCTTCAATTCATTAAGTCCTATATCTACTAGTCCGTCCAACTCCATTTCATGTAATTTGCCCATTACAATTGGTAGTTCTGGAAAACGTTCACCTTCTTTTTCCCAAGAAGTCCTGAAGCGGCACATCAAATTCAATATATGCTGGCGAATTTTTTGATCCTCCTTAGTTAAAATATGTCCTCTATAAATAGGAATAACACCATTATCAACTAAATGCTTATACTCCTCAATGCTTTTTACATTTTGGGCAAAACTGTACCAGCTGTCACTAATACTTGATGCGCCCAAACCTACCATCAATTTTGTTTTAGAGGCTGTATACCCCATAAAGTTCCGGTGTAACTCCCCAGAAATCATTGACTGGTACAAACTGTCACTTTCCAGCGCAAAATGATCCATGCCTATTTCCTCATAGCCCACTTTTGATAAAAGTTCTTTTCCTTTCTCATACTGGATTCTTTTCTCATCGGCAGAAGGCAAATCTTCATCTTTAAAACCACGCTGTCCATTACCTTTTAACCATGGTACATGGGCATAACTATAAAAAGCCAGACGATCTGGCATTAATGCTTTTGTCTTTAAAATTGTTTCTTCAACATGTTCCAAAGTTTGATGTGGCAGTCCAAAGATTATATCGTGGCCTATTGATTCATATCCAATTTCTCGAGCGGCCTGAGTTACTTTTTTCACATTTTCAAAAGGCTGAACTCGGTGAATTGATTTTTGCACTTTTTCATTATAATCCTGCACCCCATAACTTACTCTTCTAAACCCTACATCGTATAATGTCTGTAGATGTTCTTTTGTCGTATTGTTAGGGTGGCCCTCAAAACTAAATTCATATTCCCTTGACCTCTCAGCCAATCTAAAAATTCCGTCAATGAGCATCTTTAGGTTTTCAGGAGAGAAAAAAGTGGGAGTACCCCCACCTAAGTGCAACTCTTTTATTATGGGCTTTGAGCCAAAAAGATTGCAGTATAATTTCCACTCTTTCAGCAGTGAATCTATATATGGGGTTTCTACTGTATGCTGTTTGGTAATTCGTTTGTGGCAGCCACAAAATGTACACAAACTCTCACAAAATGGTAGATGTATATAAATACTTATCCCCTCTTTTTCATTGCTTTCATCAAAACTCTTTTTGAGAGAGGTCTTCCATTTTGCGCCAGAAAATGTTTCCAAATTCCAATAGGGCACAGTAGGGTAACTAGTATATCTAGGACCTGGTATATTATATTTTTGCACTAGGTTGCTCATAGGCACATTTACAATCGTCACAAACATACGACGGCTAAGCCTTGAATAATATGACAATTGTCAGTTTAGCCTCGCAACGCCCATTATCAAAAGGATTCAGGTTTCATGAACTAAATCTTTAAATAATAACAGAACACAGCTAGAAGTCTTGGATGAAATGTGCCTCTTTTTTCAACTATAAAATTCGATATACAACGAAATATACATCCCATTTCCTGTCAAATGAACTATTTTTGCCCCTTTAAAACACAAACACATGACATTACTATTAATGGCCGCTGGCCGTGGAAGCAGATATGGAAAATTAAAACAATTTGATTCCCTAGGACCCAATGAGGAGTTTTTAATGGAATTTAGTATGTATGATGCCATCGAGAGTGGCTTCGACCATATCGTGGTAATTACACAAAAAACCAATGTTGAGTTCCTGAGTGAGTACTTATCAAAAAAATTGCCAGAAGGAGTCAAACTTGATGTTGTAGCTCAAGAAATAACAGATTTACCAGAAGGAATCACGTTCAATGGTGAACGTGAAAAACCATGGGGAACTGCACATGCTGTATGGTCTGCAAGGAAAGTAATCAATAATTCGTTTGTTGTTATTAACGCCGATGATTATTACGGCAGATCGGCCTATAAAAAGGCAGCGGAATTCATTAAAAACAATTCTAAGGATTATGCCCTTGTTGGCTATACACTCAAAGACACCTTATCTGAACATGGCTCTGTGTCTAGAGGGGTTTGTAAAATGGATGAAGAATTCAATCTACTTTCGGTGAACGAAAGAACAAAGATTGAACAGCTACCAAATAGTGTAAAAGATCAGGACTCTGGATTGGAGTTTTCAGGAGATGAAATTGCCAGTATGAATTTCTGGGTGTGCAATCCATCAATTTTCGAAAGTTTCGAGGAAGACTTTAAGGCTTTCCTTAAGGATGACACCAACATCACAAGTGGTGAAATCTATTTGCCTTTTGTTATTCAGGAAATGTTGGAAAACAACAAAATCGGTGTTAAAGTATTACCTTCGGGCGGAGAGTGGTTTGGCATCACTTATGCCAGCGATAAAGAAAAGGCAATGGTTAAGTTAAAAGGCATGGCAGATCGCGGAGATTATAAAACACCTCTCTGGAATTAAACTTTGAATGGGAAAATTTGCCAAGACTTATTTAAATTCAATATTGAGATGTTTTTCTTTGAAGGGAGAAACATTTCAGTTTACCTCTATAAACAATGGCTACATCAATGACACTTATATGGTCTTTGACGATGGTAAGCCTCAGTACATATTACAACGAATAAACCATAATGTTTTTAAGGATATTGATGGCTTAATGTCTAACATCTTTCATGCGCTTAAAGAATTGGACAGTGACGACTATAGAAAGATTGATTTAATTAAATCCTTATCTGATAAATCCTATTATGATGATGAAAATGGTTACTGGAGACTCATGTCTTTTATAGACAACAGCACTACCTATAACATTACTAAAAATCAAAAAATAGCATTTGAAGCAGGTAGGATAATAGGTCGGTTTCATCAGATTTTAGAACATACCAATATTGACAACTATGTGGATACCATTCCAGATTTTCATAATTTGGAATTACGGGAAAAGCAGTTTAATTCTTCTAAAATCAAAGCAGATTCGGAGAAATTAATGATTGCAAAAAACGCAATTTCTTTTGCCCAAGAAACACTACTCAAATTACATGTACTTGGGGAATCTAGTTTACCGCCAAGAATATGTCATAACGACACCAAACTGAACAATATTCTGTTCTCAAAAAGTTCGGATAGGGCTCTTTGTCTTATAGATCTTGATACAATAATGAAGGGGTATTTTTATTATGATTTTGGCGATGCCGTTCGAACAATAGTGAACACTGCTGCTGAGGATGAAAAAGAATTGCATAAAATAACCTTTGAAAGAGATCTGTTCAATGCCTTTGTTGATGGTATTGCGGCTAATGGAGCATTTTTATCGCAAGAAGAAATAAGAACCTTATCCCTTGGTACTGTTTTTATGCCTTTTATTCACGGGCTAAGAGCACTTACCGACTACCTTAACAACAATATCTACTACAAAGTAGCTTATGAAAATCAGAATTTTGATCGCTGTTTAAGCCTTTTTGATTTTACACATAAAGCTTTGAATGAGGTCGATTTTATGGAGCGGACCATTTTGGAGAAATTAGGCTAGAACATTGAACTTATTTTGTTGGTATTCTTAACAACCGGACATATGTTCGCAACCGTTCAGTATCTAACGCACACCTTATTAGTATTTGTAATCATCCTACAAAATAAGATAATGTAAAAATCACAATAGCAACCAAAACCAACGAAAGTACAATGTCTATAGCTGCTATACTTTGTTTGTTGATTCTTTTGTCTTCGTCTGACAAAGTCCCAAAAGAAAGGCCAGCAATTGCCGCATAATTTGGTGGATCTGTTGCAAGACTGATACTTATACAAATCATCACGGAAAGAATAAACATGAATATCGCCATATGGGCAAAATTAATAGTTGCAAATTCCAGCAATACTCCGGATAAACTATCCTTGTAAATTTCTGCCAATATCCTTAAAGTTGCCACTATCAATCCTGAAAAAAGCGTTACGATGGCAGCTTTTGAATTCACTCTTTTCCATAATATTCCCAGTAAGAACACTGCTACAATAGGTGGAGCTATATAGGACTGAACGCTCTGTAGGTATTGATATAATGTTCCTCCGCCAATTTTTTCCATAATCGGAATCCAAATTATACCCAATATAACAACAATAGTAGTTGCAAACTTTCCGATATTGACCAATAATCGTTCTGGTGTGTTAGGCTTTAATTTTTTATAAATATCTATTGTGAAAATAGTGGAACAAGAATTAAAAACTGAAGCCAAAGAACTCATGAGCGCTGCCATCAAACCTCCTGCCACTAATCCTTTTAGACCTACTGGCAACAAAGTCTTTACCAGTACAGGAAAAACCTCATCGGCTTTATCATAAGATAAAACACCTTGTTTTGCAAGTGCAAAAGCAATAATACCAGGAATAAGGAAAATAAAAATTGGTAAGATCTTTAAATATGCACCAAAAATGGCTCCACGTCTACCTATTTTAATATTGTTTGCAGCCAAAGTTCGCTGTACTATATACTGATCAGTACACCAATACCAAAGTCCAACAATAGTTCCACCAAAGAGCATTCCCGTCCATGGAAAATCGGGGTCTGTCATAGGTCTCCACATATTAAAATGCTCGGTTCCAACGGTCTCTTTAAGCATATCCCATCCTCCTACTTCTCTAAGTCCTAAAAATGTAATTGTAACCGACCCAAAAATGAGTACAACAGTTTGTAAGGTTTCAGTATAAATAACGGCTTTCATACCTCCAATTACGGTATAAGCCCCCGTAAACAACACAATGCCAATTGCACCATACCAGAAGGGTATTCCCAATAATTCCGATACTACAATTCCTCCGGCATATATTGTAACGGAAACTTTTGTTATTACATAACCAGCCAAAGAAAAAACAGACAGAAACCATCGGGAACGACTATCGAACCGTTTTTCTAAAAATTCCGGCATGGTAAAGGCGTTACTCCGAAAGTAGAAAGGCAAAAAAAGCCAGCCCAAAAGTAATACTATCCAGGCATGTAATTCATAGTGCGCCATTGGCATACCAGATTCGGCTCCAGTTCCTGCTAAACCCACGACATGTTCAGAACCAATATTAGATGCGAATATTGAAGCCCCAATCACAAACCAACCTACATTACGCCCTGCCAAAAAATAATCCGCAGTATCTTTATTTTTCTGTAAGATGACCCAAATTGCAACTACTATCAATGCAGCAAAATAAACCCCAAGAACCAACCAATCGGCTTTCTCTAATATCGAATCCATATTCCCAAATCCTTTGGATAGCTATAAATACTGGTTGATGATATTTTCAAGCAGTTCTTGTTTTCCACTTTTCAGCTCTAACTCGCCATTATTTTTTGCCAATTGGTAAAGATCTTCAAAGTTTAATTTACCATTCTCAAAGTCCTTACCTTTCCCTGAGTCAAAAGAACTGTATCTATTCTGTCTTAATTTTTCATAATCTGAGGAAGAAATAATTTTTTCAGCTGTCAACAATGCTCGAGCAAAAGTATCTGCCCCACCAATATGTGCATGAAAAACATCATCGATATCAGTGGAATTTCTTCTGATTTTGGCATCAAAATTTATACCTCCGCCTTGTAAACCCCCTGCAGCCAGGAAAACTAACATCGCCTCGGTCGTTTCTTGAATATTGTTAGGAAACTGATCCGTATCCCAACCATTTTGGTAATCTCCACGATTGGCATCTAAACTACCTAACATTCCCGCTTTGCCTGCAACGGCTATTTCATGTTGAAACGTATGTTGCGCAAGTGTGGCATGGTTTACTTCAATATTAATTTTAAAATCATTCTCTAATCCATACTCTTTAAGAAAACCTATAGCTGTGGCTGTATCAAAGTCGTATTGATGTTTCATTGGCTCCATAGGCTTGGGTTCAATAAAGAAATTCCCCTTAAAACCTTGCCCTCTAGCATAATCTCTCGCCATTGTCAAAAACCGCCCCATATGATCCAATTCTCGACCCATATCGGTATTCAATAAAGACATGTATCCTTCTCTACCTCCCCAAAAAACATAATTTTCGCCGTCAAGAGCCATTGTTGCATCCAATGCCAGTTTAATCTGTCCGCCAGCTCTAGCAACAACATCAAATTCTGGGTTAGTCGCAGCCCCATTCATATATCTAGGATTGGAAAAACAGTTAGCGGTACCCCATAGAAGTTTAACCCCTGAAGCCGCCTTCTTTTCTTTTATATACTCAGTAATAGCAGCCAATCTACTCTCGGACTCTAAAAAAGACCCGCCCTCTTGAATCAAGTCAAAATCATGAAAACAGAAGTAGTCAAAACCCATTTTTGTGATAAACTCAAAAGCAGCATCCGCCTTATCTTTCGCAGCCTGAATTGGGTCTGATGATTTGTCCCAAGCAAAATCTTGTGTGCCTGGACCAAAAGGATCGGAACCCTGGCCGCAGAAGGTATGCCAATACGCAATGGCAAATTTGAAATGCTCACGCATTGTTTTACCAGCAACTATTTGTTCAGGATTATAGAACTTGAATGCCAAGGGGTTATTTGATTCCTTTCCTTCAAATTTAATTTCCCCAATTCCTTTAAAATATTCCTTATCTCCTATTAATGCCATGATACTATTCTTATTTGTTTAGTATTAATTCCAATTCTTTTTTCCAATTAAAATATGCTTTTTGATATGGTTCTTTGTCTTTACCAGGCGCATAAGTCATTACATAATCATTGTCCATGATATATGATCCAAATCTTTCAAAATCACCATCATTTAATCCAGCAGCTCTTGCCGCCCCAATGGCGCCGGTAGTATTATAAATTTCAATTTTGTGTCCGATCAAAGTAGCAATTGTATTAGCAAATATCTCAGCTCGAAATAAATTATCGTTCCCTACTCGCAGCACCTTGATTTCAATACCGTCTGACTTCAGGATTTCTATTCCATAAACAAAAGAAAAGGCTATTCCCTCTAATGTAGATCTGCAAATATGAGCTTTGTTATGATTATTAAGGTTGATATTTACGAATCTAGAACCAATATCCTGATTGTTCAACATGCGTTCTGCTCCATTACCAAAAGGAAGCGTTACCACACCGTCTGAACCAACCGGAATATCAGATGCTAGGTTATTCATTTCTTCATATGAAGTAACCGACAAATTATTCAATAACCATCTATATTGTATACCTGCACCATTGATGCACAGTAATTTTCCTATTCGCGGAGCTATACCTTTTTTATAATTAACGTGGGCAAAATTATTAACCCTAGAACTCTCTTTTACCGATAAACTTTCCGTCACGGCATAAACCACCCCAGATGTGCCACCCGTCGCAGCAACTTCTCCTGGATTGAAAACATTTAACGAAAGTGCATTATTAGGCTGGTCACCTGCTCTGTAAAAAATCGGGGTTCCTGCATCAATACCACTTTCTGCTTCTCCTTTTTCATCTACTGTTGATTGTAAACCAAAGGTCTCGACGATATCTGGCACCAACGATTTTTCAATACCATAATAATTCAACAGAAAATCGGCTATATTGTCGTTTTTAAAATCCCAAAATATTCCTTCAGAAAGTCCAGAAATTGTTGTGTTAATTACATCTGAAAACCTAAATGCAATATAATCACCTGGCAACATGAACTTATGAACTTTATTGAATATATCGGGTTCATTCTCTTTAACCCATTTTAATTTAGATGCTGTAAAATTTGACGGAGAATTCAATAATTGAGTATTACATATAGCTTCACCCAATTCTTTAAAAGCTTCATTTCCCGTTTCTACAGCACGACTATCACACCAAATAATAGATTTTCGTAATGGAATTCCATCTTTATCAACTAAAACAAGACCATGCATTTGATAAGAAATGCCAATCCCTTTAATTTCTGAACTTTGAATATTATATTTTGTTTTGAGTTTTGAAATGGCTTTACACGAATGTCGCCACCATTCATTAGGATCCTGTTCAGCCCAACCATTTTTAATTGCCAGCATTTCCATTTCGGCTTCCGGTTCTTGAACAACGCCGATACTTTTGCCGGAGGAAATCTCAACCAATGCCGCTTTAATTGAAGAACTACCAATATCCAATCCTAGGTAATACATGGAAACTACATTAATTACTATGAAAACCGTTTAAATTTAGTCATTCAAAAATTACGTTACAAGTTAAAGATTAAAACGATTTATGATTAGAAAAATTCGTGACAAATAATCCCTGTTTCTTAGATTGATTGTTCATTAATTTATGGACTCTTTAAAAAAGGATTTCCACTGCTTATAGTCATCTTTCATTTATTTTTTTAACTGTTTTATCTAAAAAATTATAGAAAATTCATTTCTATTCAATTTTATATTTCAAAGAACCCGGAAGTAATAAATCAAGGCATGTACTTCTCTACAGAGAAAGGATTCTTTAATATTGCAACCGGTGATTTTTTTAAGGATTTCAAATTACTAGACTATTTTTGAACATAGTGAATAAAGTAAAATAACTGTATGAAGTACAAATTTCTATTTTCGATTCAATTTTTACTGGCATCATCAATCTCTGTTCTCCTATTAAATTCTTGTAAGGAAAAAGAAGAAGCAGTAATTACAACAGAAAAGATTAATGCATTACAATATGTTGACCCATTTATAGGAACAGGGTTCCATGGACATACGTTTCCTGGTCCGGTAATGCCTCATGGCATGGTTCAATTAAGTCCAGACACAAAATTAAATGGCTGGGATGCATCAAGTGGCTATCACTATAACGACAGCACTATATATGGGTTTTCCCATACCCATTTAAGCGGAACAGGAATTGGGGATATGGGAGATATTCTATTATTACCTTTTACTGGTGAAATTGAAGAAAAACCAATTGCAACTTTCAACAAAGAAGATGAACTAGCTGAAGTTGGTAAGTACTCCGTTAAATTCAAAAATTACGATGTAAGCGCAGATCTATCTGTAACAGAACGAGTGGGTATTCACAGGTATTCTTATGACAAAGGATCCAAACAAAGGCTTTTGTTCGATATTGGCCATATTTTACAACGCACATGGGGTCATAGTAACCGTTTAAATGAATTAGAATTTGTAAATGACCATACTATAAGGGGGCTAAAAAACTCTGAAGGCTGGGCTTATGATCACCAAGTGTATTTCTATGCTGAATTTTCAACTCCTTTCAATATTGACGCAGTAGTAGTGGATTCGCTTGAGTCTGATATTAATCAAAAAATATATAATGGCAAGAACATATTTAGTTATTTAAGTTTTACTAACCTTGAAGAGGACGAACCTTTGTTGATAAAGGTTAGCATTTCCTCGGTTGATCAAGAAGGGGCTAAAAAAAATATGACGACCGAACTTCCACATTGGAATTTCGAAGAAGTTAAAGAAAAGGTAGCAACGACTTGGCAAAAAGAATTAGAACGGGTTTTGGTAACCTCAAAAGACAAAAAAACATTAACCACTTTTTATACAGCATTATATCATAGTATGATTGCTCCAATGGTGTATCAAGATGTTGATGGAAGATATAGAGGAATAGATAAAAAAATACACCAATCAGAAGTTGGACAAACCAATTACACTGTTTATTCTCTATGGGACACCTTTAGGGCGCTTCACCCATTAATGACCATTCTAGATGAACCAAGAACTAAAGATTGGGCCAATAACCTTATTTTAAAACATGAACAGGGCGGCATACTGCCTATGTGGCCATTGGCATCTAATTATACTGGCACTATGGTTGGTTATCCTGCGGTAGCAAACCTTGCGGATGCACTTAGTAAAAACATTGTGGGTATCGACAAACAAAAGGCATTGCAATCTGCATTGACTAGTGCCTCTTATAATCCTCAATTAATTAGTTCTAGTGAGGAACCGCGCAAACAACGATTAATGCCATTATACAACAAATATATAAACGAAGGCAGGCATATCCCATCAGATAAAATTGAGAAATCGGTCTCTTTTGGTTTGGAAAATTCGTATTACGACTGGTGTATTTCTAAAATTGCTGAACTTAACAACAGTGATTCCATTGCCGAAAAATTTAGTAAACGAGCACAAAACTATAAGCGCTATTTTGATAAAGAAACTGGTTTTATGCGTGGAAAAAATGAAGATGGATCTTGGGTTTCTCCATTTAACCCAAAATTTTCAGATCACGAAAATGCCGACTATGTTGAAGGTAATGCATGGCAATGGTCATGGTTTGTACCACACGACATTGATGGCCTTGCCAAATTATATGAAAACAAAAAAATGTTTACCTCTAAACTCGACACCCTTTTTACAACAAGTTCGGTCATTGAAGGTGAAAATGCCAGTGGAGATATAACAGGGTTAATAGGACAATACGCTCATGGCAATGAACCTAGTCACCATATTATTTATTTATACACTCATGTTGGGCAACCCTGGAAAACACAAGAATTGGCGGATAAAATCTTAACAGAATTTTATTCCAATGAACCAGATGGTATTATTGGAAATGAAGATTGTGGGCAAATGTCTGCGTGGTACATTCTTAACGCTATGGGCTTCTACCAAATAGCTCCTGGAGACCCAACTTACACGATTGCGAGACCATTATTTGATAAAGTAGAAATACCGCTGACTAACAACAAAGTATTTACTATACTCACCAAAAATAATAGCGCTAAAAACAAATATGTACAACATGTAACTTTAAACGATATGGAGCTTCCACATTTAACTTTTAATCATGAAGATATTAAGGCAGGAAGTACACTTGTGATTACGATGGGAGATACTCCTTTAAAATAACGCTTACTCCATATTTATAAAATGAGTAACAACAATGAAGAAACAAGTATTAAGCTTATAAAAACATAGTTTTATACTTGCTCTATATCAATGTTTTGATTGCAGCCCCTAGCAAATCGAGGCCAATAGATTGGCAAACCCCATCTCTATTTTTCTCTTTCATTGTTTTTATATCCCATTTATGAACATCATCTGCTAGTCCCCATAATTCTCGGAATTGTTCCACATAAAGCTTATCATTCTCTTGACTGGTAAATTCTGGTTGAAACTGATTAGTTGCTACATCACGGGTACTCCACATGGCATTTATTGTTTTCTCTATGCAATCAGACAAATCAACATCTATAAGTGCTCTTTCTTCTTCACTCCCTAAATAACGCATCATAATTCCACGACCAGCAAGATAGTCTCTACCATGTTCTGGGCCAAAACTTGATAAACAGGGAGCCTCGCGAATAATTCCGTCAACATTTGCAACCATTCCATTTTTTACGCCCTTACCGATTAATTCCAGTAAAGCTCTTAGTTTAGTTTCATATGATTCTACATCAAATTGGGGGTCTATGCTATTAGTGGACAGATATGTTGCCAATTCATTTCTAATCGCTAACATATCGGTCAAAACCGCTACTAACATTCCTTGATCGCCCGTCCAAACCCAACCTTCTGCCCATGGTGGATGTATTTTTTCTTGATAGTTAGAACCTTCAAAAAATGCTATCGGACGTTCTTGTACCAATGCCCCTGAACTGGTTAACTCTTTTAGATATTGATATTCATCTAACTTAAACCATTCTTCAAACCAGAGCCATTGTTGGTAGGCCATATCTAAATATTTATCATTATCAGCAATATTTTCTGTTAGTGATAGTCTATATATTCGTGTTGAAAGTAAAAATAGCAGCACATTGGTCACTGTATTTTTAACCCCTTTGCTAATACCATTTGCGTCGCCATTTCGACAGCCATGAGGGACAGGTTTAGCCATATCTGATGAGTCATATGCTGTTCTCTTTTTGTATTCCCAGCATAAGTCAGTTGAAAGTTTAAGGTATTTATTGGCAAGTTTCTTATCCCCTATTCTCAAAAGATGCTTTCTCGCATTGAGTGCCATAATACCCCACCAACCAAAATCATCTGCCCAAAGGTCACCCGGGTCAAAGTTGTTGAAAAAAACAAGGTTTTCTTCCAACATTTCACCAACTCTTTTTTGAATATCATCTACTTCTGAATCATCTGGCCAGCGCTGTTGCAAAGCATCCACAAAAGTAAGGCAGGCATCAAATGTATTGCCCCTCTTCCAGAAATCGTTGAAATTCCAAACTTGTTCAAAACGTACAAAAGCTAGTAAGGCCTGTTTCTTCAGTTCATTACTGGATCTGGATGTAACGCAAGACCATGATAATAGAGGTGATATACTTGTAAGCGCCATACTGGAAGCCCCTGTAACTTCAATAAATTTTCTTCTTTTCATTTCCTTTCTGTTTTTATATTGTTATTGAAATGATATGGTATATAATGGCCCAAT
Source organism: Maribacter sp. HTCC2170 (assembly GCF_000153165.2). Taxonomy (NCBI): domain Bacteria; kingdom Pseudomonadati; phylum Bacteroidota; class Flavobacteriia; order Flavobacteriales; family Flavobacteriaceae; genus Maribacter; species Maribacter sp. HTCC2170. Next base: position 1,126,378 of record NC_014472.1, read on the forward strand.
TATTGTTAAAAGCTTTATGGTTATAAAAGCGACATAGCAGCTTTCATATATCCCATAGCATAAGCCATTCCTGCATACCATGGAGCATCACATGTCATTTGCGGCGTATGGTCGGGAATCAAAACTCCGTCAAAATTGTTTTTCTTTAAAATCTTCAAGATTTTGAACATGTCTATATCTCCCTCGTCCACAAATACTTCTTTATAATTAGGCACCTTGCCTTTGATATTTCTAAAATGGATATACCCAATTTTACCTTGCTGACTATAGCTTTCGGTAGCATCATACACATTCCCCTCGGTCATCTCGGCAATGGAGCCTAAACAGAATTCCAAATTATTGGCCGAGCTTGGGTTCATGTCAATCAATTTTTGATATAAATCCGGTTGAAACACCAATCTGGGCGTATTCCTCACATAAGGCAATGGTGGGTCATCGGGATGCGCTGCCATTTTAACTCCAGCTTCTTCAGCTATTGGTAATATTTCATCTAGAAAATATTGCAATCGGTTCCATAGTTCCTCATGTTCAATTTTTGGTATTGAACCTTCTGGAGCTTTTTCATCGTATACCATGTTCCATACCATGCCGTTGGGTATTGGTGTATCATCCCCACCTTCCATTCCTACTGATACTGCTTCTCCTCTAGCATATTCGCCTTGTGTTCTTGCAGCTACTCCAGCCAAGGAGAAATTATACCCAAAAATGGGAATCCCTGCGGCACCAACATTGCGAATCAATTGCTTTATGTTGTTCATCTGTTCCTCTTTCTTGGGACCGTCTAACAAAATATCGTGCCAGTGAGCAGGATCAAAATTTTCTATTGCTTCCCATACTAATCCATGTGCATTGATTTCCTTCTTAATAGCCATTAGCTCCTCCAAAGTCCAAATATGATTAGGGTCACCGGCCTTTCCCCAGCCTTCCTCTTCCCCAACTGGTTGATTTGCGTTATTCTTATCATTCTTTTCGTGTCCAAAATAATCTACCATATGCACTACCAAATGCGTGGCGCCACATTGTTTGGCAAATTTATAATGGTCCTCATTCAACATATGCTTGTATAATCCGAATCCTAATTTCATTTTAATATCTTGTTTTGGATAATAATTCACTTAAAAAATACCACACAAACTGGAGTTTTTATCTCCTTTGTTCGGTACGTTTCATTCAAATTTCCATCGGCCTGTATTTTATATACTACAGTGTCATTTGAATTTTGATGACAAGCAATCAGCCATTTGCCACTTGGTGAAATATTAAATTCTCTTAGTTCTTTGCCTTCTGTTTTCTGATACCCTACCAATTTCAATTCCTCACCTTCTGTCTTGAAAATCGTAATCCCATCAAATTGCCTATTGCCTACATACAAAAACTTGTTATTGGGGTGAATTCTTATGGCCGAGGCACTTCGAGCACCTTGATAAGAATCTGGCAAAGACTCATAGAAGTCAATTTGTTTGAATTTCGCTTCATCCTTCTTTAAAACTGAAACCACACTAGTCAGTTCATTGATTACGTACCCTAAACTACCCTCTTTGTTGAGCACCAAATGACGTGGGCCTCCACCTTTAACAATATCTATGTCACCAAGTGAGTTAGGTCCTAATCTGTCATCATTAAACTTGTAAGCTTTAACTGTATCGATACCTAAATCGCAGACATACACATCTTTTCTATTTGGATGGACAGTAATATGATGTGCGTGTGGGGCTTCCTGCCGTACCAAATTAATACTCGACCCGGAATGCTGATGGTTATTGACACATTTCATCAATTCCCCGGAATCATCCAAAGGGTATTCAAGCATATTACCTGAAATATAGCATGCCACTAAAACTCTATTATCAAAGACTTCGTTATGACATGGGCATCCCCCTTTAATTGGTTGTTCATTTAAAAATTCCAATGAATAATCATCGTTGATCCTATAGGCCTGAACCATGGGATTCTCCTCCTCAATTACCTCAGTGTTACAATACAAATAATTGTTGTCCTCGCTTAAAGCCAGGTAACTCGGACTGATTGTATTTTGAGTATGCAATACTGAAAGTTTGCCGGTATCCTCGTTCAATTGAACGGTAGATATCCCATTCCCGGAACCTACAATTTCAGGTGAAAGAAATTGGGTGTAACTGCCTATAAAGAAAGTCAAAAACGCCATTGTATTTATGTTAAATTCTCAACATTTATTCGGACTCATTCAATCTTGGTGGTCGTGGGTCATATTGAATGGTATTGTTCATATAGGCCCCATCAATATAGATGTCAGACCCATTGATATAACCACCTAAATCACTTGCCATAAACGCGACTGTATGGGCTACATCGTCTACATCACCTATTCTGCCCTGAGGAATCCAGTTTTCAAATTTCTTCTTCCCGAACTTTGCAATTTCATCACGGTTCATTTCAGTGGAAATTGCACCCGGGGCAACGGACACCACCCTTATATTATTTTCGGCCAATTCTAGTGAAAGGCATTTTGACAGCATTTTAAGACCGGCTTTCGCGGAACAATAATGAATCAATCCTTTTCTTGGTACTACATCATGAATGGAAGAAATATTTATGATGACTCCTCCTCCATTTTTTTCCATTCTATCTCCAGCTTCTTTGGAACATAAAAAAGGTCCTTTTAAATTCACATTGATTACTCGGTCCCATTCCTCTTCGACCAAATCCAATACATGATGAATTGATTCGGTGCCTGCATTGTTTACCAAAATATCTATACCTCCCATTACCCCATCCATTTTCAAGAACATTTGCTTTACCTGTTCAGCCTTGGACACATCTGCACAAGCAATGCCTGTTCTAACCCCATAAGAATTGCTTATTTCATTTGCTAGATCTTGTGCACTTTGTTCATTGCTATTATAATTGATAAAAACCTCCGCCCCACAAGCAGCCAATTTTCTACATATTTCAGCCCCTATTCCTCTACTGCCTCCTGTGACCAAAACTCTTTTGCCTTTTAAATCAATTTCTATCATAACCTAGTTCTTTGATATTCGCTTACTATTACTATAGATTACAGACCTCTCGGACCAATGCTTCCATTTCCTCCTTTTTTTCATCACTTAATGGGAAAAACTCAAAATCCCCTTCATGGGTATTGGACTTTTCAACGATGATAATCTCACAATCCGTACTCATCGCAATATTGTGCCAAGTATTCACGGGAATATTATAGATGATATTAGGCCTCATTACTTCTACCTCAAACTGTACATCAATCCTATTAATTTCCGCACTTATCAAGACAGCTTTCCCTTTCAAAAGAATAAAAACCTCATCGGTCAGATGATGGATGTCCAATTTATCAATATTGCCGATTTCCTGTTCGGGCATATAGTTCAATTGGGCCACTTGCCACCCATCCCGGATCAAGAAAGGATGATATCCATTATCCGTTATTTGATATTGTTCAATCAGTTTCATTTATCCCCTTCTGTTGTTTGTCATTTATCCTTTTCCAGGACAATTCAATTTCTTCTAATGTTTTACCCTTTGTTTCTGGGACATATTTCCAAATGAACCAAATGGCTGGAATCGTCAATGCCCCATAAAGAAAGAATGTGCCAGAAGGCTTTATGGTCTCTATAAAAACAGGATTCGTCAAGGTTATAAAAAAACCCGTAACCATTAAGGAAAGGCTTCCAATGCTTACAGCAAGCCCTCTTATTTTAGTTGGAAATATCTCGCTGATAATAACCCAAACAATAGGTCCATAAGAAAATGCGAAGCATGCTACATAAATCAATAGTGGAATTATCACCAAGTTGGATCCAATAGCAAACAATACACCAACTCCCATAAGTGAAATGGCGGCGCCCACAACACCAATCAATAATAGTTTTCGTCTACCATAACGTTCTATGTTCATTATCGCGATAAAGGTGAAAATTGAATTGACCAGGCCTACCAAAACTGCACCAAGAAAAGAGCTTTCAACACTCTTGATTGATTCATTCAAGATATTAGGAGCAAAATACATAATGGCGGCAATACCACTCAAATGTGCGAACATCGGTAGCAGTATCCCTATTAATAAAGGTCTGCGCAAATAGGGTTTGAATAATTCCTTATATCCTTGGGTTTCTTGTACAGTGGCTTCTTTCATTTCTGCCATTTGGGTTTTTGCCATGTCCGCATTACCCAACCTTGTCATAGTTACAAAAGCTTCTTCCTCTTTACCATTGACCACCTGCCATCTTGGACTTTCAGGAACGAACATCAACAACACCAAAAATAGAATGGCAATCGGTATTTCGGTACCGAACATGCCTCTCCAAAGCTCTTCAACAAATAGCCAGTCCCAAAGACCGACTTCAGCGCCACTAATAATCCCTGCCTTATCACCAGCTTGATTAAGTACAATCCAATCAACAAGAAATGCCAGAAGAATACCCAATGTAATTGACAATTGATATAGGGAAACCATTTTTCCTCTTTTCTCTGGCATGGTTAATTCTGAAATATAAATAGGAGCTACCACTGAGGTTATACCCACACCTATACCTCCAATTATTCTAACTACGATTAGTGTTAGAAAAGATGAATCCAAACTTGAAGTTATCCAAAATGTGGAATCTAGATTACCTAAAAATTGAGGTGGCAACATCGAACCAAAAGCTGAAATGGTTAAACAAGTTGCAGCCAACAGCAAGGTTTTTTTGCGTCCATATTTATCTGTTACTTTTCCTGAAATTAAACACCCCAAAATAGTACCTAACAATGCAGAGGAGACTACCCATCCCAACATACTTGCCGATAGATTGTATTGACTTTCCAAAAAAGAATTACAACCAGATATGATTGCCGTATCATAACCGAATAGAAACCCCCCAATTGTCGAGACAAAACTTATGGCAAGAAGGTAAAAAGAAGATTTTTTGTTCATAATATGAGGTTTAAAGAACCGCTCATTCTACATAATTCCAAATTTCTCAAAAGCGTCGACGGTACTCATTCCAGCTTGCAACGCCTTTTTAACCAATTGTTCACCTCGTGCCTTTTCAATTGCTCCTGTAAAAGCTTCCTTAACTGCTGCTTTAGGCACGATCAAAACGCCATCAACATCGCCATATACAACATCACCGGGATGAATACGAATCCCAGCAATTTCTATAGGAACTCTATAATCGATTACCTTGCCTCGTGGTCCTTGATCCTGTGCATAACCTCCAAACGAAAAAGTAGGATATTCTAAACTGAGAATTTCTTTGGTATCCCTAGAATACCCATTAACTACTGCACCAGCCGCCCCTAGTTTCATTGCTCTTGTGCTCATTAGTCCTCCCCAAAGCGCATAATTGGGTGAGGAGCCCGAACAGATATAAACCTCGCCTTCCTTTAGACTATCCAACGCTTCGAACATAATTCCAAATGGCTTTTGCATTAAGGGATTATTGGTATTTTCTACAACCTCTTCAAATACATCGGCCTCCAAAACCGGCATTGCCCTTCCAATAACAACAAAATCATTATTCAAGGGTTTTATGTTCGGGGGAAGAAACTGATGTAGGTATCCCATTTTATCCAAGATATCACCAACCAATGCTACAAAAAGTTCCTTCTTCGCTATTTCAAAAAGCTCTTTATCATTTTTCCAAAGTGTTGTCATTACATCAATTTTATGAGTGTTTTATTTTTTATTCGCGTCAAGACTAAACGTTTCAATGGCGTATTTTCCAACCTTTAATTCAGGCGCAACAGGTGTTGGGTTCTCCTCAATTATGTTGGTATGTTTATATGAATTGATATCGAAATAAGAGGAAACATTCACTTTCTCATTGTCTTCCCAAACATTATACATTCTTGCTATTATTTCCTCTGAATCCTCTGCCTTTTTAATCGTTGAAATCATCACATTATCAGTATCTATGGAAAAGAAACTTAATGATTCAGGTAAGAATGATTTTGTTGATGAATCCGGATAAACCACCACATTAATTGGTTCGTTTTCCTGTTTTGCAATACGTTGTCCGTTTATGCTTCCTGCTTTGTTGGAAGTGAAGACATTATGGAATTTGTGGTTACCGGCCTGCGAGTATTCATTTCCCTCCCAATGGCAAGAGGTTCTACTGGCTAACAATATATGTTGTAAAACGACCTTACTATCATCATGGGAAGTTGGGTCTATCCAATCTGCAGCTGCTACCGAAGAACTCAAGGTAACTGAAACTTCATCATCAGTGGCTGAAATCCAGTCAATTATAGCTCTTGGGTGCACATCTTTACATAAAGGCGTGTAGCGCTCACCGGCCGTCTTTATTTCATCCTTACCAACACGAACACTGCCGAAAGGTACTTCATGTGCGATTTCAGGGCTATCCATATTAATAGGAAAAGCTGTTCTGAATTCACGGTATAATTCGCCTGACCAGTTTCGCAATTCCGTATTAAAATAAATACGTTTCAGGTTATGGTATAGTATAACATCCTGTCTTACAATAGCATGTTTTATTTCTTGCTCTAATCTATATTTTGTAAATACTGGCCCGTTTTCAAGTACTTCCCACTCAGGGTTATGAAGGCTCATTTTATCAAAGTCGACCATACTTACCTGTTGTACGTCTCCAAACTCACCAGCACCATTACCAACCGACTGTAAAGTGAAAATTTCACCTCCCCTTAGATTATCAGCTTCCAGTAATTCTTTCTTGAACTCTTTATCATACACTTGTTCAATTCCACCTTTCTCAAAAGTGATTTTGTAAAAAGGATTCTCATATGCGGAAGTCGATACATTATTGGCTTTATCTTCAACAGTATTCTTCTTATTAGCTAAGTAATAAGTGGCATAACCAATCGAAGGTATATTCTCAGCAATAAAGGTGATGTCTGCACTTTTCAAACTACCATCTTTGTAATAAGCTGCATTGGAAATTTGTGACGCCACAATTTTCTTTTTAGCATTCAACACACCAACATTCTTTGTTTCTCCTTGAGGAATCTGAACTGTTGTTGTTACAGGATCAGTACGCTCCCATGACAAACTATTGAATAACACTATTGGAGTTCCTAATTTTTCATTTTTCTTTATTCTAGTAGATAGGAAATCCAAACCTTTATTCAATAAATTTTGTCCCATGGTTCTTGATTTTACCAAATTCTCCTTGAATAAATTATCGGTAATATCACCATCGTGACCTCCCCAACCATGATCTGGATAGATTTTAGCTTGCCATGCTTCATCAAATTCCTTAAATGGATATTGCATTTTTTTGGGGTCGATGATATTTGCAACAGTTAAGAATTTCTCAGCGGCGGGTAGCAACTTAGAAGCTTCTCTACTTGCTGTCAAAGCATCGTGATGCCCAGGCCCATGAATATACACCCATACATTAGGTCTCTCGCCCATAATCGTATCTATCTTGGTGGCTTTTTTTTCTGCCAAAGGCAGAAATTCATCAACGGTCATGAGTTCCATTTTTGGCAAATGAACATTTTTCTCAGTACCCTTTTCATCTTTTAGGGAATCGAAAGAATTCCATGATTCTATAAACTCTGAGTAATCTATAGCAGGTAGCATATCCTGACTTGAAAGTAATGGGGTTTGTATTTCACTACCCTCAAAATTCTTTTCCCAGTACAATACCTGTTCGGCACCATACTTCATCTTATTATTCAAGTCTCTTGAAAGGTAAAGCAAGTCATTACCATAATGACCTGGGGAGTATGTAAACACAGAACTACCATCGGGGCTCGCCCAATGAAACAAACCTTTGGCATGTCTACTTATAATCATATAATCAACCCCTGCTTTTTTAAGAATCTGAGGAGTTTGCAACGATTTACCTGGTACATCAACATTCCAGTACACTTTGGAGTCATAACCCCCGAAAGTCTTTTTTACCCATTTTTTACCCAAATACAATTGACGTACTTGGTCCTCAGCATCATACATATCTTCATACGGACAGTTATAGGTGGCTCCTACTGAAATTAGTTTTTTATTCAGTAATGTGGTCAACTTTTCAACAGACTCAGGATGTCTTTCAATATACTCTCGTAACATTAGGCCGTCCTCAATATCAAATCCGTAATCATCCCTTATAAAAGCATCTTTGAGTACAGGTTTCAACAAAAGCGTATCTCTAAGAATGATGCATATCTCAGGACGATCGACCCAGGCAATATCTTGATGGCTAGAATTCATGATTGACACCAGGCCATTATCATATTTTTTGTCAAAAAAATCATTGTAAGTCTCTAAAAACTCCGGCTTGTACAATTTAGTTAAGTATGCTACCCACCCGTTGACATAATTTGTACGATGATGATATAGGTATTTACCATCGATATCGGTCTTTGATAAAACACCATCACCTTTTTCAAAATCAAGTACGATTTCTCTACCCTCATATACAATTGAAAAACTTTTTTTTGGCGGAGCGATACTGAAAGAAGCTTTTGATATTTCCCCTTGCGCCTTAAACTTCCTTACCTTACTTTTCTTTCCATCACTGATTAAATAAACCTTTTTGTCATTAAAATGAGTTGGTGCATCAACATACAACATTTCATTTTTTTGCTTGATCATGAATGCAGCTTCATCTGATATGGACATTTTTATGCGTTCAACCGCATCCGTAGCCTTAAAAATCATAACCCAGCAGTTTGAGTTCTTTTTATGGCCGTTGAATTTTATTTTAGCACTTTTTCCTTTTTCAAGTAATGAAATAGGTACCGTCAAACGGAAAGCACCAATACCATCTCCATTTCCATCTCTGTTAACTAATATATATTGTGCGTTTCCTTTTCCAGGGTTATCGGTTACAGAAAGGGTTCCATCTTCATTGGAATTGAAAGTCAGTAAATGTTTGTCATTCACATGAATATCAAACGATTCCCTTAAGTTAAAATCAATATCACTCAACATGAAAAAAGTCACTGTGTCCGAAGCATAGTCTGACGGCACCTCTCCAGTAAGGAATTCAAAACCCATTTCACCCGTGGTCGCCCTTGCTATCATTGATACATTGACATCTTCACGCAATGAAGGGTATAGAAAAAACTCTGAACCAGAAAGCATTTCTTTATAACCTTCAATGTCATCCTTACAAACACTGTACAGACCATAGTTGGTATTCAATTCTTGAATATGACCATTACCATTGCCTTCATGAAAAGGAACAAGTTCCCTTTTTTCTGTGAACAAATTCCTTTTATCGGCATATGAATTACCATATGCCAGCATTGCGAGACAAAAGACTATTATTGCCTTTAATGCATGAGATTTACATTCATTTTTCATAATTCTACTCTTACTAAAGCGGTTTAGTTTATTGCCAAATTTTATGCTCCACAGGATTTCCTAATTAAGAGTTTCGTTCTCAAAACCCGTTCATTATCAATCTCTAAATTTTTCTTTTCAATTTCATTTACCAAAATTTCCACGGCTTCGTTACCCATGGCTTCAACTGGCTGTTTGCTCGCTGTAATTGGTGGATCCACTAAGTCAAACGCGCCTAATTCATCAAAACTGATTATTGCCACACTTTCTGGCACTTCTATATCTAATAGTTTTAGCTCACGAAGTCCCGAAGCCGCCAAATAATGTGTGGTGAAAACTAATGCATCAACCTTATTTTCCCCTTGTACAATGGTTTTTAATGCTTTGCCCATTTCATTATGAAAATTGAAACGGTCAATTTTTTTTATATGCCCTGCTATTACTTCTAGTCCATTATCATTAAGCGCCATTTCGTATCCCAACTGCCTTTGCATCATTGCCTCCAACTCGCTTTCTATTGTCACCAATCCAATTTTATTTCGCCCGTTATTCAAAAGATGTTCGGTCATATCCCTTGTTCCGCCCTGGTTATCCACAATCACGTAATTACTACGAATGTCAGGATAATGCCTGTCTATCAATACAAAGGGAACTTTGGTCTTTCTTAATTTTAGGATATCCTCTTCATTCTCCTGGGTCGATGCGATTATTAAACCATCAACCTGTCTATTAAGCATGGAGTAGATCAATTCCTTTTCTGTTTCCGCGTCCTCATTCGAACTACTGAAAACAACATTGTATCCATATTCTTTTGCCCTAATCTCAACATAATGCGCAATCTTGGCATAAAAAATATCAGAAATATTGGGTAAAATCAATCCGATGGTCTCACTTTTTCCCAAACTCAATCCTCTGGCCATTTGATTTGGTCGGTAGTTGTTTTCCTTGGCAAAATCTAAAATTCGTTTTTGCGTTTCCTTGCTTATTTTATTTTCATCACCCCTATTATTAAGCACCAAGGATACCGCAGTCTTCGACAACTTCAACTCTTCGGCAATATCTTTTAAAAATATTTTTTTCAAAACTAACTAAATCGGTTTAGTTCAATCTCAAATGTACAACCAAACTGTTCAAATAAAAAACAATTGTCAAGATATCCCCTAAAATAAGAGTCCAAGAAAATTGAACTTTTCCAAATAGCCCAGTTATTCCTTAGTTCACTTTCAATTTAAATGTTGATGCTGGTAAATTTTCAGAATTGACAAGATTAGCATCGGTAAAAGGTTGCCAACCATAATACACATATTCTGGTTTGTACTGCGATGTCACCTCAACGATATGCTTGCATAACTTCGCTGGAACTAATTCAATCCCATCAATTGAAAAACCTCGCAAAACTTGATTGTCAGAAGTTTTTAGCCCATTAGCCGTATATGCAAAATCTATAATGATCTTACCCTCTATATATTTGGCTGTTATTGGGAGGGGTCCTGAGGGCACTATTTGTTTTCCATAAGTCTTATTTAAAGCCCAACGTGCCAATCGATACCCCACATCCTTTTTATTTGTTGGATGCACATCATTTATGAATCCTATATCACTCGAAACGGCCATTCCTCCATTTTCTATTTCATTTAATAATTCTCGTTGTTCGTCCCTAAATTTGGGCCAATATTTAGAATTGTAATGTGTCGTATCAATGGAAGAAAGTTGCACCCAGTAAAAAGGCATTTCAGGTTGCTTCCATTTCTGACGATAGTCTTCAATCAAAAGTTTTTGTAATTCTCCATATTCGTTTACCCTTTCAATCTCTTGGGCATTACTTTCACCTTGGTACCATATAATTCCTTTTATTGGTAACTTGAATAGCGGTTTAATTCCCGCTGAATAAGCAAATCCTGGTTTAAAAGCATGGTTTGGACCTAGTTCGTCTCCATCAAGAACTTGTATGTCACCTACATTTTGATGACCTCTTTCTCTTATCCACTCGGGCAAGACATTGTTATCTAGCCAATTACCCTTTACTTTGGATGAAAACAAGGAATTCCCTTCCATAACATTACGGCCAATAAAAGCTTCTATAGGGGCTCCACCGATTGCCATATTTATTAACCCAATAGGAACATCCACTTGCTCCAGAATTTCCTTTCCGAAATAATAGCCCACTGCACTCATCCGCTTTATGGAAATACTATCGCTTACCGCCCATCTTCCATCATAAAAGTCGTTTTCGTTCAATAACGATAATAGAGAATCATTAAAACTTTTATTATAAATGTTTTTTCCGGCATATGTGGTATTATAAAAACGAAGTGAAGGTAGATTAACATTCTTTTTCTCTTTGTCAAAATGCATTTCCCTTTCCATAGACCACTCCATGTTTGATTGCCCAGCACAAAGCCATACATCCCCTATCAGGATATTCGATAACACTATTCTTTCTAGACCACTTGATATGTAAATAGATTGGGGTGACGAATTGGACTTACTTTTCTTGAAATAGACACTCCATGTAGAATCTTGGCGAACTGCAGTTGCTATAGTATCTCTTCCAAATTCTATTTTCAAAGATTTATTTGGTATACCATTACCCCAGATGTGGATGGGCTCACCCCTTTGAAGAACCATGTTATTGGTGAAAGTATCAGGCAAACTTAACTGAGCACTAGCAGAATTTACACTAACAAAAAAAATCAAAAAGAGTGTCAAAAAATTCTTCATGAGTTTAGCTTTTATCTTTGAAAATAAGACTGAAAACATATCCAAAAACAAAACAGGAAGCCACACCAAAGAAAGCGTACATTAAAAAACTTATATCTGTAAAAACACTTATGTACCATATCAATAAAGCACTTGCCACCAACCCCATTAAGGTTCCTGTGGCATTTGCCTTTTTGGTTAACATTCCGAGAAGGAACATTCCTCCTAAACCTCCAGTAAAAAGGCCTAAGAATCGATAAAACTGGTCCCAAAGTGATTTGATATTGGAACTCGCCATCCAAAGAGCCAATAACACTCCCAAAACACCTGTTACTATGGTAGCAATTCTAGCGATTCGCAATAACCTTTTGTCTTTTACTTCCGGTCGAAAATGCGCGTAAAAATCATTACAATAAGCAGTTGAAACAGAATTAAGACTACTGCTAATACTAGACATTGCTGCAGAAAAAATGCCCGCCACGAGCAAACCAGAAACCCCAACTGGCAGCTCACGAACTATATACCAAGGAAATATGGAATCGTTGTTAGAAATGGCAGGAGATAAAGCGGTAGGCATTTCAGAATAGAAAATGAACAATAATGTACCTATGCCAAAAAAGATAATGGTTGCAGGAAGTGTAAGCACTGCATTGGTGTACAACGTTTTTTGGGAATCCTTGACATTGGTACTCGTTAAAAAGCGCTGTACAATGGTCTGGTCGGTACCTTGGGTTACCATGGCAGAGGCAAGACCACCAATGAACACTACCCAAAAAGTGGACTCAGTAAAATCAAAGTCCATATTCATAATGTTGAACTTATCACGTTCAGAGGCATACGAAATCATCTCACCAAAAGAAGTTTCGGTGTGCATCATAATCCAGACAATGGCCAATACGCTGCCGCCTAATAGCACGATGACTTGCATAACATCTGTCCAAATTACAGCTTCAATTCCTCCAAAAGTGGTATAAAGAATACATAACACTCCCATAATCAAAATACTGGTTTCTACAGGAATACCCGTTACTATAGAAATGGCCAGGGATGGCAATAACAAGACAATGCCTATTCTCCCCAATTGGAACAAAATGAATGAAAGACTACCAAAGGCCCGCGCCAGGTAATTGAAGCGATCTTCCAGATATTCATAGGCAGTACGTATTTTGAGCCTATTAAAAAACGGAATGAAAATAAAGGCAATTACCGGTGTTATCAGAATAGCGGTAATATTCAGAAAAAAGAAGGACCAATCTGTAACAAAGGCTTTGGCAGGAATCGCCATAAAAGTAATTGCGCTCAACAAGGTTCCAAAAACACTTAGCCCTGAGGCCCACCATGGTATACGTCCACCACCAACAAAGTAATCTTCAGTAGATTTTTGTTTGCGTATAAAATAAATGCCGATACCCAGCGAAATCAAAAGGTAGAGCGCCAAAACCGTATAGTTTATCGTACCAAAAGGTTCTACGGCTTCCGCTATTTCAAATTTTTGAACTTTTGGAGTTCGGATACCAGGAGAAATCTCACCCGAAACCACATAAAAATTATCCTCCTCTTGAAATGGCAATGCCGTTACTGGAATTTGGGTTTCAACGCTATCGTAAACAAACCATTTGTTTGTAATGGTATTATACCCAAGGATTTCTTTGGAAAATCCTGGGTGTGTATTTAGAATTCCATCTCTTCTTTCTATTAAACCCGAAATCAAAGAATCGTTTTGTTCCTGTCCAAGTTGTAAGGCTATACTTTCTAGTTCATTGAACAATACCTCATCAGAACCCCCGTAGACCATAATGTGCATTGATCCCTTGCTTTCAGCGGAAGGTCCCATAAGGACCCTTGGTTTGCCATGAATCAAAAGTTCACCCTCGTTTTTCCACTCACCTTTTTTTAAGTCATAGGAAAGAAAATCAGTCAATGGTACTGATCTTTTTCCAGCCGTTTGGTTACGTCCACCGATTACAAAGAGCTTTCTTGAATCTTTTGACTCTTGAACAGCAATAGTATGTACGGCTCTTGGAGGACCCGTAAAATCTTCTAGCTTTTCCCATTCATAATTTTTGTCGAGATTGAAACGATAAAAAGCATTCGTACTTTTTTGATTATTCTTTCCACCAACAACATATAGGTATTCTTCTTCAATTACAGCAGCTGTATATGCCAAGGGTTCTGGTAAAGAAGGGTATTCTATTATTTCCACATCATTTGTCGATGAAACATGCTTTAGGAGGTGGACTTTATCAGTGGTTTCTTCCGCATTTTCACCACCGATAATCAAGATTCCTTCAGGGGTGGCTACTGAAGCTCCATAAGCAATGGGAAAAGGCAGTGTCCTATTCAGCAATCTCCATTTGTTTTCTTCCAGTAAATAGATGTTATTGTGGTAAACCTTTTTTCCTCCTTTCCATGGTAGAGCTTCAGGGAAATTAGCGCCACCCGCTGCGATGATAACTTTGTCGTGCGCGCCACCCATCATACCCGCATATCCTAAGGGTGCAGCACCTTCTTTCAAGGCTGGTAAATCGGGCAAATTGGTTACCCTAAATTTGGAAGTTTCCTGCGAGAAACTGAACGGAACCATCAGAAAAAGTAATGCAAAGGTTGCTATAATTCTCGCTCGATTCATTTTTTCTAATATTCAGTTCTATTCTTAGATAAACACTTCACTGTGGTCTTCAACACCCTATTCCCAGACAGGTTCTCTAGTTCTTTTTCTTAGGCTTTTGATACTTGTCTTTTTTATTGGTAAGCCATTTTAAGGAAAAGCTGACGAATAAATTTTCTTTGTGCTTGTCTTTTTCAAATAATAAGCCAATATCACCATTTTCTAAAATTGTTAATGATGAATAGGCCGAAGGTCCTTCATACACAGTTTTGCCTTCAGACCATGTTTTGCCTTCGTCATAGCTCACTCGTACCGTCATATTTGTGCGTCCTTTATCTGAATTGGCGTTCGAAAATAGCAATCGGTTCTTATCGTGTCCATTTTTTATTGACGTGTATCGCACAATACTAGCATTACAACCTGGATCTGTCAATTGATGCTCTGCCTTGGTGACCCATGTTTTCCCTTCATCAGAAGATGTATGTACATACCGCACCCCTTTTTTATCATTAGACCTTGCATTCACCATCCAAGAACCGTCGACCAGCTCTACTACTTTTGACTCATTGGCTGGTGATACTGGATTGTCAATGAAATACCAAGTTTCCCCATGATCATCACTGCCAAATAAATGCATTCCACTATCCAAATTCACCATACAATGTAGAAGTTTCCCCGTACTTGTTTGAATTCCCCTGCCAGAAGTAATGAACTTAAAATCCTTATGCCATTCGGGTTTGACTATTTGAGCTGTTATATCTTTGGGCTCGCTCCAAGTTTTACCATTATCTGTACTCTTCATTACATGTAGATAATAAATGTCCTTTTCTGTATCCAAATTCATATAATTATAAAACAGAAAGATTTCTTTGGTCACCCTATCAACGATCATTGATGGATCAGAGGCAGATTTGCCAAAAGGAAAATCCACTATAGTCTCAATCTTCGACCATGTCTTTCCATTATCCTCACTTCGTCGCATTACTATGTTGATGTCCTTACTCCATTTTAAATCTCCGCAAGAGGGCACTCTTTCATCTATGGTGGCAACAAGATCTCCATTGGGTGCTGTGACAATTGCTGGTATACGGTAACATGCTATACTGTCATTAGAACTTGCATTGAACAGATCATGAATTTGACTTACTCCTTTCGGAATGTGATAAGTCTCTTTTTGGGCAGCACACGAAGAGAATACAAAGAGGACAATCAATACTGCAATTCTATTTGCCATAATTTATGTGTTTATTCAGATTCGATTTTTTTAAATGATTTCCAACATTGATACATAGCCCTTGGCACATGAAAACACCCTTTCCATTTACCCCCTTTTAGATTGAGTAAAACCTCTCCCTGTCTATTTAGGTAGCCAAACCATTCCCCATGTTCAGGGTCCGAAAAATGATTCCAAGAATACACGTGGACCTTATTATACCAATTTTCAATTCTTTCATCCCGGCTATGTTGATATGCCTTTGCTAAAGCCACTAAGGCTTCTAAATGCACCCACCATAGTTTTTGGTCCCATTCCAATTGTTGGGGAGGATGGCCTTTGGCATCTAAGAAATAATAGATGCCCCCATATTCTTTATCCCAACTGTATTCTAAAATGTTGAGTATGGTTTCAGTTGCTTTTTGTATTAAATTATTATCTTTTCTTCTCACGCCAATATCGATCATAAACCACATGGCTTCTATCCCATGCCCGGGGTTTAAAAGGCGCCCCTCAAAACTATCATCATGACTACCATCGGGCAATACATTTTCATATATTAATCCTGAGTCCTGATCAAGAAAAACATTCATAACCTCGTTGATACTAAAATCAACAGTTCTTTCAACTTCTTCAGGCTCTAGAACATCTTCAAGTTCCAAAACCAAATTTGAGAGTATCATTGGTAACGAAAAACCTTTTAAAGGTCTAGCCCCAGTATTTTTGGTATATATACCTTTTGGGTTATCCTTTCTTTCAAGAATGTTGAAATAGGTCCTTTTGGACAGCTCCTTGATTTTTTCATCGCCCGAGGCCTGGGCATATTGACTAAAAGCCATGGCAGCAAAACAGTCTGAAAAAATGTTATAAGGTTGTATTAATGGTTTTCCTTCTTTCGTGGTTGAAAAATAGAAATTCCCGCTTTCGTCCATTCCGTGGTTTACAAGAAAATCTACACCTGACTTTGCGATGTCCAACCATTTTTTATTTTTTTCAACTTTATTGTAGAGCATCGAAAAAGTCCATGCCTGCCTACCTTGTAACCAAATGAATTTATCGGTGTCATAAACATCTCCTTTTGTACCCAAGCAAGTAAAATACCCCCCGTTTTCGTAGTCTAGAGAATGCTTTTCCCAAAAGGGAATAATATCATTCAATAGTGCTTCCTTATAAAATTCTGCGTTCATCATTTTCAAAAAGCTAAACGTGCTTTAAATTAACATTTAATGCATAATATTGAATTCTATATTATACTGTAATAGGTTAAGAACCATAATAACATTCCTATAAAGTAGGGTTATTTGAAAAACAACAATTTATTTACCAAAATAAGGAGTAAGACCAATTGCATCCAGTTCTTTTGTTATTTCAACATAATCACCATCTTTTAATGTTGTATGAGGAAATCTACTTGGCCCGCAATCTATGCCCAATGTTTTCATAAAACCCTTAGCCACCCCGTTGTAACCACCCTTGTTATTTAAAGTATCTACAAATAACATGGCCTTGGTCTGTAAATCTGCTGCCATCTGGTAATCATCATTCTCAAAGGCTTCTTTTACTTTATAATAAAGAGGAGCCAAATGATTATAAGTGCTGCCCACCCAACCTTTTGTTCCTAGTGGTAAACTGGCAATAAACATTTCATCTACTCCAAATAGTATATTATACTTGTTACTGTCGTAATCAAAGCAATATTTATAATCGATCAAATCATTTTTTGTAAATTTCAAACCGGCAAAGTTTGGAATTTGCTTTGATGCGATTTTAACAAAATCGATCATTTTGATTTGTGCTCCAGACAAATCTGGTATATGGTAATAATAGAAAGGTAGACCAGGAGCGCAAGACGCAATATTTTTACAATATTCTACAAGCTTATCAACCGAGTTCACCTTAAAATAAAATGGTGCCAATGCCCCAATAGCATCAACCTTGTCCGCAGAATGCGAGGTAAGGTCCATTGCTACTTTTAAACTTGTATGGCCCACATGATTAATGAGTAAAAAATCATCTGCCCTATTTGCAGACCATGCTTCAACAATCAATTTTCGCTCTTGAATGGTCAATGATGCAAAATCTCCAGTAGTACCATTTATAAAGGCACCAGACACTTTGTTTCTTTTAAGAAAATCGCCGTATGTCTTGATAATATCCAAATTCAAAGAAGTGTCTTTGTGCATTGGGGTATATGTGGCTGCTACAAGATTTTTTATATTCATATGCTCGTTGGGAGTTATTATAGTCTGATTAACTGAATAACATATAATATTAGAATATATTAAAACCTTTTACAATTATTATCGTAGAAATCTCCATTAAATATATGGACAGAAAATATTCTAGTTTGCCCAACCAATTAAAGAACTACACCTAATAAAAGTCTAAAAACAACATAAAAAAAGCCCTCAACATTCGTTGAAGGCTTTTGCGGTCTGGACGGGACTCGAACCCGCGACCCCCTGCGTGACAGGCAGGTATTCTAACCAACTGAACTACCAGACCGTGCTTAGAGCGGTGCAAATATACATTGCTAAATGAAATCCACAAACAATTTCTTCAAAATATTCAGCTGCTTATAAGAATTTTTGACGCTCAACCATAAAAGTATTCAGGACTTTTGAAAAATCACCTCGTACATCAACATCAACATATTTTATTTTGTATTGTGCGCATTTCATTTTGAGCTCATCAAAATAATTCTTGACGGCGTTTTGATAACCTTCCTTTACCGTATCCGAAAAAATATCGATATGTTCACCCGTCTCAACATCTAAAAAACGTTTAGGTGTGTTCTCAAAGTCAAAATCGAATTCCTTTTCAGCATCCAACAAATGAAATAAGACCACCTCATGTTTATTATATTTCAAATGACGTAGTGCATCAAATATTCTATCATCCTCTTTGGTGGTCTGGAACATATCCGTAAACAGAACAACCAAGCTTCTGCGTTTTATTTTTTCTGCGATTAAGTGTAGATAGGTGTATAATTCTGTCTGTTTTGCAGGCTTGCTTTCCAAACTGATCTCACTCAATTTGGACAATAGCATTTGATGATGCCTTTCACTCCCCTTTTCTGGTGAATAAAAATTATATGAGTCTGAAAACACACTTAAGCCCACCGCATCGCGTTGTCTTTTGAGGATATTCATAAGTGCCGCAATAGCCAAAACTCCAAAACCAATTTTGTTCAAGTCATCAATTCCCAAATTCTTTACCTCTGGATAATACATCGATGCTGAATTATCCAAAATCATATGACACCTTAAATTGGTTTCCTCCTCATAACGTTTGGTATAAAGTTTATCTGTCTTTGCAAATAGTTTCCAATCGATATGCTTGGTACTTTCACCGCTGTTATAGATTTTATGTTCTGCAAATTCTGCGGAAAACCCATGAAAGGGACTTTTATGAATTCCGCTGATAAAACCCTCGACCACTTGTTGGGCTAAAAGTTCCAAATTTTGGAAAAGGGATGCCTTATCTAATTCTGACCGAAGGTTCATATTTTTTAACTATACAACTAATATAAAACAAAAAGGTTCGGCAAATGCCGAACCTTTTTTAATCTAAAGAATTTTCTTTTTACAATAGTGCATCAATTGCATCCGTATAGACTTTCTTAGGAGAAACCCCAACCTGTCTATTCACGATTTCGCCACCTTTGAAAACCAAAACTGTAGGAATGTTTCGCACTCCATATTTTGCTGCGAACTCTTGGTTAGCATCTACATCTACCTTTCCTACAACGGCTTTACCGTCATATTCTGTGCTTACCTCATCAATGATAGGACCTACCATTCTACAAGGCCCACACCAAGCTGCCCAAAAGTCAACTACTACTGGTTTATCGCTTTTTAAAACTACTTCATCAAAAGTAGCATCTGTTATTTCTAATGCCATGTTTGTTTATTTAAATATTATGCAAATTTAGTCAATTATTCTTCTGTTTCCTTACTAACGTAAGATTCGTTTTACCTATTGTAATATTGAGATTATTTATGGTCAGTTCAGTTTATAATGCACTTCTTTTTCTTCCAATTGATGCAACAATTCACTTGTGATCTGTACCTTTTGTTTTCTACTAGATAAATTCACCTTTATTTCTTCTTCCATTTCATATACCACGAAATGTAAAGGATGACTTCCTTTGTGATCCACCAGCGTACTTTTTAATTCATCAATATTATCTTCTTTGAGCTCATCTATATTCAGCTTTATGGTCAGTTTTTTTGCAAAACTCTCCATCACTTCCTGAAGTAAAATAAAGCTATTGTATTGCATTCTAGGGTCGCCTTTTTTTCCAGTTTCACGATTCACCCAGCCTTCTCTCACAAAAACCTTTAAGTAAATGAATGAATTGATCATTAAAAAATGACGAAATTTTAAATACTCTTCGCCAAAAATGCGAAACTCAAAAGTATCCATATAATCTTCAAGTGTGAAGAGTGCCCATCCTTTGCCATTTTTCGCAATTCTATGTTGCACATCGGTTATGACCCCAGCAAATGATATTTCTCTATTCACATATTTTGGAAGATCTGTGAAACAAGAGATGGTTCCGTTGGTAAAAGCATTGATTTCTGATTTAAAATCATCCAAAGGATGCCCAGAAATATAGATGCCCACAACTTCTTTTTCCCTTCGCAATTTTTCCATTGTTCCCCATTCCTCACAAGGTGGTACAACGGGTTCTGGAATCTGGGCTTCACTCATTCCTCCAAACATATCCATTTGAGAGGAATTTTTGTTTTCCTGATATTTAGATCCGGATTTAATCACTTTTTCCAAAAAAGTAACGCCGTCACCTTCGGTATGGAAATACTGTGCCCTATGCGTAGCTCCAAATGAATCAAAACCACCGGCAACCGCCAAACTTTCAAATGCCTTTTTGTTAGACGCGCGCAAATCTATTCTTTTGGCCATATCAAAAACCGATTTATAAGGACCTTCTTCTTTTCTGTTCTCAACAATAGTTTCTACAGCGCCGCGGCCAACACCTTTTATGGCACCCATCCCAAAACGAACAGCATTATTCTGGTTTACGGCAAATTTGTAGTAAGATTCATTCACGTCTGGACCAAGAACCTCGAGGCCCATTCGCTTACATTCCTCCATGAAGAATGTAACCTGCTTTATATCGTTCATGTTATTGGAAAGCACAGCGGCCATATATTCGGCTGGGTAATGAGCTTTACAATAAGCTGTTTGGTAGGCAATCCAGGCGTAGCAAGTTGAGTGACTCTTGTTAAAAGCATAAGCTGCAAATGCCTCCCAGTCCTTCCAAATTTTTTCAAGTTTATCTACCGCATGACCTTTTGCCGAAGCCTTTTCAATGAACTTAGGCTTCATTTTATCAAGGACATGCTTTTGCTTTTTACCCATGGCCTTACGCAAAACATCGGCTTCACCCTTGGTAAAATCAGCTAATTTTTGGGACAGTAGCATCACCTGCTCTTGGTAAACCGTAATACCATAGGTTTCTGCCAAATACTCTTCGCAGGCATCAAGGTCATAAACTATTTCCTCGGTACCGTGTTTACGCGCAATGAAACTTGGAATATATTCCATTGGCCCAGGACGATACAAAGCATTCATGGCAATTAAGTCTGCGAATACCGTAGGCTTTAATGACCTCATGTGTTTTTGCATTCCAGGAGATTCATATTGAAATACCCCTACGGTTTCTCCACGTTGGAAAAGTTCATACGTTTTCTCATCATCCAGTGGGAAATTCTCCGGATCCAATTCTATACCATGTTTGGCTTTTACAATCTTAACTGTATCCTTGATCAGGGTCAAGGTCTTTAGCCCCAAGAAATCCATTTTCAAAAGTCCTGCACTTTCCACCACCGAGTTATCGAACTGAGTACAGTACATTTCTGAATCCTTTGCCAGTGCCACTGGAACGAACTTTGTAATATCATCTGGGGTAATAATCACCCCGCAGGCATGGATTCCCGTATTACGAACCGAACCTTCTAAAACATAGGCTTGGTTCAATGTTTCAGATTCCAACCCTTCCCCTTCAGCAATATTCAAAAGCTCATTGACTTTCAGCAATTCCTCGCTGTTGAATTTACTCTTTAGAACAGCATCATCAACCCCAATAATCTTCTTGAGCTTTGACATGTTCGGAATCAGCTTCGCCATACGATCAGCATCACCCAACGGAAGATCTAAAGCTCTTGCCGTGTCACGAATCGAAGATTTTGCCGCCATGGTGCCATAAGTGATAATCTGTGCAACTTGATTTGATCCGTACTTGTCAATCACATAATCCATAACTCGACCTCGGCCCTCATCATCAAAATCAATATCAATATCTGGCATTGATATTCTATCCGGATTCAAGAAACGCTCAAAAAGCAAGTCGTACTTAATCGGGTCTAAATTGGTGATCCATAAGCAATATGCAACCGCTGAACCTGCGGCAGAACCACGACCAGGGCCAACCGAGACATTCATATCACGTGCAGCACGAATAAAATCCTCTACAATCAAAAAATACCCCGGGTATCCTGTATTCTCAATGACCTTAAGCTCAAAATCAAGTCGCTCATCAATCTCTGGGGTTATTTCCTCGTAACGCTTTTTTGCCCCTTCATAGGTGATATGACGTAGGTATTTGTTCTCACCTCGTTTTCCTCCATCCGCTCTATCCTCTTCAAACTGAAATTCTTTTGGAATATCAAAAGCAGGTAATAATACATCACGAGCCAGAGTGTAAGTCTCAACCTTGTCTATGACCTCTTGAATATTGGTGATTGCTTCAGGAATATCCTTAAAGAGTTCTTTCATCTCCTCGGAGGATTTGAAGTAATACTCTTGATTTGGCAACCCGTATCTATAACCTCGACCTCGACCAATAGGGGTAGCCTGTTTTTCACCATCTTTTACGCACAGTAGAATATCGTGGGCATTAGCATTTTCCTTTTCAGTATAATAGGTGTTATTGGATGCTATTAATTTAATGTTGTACTTCTTCGCAAATTGGATCAATACTTGGTTAACCCGTGTTTCATCTTCTTGATTATGACGCATTAATTCAATGTATAGGTCATCACCAAAAGTCTCTTTCCACCAAATAAGCGCATCCTCCGCTTGTTTTTCACCAACATTTAAAACTTTGCTAGGCACTTCGCCATAAAGGTTTCCTGTAAGTACAATTACATCTTCCTTATACTGTTCAATAATTCTTTTGTCAATTCTAGGTACATAATATTTACCATCAACAAAAGCAATAGAAGACATTTTTGCCAAATTATGGTAGCCATTCTTGTTCTTGGCGAGCATCACGATTTGATATCCGTTGTCTTTTTGGGTTTTATCGGTATGGTCTTCACAGACCTGAAATTCACACCCCACAATCGGAGTTATTTCTTTCTCTAGGGTAGGCAATTCTTCTAAAGGTTCTTGCCCTTCCTCTAAAGTACCATTCTGAGTTGCCTCGTATCGCTTCTGCTTCTCCTCATTTCTAGAAATCACACCTTTGTTATGGTTTATCACTCCATTTACAAAATGAAAGGCCCCCATCATGTTCGCATGATCGGTCATGGCCACCGCAGGCATATTGTTCTTAACAGTAGCCTGTACCAGATCCGCCACACTTATGGTGGATTGTAAAATAGAAAACTGGGTATGATTGTGAAGATGGGCAAATTCTGCCAACTCCAATGAAGCCAGATTTTCTTGCATTTCCTCATGGGAAGCTCCACCCGTATCTTTTTCCCAAAGTGCGTCGGCAATTTTCTTGGAAGCTTTTTTAAGGTTGATATGCTTTAATCCAATCAGTTCAATGGTCTGTGGATGAACTTCTGAGAAATTCTTGAAATAATCAGGTTGAACATCAAGTTGTTCAATTGTATAATGTCCTCTTCGAACCAGTTCTAAAAAACAGCGTGTAGTTGCCTCTACATCCGCTGTTGCATTATGAGCTTCGGCAAAAGGCGCATTGAACAAGTACTCATGCAATTCTGTTAAAGTAGGTAGTTTGAATTTACCTCCCCGGCCACCGGGAATCTGACAAAGTAAGGCAGACTCTTCTGTACAGGTATCCAAAACGGGAAGCTCTTGCAATGGATTTTCAACTCCCATTCTATGAAACTCAGCTCCCATAATATTTACATCGAAGCCTACATTTTGCCCAACAATGAATTTAGTTTTGGACATAGCAACGTTGAATTTCTCCAAAACCTCAGCCAAAGGCACACCTTCTTGCGCTGCCAACTCAGTTGATATTCCATGTATCTGCTCTGCATCGTAAGGTATATTGAACCCATCTGGTTGTACCAAATAATCTTGACTTTCAACCAAGTTCCCCATTTCATCATGTAATTGCCAAGCAATCTGAATACAGCGTGGCCAATTATCAGTATCGGTGATGGGTGCATTCCAACGTTTGGGCAGACCCGTGGTTTCGGTATCAAAAATCAGGTACATATAAATAGAGTTTCGCTAAAAAGCAGTGGATAAAAATAACCAAAAACCAATCGCTCTAAAAAGGTAGTTGTCACTAGTTATCAACGTGGAATGATAAAGAGTTGAATATACATAAATAGACAATAATCACTATCTTCAAAAGCTCTAACAATGAACATAACTCTTTACCTATGAAAAGAAATAAAGCCATCTTAATTACATTATTACTTCTATTGAGTTTCAATGTTGACATATTTGGACAAAAAGCCAATCAGCAAACTCCTAATTTCATTATCATTTTTGCAGATGATTTAGGTTATGGTGATTTAAGCACCTACGGAAACCCAACCATTCACACTCCAAATCTTGACCGAATGGCACATGAGGGTCAAAAATGGACCAACTTTTATGTAGGGGCAAGTGTTTGCACACCAAGCAGGGCTGCCTTATTGACCGGAAGGTTACCCGTTCGCAGTGGTATGGCTAGCAGTAAAACAAGGGTACTCTTTCCCAATTCTAAAAATGGTCTGCCCGCCAATGAAATCACTCTGGCAGAACAATTAAAAACTGCGGGATACAGCACAGCGGCAATCGGAAAATGGCATTTGGGTCATAAAGAACAATACTTGCCAACCAACAATGGTTTCGATTACTATTTTGGCATACCCTATTCCAATGACATGGATTATATTGGAAAAGCCAATTATAAAAATCTTGCCCAAAATAATCCATCAGATATAAAAATAGAGAACTACAATGTCCCATTACTACAAAACACCAAGATTATTGAACGTCCGACTAATCAAAACACCATTACAAAAAGGTATACTCAAGAAACAATAAAGTTCATAAAAGAGAATAAAAGAGAGCCGTTTTTTGTGTATTTGGCCCATAGTTTACCCCACATTCCACTATTCACATCCAAGGAATTTGAAGGGCATAGTAAGAATGGGATTTATGGTGATGTAGTGGAAGAAATAGACCATGGAGTGGGAGAAATACTAAATGCACTTGAGGAAGAAGGTTTGGATCAAAATACTATTGTGGTTTTTACTTCGGACAATGGACCATGGCTACCCTTTAAAACCCATGGTGGCAGTGCCGGACTTCTGCGTGCAGGAAAAGGAAGTACCTGGGAAGGCGGAATGCGCGAACCTGGAATTTTTTGGGGGCCTGGATTGGTCAAAAAAGGCTTGGTCACTGACATGGGATCAACAATGGACCTATTCACAACTTTTAGCACCATGGCCGGAGTTGAAATTCCTAATGACCGAATTATTGACGGACATGACCTAAGCAAAACATTACGAAATGGGGATGCTAGTCCGCGGCAGCATATTCTATATTATCGTGGTACAGAACTTTATGCGGCTCGACTTGGGGAATACAAAGCCCATTATATTACACAAGGTGTTTACGGTGAATTTGGTGAACGCCAAGAACATGACACTCCAATACTATATAATCTGAATAATGACCCCTCTGAGAAATTTGATATTGCAAAGGACAATCCAGAAATTATTACTCAAATAAATAGGTTGGTCAAGGAACATAATTCCAACCTAGTAAGGGGTAAGGATCAATTAGTTGAGAGGGAATAAAGTAATTTATGTAACCTATTGCGCATTTAAAGAATTGAAGTATATTTGCACCCCGTTTTAAGGGACAATTAAAAAGAATTAATAACAGAGGGTCGGGCACCCTACAAAATTAATGTGATATGCCAGTAAAGATTAGATTACAAAGACACGGAAAAAAAGGTAAACCTTTCTATTGGATCGTAGCCGCTGATTCACGTGCAAAAAGAGACGGTAAATTCTTGGAAAAATTAGGTATCTACAACCCTAATACCAATCCTGCAACAATCGAAGTTAAAGTTGACAACTCTGTAGAGTGGTTGAACAATGGTGCACAACCTACTGATACAGCCAGAGCTATTCTTTCATATAAAGGTGTTTTATTAAAGCACCACTTAATGGGAGGTGTTCGTAAAGGAGCATTGACTGAAGAACAAGCTGAAGAAAAATTCAATGCTTGGATGGTGGAGAAAGAAAAAGCCGTTGCCTCGAAAGTTAGTGGACTTGACAAAGCCAAGGCTGACGCTAAAGCTGTAGCTCTTGCCGCTGAAAAAGAAATAAATGAAAAACGTGCTGCTGAGGCGGCCGCTGCTGCATTACCTGAAGCACCGGAAGTTGTTGAAGGAGAAATTGAAGTTACTGAAGCTGCTGAGGAAGCTCCGGTTTCCGCTCTTGATGCTGCCGTAGCGGAAGCAAAAGGAGAAGTTGCTGCTCCAACGGAAGTTGTTGAAGAAGCCCCTAAAAAAGAAGCTGCGCCAGAAGCTTCTAAGGAAGAAGAATAAAATTTACTCGAAACGATGGATAAGTCATCTTGTTTTTACTTAGGTAAAATCGTTTCAAAATATAGTTTCAAAGGGGAGGTACTTGTAAAACTTGATACCGATGAACCGGAGATTTACGAAAACATGGAATCAGTATTTGTTTCATTAGGAAATAATCTGGTTCCATTTTTTATTGATAAATGTAGGCTCCATAAATCAAATCTACTTCGAATAGATTTTGAAGAGGTAAAGACAGAAAATGATGCAGATCGCATCATGGGATCTGAACTATACTTACCTCTCTCTTTTCTTCCAAAACTTACGGGCAATAAATTCTATTTTCACGAAGTCATTGATTTTACTGTAATTGATAGTAAACACGGGGATATCGGCACCATAGTAAGTATTAATGACAGTACTTCACAATCACTTTTTGAAATTGAAAAGGATGATAAGGAACTCTTGATTCCAATCAATGATGAAATCATAACCATGGTAGATAGAGACAATAAAATTATTAATGTCACCACACCTGAAGGCTTAATAGATTTATATTTAGGTTAATGCACTTTTACAATAATCCAAGCACTTTTTTACTTCTTCAACAGCATTGGAACCCTCAGGTATCTTATATTCCAATTCGATAGTTCCTGGAAAAGTATATTTATTGTCACGTATTAATTGTAATGCATCAGCAATTGGGGTGTCCCCATTTCCCCAGCTTAAATTATGCTTTCCATTCTCGGGTGTTTGCCGGTCTTTCAAATGCATACTTTTTATTCGGTCATTTTTAGCCTTTAAGATATCAAGTGGTTTTTCATTTCCCGCAGCAACATAGTGTCCAAGGTCAAGGTTTAAGGCATTGTATTCTGACTGCTCAAGTGCAGTATCCCATAAAGTAGGCGTTTGCTGTTCGTGGCCGTGATATCCAACATAGATTCCATGCTTTTTAGCAAAAGACCCCAATCGCAAAGTATGGGCATCATCACTTGGGTGCTCAACAGTCACATGATTAGCCCCCAGAATCTTTGCTGTTTTCATTCCCCAATCTATATCGGAATCTAAATTATCTTTTCCGAAAGTGTTTCTAGGCTTGAATGCATAAATTGATACTCCTGCATCATTGTACATTTTTCTAAAATTGATAAACTTTTCTAAATCCACAGTTTGACGCCATTTAGCAACTTCTAAATCGTACGCCTTTATCTGTTCCTGAAAATCCATCAATTCTTTCAATTCATCTGCTGTAATCTCTCCATCACGTTGTTTTCGCCTCAATTTATAAAAAGCAGTTCTATCCAAACTGTTTGCAGGTTTACCTGCAAAGTTCTCTGCAGGATCTCCCATCAATTCAATAGCATTTACTCCACAATCCAAAACATACTTAAGGGTAGCTTCTGCGGACTGATCTTCCATACTTCTAAAGGAATAAGTTATCACACCAAGCTGTACGCCATTGAAAACCGAATTTGGCTTATTATAATATTTAAGAATTGCTGGTGCCCCAAAAAGCTTAGAACCAATCAAGGTGGAGCCAGCTGCCAAGGTCAGCGTACTTGTCAAAAATTTTCTTCTGCCTGGTTTATCTTCAATTTTCATAATTGCATTAATAAATTATTACAAGATTATTTTCAATGGTAAACCTATATTCATGACCAATCCACTTTGGTCATTTGTATAAATTACAGATTTAGCCTTTTGCTTTTAGTCAATCTTTAAATGAAATTAAGTATTTTCATACCAATTAACAAGCACTTCTATGACCAACAGATTTAACATGTTCTCTCATAAGTTAAGATTTCAGTTCTTATTCGTTATAAGCTTTTTATTTATTCTGCTTTCCTGTAAGGACAACGACCAAAAAGTCACCAAAAAGTCACCTCCACCTAATGTAGTTTTAATCTTTACAGATGACCAAGGGTATCAAGATGTAGGTGTTTTTGGGTCTCCGAATATTAAAACACCCCATTTAGACCGGATGGCATCAGAAGGAGTTAAATTGACAAGTTACTATTCTGCACAAGCGGTATGCTCTGCTTCGAGAGCAGGTTTATTGACAGGTTGCTATCCAAATCGAATTGGTATTCATAATGCTCTAGGTCCAGGAAATACCCATGGAATAAATAGTTCAGAAACCACCATGGCAGAAATGCTGAAGAACAATGGTTATAAAACTGCAATTTTCGGAAAATGGCATTTAGGGCATCACCCAGAATTCATGCCCAATAAACATGGGTTTGATGAATTTTTTGGTATACCATACTCCAATGATATGTGGCCTTATCATCCGCAGCAAGGACCAATATTCAATTTTCCAGATTTACCACTTTATGAAAATGAAACTGTCATTGATACTTTAACCGAACAATCAAATTTAACTACTCAAATTACCGAACGTAGTGTTGATTTTATAAACAGAAACAAGGATAATCCTTTCTTTTTATATGTTCCTCATCCCCAACCTCATGTACCTTTGTTTGTATCAGAAAAGTTCAAAGGAAAATCAGATAGAGGACTTTATGGAGACGTAATTATGGAAATTGACTGGTCTGTAGGTCAAATTATAGAAGCATTAAAAAAGAACGGTCTTGAAGAAAATACAATTGTAATCTTCACATCAGACAATGGTCCTTGGTTGTCTTATGGCAACCATGCAGGCAGCGCACTTCCATTCAGAGAAGGCAAGGGAACTGCATGGGAGGGCGGCCAACGCGAACCCTTTATCATGAAATATCCGAACAAATTAAAGGCAGGAGAAGTAATTGACGTTCCCATGATGGCAATAGATTTGTTACCTACCTTAGCCTCGCTCACTAATTCCAAACTTCCAGAATTGAGCATAGATGGTAAAAATGTATGGAATATTATTTCAGGAGAATCAATTGAAAGTCCGCAAAAAGCCTATTTCTTTTATTACCGAGTGAATGAACTTTTTGGGGTTCGTTATGGAAAATGGAAAATGTACTTTCCACATAGATATCGTACCATGAACGGACAAGAACCTGGCAAAGATGGGCAACCCGGGGAATATAGGATGATTGATATGGAAGAAATAGAATTATACGATGTTGTGAACGATATTAGTGAAACCAAAAATATTGCTGAAGAAAACCCAGAGGTGGTGGCTGAAATAAAAGTCCTTGCCAATGATATGCGCTTTAAACTAGGTGATTCTTTATTGGAATTGGAAGGTTCTGAAACCAGAGAACCAGGAAGAATGGAAGAATAATATGCCCGAACCATTTAAATTTAAACATTTCAGCATTCATCAGGATCGTTGCGCAATGAAGATAGGTACTGATGGTGTTCTTTTAGGCGCATGGACATCTTTGCAAAACGAACCCGAAAGCATACTTGATATAGGAACGGGTACTGGATTAATTGCTTTGATGGCAGCTCAAAGAAGTGAGGCGGAAACCATTGATGCCATTGAAGTTGAGGAAGGCGCATATGAACAATGCGTAGATAATTTTGAAGCCTCCCCTTGGGGAGATCGACTCTTTTGTTATCATGCAGGTCTAGATGAGTTTGTTGATGAAATTGAGGACAAGTATGATTTGATTGTATCAAATCCACCTTTTTACGCTGAAGATGTGACTAGCGGGAATAATGCTAGGGACAAAGCCCGACAGAATCAGTCATTACCATTTGATGAACTTATTGATGGTGTTTCCAAACTCCTTTCGCAAAACGGAGTATTTACGGTAATCGTTCCATATAAAGAAGAGCATTTCTTTCTTGCATTAGCAAATAATTCTGGTCTTTATCCTAAGAAAATCACTAGGGTAAAAGGCAATCCAAATTCAAATATCAAAAGAAGTTTGCTTCAATTTTCATTCAATCAAGGAAAGTGTGCAGAAGACGAATTGACCATAGAGATTGGAAGGCATAATTACACCCAAGAATATATGGAACTGACCAAGGAGTTTTATTTAAAAATGTAATTTTATTCAACTCTTTTAAATGGCCGAGTCAAACATGTAGGACCTCCTCCGCCCTTAACACTTATTTCATTTCCACGATAAGTAAGAACTTCACATCCTGCTTTTTCCAAAGTTGTCTTGGTTTTGGGGTTACCTTCTACCATAACGCATCTTCGAGGTCCAATAGCCAGGACATTGCATCCCATACTATCAAATTCATTATCGGGCACTTCTATAAACTCAAAGCCCATATCCAATAAAGTATTTCTAAATCGAATTGGCATTAATGGCGAATAAACCACAGCCAAATCTTTATCGACCGGACTTAAAATTGACATTAAATGAAATACATCTTCAACACCTCTATAATGTGGTAAATCGGCGACTATCACCTCAATACCTTTTGGCGAAAGCAATGCCGTTAATTGCCTAATGCCCTCCATGTTTGTCCTATAGGTGTGTCCTACTGCCAAGGTTTTTTGGTTCAACCATGCCACATCTCCTCCTTCAAGCGTTCCAGGTGATTCAATTGTGCCTAAAACAGATATGCCGTTACTTTTGAAAATTTTGTGCTGGGCTTCAGGTTCTACACGCCTTCCTTCTTTCCCCATAGAACAGATAATCATTCCAAAATCAGTGGCTATTGAAGCATCCCGACAATATATAGAATCAATTTTTGTGTTCGAATTTTCAGGAAAGTATTGCAACTCTACTTCGTTGTTTTTAAGCAGCGCTTTGAAATCCTGATATTCTTTCACGCTTTCATCAAACTTTGGTTTGGATAAATAGTTTAATTCTTGCCATTGTTCGATGAGGACTTCATCCGAAATAAATCCGTCACGGACAGATTTCAAAAAAACAGTTTTTAATTTTAAAAATTCTGAATGAGAAGTATGCGCCATTATTTTTCACGTTTGTTCCATTGCATCAATACATAGAATGGAATTCCTGCCATTAACAATAGAAATCCATAGAAAACAGTATCTGACCCTGTGCCAAAAATTGCCCATATAGAATATGTTGCTCCTAATGTTCCCAATAAAAAGGTTTTAATCGCATTGTTAAAATGTAATTTCTTGTGGATCACCACAATTATATAGGCAGCAGCAACAAATAAATATGGGACCAGAACTGTAAAAACGGTAATATTCAATAAAAATGTAAAAGTCTCCACCAGTCCAGAGGAAAGATTCATCAACACCAATAGTGATGTTAAACCACTTCCGATGAACAGCCCAACATATGGTGCCCCAGAGCGGTTTTCCATTTTAAAAATCTTTGGGAACATATTATCTTGGGCAGTGGCCATAGGTAACTGCCCAGAGAGAAGAATCCAACCATTTAAGCTTCCAATACCTGCAATGGCCGCCCCAGCAGCAACAAAATAACCCATAAAATCGCCTCCAATAATTTTCCCTGCATCTGCAAAAGGTTTGGGAGAATTTGCTAACTCATCTACAGGTATAATGCCGAATAAAACTATGGAACTCAATAAATAAACCATGGTGGTTATTATAGTTCCCATCATGGTAGCTCTTGGAACTGTTTTTTCAGGGTTTTCTACATTTCCTGCAGGTATAGATGCGCTTTCAACGCCCAAAAAAGCATACAAGGTAATAGCGGCAGCACTGGAAATCGCTGTCCAATTTGATTCTCCGGTCAAATTAAACGCTGGGAAATTATTTATATCAAAGAAGAAAATCCCAATCAAGATGACAAAAATCAACGGCACCAATTTTAAAATGGTCGTGATCACTTGAATCTTTCCTGATGACTTAACACCTCTCGAATTCACCCAGGTCAATAACCAAATCATTGCCAGCCCAATAAAAACACCTAAAATTGGTTTCGTGGTCAATAGAGGAAAAAAATGACTCAACGCACCAATAATAGCAATAACAACAGCGGCGTTACTAACCCAAACGGATATCCAATAACCCCAGGCCACCAGAAACCCAACGAAATCACCAAAACCAGCTTTCGAATAGATATATGGCCCACCATTTTGGTTAACAAATATTTTGCTCATATTGCTAAATATTTTTGCCAGAATCAAGGCACCGATTGCTGTGAAAACCCAAGCTACAAGACTTATACTACCAAAACCTGCCAATGATGAGGGGACAAGGAATATCCCAGCTCCAATCATATTTCCAATTACTAGCGAAGTAGCTGTAATCAATCCGATTTTTTGGGGTTTTGAATTCATTAAAAATGTTTACAGGAGTATAATTTATTACGTAATTTAGAAGTATCCCCAATATACAATTAATAATCTATGGCAACTAAATTCTTTATTGACCCAGATATAACAAAGGCTGAAACATTGCCTGCTTCATTTTATAGGGATTCTAAAGTCTTCGAAGCAATCAAAAACAAAATCTTTTATAGATCATGGCATTGGTTAGGCCATCAGGATTTGGTGGCTAATCCCCTGAATGCACATCCAATAGTTTTATTGGATAATTTCATGACTGAACCCTTGGTTTTGACCAGGGATGATGAAGATAAAATCCATTGTTTAAGTAATGTCTGTACCCATAGGGGCAACCTTGTGGTAAACACTTCGGGCAAAGCCAAAAAATTGGTTTGTGGTTATCATGGTAGACGCTTTAAACTTGATGGTGCATT
The DNA here is from genome assembly GCF_000153165.2 of Maribacter sp. HTCC2170. NCBI lineage: Bacteria > Pseudomonadati > Bacteroidota > Flavobacteriia > Flavobacteriales > Flavobacteriaceae > Maribacter > Maribacter sp. HTCC2170. Next base: position 1,159,456 of record NC_014472.1, read on the forward strand.
TGAACATATGCCAGAATTTAAAAATGCCAAAGGGTTTCCAAGGGACTGTGACAATATGCACAAATTTGAACTAAGACATTGGGGGCCATTTTTGTTTGCAGGACTTAATCCTTCTTTTGAGTTTCAAAAAGTAATCGATACTTTGAACCAAAGGGTCGGATTCTTGCCTTTAAATGATTTTAAACTTGATGAAAGTAGGTCAAAAGATTATCAAGTAAATGCCCACTGGGCGCTTTACTGTGACAACTTCTTGGAAGGTTTTCATATTCCATTTGTGCACGATGATTTGAATGCCGTATTAGATTATGGTACTTATGATACAATTATTCATGAGCATCTTAACTTGCAAATTGGGTATGCAGAAGGTACTGATGCAATTTTCGATTTACCGGAGGGACATGTAGATTATGGAAAAAAAATCGCCGCCTACTATTATTGGGTCTTCCCAAATATGATGTTTAACTTTTACCCGTGGGGACTTTCAGTAAATGTTGTGCAACCTTTGGGAATTAATCGCACAAAGGTGTCATTCTATAGTTATGTTTATGATTCGTCCAAATTAAATGTTGGCGCAGGGTCCATTCTGGATAAGGTCGAAATGGAAGATGAAGAGGTCGTTGAAGGGGTACAAAAAGGGGTGCGCTCCCAATTTTATGAAGCCGGAAGATTCTCTCCAACTCGTGAACAAGGTGTTCATCATTTTCACAGACTATTAGCTCAATTTTTGAACGTTTAAAAATATAACAATAGTGGTTTGAAATGTTATATTTCTTTATTTACCTTTGAACAAAATTCATACGAATGAAGCCAGACTTATTTGAAGCTCCCGATTATTACAACCTTGACGATTTATTTTCGGAGGAACATCTTTTGGTCCGTGATGCAGCACGCCAATGGGTAAAAAGAGACATTTCACCAATCATTGAGGAATACGCGCAAAAAGCTGAATTTCCAAAACAGATTATTAATGGATTGGCAGAAATAGGCGCCTTTGGCCCTTATATACCCGAAGAATACGGTGGAGCAGGCCTAGACCAAATAAGTTACGGGCTCATAATGCAGGAAATTGAACGCGGTGATAGCGGTGTTCGATCTACAGCCTCTGTTCAATCTTCTTTGGTAATGTATCCCATATTTGCTTACGGAACTGAAGAGCAAAAACAAAAATATTTACCCAAATTGGCCACCGGAGAGTTCATGGGATGCTTTGGTCTTACTGAGCCAAATCATGGGTCCAACCCAAGCGGGATGGAAACAAAATTCAAAGATATGGGCGACCACTATTTACTAAATGGCGCCAAACTTTGGATTTCAAATTCTCCTTTCGCAGATATCGCAGTTGTTTGGGCCAAAAATGAAGAAGGCCGTATTCACGGTTTGATAGTAGAGCGTGGAATGGAAGGTTTTTCCACTCCTGAAACACATGGAAAATGGTCACTAAGGGCATCAGCCACAGGTGAGCTCATTTTTGACAATGTAAAAGTTCCAAAAGAAAACTTATTGCCCGGAAAGAATGGATTGGGAGCACCACTTGGATGTTTGGACTCGGCCCGATATGGAATTGCCTGGGGTGCAATTGGTGCCGCAATGGACTGTTATGATACTGCCCTTAGGTATGCGAAAGAGCGTATTCAATTTGGTAAACCAATTGCTGCAACCCAACTACAACAAAAGAAATTGGCTGAAATGATCACAGAGATTACAAAGGCCCAGTTATTGGCATTCCGTTTAGGCCAATTAAAGAATGAAGGCAAAGCCACAACCGCTCAAATATCCATGGCCAAACGCAACAATGTTGATATGGCCATTAAAATAGCAAGAGAGGCCAGACAAGTATTAGGCGGAATGGGTATCACCGGTGATTATAGTATTATGCGTCACATGATGAACCTCGAAAGTGTTATTACTTATGAAGGCACCCATGACATTCATTTATTGATAACTGGAGCCGATATAACAGGAATGCCGGCATTTCAATAAGATATAATCCGTTCAAAAATTGTAATCACCCCCTTTTGTATTCTAAAAAGATTTCGTCGTCAGCAATTTGGGGGTTATCTACATAAGTGAGTTCCAAGATATCGGTTTTCACAACGTAAGTATATTGCCTTCCATTACTGAAGGTAATTACATTTCCCATTATGGAATAAGTTCCTGCCGCATCTGTAAGAAACTCAAACTGTCCAGTATTCTCAATATTTAGATTATTCTTTTCGAAGGTTATTTTATGTCTGCTAAAATCTGGGTTATCCCCAAAAAAACAAAAACATGAAACATTTGTAAGTGTCCATTTGCCCTCTAAAGAAGTGTCTAGATTGTCATCATTATCGTTTGTACAGGACAAAAACAAAACTGAAATCGTCAATATCAAAAACACTCTTTTCATGACAACGTTTTTATTTTAAGATGAAGAAATAGAAATTGGTTGCTTAGTGCTAAACTACGGTAGCCTTAAATAAGTACAATACAGAAAATTTAATTAATCCGTATTGACCCAAAATTAAGTCGAGTTTCAATAAACCATTGTTTATGCAAACAAATCCAATATAGGTTTTCCCTGTCCGTCTGGGGTGGTATAAAACGGTCTTCCCTCAATCGTGTAATTCGTTTCTGGATGCATGCCCAAAGCATGGTAGATTGATTGATGCACTTGATCGATTACTACTGGATTTTCAATAGAAGAACAGGGTCGTTGGTCTGCAGTCTTGCCATATACCAATCCCTTTTTAATACCTCCTCCCCATAGCAGGACTGAGCTACCATCTGTAAAGTGCCGATGCATTCCGTAGAATTTTTCATCTTCAATAATATCAGGCTGGTTGACTTGGTCTTTTACTTTCGCACCAGGTCTTCCTTCCATAATGGCATCACGACTAAACTCACTGGCCAATATAATTAATGTCCTATCCAAATGCCCAGATTCGTCCAAATCCTTGATTAACTGGGCTATTGGTCTATCAATCAAATCTTTCATATTCTTAGCGCGTAAATGACCATTTTCATGGGTGTCCCACCCTAAAAAGGGTTCATACTCTGTAGAAACACTAATAAATCTACCGCCGTTCATGGCCAATCTTTTGGCCAATAAACATCCTAGCCCAAAACGACCCGTATTATAAGTATCATACACTTCCTTGGGTTCTTCTGACAAATCAAATACCTTGGCCTCTGGCGAATTTAACAGACGGTACGATTGCTCCATAGATCGCATCAAGGATTCACGTTGATAATCACTTCCCGATTCCATGACCTTGCTTTTATTGGCCAGTTCTTTATAAAGTTTATAACGGGCCTCGAACCGTTTCATTGACATCCCCTGCGGTGGACGAACACTATCCAATCCGCTGGATGGATCTGGTATAAGGAAAGGGCCATATTCAGATCCCAAAAATCCTGCTGAATGAAAGGCCTTGAGCTCTTCTGCCTCTCCTACCGTAAAACGTTGTCCCATGGCTATAAAAGGTGGGATCACTGGATTTACCGGACCCATCTCTTTAGCAATCCATGCTCCAATATGTGGAGCCTGTACAGATTGTGGTGGCTCATAACAGGTATGCCAATGATATTGATGTCGTGTATGCAAAATATGACCTAAATCTGCCGATTTATAAGAGCGGATAATAGCCCCTTTGTCCATAACACTTCCGATGGATTCCAACCCTTTGGAGAAATCAAGTCCGTCAATAATAGTTGGGATCTTTGGAAATGTACTCAATACCCTTTTGCTTTCAACACCTTTTTCATAGGGGACATATGCCTTAGGGTCGAAAGTTTCGGTATGGGCCATACCCCCAGCCATCCAAAGTAATATTACAGTATCGGCTTTTGAAACCATTTGAGGCGTAACACTACAAGAACTCAAAAAACTGCTCAGAGGAATGGAAGTTGATGCCGCGGACAAGCTGGCAGCCGTCATTTTTTTTATAAAGTCCCTGCGTGATTCCCCATGTAACATATCCTTTTCCATTCTTTCTAGTATATAAATTGAAATTCAGGTAATATCAAAGTAGACCAAAATAAATCCTGTAAGGCCTCCTTTTGCGGTACATCGCCCAATGCCGCAAGCATTACCTTTCTTTCTTGAGGGCTTGGCTTTCGCCCAAAAGAACGAGAATAAAGAGTCTCAACAATTTTCTCATTCTCAGCACCATACTTATCGAGCCATTGACTTGCGCCTTCTTCCAAAACGTTATTGAAATATGTCCCGTTAGTTAACTCCAATGCTTGAAGCAATGTGGCTTGATCATCTCTTGTAGTTGCAACGTTTTCCCTGCTGGGTCTACCCATGGCCTTCATAAAAGGATGTTGCTTTACTAAGCTTGCCCTAGCAAATTTTCGACCTTCATCACCAAAGACGAAGTCAACTAATTTACCCCAATGCGCCGAGCCATAGTCTCGTACCACATTCCAACTGGTGTCATCAAAATCCAATTGGGCCCATTCATCTTTAGGAGTTTCAGCAGTGCTTTTCCATAACTTATCAGAATTTATAATGTTTTGTTGTCCATCCTTAAAATCAATCTGTAAGGCGAACAAGATTCCTGCAGGATTGGCGATGCTTCCTTCATTCATTCCCTCAATCGCGATTACATTATGCCCTACACTCAACATCTTCTTTACATTCAGTTTGTCAACTTTTCTCCAATCTACTCCTTCTGATACCCTTTTCCCATTTATATAAAGTGTATATGAATGGTCCACAGAAATCAAGACTTTGGCCATTTCAATTTCGGTGTTGGGCAAGATCAAATGTCGACGAAAATACCGCTTGCCAGGATTGGGCAAAACATCTCTATCGAATTTCATCTCCCGATGCCATATGCGTCTTGTATTAAGCCCTTTGTCGATTGGGTCATAGGCCACAGAATGATACATCGGGGCGATGATCTGACTTACAGCATCAGAAAACTGTTCTGCCGTCATTCGCCTAGGTACTGGCCCCTTAAAAACGTACTTCGCCTTAAGATCTTCTTGTTTCTTATAGCCAGCTGTGGGTAGCTGATATGCCTTTGACGATAATATCTGTTTAATCAAATGTTTTAGATTATAACCAGATTCTATAAAATCAGCCGCTAACCAATCTAATAATGATGAATCCCAAGGTGAGTTATCCATTTCATCAACAGGTTCAACAATGCCCCTACCCATTAAACGTTTCCAGATACGGTTTGTCAGGGTTCGATATATTCTTCCGTTTTCAGGTTTCACCATCACTTCGGCAAGTAATGCCAGTCTATCTTCCAGAGTTTCTGCATCAACAGAACCCAGTTCAGGATATAGAAAATTCGTCTGTGCAATTTTTCCTATAGGTTTGTCACAGCGATTCAATTCTAATAGGGAATCTGCGAAGATCGAAGCAAATCCATATGATTGTTCTAAAGTGAGATTACTCACGAAACTGTTGTGGCAGGAGGCACATTTTACATTCATGCCCATTAAGGATTGCCCAATATTCTGAGCCGCTTGCATCTCAGTACGCTGACTTGCATTGACAACACCACGCCATTGAATTCCTTTAATGAATCCCTCTGACCCATCTACTGGATTCACCAGTTCCTTAATCATTACATGATAAGGTTTGTTTTCTTCAAGCGCTTTATAAAGCCAACCTGTAATTTGCTTTCTTCCGCCTGTAATAAATCCGGTGCCGCTATAGTCATTACGTAGTAAATCATTCCAAAAACTCAACCAATGTTGAGTATATCCATGATTATTGGCCAATAAACCATCAATAAGTACTTCCCTCTTATTCGGTTGTTGGTCCAGTATAAATGCCGCTATTTGTTCTGGTTTCGGAAGCAACCCTATGATATCCAAATAAACTCGTCTAACGAAGGTTCGATCATCGACCACCTCAGTCCAATTTTCATTATGGGATTCAAAATAGGCGCCAACCAATTGATCCACAGGATGACTTTCGGTACTGGATTCTGGCAAAGATGGTTTTGAAAGAGCCAATTCGGCCTCTGGAAAAACCTTTAAAGCTCGATCGGACCAGTGCGCCCCTTTCTTAATCCATAATTTAATCAATTCTATTTCATCGTCTTTCAACACCTTTCCTTTTTTAGGCATAACCCCATCCTCATTTGGTGAAAGTGAAATTCTTTTATACATCTCGCTTTCCTCAGGCTTACCGGAGACAAGAATTGAACCCGAATCCCCACCTTTAAATACGCCCCTCTTATTATCTAAAATCAATTCACCTTTATGTTTGTTCTCACTATGGCATTGGTAACAATTATGAGCCATAATGGCCCTTACCTCAAGATTTAAGCTATCGAGCTGCAATTCAGATAATGAATCCACTGACTGAAGCCGAGCCAATAATTCAGAGGCTTTCCCACTATCATAAACATCCTTATTCCCCCGTAAAACTTCGCCGAAATAATCTTCCCCATGAGTCAGATTAGCGCCTAAATGTCCCGTTAAGGTCAACAACAAAACCGTAATCAATAGGCTTGATCTATAGAAAATAAAATTGGAGAGCTTTCCTGAAAGCGTATTTAGCAAGACAATTACTGTAATACCTGCTAAGAATGCCGTGGCAATTCCCAAATTTTGATGATCCTGGACAAGTTCACCAGTATAATCATCCTGTGTACGAAGCAACCACCCTAAGATCGCCGAGACAATGGCAAGTGCCCCCCCTATATACACCATCCAATGAATTCCTTCCCGAAGTCCCTTTCGTTTACCTCCTACGGTCAAAAATTCCATAAAAAGTGCCACAACCAACAACCCTATAGGAAAATGTACTACCAATGGATGTAATCGCCCTAAAAACTGAAATACCCAGTGTCCGATTATATCTTCCATACATTCCTAAATTAAATAAAAAATTTAATGAAAAAGAACGCTGCTTTAAAATGTGACATTTGTATACCTGTATGTTACTTCTGTGAATGCCCCTTTATGGAATAGCCATAAACCCCAGAGCTGCCCATAAATCATAATTACCTACACACACCACAACTTTTCCTAGCTACGCATCATTTCTTTTCATTGTAGTAGGTAGTTATGTACATTTACTATGTAATAAAAACGAAATAAATTTTTTCATTTTCATATAGTGTTCTCGTAAAAGAGTCTGGTCTTAAATGATCGGACTCTTTTTAGTTTAATTAAGATTGGACTTTTTGAATCTTTACTTTAACCGATTTGCTAATAGGTGTTTTACTCTTATCAGCATATTGGTTATAAGGGATCAGTACATTAGTTTCAGGAAAATATGCGGCTAAATTTCCTTTTGGGATTTTATATGGAATAATCAGAAATTTATGGGCTGTCCGCAAGGTTTGGTCATAGTTACTTGTTATATCAACTACGTCCATCTTTTTTAATCCCAAAGCATTCATATCCTCCTCATTCATGAAAAGCACCCTTCTTTCATTATAAACCCCTCGATAACGGTCATCCAGTCCATAAATAGTCGTATTGAATTGATCATGGGAACGAATGGTCATCAAAAGAAATTCATCCTCTTCCGAAACATGATTGGGCAATTGGTTAATTGTCAGTTGGGCTTTCCCATTTGGCAACATACTAAAATCAAGGTCTCGAACATTGTTGGGTAAATAATACCCTGAACCTTTTGATTTCTCGGCCGTTTTTTCAAATCCGCTGATAACCACATCTATTTTTTGACGGATAAGCTCATAATCCGTTGCCATGGATTTCCAATCCATAGTATGATCTCCTTCGAAATACGTATCTGCCAACTCTGCAATTAGCTCTGGCTCACTTTTTATTTGATTGGAAATAGGTTTCAATAGACCTCTAGATTGCCTTACCCGCCCCATACTATTCTCTAGGGTAATATATCGCAATTGACCATTTTTCATATCCTTTTCCGAGCGACCAAAAGTCGGAAGTATTAGTCCTGTTTTTCCTGTTACCAAATGTGAGCGGTTCAATTTCGTACTTATTTGAACAGTCAATTCGCAACGCATAATTGCTTCGGCAGTATATTCAGTATCAGAAGCGGCCATTAAAAAATTTCCACCTAAACAGATGAACACCTTGGCCAAACCATCGTACATGGCTTTCATTGAGCCGACAGTATCAAGCCCTTCTTTATCTGGAGGTGTAAACCCTAAATGTTTCTCTATTTTGGCATTCAACCCTCTATTAACATGGTGCATAATTCCCACACTACGATCTCCTTGCACATTACTGTGTCCTCGAACAGGACAGGTGCCCGCGTTGGGCTTGCCCAATGCACCCTTCAATAACAAAAGATTAATATATTCCCGAATGGTAGCAACACTATTTTTATGTTGGGTGAGCCCCATAGCCCAACACACAACAACCTTCGACTTGGATGCTAAAAGCTGAACAACCTCATCAACCAATCCTTCATTTACTCCGGTCATTTGAAGTAATTCTTGAGTATCATAACCGGCAATATCATTTATCAGATCATCATAGCCGTCAACAAACTTATTTAAAAAGTCATGATCAAAAACATCAGCGGTAACTGAATCAAGGGCCGCCATTTTTTTAAGGATTAGCTTCACTAACGGAATATCCATATTAATGCGCACCGGCAAATGAATATTCGTTAAGTCTTGACCACCACCAAACATTCCTTTTATGCTCTGTGGATTCTTAAAGTTCACAAGACCGGATTCCTCTAAAGGGTTAACACTAATAACCTTTCCACCGTTCTCTCTACATTTTTCAAGTGCAGAAAGCATTCTTGGATGATTGGTTCCTGGGTTTTGACCTGCGACAATCACAACCTCTGCTCCATGTAAATCCTCTAATTTAATTGAACCTTTTCCTATGCCCAATGTTTCTAACAATGCAACGCCACTGCTTTCGTGACACATATTGGAACAGTCGGGCATATTGTTAGTGCCTAAAGCCCTAGCAAACATACCATAAAGGAATGCGGCCTCATTACTAGACCTGCCTGAGGTATAAAAAATCGCCTCATTGGGAGAGTCCATTTTTTTTAATTCAGCAGATACTAGATTATAGGATTCTTGCCAAGAAATAGGCTCATAATGTATTTTTCCCGGCCGAAGAACCATAGGCTCGGTTAATCTTCCAAATTTGTTCAATTCAAAATCTGTAAGTTGCGAAATCTCCTCGACTGAATGCTGTTTAAAAAATTCGCGGCCTATTTTCTCAGTAGTGGATTCATCTGCCAATGCCTTGGCGCCATTCTCACAGAATTCACCAATTTTTGAAGGTTTGTCTGGATCGGGCCAGGCGCAGCTCGGACACTCAAATCCGTCATTTTGGTTCATTTTTAGCATTGCCCTCATTGAACGAAAAATGCCCATTTCCTTAAACCCATGTTGCAATGCAACCTTTATACCTAAAGTTCCTGCAGCATACTGTGACGGTTTTGTTAGTTTTATGTTGGTGAACTTATCGGAGCCCCTAACAGAAACATTTCTCCTAAAAATAGTATCCATTTACAATTTTGAAGATTATACTTAGAAATATCTAGCACTGACCAGCCTTAGGGTTGGGATATTTATCGTTTTGGTCTTCATGGGTATTATCCAAACAAGCGAAGTCCTTCTCCAGCAAAAGAAAAAACGAATCTCCATCCGAAAGTGCTTCAGTATGATCAATACCTACAACATCATTGTTATTCCAGTCCTTGGCAAAAGTTTTAGGAACATTAAGAGTTATGGCATTATTATTAAAATCGACCTGCAAATGTTCAATCGCCTTTTGTTTTACACCGTATACCAAGGTAGTAGAATTAAACTTGGTGATTTTTTCTATTTGACCTTCTTCACAGAATTTTTTCACCTCAGTGGGTGTTAATCTAAATCGTACTGAATTTTCTTTGATTCGTATTTTCATATATTTAATTAAATTGATTTAAATCTTCTCGAAGATAGTTATTCCAAGATAAAACAGAATTCAATAAAATCACAAAATCCATTTAATATATCCTAATTAAAAAGGTTGAAAGCATCATAAAAACCATTAAATTTATTGGAGCTCACGAGCTTCAATGAAAATCACCAAAACAGAACCTAAATGAAAAAGCAATTCCTTGGACTATTATTGACTATATTATCTCTATCAGGTTCAATTTTTGGTCAGGATATTAAACCAGACTGGGAAAATCCTGAAATTTTCGGAATAAACAAATTAGAACCTCACGCTTTTTTTATTCCTTTTCAAAGTCAGGAAAGTGCTCTTTCTTTTGATGCTACAAGGTCAGACAGATATCAACTTTTAAATGGCTATTGGGATTTTAGTTTTATAGATAATCCAGATGATACACCTAATGAATTTTATTCATCGGAATATGATATTAGCTCCTGGGATTCAATCCCCGTACCCTCCAACTGGCAACTTCACGGTCACGGAATGCCTATTTATGCTAATATTTCCATGCCTTTTAAGAGCAATCCTCCCACTGTGCCACATGAGGGTAATGAAACAGGACTCTATAGACACAAATTCAATTTAGATTCCTCTTGGTCAAAAGACAAAACCATTCTGGCCTTTGACGGTGTACAATCAGCTTTTTATCTCTGGGTGAACGGGATGAAAGTAGGTTATAGTGAGGGGAGTATGACAACAGCAGAATTTGATGTTACCTCATTTATAAAAGAAGGTGAAAACCTTTTGGCCATACAGGTTATACGCTGGTCTGATGGTAGTTATATGGAAAATCAGGATTTTTGGCGATTGAGCGGCATTTATAGAGATGTATATTTATATAGAAAGCCCAAGACCAATGTAAAAGATTTTCAAGTGGTAACTGACTTGGATGCAGACTATAAAAATGCAACGCTCTCCATTCATCTTCAATTAGATAGTCCCGCTAAAATTTTCAAAGGAACAATCGGGTTAATTCTGTTGGATCAAGCTGGTCAAGAAATAATCAAGGAAAAATCAGCATACCAACAAGCTGAAGTTCAATTGAATTTCCCAGTATCAAACCCAAAGAAATGGACAGCTGAAACTCCCAATCTATACACCATGGTCCTTAATCTGAAAGCTGAGGATGGATCTTTGGAATCCATTGCTAAAAAGATTGGATTTAGAGAAGTGGAAATCAAAAACGGGCAAGTACTGATAAATGGAGTAGCCCCGCTTTTCAAAGGTGTCAATAGGCATGAATTTGATCCACACAAAGGACGTGCTTTGGATGAGAACTCTATGATACAGGACATTAAATTAATGAAACAGTATAATTTCAATGCTGTTCGTACCTCCCATTATCCAAACCAAACCCGTTGGTATGAACTCTGTGATGAATACGGACTTTATGTAATGGATGAAGCGAATCTAGAAAGTCATGATCTTTGGATGAACTACAACCTAAGTCCTGTTAAATTCCCTGAATGGAAAAATGCAATTGTTGCACGAGGAATCGCTATGGCTGAACGTGACAAAAACTTTACTTCTGTAGTGATGTGGTCCTTAGGTAATGAGGCTGGTTATGGCCCAAACCTAGATGCTATGGGCAGGGCTATACGTGCTCTTGACCTAAGTAATAGGCCTATACACTATGAAAGTAAGGATATTGGTATTGGACTTAATGAATTTCAAGAAGCCAATGTGATAGGCAAAATCAAAGGAGGTATGCAATTCTATGAGAAAATGAGTGCTCCGGCAAACCAAGAAATTGGATCTACAATGTATCCTATGCCTGACAAGGCCCAAGAAAATGCGCTTGCCGATACTCTTAGACCTTATATAATTTGCGAATACGCCCATGCCCAAGGAAATAGCACTGGTCATTTTAAACAATTCTGGGACATCTTTGAAAAAAACCCAACCATGCAGGGAGGTTTTATTTGGGATTGGGTGGATCAGGGGTTGGTAAAAAAAGACGAAAACGAAAATGAATACTATGCTTATGGCGGTGATTTCGGGGACGAGATAGGAGATTCCAATTTTTGTATAAACGGACTGATTTTTCCCAACCGCGAGCCTCATCCAGCACTTGAAGAAGTAAAAAAGGTTCAACAGTTTGTAAAATTCGATCCTGTGGATTTAGAGGCTGGAACCTTTAAACTCACCAACAAATATTACCATACAAATCTGGATTTTACTGAACTTAAATGGGAATTGACGGCTTCCGGTAAAAGTTTAAATACCGGAAACATCGCTGTTTCAAATTTAAAGCCCGAAGAATCACAGCAAGTACAGATCCCTATTGACTACAAATCCTTCCAAAAAAACAAGGACTACCATTTAACGTTCAAGCTTGTCCTAAAAGATGATCTTAATTGGGCGAATAAAGGTCATGAAGTTGCTTGGGAGCAATTCACGTTGGCAGAAGGCAAAAAAGAAAAGGCTTTTAAAGCTGTTGGCAACCCAATTCAACAAACGGCATCAAATAACGGTATAGCTTTTGAAAATGATGCCTTTAGTCTCACGTTCAATACTGAAAATGGACAGTTAGAAAACTATCAAAAATCAGGAAAACAGATTTTTGCCCAAGGCCCTAAACCCAACTTATGGAGAGCTCCTACCGATAATGACAGGGGTAATCCAAATATCCCCTTTTCGGTTTCCAATGGTACCCAATGGATCAATATGGGATTGGATCAAATGCAAACCCATGTTGGCAAATACATAATTGAAGATATTTCTGATAATGAGGTTGATATTATGGTAAAAGGAAAATTAAAAAGCTCCGCGACAACATTCGCATATGAAACGACCTATACCTTATTTGGAAATGGTTTTATCAAAATAAATCACAGGTTGATACCACCGAAAGTTTTCGGAGGTATGGCCAAAATGGCATTTATAGGTGGTCTAATTGGCATTTTAATCATGCTTCTTATATTGATTTTGATTCGCAAAAAAGTGAAACGAAAGTTCGTTAAGTTTCTATTAATGGTAATTCCATTCCTAGTCCTTTTAATCTCTCTGGCAGCCTTTGGTTATGGCATAAAGGACTATTTTACTATGAAGCCCTTGGCAAAAGTGGGAATGCAACTGCTCCTACCTAAAGAAGCCCAAAATATAGATTGGTACGGTAGAGGTCCCTTTGAGAATTATCCTGATCGTAAAACAGGTTCCAAAATAGGGCTATATTCGTCCACTGTAAATGCCCAATATGTGCCTTATATACGCCCGCAGGAAAACGGGAATAAGAGTGATGTAGATTGGGTACAAATGAGTAATGATTCTGGTGTTGGGTTATTGATTGAGGGTGACAATCTAAATATTTCAACCCACAATTATAGTTTGGAAAATCTGACTGAATCTGCCCACACATCAGACATTAGAGATTCGGACCTGGTAACCCTAAACGTGGATTATAAAACCTCAGCACTTGGAGGCTCTTCCTTTATGTACAATTTTCTGGAAGAGTTCTTATTAAAAGAAAAAGAATACAACTATTCCTTTTGGATTAAACCTATGAATAATAGTTCTCTGAAACAATAAACATATTAAAAAAGAGCTGTTTTTCAATACTTCTCAGGCACAAAAGTTTGGTATTGCATTGGAGGACGAACATACCCTTCATGTTGCGGCAAGGGAGGCAAAGTTATGTTCTCATATTTCATTTCTTGATATGGAATTTGACTAAGAATATGACTGATGCAATTAAGTCTGGCCTTTTTCTTATTATCAGCATTTACAACATACCACGGTACTTGTTTGGTATCTGTATGCGCGAACATGTCATCTTTCGCTTTGGAATACTCCAACCAACGAGAGCGCGATTGCAAATCCATGGGGCTGAATTTCCAGCGTTTCAAAGGGTTTTTAATTCGGCTTTTAAAGCGTTTCTCCTGTTCCTCGTCGCTCACTGAAAACCAATACTTTAAGAGCATTATGTCCGAACGCACAAGCATACGTTCAAAATCAGGGCAAGAACGTAAAAATTCGTCGTACTCATCATCAGTACAGAAACCCATTACTTTTTCAACACCCGCTCTATTATACCAGCTCCTGTCAAAGATTACAATCTCCCCAGCCGCGGGCAAGTGTGACACATAACGTTGAAAATACCATTGTGATTTTTCCTTCTCGGTAGGCACCCCTAAAGCAACTACCCTACACACCCTAGGGTTTAATGGCTCAGTAAATCTTTTGATGGTCCCACCTTTACCAGAGGCATCTCTACCCTCAAAAATAATGACAACTTTCAGGCCTTGGGTTCTTACCCATTCCTGAAGGTGTACCAGTTCTTTATGTAAACAGGCCAATGCCTCTTCATAATTTACTTCAGCTCCTGTACATGATTTGTTTTTAGATTCTCCCATAAAACGAATTTAATAAAAAAGGGTTTTATGATATTGTTCTTCCGAATCAAAACAGTCGAAGAGCACATATTTATTGTGCTTCTAAATAAGCTTAAAAACAAAACCAGTAACAATTAAACCCAACATAAATTCATTACTTTTAGGAATGCGGATTCGCATCTTTCTACAGATTTAATAAAATAATATTGCCATGTTGACCACAGCTGAGATTCAAGCATATAAAAAGGACGGTTTCCTTATTCTTAAAAATCTATTTGACCAAGAGGAAATAAGTTTACTCAAAAAAGCAGCACAAGAAGACAATGAATTGGACCGGCGTTCTTACGGACGAGACGATGGAGAGGGAGGAACAGTACGCTTATCCATTTGGAACCATCCCGGCAATAATATTTATGGCCTATTCGCACGTAGCGAACGTCTAGTAAATGTTGCCGAAACTCTATTGCAAGGGGAAGTTTATCATTACCATTCCAAAATGATTCTTAAAGACGCTAAGGTAGGAGGGGCCTGGACTTGGCACCAAGACTATGGATATTGGTATAATTTTGGGGTCTTACAACCTTTGTTGACTAGTGTCACCATTGCCGTTGACAAAGCTACTAAAGAAAATGGTTGTCTGCAGGTACTAAAGGGGTCACAATCTTTAGGAAGGGTAAATCATTCCTTAACTGGAGATCAGGCTGGTGCCGATATGGAGCGTGTTATAGCAGCCAAAAAAATATTTCCTCTGGTCTATTGCGAAATGGAACCTGGAGATGCCATGTTCTTTGATTGTAATATACTTCATCGCTCGGACCAAAACCATTCCGATCATTCTAGATGGTCATTGATTAGTTGCTATAACGCGGCGCGTAATGATCCCTATAAAAAAGGACAGCATGCAAGTTATTCCCCTTTGGAAAAAGTAGATAATGAGGCTATCAGGAATTCCCCCATTTTGGGCTTTGGCGAACATAACTCTTCTGATTGGGTAGGCCCGAACAAAGATCAAACAATAGAAAAACTCAAGTCTTAAGTTCTAGTTTTTTGAACCAATACTCCTGTAATCTTATGTTTCAGGATGACTTTAGTATCCCCAGTGGGTAATTTCTCTTCTTTAATCAAATAATGATCTTTATCGTAGGAAGCCCATTCTTTCTTAGCACTTACTGGCTCATCACCTCTCCAATCTTCCAGAATTACAGCCTCCCATAATTTGGTATGGGCAGATTTATAGGCAGCATCAAGAATAGCATTCACAACATATCCATCATAAAAAGTTTCCTGCGGTTCTCGCTTTTCTTCAATTGCAGCGAACATATCAGTAAACATATTGGAATAACCCAGTTCATGAGCCTCATCCCCTACTGGAAACAACCAACCATTATTCACTTCAGCCTTTTCAGCAACATAACCATCGCCTTTGCCAGTAGTGAACATTTCGAAACCAGTTCTTAAAAAACTATTAATCCAAATGGTACCCTCAGTACCCATGACTTCATCTCTAAGATCCATACCTCCTCTAAAGGCCCAACTCACTTCAAATTGTCCAATTGCGCCATTCGCATATCTGACCAATCCAATAGCATGATCTTCTGCCTCGATAGGATGTACCTGCGTATCTGCCCAGCACATCACTTCTAGGGGTTTTACATTTTTACCTATAAAATTTCTACTAATCTCAACACAATGACAGCCCAAATCAATGATGGCTCCACCTCCTGATTTTTCCTTATCCCAGAACCAATCACTGTGGGGCCCAGGATGTGTTTCACGTGATTTAGCCCATAGTATTCTACCTAAGTCACCATTTTTAATACTCTCTAGAGATTTCAAAAATTTAGGAGTGTAGCATAGGTCTTCCAAATACCCCCCAAAGATTCCAGCATCTTCCACCATATCGAGCATTCGTTTTGCTTCTTCAGCTGTTCTGCCCAGTGGCTTGGTACAAATAACATGCTTTCTTGCCTTCACACATTCAATTACTGCTGCTTCATGTAGATGATTGGGTAAAGAAATGAGTACCACGTCTACATCTGGCAGATTAATCGCCTCCTCCATAGAGTTGGTGTGATGCGACAGGCCGTATTCATCAGCAAATTGCTCGGCATTAAGCATATTTCTCGAATACACAGTAACTACGCGATCCATTCTTCGCTGAGAATGCAATGATTCAGCATAAAAACGAGCAATGAAACCCGATCCCAACATGGCTATTTTCATAATTTTCTTTATTTGGTTTATTTGACAGTGAACTTGTTTGCCTAGGACAATCTCAAGTCGTCACTCTCAAATTTAAAACATTTGACTTGGAATTGTTAGCTAAAATCAGAACCTTTATTGTAAACCATACTCAAAAAACATGAGAATTTATAAGACGATATCGACAATAAACAGCCTTCTCATCCTATTTTTTATCATACTAATTTCTGGCCTACAGGCTTGCAGAGAGAAAAAAGAAAAAACAATGGAAGGAATAAAGGTGGTTTCAGAAACCACCGATGGTTTCCGAGCCATTTTTAATGGCACTTCATTATCGGATTGGGAAGGCAATCGCACCTACTGGCGAGTCGAAAATGGCACTATCATTGGTGAAATCACCCCGGAAACCTTATTGAAGGCCAATACATTTTTGATTTACAAAAACAAACTGAATGATTTTGAGTTGAAAACAGAGTTTCGAATTTCTGAAAGTGGGAACAGTGGAATAAATTATCGTAGTGAACAGGTGGACACGATACCCTTTGCACTTCGTGGATACCAAGCTGATATTGATGGGAAGCACCGATATACAGGACAAAATTATGAGGAACGTAAGCGCACAACCTTAGCTTATCGTGGAGAGAAAGCCTTAATAACCTCACAAAAAAATACCGATGCCGAAGAATCCTTACGAGCCAATGTGAAAAATAATGCTTGGCAAAATCGTGAAGTAACAGCATCTTTAGGGAATATTGATTCATTGCGAACAAAAATCAATTACGAATGGAACGAATGTCACCTTATTATCAAAAACAACCGACTTCAACATTATATCAATGGTGTTTTAATGAGTGACATAACCGATAATGACTTGATTAACCGAAAAAAATCTGGCTTGTTGGGTTTACAATTACATGTGGGGCCGCCTATGAAAGTAGAGTACCGTAATATTCTTTTGAAGAAGTTATAAAACCATGTCGTTTGTTCAATTATTTTTTTGAGAATGATTTTTTGACAAACCTCTTAAAACACGCATCGTTTTTTCACCTCATTTTTTGCTACAAATAATCATTGGAGTCCATGAACTTCATTTAGTTTATACACTTCGAATACTCTTGACCACTCTTTTGATTGGCCTGGCTTAATAAAAATATCAATAAACAACTCTGGACTAACAACATGCTTCCAACCCCAAAGATTCACTTTGTTGGTTTTAAAACTACCTTTTTCACTTACTCCAATCTTATGCTTATGATTCAATAGTTCCCATGATGCATCAACTTCTTCACTACCAGAAAGAAACTTAAAAAAGAATTGTTCGTTGGGTGTACCCTTAAAACTGAAATCATTAGAACCAAGACTAACCTGCCTTTCTTTATTGACCATTTCGTCAAAAAGTGCAGGTTTTAATTGAAAAGGAAATTTCAATTTATAATCACTCCCAATGGGTTCATTGTTAATGGCCATAAAATTGTGGACATATTCATTGGTGTGAATATCCTTTTCACCCCTATTTTCTAAATGATATTTTATTTTAAAACCGCTTTCATTAAGTATAATATTTTTCTTTAGCACATACGCATAGCCATTTACATTTTCTGATATGCAGCTGATCTTGATTGTATTTCGTGTTGATATTACTTCAAATGCAGCGGGTTTGATTGTATGCTTTTTATGGAAAAAATATCCCTCTTCTTCTTTTTGTAATAAACCAATACCAATCTTGTGAAACCAACCTCCTATTTCAATATCGTTATAACCCAACGCCGAATCAATACCGAATTCATTGTAGAAGCCTTTGCCAAAAACTGTATCATTAACCCTGTCGAGTCTTTCAGAAATCGATAAGGGAATACTATGGAACTTCACCTGAGTGATTTTTCCTGTCCAATCGAATCTTGAAAAACTATAACCTTCTCCAGGAAGATCTATATGAATTTCTAAGTTCTTGTTTTTAAGTTTGTAAGGCATTGTTGCAAATATAGGGCCGAAAAACTACACCCAGTTAAGGCACAAAATCTAAATAAAGGTCTTTGGCATGTTTGCAGAATCAATAAAGTTTATCCTGTTTGTTAAGAAAACGGTGTTTTTTTGTTAGATTAGAGCTCTAACCCAAATTTTCAGTGAAATACGTCTATCTTCTTTTGGTAGTTTCGTTTGCCAATGTAATACCGTTGAGCGCGCAAGGTTTTACGGTGTCTGGGACCGTTAAGGATGGTGATAACCAGCCTATTCCCTTTGCTACTATTTCGTTGTTTCAAGTCGCAGACTCAACATTGATAAAAGGTGTTTCAGCAGATGAAAATGGTCTTTTCACAATGCTAAATCTTGAACCCAAGGTTTATCTAATCAATGCAAGTTATATAAGGAAATTCTCCAAGTTTGTCGCAATTGATGTTTCTAAGGATATAGTCATGGGTACTATCATCATTGGCCACAACGTTGAAAGTTTGGATGAGGTAATAGTAGCTTCCATTAAGCCTTTGATTGAACGCAAAGCTGATCGTTTGGTGTTCAATGTTGAGAATACAGTGGTTACACAGGGCAGTTCATGGGATGTGCTCAAACGGACCCCAGGGGTAATTGCTACAGGAGAAGAACTTCAAGTACGAAACCAATCTGCTACAGTTTATATAAACGACAGAAAGGTTCAATTGTCTTCACAAGAAATACATGATTTATTGGAAAATTATCCGGCAGACCATATAAAATTGGTCGAGGTAATAGGTAACCCGCCCGCTAGGTATGATGCTGAAGGAGGCCCAGTCCTCAATATAGTAACAACCAAAAATATTTCGCTGGGCTACAAAGGCAACATCAACAGTACTTATACCCAGTCTGTTTTTCCTAAATATACTATAGGTTCATCTCACTTTTACAAAACCAAAAAATTGAATCTTTTTGCTTCTTATTCATATGGTCCACGTAAAGACTTTAAGAGTACAGCAAGTGAAACCAATTTTATTAACTCTACTGGTATTTTTTCGAAATGGAAAACAGATTTTAACAAAACAACCCGAGCAAAAACCCATACGGCACAGCTTAATATGGACTACATCATCGACCGTAGAAACGAAATTAGTTTGACAACAACCGCATTGGTTTCGCCAAATAAAAGTTTTAACAATGAGCAGTTTACTGAAATGCGAAATGCACAATACATTCTTGATTCTACATTTCTTACACAAAGTAATCTTATAGAGGATAAAAATAATTTTTCAGCAGATATTACCTATAAACATAATTTCAAAACAAAAGGAAACTTGCAATTAAATGGGCATTACACAAAATATGATTTTGAAAATACCCAAGATGCACGATCAAATTATTTCGATCGTAATTCCCAATTTTTAAGAACTTATGGGTTCTTTACAAATGCCAATCAGGATATAGATATCTATACGGCCCAATTGGATATTTCTACTGCTGGAACCGTTGATTTTGAAACAGGGCTAAAGGGATCGTTCATTAAATCAAATAGTGGCATTGACTATTTTGACGCTACAACCAATACACAGATATTTATCCCTAACCAGTCCGATAATTATTTATATGATGAAGAAGTATACGCAGGTTATTTTAGCTTGGCCAAGGAGTGGGAAAAATTCAGCCTAAAAACTGGTCTTCGGGCTGAACACACCAAAAGTTCTGGTTATTCCACTTCACTTTCAGAAATCAACGATTTAAATTATTTTGAACTCTTTCCGACCTTACACCTTTTATATTCTCCGCATAAAAACCACAGTCTATCATTCGACTATTCGCGAAAATTGACAAGACCTAGGTATGAGGACCTTAACCCTTTCAGGTTTTACATTAATGAGAATAACTTTTCTGAGGGAAACCCGAACCTACTTCCAAGTTTTAGCCATAACTTCAATTTAAATTATACTCTAAACAATGAAATGTCATTTGACCTGTATTATAGGGACAACGGGAATTACATTTCTACACTTGCCTTTCAAGATAACGAAAACCTTGTATTGCGCGATATTACCCAAAATGTTTTGGAAAGCACCTCCTATGGATTTGATTTCAATTATGGAAAAACAGTAACCGATTGGTGGTATTTATATAGTTATATTTCCATTTTTCATGAAGACGAAACCTTTGTTGCCCTAGAAAGTAATAACCAAGATGTGACCAATAAGGTTAATGGTGGTTATATAGATTTTACCAATTATCTAAATCTATCCAAAGACGGTACCTTCAAAGGAGAATTTGGGGTTACCTATTTATCAGGCTTTTTGGAAGGTTCATATAAGATGGAAGAAACCACAAACCTTACCGTGGGGTTAAGGAAAACTCTTTGGAAAAATAGAGCGCTATTGAGTTTACAATTAAATGACCTTCTAAACAAGGCCAATAGCCGTATAACCTCCAAATACCTGAACCAGGATAACAATTATTTTGCAAGACCAGAAACGCAATATGTACGGCTTGGTCTTACCCTGAATTTTGGCAATTTCAGACTAGAGGATAATCAACGTGATATTGATAAAATTGAACGAGAACGACTCAGTTCTGAATAAATACATCCCTATCTATTCCTTGTTCTTCCCTGAAAAATCAATCCATGTGAGTCTATGCCACAATTTTTCCAAAGGCCCTTGTCCGTATGTATTGATCCACCACTTACAGAAATAAAATAATCCTGCGAATAAGACAATGCCGATAGCCAGACTTTTGGTGTGCAACAACTTAGGACCAAGACCCATACCATAGCCAAAAAACACAAAACCACCGATTATTGATTGCAACACATAGGCAGTAAGGCTCATGCGTCCACAATAACGGAGCCCGCCTGCAATTTTTCTGAAAATATTGGTTTTATAAAGTAATATAAAGGAGGCCACCAATACCGCGGTAAGTGCTAAATTCCCATACATATCAACTACTTTTAGCAGGGTCTGTGCATGTATCTTGACATCGGTAAGCTCAGCAAAGTTTTTCTCCAACAGAAACAACGGAATAAAAACCGTGGCTCCTATAATTAAGGTTCGTTTCCAAAACTTATTGCTCTTTTCACTATCAACAAAAAGCTTCTTTTTACCCAACCAATAACCAATCACAAACAGGCCCGCTGTTTGCACCAACCTACCAACACCATAAGCCCACATGAGTGACACTTTATGCCCGTATAGGGTATTTGCCTTTACTTGGTTTATAAATGAATCCCCCAATTGGGCCTCTTTTAAAAGATTCCAATAGGGACCCTGCCCAGAGGGTTGCACCAGATAATCATTGTTGAACAAGTAATAAATATACCTGGCCCATTCTATGGGTTGCAACAAGAGTAACAAAGCGGCAACCAATAACCATGTATTGTTAAACTTTCGAACCAAAAACAGGACTACTCCCACTAATGCGTACATCATCAATACCTCTCCTGGAAAAAATAGGCCGTTGAACAAAGCAAAACATACCAATAGGAGCATCCGCCATAAAAAACGAGGTCCAAAATCTACTTCTTTCGCCTGTTGTTTTGCATACATGAGACTAAAGGTAAAACCGAACAATAGGGCAAAAATAGCGTATCCCTTGCCGCCAACAAGTAAGAACAGCGTATCCCAAATCCCTTTATCTATGGAATTTAACCAAGCTGGTTGGGTACTAGGGTCAGGAAAAACATAAAAATTGAAATGTTCAATACTGTGTATTAGCATTATGGCCATAATGGCAAAGCCACGAAGACTATCGACAACTTCAATCCTTGGTTTTTTAAGGTTGGTTTCAATACTCATTTTTGATTGGTTTTGGTTCTTCAAAAATAGGGTATAATACTTCACGTTAGGGTTGAAAAATGTTATAGTAATCTTAGGCTATCAATATTTCCATTGCGCAATCACGACTTGCGATATCTCATAACTATTTTATGTGACCCAGGAATTTTTTTATGGTAATAGATAATATTCTTATCAGTCGTTAAAGTTGGGGCTTCTATTAAGTCAGAAATGGTTTCTGAAAACAAAACCTTAGGAATAGAAAAGGTGTCTGTGGCATTACTTCTCACTGCAACACAAATCTCAAAAGTCGTGCTTGCAGTAATAGGGCCATTTAAATATCTAGTATAGTACAATTCTAAATTGTCACTACTAATACAGGGCGCATAATAAACAAAGTCGTCATCATTTATATTCTCTAATATTGTTGTTGAATTTGGAAGTGTATTAAATGTAGTGGCATCGACCTTTTTAGCAATCCCTAATTGGGTTTCACAAGGGCCTGTGCAATTTTGATCATCAAATCTTGCATTGTTAAAATATAGAAATTGCCCATCCAAACTTATTCCGTGATCCATAATCAACCAACCTGGAATATTCATATTAAAATCGCCTCGAACCCTTTGAATATTGGTAACATTTCCTGAATCAAATACTCCATTAAAAAGATTATCCAATTCCGCAGGATAATCTCTAGTTGATGTCCAATAAAAATTACTGCTTGAATCTATATCAGCTACCGCATCTAAATGAAATTCTGCTGTTTGGGTTGTCCCTGTCAATTCCGTAACCGAAGTAAAAGTTGAATCGTTTATCTTGGTTGCGTAAAACAATTTGGTATCAACCCCATCATTTATATTATTGAAAAACAAATAATTGCCATCTGGTGATATAAATGGTTCCATGGCATCATGTGTTAAACCATTAATACTTACATCTATTTCAGGACCAAACAAAGGATATGATATTTGCTCACCGATTTCATCATTATCTTTTGAGCAAGATGTTGTCGATATTGATATGAGTAACAGTATTAAAATAGTTTTCGTTCCCATTTTATCTAATTTGTTATTACTGAACTCTAAATAATCTCCTTTTATTGCTTTATTAGCTGTCTTTCGCTTTTTATTCGAACCATCTGTCCCGTATAGACAGTAATTGGTATAAGCCTATGATTTACGCCCTGTTGGTCGACCTTATTTAAGAAGCCACTAAACTATACTTCGCTAACCTCTAATTTGCACTGGTCTTTTTGGCTTCTTTCTCCTTAAACACCTTGTTCGCCATCTTCATATCTGCATAGCGGGGGTCTTGCACATAATCCTGTTTCAACATTTTGATGACCTCGATACTCAAAAAACCGAACTCGCTCACCACCTTACCATAGAAACGGTACACGCCCCTACCCCTAAAATAATATTTGGCCGCCACTGGTGGAAAAAGCACTGTATCAAACACCTCGCCCTGCTGATCCACAAAAGTCGCAAAATACATTTGCTTGCCATTATGGGTACTGGTCTTCTTCACCGTGACCAAATAACCATAAATATCTATATGCCGATTCAGGTGGCGTTCTAAATCCTTAACACATCGATTGTTTTTTGGGGGTTCTACCAACAACTCAAACGGACTGCATAGACAAAATCCCAACAATTCCAACTGGGTAAATGCCATTTCAAGGTCTGTGGTATATAATTGGGGAATCTTAAAATCTTGATGCTTGGGCGGGAACAGTTTGGGGTGGTCAATTTTTACGTTCTTGTTTAGGAACAAATGGGCTTTCCACAATAATTGGTGCTTGTTCACTCCTGTAAATCGAAAAGCATCGATTCGAATAAGAATACTTGCTTGTTCTATGGAAATAAATACCCGATCGAGAAAATCTTCCAGAGATCCATAGGCCCCATTTACCTTTCTATCTTTTAGAATTCGTTCGGCGACCCGATGTTCCAATTCCCTTAAATAACCAAAACCCAGAAAAATACCCTTCCCATAGATTACATTGCGATTAAGGCTTCTATTGACACAAGGTGAATGAATGGTCGCCCCCAGCATACGCGCCTCGTGCACATAAAATTCTGGACGGTAAAATCCGCCTCCATTGTTAAGTACGGCCACCATATATTCCAACGGATAATAGGCGCGCAAAAAAAGTGTTTGATAACTCTCTACAGCATATGATGCGGAGTGCCCCTTGGCAAAAGCATAACCTGCAAAACTGGCAATCTGTCCCCATACCTCAAAAATGATTTTATCATCCTCTCCTTTTTTTCTGCAGTTCTCTATAAATTTTTCCCGTACTTTTTGAAACTCTTCTCGTGATCTAAATTTTCCGCTCATACCACGGCGCAGCACATCGGCCTCACCCAGATCAAGACCTGCAAAATGGTGAGCCACTTTGATCACATCTTCTTGATATACCATTACTCCATAGGTTTCAGGCATGATATCCAGCATAACGGGATGACCTTTTTCTTTGTCCCTACCAGGATTTCGGTGGCGAAGAATATATTCACGCATCATTCCACTTTTAGAAACTCCTGGGCGTATAATAGAACTGGCCGCGACCAGACCAAGGTAATTATCTACCTCCAATTTTTTGAGCAACATTCGCATGGCAGGGGATTCCACATAAAAACAACCCATGCATTGTGCCGTCTTGATTAAGTTATTGACATTGGGGTCTTCCTTGAACTTATTGATATTATGAATGTCGATTTTTGAAAAATCATCAGGGCGGGTATGCTCCAAAATATCCATGGTCTCTTTGATTTTTGCCAAACCCCTTTGCCCTAGAATATCAAATTTATAGAGACCAACATCTTCAGCAATGACCATATCGAACATGGTAGTGGCAAAGCCTTTCGGGGGTAGATGAGTGGCCGAGAAATAATGCAATGGTCTTTCACTGATCAAGATTCCGCCTGCATGTATGCTCAAATAATTGGGCATATTTTTGATCAGGCGGCCGTACTTCACAACAAGTTGTGAAACCTCATCGAGTCTTGAAATATCGTACCTCCCTCCTGATAAAAAATCAATCTCGCTTTTTGGAAGTCCGAATACTTTACCCAATTCACGCACAACCCCTTTTTCCTTAAAAGTGACATAAGTGCCTAAAAGGGCCACATGCTCAAAGCGATCAAAAATATATTGAGTTATTTTAGGCCTATCTCTATGCGAAAAATCAATATCAAAATCGGGTGGATTAGCACGATAAAGATTTATAAAACGTTCAAAATAAAGGTCCAGTTCCATAGGATCCACATCAGTAATCCGTAGCAGATAGGCTACAATACTATTGGCTCCACTACCCCGGCCTACATAAAAAAAACCCTGCTTCTGGGCATAAGAAACAATATCCCAATTGATTAAAAAATAGGATACAAAACCCATCCCCTTAATGAGCTTCAACTCTTTTTGCAAGCGTTGGATTATACCATCTCCACCATTCGGATATCGGTATGGTAGGCCTTTTTGGCAAAGTCCTTCCAACATGGTCTCATCTTCTTCTTTTGTTTTATTATATGTCTTGAGGTTCTGTGGTTGTCTCTCCTTTGAAAAATCAAAATGAATGGAACAGGCATTCATCAACTTCTCTGTATTTTCTAAAATAAAGGAGTACTCCGAAAAAGCCGCTGCAAGATTTTGGATGGGGAACATTTTTTCATCTTCCTTGGCCTCTTCAGTCTTATCCAATTTACTGAGCAACATATTCTTATCAATGGCCCGCAATAACCGATGGGCATTAAAATCGCCCTTAGTACGAAAAGTGACCGGCTGTTGCACAACCAGTTTATCCTCCAGTTTTGATAATCTGGAAAAAGGCAAACGTCGTAAGTCGGAAATTGAAATGCCGATATATTCATTATCGGCAAAAGAGACTTGATTATTGAGCAATACTTTTTCAAAAGGATAAATAATACAGGTGTGTTGAAGCCGTGGGGCAATAGCGGGCAGGTCTTCTTCTTTGTGAAGATGCTCTGACAAAAAATTGTTCAACTCTAAATACCCTTCATTGTTTTTTGCAATACCCACATAACATTGATCAACGCCATTTCTAAAATCAATCCCCAATATTGGCCGCACATCATATTCAGGAGCTCTTCTGACAAAGTTAAGCCCGGCAGAGGTGTTATTGATATCGGTAAGCACCAATTGGGTCACATGGTTTTCCTTGGCCAAGCGCAAGAGTTCATTTTCGGAAATGGTTCCGTAACGAAGACTATAATATGTGTGACAGTTTAAATACAAATGGTTGCTTGTTGATAGTTGTCAGTTGATAGTAATTTGTTCTTCACCGACAACGAATAACTACCCCCCAACAACCATATTACTGTTTCCGATGCGCCAGTACAATTGGCGGTTGCCCGTTGAACGGGTTATGCATTCGGCCTATGGTATTTTTTCCCATGGCGGAGGCCCGTACCACGCTTTTGTCACCATACCGATTTCTAATATGGTCCATCGCCGCGTATAAGTTCAACACCTCTTCAGTATCTTCAAAAAGATTAATCTGATAGTTGCCGGAAACCAAATGACTGAACCGAATGCCTATTAACCGAACCAATAGCCTCCTGTTATAAAGTTTTTTGAACAGTTCCAGGATTTTTGGAATCAAAATATGGTCTGCGCTGGTATACGGAATGCGCATTTGTTTGGTATAGGTATTGAAATCGGAATACCGGATCTTAACAGCGATACAGGCTGTCAATTTTTCGCCCTTTCGTAATTGAAAGGCAAGATTCTCGGTCATTGCCAAAAGAATGCCCCGTAGTTTTACCACATCAATAGTATCCTTATCAAAAGTACGTTCGGTGGAAATGGACTTGCGTTCCCAAAACGGAATCACTGGGGTATTATCCATTCCATTGGCCCGTTTCCAGATAACAATACCGTTCTTGCCAAGTACACGTTGCATAACGCCCATAGGCATTTCTTGGACTGTACGCACCTGTCGCAAACCTAAATTACGGAGTGTTTGGTAGGTCTTATCACCCACCATGGGTATTTTTTTAATGGACAAGGGTGCCAAGAAAGGCTTTTCCAAACCATAATCAATTTTTAATTGATTATTGGGCTTGGCTTCATTCGTGGCTACTTTAGACACCACTTTATTGACTGAAAGTCCAAATGAAATAGGCAATCCGGTCTCTTTTATTATCCGCTGCCTTAATTCTGAAGCATATTTATAGGAACCAAAAAAACGGTCCATTCCTGTAAGATCCGCATAGAACTCATCGATACTTGATTTTTCGAAAAGTGGCACCTGATCCTTGATGATCTCAGTAACCAGGTCAGAGTGTTTACTATAGGTCCCCGCATTACCTTTGATAACCTCAGCTTCTGGGCATAATTCCCGTGCCATTTTCATTGGCATACCAGAATGTACCCCAAAACCACGGGTCTCATAACTACAGGCAGCTACCACACCGCGATCACTAATGCCCCCTACTAGCAAAGGACGATTTTGCAGCTCTGTATTCAAGAGTCGTTCTACGGATACAAAAAAAGTATCTAAATCTAAATGAAGTATGGTTTTGTTCATAGCTATCCCACTTTTAGGATAGCTATTGATTCTATTTGCTACCCAAAAAAGGATAGCTAATATATGGAATATTTCCTATTATTTGGATTATATCCAAATATATATTTTAAGCATTTTTTAGCTTAGTCAAAAGCAAATCCAGTAAACACCCTATAAATAAAGGCATACAGTACAACAAAGAACAGTACAAAACTGAACCAAGCAAAAGCTTTGAAATAACCTTTTATAATCAAATGTCCTAAATTTTTAAATCCTTCTAAATAAATCTCCTTAATAAGTAATGCTGTCTTCATAATCAATATATTTTATATTACTTAAACAACAAAGGCCATGCTAACCCCTAGTTATAGGGCCAAATATTAGTTCAAGGGAATTAAAATCTGTTGAAAGGTATTTTTTTGAAGAAAAAAAAGGGATGATTAACTTATTGGCCGGGTACTATATCATAACCTACATCGGGTATATACCAAACATCTTTCTCAAGATTGACCCCTCCGTTCATTTGTTCTTGTACCACTCTGTCAATCACATAAACACCCATCTTTGCCATATTCTCGAAAGTATCGATGCCATTATTAGGAAAACTAACACGGGTTCTATGAATGTTGAACTTATTTGCAAATTTCCTGTCAAAAGCCTTTTCTACACCCTCTTTACCAAGCATAAAGCCTAAAAGTCCACCCCATGTTGCTGTAGGATTATCAGAATCCCAACCGGCCAAGGCTCCAATTTTAATTGTTTCCTTAATATCGCCTTCACCGTATAACAAACTAACGATACTTGCCCCAAAATTGATGCCGGCTGCAAAGCAACCGTTACAAACTTTATCTTTGGTGGCCCACAGGTACCCATCTTCCTGATTGATTTGGTATTTTTCATGGAGTGCATCCCTAGCCTCTTCCCAAGTTGCCCCTGTCTGATATTTATCTAGGGTAAAATCGTACATTTTTGCCGAATACGAATCATTGGGAAGTCTTTTACGTGCTTCAGTAGCCATCCACAACAAATTATCCTTAGTTGATTTATTCTCATCCGCCAACGGCGCAAGGGAATACATGATCACATTGAATTCCGATATCCATTCTGCATTTTTCCTAGCAACAGTCTGTATTGGCAAATGTGCCATCTTCAAAGCCACATCGGGTCGAGTAGGCGCAAAAAAACCAAAAATTTCAGTGGTCAATTGCGCATCGATCATTTCAAAATCAGGATTCATTGTAGGTTCACTAGTCATCGGTGGTACTATACCATCAATCATAAGATTCAATGCGGTTTGATTGGAAACCCAAAGAAAATTCTCTTCCTCCTTTTTTATATGTTTTAACCAGCCTTCCCTAATTTGTTCCCCTGTCAGCATACTGGTTCTATTATTGTATAATAGGTTTTGATAGATGTATTCAATATCAGTATCATCATCGGCTCCCCAAACACTATCTTGAGCTGCAAATAAAAAATCTATCGTTGGGGATAAATCACTAGATCCCCATATATTGGGTTGATCCGGCAGCCCCCAGTCTTTGCGTGTGTAAAATCCTGCTCCATTCCCATCTTTGGTAGGGATTCCGATTTTATCCATCTCGGTAACCAAACCTGTCCAATTGGCAATACATTGTCCTAACCAAAAGCCATATAATTTATTTTTATAAGTTGCTCTAGAGACAACTCGATCATAGGGATTCTCCGTGTACGAAGTATATGTAAGTGTTGAATCAACCTGTTTAATCATACTTCTCGTATCTTTTTCAGCAATCTTTTCTTTACAGGAAAATATAATAATAGACAGGAATAGAGTAATAAAAAATAATTTTTGGGCCATGTTGTTTTATTACTATTTAACCTCTTTAATAAACACTTATTCTTTGAAAATTACGATTACTAAATTTACAAAGAAATCAGCAACGGATATTAAACTCTTAAACAAATCGGAGTATTACCAAATATTTAGTTCGAATCATCGTTATAATAGGGATTGGCATGGTCCTTGCCACCAAATAAGAGCCAATCGTTAGTGCATTTGTATTTAATTATGAGAACTATTTTTATTCTTTGTTGTGTAATATTGTGCCAATTGACACAAGGACACTCCTATGGATTTAATTTTGCATCATCAAATAATGAATTTGTTAATTCCTATAATTCCCTAATTCAAAAGAGTAATCTCAAAAGCATTGAACAATTCAATGAATCGGCTCCCTTAAAATCATCTATTGGAATAACATCACCAGATAGTAAAACTATTTGGGCGATTCCTGATCCAGCCGAATTGGAATGGAATACCATGAATATTGGCAATTCAAAATCAATACGTTTTTTTCTTGCCAAGGATGACATGGTAGTACAAGAACTGGGGACATTTAAGAATACCGGGAGGGCCAGCGGAATTCTTTTGGCAAAGAATATTAGTTCAGGCGACAATTATCAAGTTGTTGGGATAGAATTGTTCCCCGATGATAAATTTCAAATTGCCAAATTCGCAACGCCATATTTTTCAATCCGAAATAAAGAGTCAGACGCTAGAAAGGAAAGAGCAAGATTATTGAATGCCACTAACTCCAATACAGCCAAAACTAAAGCGCCTAAAAAAACCAAAACACCAAAACGGGTAAAAAAAACATCCAAAAATATTCTAACCGTACCCAATAAAGTTGAAGTAGCATCAAAAAAAGTTGAAATAGCTCCAGAAAGAATGCAATTCGACGGTCGTAACATTACTTATGTAAAAGAGTTGGTATTTAACAAGGAAAAAATAAAAGTCAGTATTTGGGATCATGGAAGACAAGATGGCGATATCGTTTCCATTTATCTTAATGGGCTTACTGTAATTTCAAAACATCTACTGACCTACCAAAAAAAACCAATTGAAATAACATTGGATCCTTCAAAAAAGAATGACCTTTTTCTTTATGCCCATAACTTAGGGGAATATGCCCCTAACACTGTTTCCGTTGAAATCTCTGATGGAAAAACTTCTGAGAATATAATCCTAAACTCTGATTTAAAAAGCTGCGAAGCAGTTTTAATCAGTGTTAAGAAGTAGGCTTTAGTTATAAAATTACTTTTTCACCAGTCTTTACTGCCAAGTAAATCGCATCGATTATTTTCAAGTCTTTAAGGCCTTCTTTTCCATCCACTGGAACAATTGGTTCTTTTCCCTCAAAAATGAGCTGAGCCATTCCATCCATTTGTAATGTCTGATGAGTAAGATGAGGTTGATTCAATTCCCCTTTATGGGTTCGACCTTTAATTGGCCCATACCCAGTTGATGGTTGCATCTCTACCCATCCTTCAGTACCCGTCATATAAAAATGATCCAAATGGTTCATCGCATAGGTCGACAAACAAGATGCCACTGCACCACTGGGAAAACCCATTTGAAACTGTATGGTCTCATCAACGCCCTCTTTAAATTTGACCGGATCAGTTTTGGTCTCCTGCGCAGTGACCCAAACTGGTTCTTCGCCAAGTATATAACGTGCACCATTGATGGAGTAAATACCAATATCCATCATAGCACCACCACCTGCCAATTCTTTGTTCAATCGCCATTGACCAGGATTACCAATTACAAAACCTGATTGCCCCTGAAAGAATTTGGGTTGCCCAAATTTACCTTCTTTCCGCATTTTGATAACCTCAACAGTTTTTGGCTCAAAATGCATTCGGTAACCGACAAACAACTTTACATTGGCCTCTTTACAGGCGTTTACCATGCGCTCGCCTTCCTCAGCATTGATGGCCATGGGTTTTTCACAAATTACATGTTTGCCAGCTTTGGCAATGCGCACAGCTTGCTCGCAATGAAGTCCATTTGGTGTAATTATATAAACTGCATCTATATCGGAGTTGTTCTTTATATTATCGAAATCTTCATAATTGTAACAGTTCTTTTGAGGAATATTATACTTTTTACGCCAAACAACCACTTTTGACGGGGTTCCACTGATTACTCCTACCAATTTGGCCCGATTACAATCAATCATAGCTTTTGCCACTCGAGTGGCATAACCGCCCAGCCCCATAATGGCCACTCTTAAAACTGGGCCTACATAGGATTCTTCACAAGCCGCAAAAAGACTTGTTGGACCATATAATATTGGAATGCCAACTGCTGAAACCGTAAGTTTTTCAATAAAATTTCTTCGTGTGCCCATAATGAATTCATTTTGTATTAAAAATACGGTTTAATTGTTTTGCAAATCAGTATGTACTAATTACGTTCTGACCCCTCTACTGGCCTTTCACCTGTTCAAAATAGAACTCGCGAAAAGCACTAATAAAAATAAATAAAGACAATACAAATGTCTCGCTCTTTTTATTTCCTATTTTTAGACAAGAGTCGTCACCTCAATGTCAGTACAATTAGAAAACAAAACTCACCATTGTGAGTGAATCCCTTAAATTAAAACTATCCATAAAATACCTTCAAGAAATGGAAAAAAGCGTCGTTGGATTAACTAGTATTAAACAATTGAATTTATTGATATGAAAAAGTCACTTGTTCTCACATTGGGGATTGCCCTATTATCTGGAATCTTTAGTATAAACTTAGCACAAGAGGGGACTCCATTGAAATTAACACTTGAAGACCTATATAAAGATAATGTATTTCGTCCCAAGGGAATTAATACGGTAAGGTGGCTAAAAAACAATGATGGATATTCGGCTTTGGAAGTTAATCCTGACATAGGAGGTAACGACATTGTTATGTATAATGCAAAAACCGGCAAAAGAGATGTTTTGGTATCGGCCAGGAAATTAATTCCTTCAGGGAAACCCGCTCCTCTTATTATTAAGGATTATTCATGGTCTGAAGATAATACCAAATTGTTGATTTTTACAAATACTCGTAAAGTTTGGCGTTATCATACGAGAGGGGATTATTGGGTACTAGATTTAAAAAATGGAAAATTGAGCCAAATAGGAGATTCTATGGAACCTGCTCGTTTAATGTTTGCCAAATTTTCGCCAAATGCCAAAAAGGTGGGATTTGTCTACAAAAACAATATTTATACCCAAATTCTGGAAACTGGAGAGGTTGACCAACTAACCACTGATGGAAATACAGAAATCATCAATGGCACGTTCGATTGGGTCTATGAGGAAGAGTTAAGTTGCCGTGATGGATTTAGATGGAGTCCGGATAGCTCGCAAATCTCTTTTTGGCAAATGGACACGAAAGGAATGGGTACTTTTTATCTGGCCAATAATATCGATTCGATATATCCAAAAATAATCCCCCTACCCTACCCAAAAGTAGGTACGGACAATTCATCGGCCAAAATTGGCTCCATACGATTGGAAGATAAGCACATCACTTGGATGAGTATCCCAGGTAATCCTAGGAATAATTACCTAGCTCGGATGGAATGGGCGAATTCCTCGGATGAATTGATTATTCAACAACTTAACCGAGAACAGAATACGAATAGAGTATTTTTTTCCAATGCGGCCAATGGGGAATCAAAAGTTGTATATACGGAGAAGGTAGAAACATGGCTTGACGTTTATGATAATCTTACTTGGCTTAATAATGGAAAAGAATTTACTTGGCTGAGCGACAATACCGGATGGTTACATCTTAACCGGGTGTCTCCTGACAACGGTCTAATGACTCCAATTACATCAGGAGATTTTGAAGTAATAGAACTTTTGAACATTGATCGGAAAAAAGGGTACGCCTACTACATTGCGTCCCCAGAAAATGCAACACAACGTTATTTATATAGAAGCAAGTTGAGTGGAAAAGGGAAACCGGAACGCCTTTCACCGCAGAATCAAACCGGGCAACATTCTTACATCATCTCAGCAGATAGCAAATATGCAATCCACACTTTTTCAAACCACAAGACGCCGCGACGTTATGAGGTAATCTCACTTCCAGATCATAAGGCATTAAGGGTATTGGAAGATAATAAAGAGCTACAGGATAGGTTGACAAAATACTCCATCTCCAAGAAAGAATTCTTTAAAATAAAAACGGATGAAGGACTCGAATTCGATGCTTGGATGATCAAACCGAACAATTTTAATCCTGAAAAAAAATACCCGATCATGTTCTATGTTTATGGAGAACCTGCCAGCGCGACCGTACGTGATAATTGGGGCGGAGATTTATGGCATGAATTATTGGCACAAGAAGGATATCTTGTGATTAGTATAGATAATCGGGGAACCAAAACCCCTCGTGGTAGGGAATGGAGAAAAAGTGTCTACAAAAAAATTGGGATTATTGCTCCTCAGGACCAGGCCGCCTGCGCACAAAAAATCATGGAGTGGGATTTTGTTGACAAAGAGCGAATAGGTATTTGGGGGTGGAGTGGTGGAGGCTCAAATACCTTAAATTGTATGTTCAGATATCCAGAAATCTATAAAACAGGGATTGCAATAGCTTTCATTAGCGATCAAAAACTATACGACAATATTTATCAGGAACGTTACATGGGACTACCAAAAAACAATGAGGTGGGATATCGGGATGGCAGCCCTATAACGCATGCTAAGAATCTCGAAGGAAATTTACTTTTAATTCATGGCTCTGGAGATGATAATTGCCACTATCAAAGCTGTCAAATGTTAGTCAACGAACTGATTAAGCAAAATAAGTACTTTACCATGATCGATTATCCCATGAGATCACACAGCATAAACGAAGGAGAAAATACTTCGCTTCATTTGCGAATGACAATGTTCAATTATTTAAAACTGAATTTACCCCCAGGGCCAATAGAATGACAGTATATTTTCAGAATAAGCAGACTGAATTTGTCAATAGCTGTTTTTTATAAAACCTTTCTATCATGACCGTAGCCATTTGGATTGCCCTTGTTATTCTATCCTTGTTTTTCATTTATGTATTAGGTAAGGACTTTATCAAACATCTTAACGTTTTAGAAAATGTCAGTGTTGTAAAAACAGCATTGATCGGTTTTGTGGTAAATTTTTTCGACGTACTCGGAATTGGTGCTTTCGCCCCTCAAACTGCCATGCTAAAATTCACAAAACAGACAGAAGACAGGGTATTGCCAGGAACATTGAATGTGGCCAATACTATTCCTGTTTTAATTCAGGCCCTAATATTCATTCGAATTGTTGAGGTAGAGCCCATTACTTTATTGACCATGCTTTTATCGGCGGCCGGAGGTGCTGTACTTGGTGCAGGAATAGTTGCCAAATTAGCAGTAAGGAAAATTCAGATGACTATGGGCTTTGCTCTGTTGGTAACAGCATTTTTTATGCTATCTGGACAAATGGACTGGATACAGGGAGGCGGGGAGGCTATTGGTCTAAGTGGTTGGAAATTAGCAGTGGCAGTCGGGGCCAATTTTATTCTTGGAGCATTCATGACCGTAGGGATAGGGTTGTACGCACCTTGCATGGCACTTATCTATGCCTTGGGTATGTCCCCAATAGTCGCATTTCCAATTATGATGGGTTCCTGTGCTTTTCTTATGCCTCCAGCATCGGCAAAATTTATAAAAGTAGGAGCTTACAATAGAAAAGCGGCCGTGGCTATGGCAATTCCAGGTATTATCGCGGTCTTACTTGCTGCATTTCTTGTAAAGTCTCTACCACTTGGCACACTCCGGTGGGTCGTAATAGTGGTAGTCATCTACACTTCTATAGTGATGTTCAAATCGGCTCTAAAAGGTAAAGATTGATATCTAGTTTAACCAGGTTAGGTGGGGTAATTAATATTTGTGTTTTAGGAAGTCGCCGGTGCACTTTTTGACTTAAGTTTTTCTTTTAAATCACAAGCAGTTTTTGTAATGGCAAGACCTCCTTTTCCGGTGCACTTTACACAACTTGGCATCTGGCTACTAACAGACGAAACTGTTTCTATAACCTCATTTAAAGGAATCAATGCATTAAATCCAGAACAGGCCATCGTAGCCGAAGTAAGTGCATTGACAGCTGCACTAATGTTTTTTCCCAAACAAGGTGCTTCAACACGATCCGCTATGGGGTCGCATACTAAACCAATCATATTTTGGATTGCCATGGACGCTGCATCAATGGCCTGTTTTGCCGTACCTCCAAACAACTGAACAATTCCAGCAGCAGCCATACCAGATGATGCTCCACATTCTACTTGACAACCATGTTCTTCAGCAGAAAACCCTGGGCCCATAGCAAAATACGCACCTATTATTCCAGAGGCAAAATACGCTTTGACCAATTCACCATCAGAAGCCTTAATCTCATCTGCAACAGCCCTCAAAACACCTCCTACAGCACCACATGATCCAGCTGTAGGGTTGGCGACAACAACTTCCATCGCACTTTTCGACTCCATGATCGCTGATACATTGGCAACAATTTGATTTATAATGGAATTTGGAAGTATCTTGCCTTTTTTCTGTGCCTTTTGAACCAAATGTGATTGTTGGGGCAAAATGCGATCCTCATATTCAGTGCCTGCTAATCCTTTTACTATACTTTTCTCAATGATGCCAACAATATTCTTCATCTTGACGATTACATCAGTTTCTGGCAGACCACTTAGGCACTTTTCATAAATTAGCCCTATTTCGCCTAAATCATAATCTTCGTTAGAAGCATACTCTAATAAAGAATCAATGGAAGAAAATGGAACCTCAACATCATTACCTTCAATAATAGGCAAAACAGGCTTGACGATAATCTGTTTTTCAAACCCTGTCAACCCCCTTAACTTATTCAAGGTATCAGCTGATATTTCATCAGAAAATTTTAAATTAACCAACAAGCGATTTTCTTGAGTAGATTTAAACAATAAAGAATTTTCAGAAAACAATGCTTTAATTTTTTCAAGATTTGCGCTATTGTCTTCTATGGAAAGAAGTAATTCATAATAACCTCCATTTATTCTTATATCAAATCCATCGATATTACGAATTTCGAAAGACCCTCCTCCTAATGAAACTGCCAAAACCCGTATCGAATTTCCATGTATTCCTTCTAATTTCAACCGCACTGTGTTTACATGGTCAGTTTTGAATGAATTAATTTCATAATTAACTGAAACACCCAAGTCCACTAACATCTGTGCCGTATTTTTCATACGGTCGTCGGTCATATCCAGGCCTAACAAACCTCCTTCTATACCAAGGCATGTACCTTGTTCTCTAAAGTTGGGAGCCCAAGCACCATTCCTATCAAAATCAACAATTGCCTTTTTTAGTGGTTCGTTCAGCAACGCCAAACAAATATTGGCAATGCGCCAGGAAGCAGCTGTATGTGAGCTGGAAGGACCTCGCATTACAGGCCCTATGACATCATTAAAAATATCTGGTTTTTTATTCATTTGATTTATTTCTGAAGTGGACTACTTTTTTCTTTTACATTCAACAACAATAAAATCTTTACTTCATTGCATGCGATTTCTCATTTCAATTATTCATGAAAGCTATTAGGGTCAAGTGGCAAATAGATTATATTTTTTGTTAGTTAAATTTTCATTTTAAACTCAGAAATTGTCGGTACAATTGGATCATGGGGATGCTGCGTTGGCATACCCAGCATTTCTGGACCTGGTCCTACAAATTCTGTTTTTCTTGGTTCAATTGTGATTTGATTTTTTTCTATGGTCATAAATGTGAACAATGACTCTTTATAAGGAATGGTGTACTTTATCCACTCGTATGCCTTATCAACCTCTTTACTATAACGCAGGTGTTTGTAATCACCTCCAACCCATCTATACGAGGCACTATTGATTTGCACATAATAAATACCATTGATCTGTGTCATAAAGTCGGTGTGATGATGCCCGCTTATCGAGCATATTACCTTTTTAAATCCAGCAGCTTTATTGGCTTCTTCAAGAATTTTCTGAATATCTTTTAAATTGGCCACCCCACCATCTTCCAATTCCAATGTTTGATGGCTGAAAACTATGGTTGGCAAATTGGTTTTTGCCAAATCTGCTTTTAGCCAATTCTGTTGTTCTTTTCCAATGTAACGTTTATAACCCGACCAAGGTTGTGGGTTCTGATCATTACCATCCAACACAATAAAGTGAAAACCTTCTTTATCGAATGAATAGTATTTTTTTTGCATTCCCCAAAAGGCCATGGTTTGTTCTTTTGTAAACCCATGGTCCATATCATGGTTTCCTAAAACATGATGTTTTTCACCATTATAATTCTCCCATAAAGACATGAAATTCTTATTAGTATCGTGTGGAAGAACAAAATCGCCCATTTGAACGATAAAATCTGGATTACGTTTATAGGCTTCTTCCAAAAACGCTTGCAAACGTTGTTCGCCATCGTGCATTACATCTTGGTGAATGTCCGCTATTAATCCAATTTCAATGGTTAGCCCTCTAGTTTTTGAACCAAGAACTTCGATAGGTAGAACCATAGCAGCACCCGCTAAGGTTGAAAGTTTAATAAAATTCCTTCTTGAGCCCATATGCATTCGATTTATATTAAAAATACCGTTATTAATTATTTTAACCAAAAAAAGGCCATTCTAACGAATGGCCTTTAAACTTTTAAAAATACCGTTGCAATCTACATTGCAGGTATTCTCAGTGTTTGTCCTGGATAAATTTCATCTGGGTGTTTTAGCATAGGACGATTTGCTTCAAAAATCACGTTGTATTTCATTGGATCACCATATACTTCTTTTGAAATTTTGGATAAGGTGTCACCTGATTTTACCACATGAAAAGTTGCTTCTGGTTCAGGGTTAGTTACTGCTATATTATCCTCCACGGCCCCAATATTATCAATATTTCCCATGGCCAAAATTATCTTTTCCCGATCGGCATTCGTGTCGGTTCTACCTGAAACTGTAACCATTTCCGATACTTCAACATTTAAATCGGAAACAGGGATGCCCAATTTTTCAACTTCTGCTTTTAGCAAGTCAGTTTTACTAATCGGGGTAACAACTTCTGTTTTTTCCTCTTTTTTGCCAAAAATCTTCTTTCCCGCGTTTTTAATGAATGAAAATAATCCCATAATTTTATTTTTTAATGGTTAAAAGTGTTTAGATTTTGCAGGTATCGAAACCCACATTTTAATAACTCTAAGATACTCAAATAAAGAATGAAATATTACAATATCCTTAACTATTTATAGCACAAAACTAGCCTTTCAACAAAAAGCCTTCTAGCTTGAAAAGCTTTTTTCAGTACTTGAAATGGAACTCAATTATATTATAATCCTTCCCAATTTCAAGTCGTTTGAAAACTAAAACATAAAAGTCTAATAATTGAAACACTAAATAAGCATTGCACAAAAAAAAGTTGTTCCTCCAATCTTCTTATAATTGGACGTCGCTATTTTTAGCGATATTTGAAGATGATTTAAAAGAATGGTTATGCCCAATGAAAAAGTGACTTTTTGGAACTCGATTGTCATAAAATCCGCCTTGATTTTAACCACTATAGTTGTCCTTGTCCTATTTCTTCAAGGATATTTTATAAACCAAAAAGCATCCAAGGTCATTTACAATTATAGCGAAAATCAAATCGTTCATGCGTCCAATCTGGTCAAAAAATCATTTTATTCCATGTTGAGCGAAGTCTCCAATGATATTGCCCTAATCACCAAAAACCCGGCAATCAATGAATATGTCAATGATCCCAATCCTGATAATTATGGCATACTTGAAAAATCTTTTCCCATAGTTCTGAGCGAAAAACCCAATTATTTTCAAATTAGGTTGTTAGATGCGGAAAACAACGGCAAGGAAATCATTAAATACGAAAAGATTAATGGCCGCATTAAACAAGTTACATCCGACAACCTACAATTCAAGGGTGACAAGAAGTACTATGGCGAGGCCATGGCAATAGCGGAAGAAGGTTTTTACTTTTCCGAAATCAACTTAAATGAAGAATTTGGAAAAATAAGTGAGCCACACATTCCTACCCTAAGGGCCATTGGAAAAGTACTCAACAACAAAGGATTACTTAAAGCCTTGTTGGTAATCAATGTGGACGTTTCAGCTTTTTTTGAGGAAGTGAACCAAATCGGAAAACAAGACATTGAAAATCTTTTGGTAAACCAAGTAGGAGAATACAAATATTCCAAGGAACGGTATAAAAGTTTCGGAACCCAACTTGGCACCAATCTTACTCTAGATAAAGATTTTGATGTGATTCCCAGTGAATTTTTAAATAAAACTGAAACCAAGGGCATCTTTCATGACAATAAAAATGTACCACATCTATATTATCTGGACAAACTCCCTTATTCTGATGGAATACATAATATATATCTGATTACTACGGCCAGCAAAGAGGCCATACTAACTGATGTCGCCAAAGTCAATCGTGATTCATTTTTGATCGTAATAATCTTTTGCCTGTTTCTTTTGGTTTTAATATATATGTACACCAATATCATTTCCAAGAGATTAACCCATATAACCTCGGCCATAAGTGATTATGAAAGGGGAAAAGATTCGGACAGCAGTTTATTTAGTCTAAAAAAGCGAAAAGATGAAATAGGCATACTGGCGCGTTCATTTTCGAGCATGAGAAAAGAAATAGACTCCCGTGTTATTGAGCTCAAAGAATCCTTAAAGCGAGAAAAGAAGGCAGTAGCAGAAAAGAATGAATTCTTGCAAAACATGAGTCACGAGCTTCGTACTCCATTGAATGCTATTTTAGGATTGACCCAACTCCTAATAAAAAACAAACCGTCATCGGCACAAGTTCCTATAATCAATTCTTTGCATAGGAGCACTTATAACCTAAACGGATTGATGCATGATATTCTTGAACAACAAAAACTTATGGAAGGACAAATCACCCTTAATTCAACACCTACCAACATATACGAACAATTACAGGCCACTGTATTAAATTACAGATACGAGGCCATACAGAAAGGGCTGAAACTCAATTTGAACGTTTCCAATGAATTAATGGAAAGGTACTATCTTATTGATCCATTACGATTAAACCAAGTAATAACCAACCTTCTTATCAATGCCATAAAATATACTGCAAAGGGGCAAATTGACATCCTGGCGAATCTGCTTCAAGAAAAAGGAACACATCTTACAATAGAGGTCCAAGATACTGGTCAGGGAATTGACCCTGAAAACCTGCTCCGAATCAAGGAACGTTTTTTTAGGGTCGCAAATGATAATTCATTGAGAATAGATGGATTTGGATTGGGATTGTCCATCGTAAAAAAGCTATCCGATCTATTTGGCGGAAATCTCAGTGTGATTTCGGAATTGGAAAAAGGTTCAATTTTTAAATTTACCATGCCCATTAAAGATGCCCCTTCCCCTTCCACTCCCGAACTGGATGCCACTGCTTCGTATCCCAAGTTCCATCAAAAGTATGTTGTTTTACATGTGGAAGATGACGCCCCATCACAGCTCATGGTAAGAAATGTTCTGGAATCGATAGGCGTTTCAGTTGTCCAGACAAATTCGGCAAAACAAGCATTGGAGTTGTTGAGCAACAATCGTTTTGACCTCTTGCTCACCGATCTTATGTTGGAGGCCGAGCTTATCACCGACTACGTGAAGAATGAATTTTCAAAATACAACATTCCCATTATTATCACCTCTGCTTTTGACCCTTCAAATTATAGGGATTTGAAAATTGACCATTTGCAAAAACCCATAAATCTAGACCAATTGGCAGATAAGATAATATCAGTGATAGGAACCAATGAATATGATGTTCCTCAACTTAAGAATGTCTACGAACAATACGATTATAACAATCAAAAGATAATAAACTATCTGGAAATTCTGCTTAGTGAGTTCGATCAATACCTTTTAAGGTTCAAAGCAGTGTCGAATTCAAGAAATCAGAAAGAATGGATGGCCATCAAACACAAAATCGCTACCCATATCAACGCTTTGGAATTAACACAACTCAAAAATGAATTACCGGAACTTGTTGACGAATTGGACCAAAACATGCTACATTTTCTATTGAATCAAATAAAATTTATGCAGTGTTATTTTAGGAATGAACTCCTGATCAACTCAGTAGATTGATTTTCTGGATTAGCTGGTTTTCAAAGGTGGAACTAATCGGTATAACATGATTCTCGATCTCGACCTCTCCATTTAAAATTTGATCTATCCGTTCGATATTTACAATATAGGAGCGATGGATTCTCTGAAAATTTGACGGTAATTTATTTTCCATCTCCTTCATTGTCATAATGGTCAATATCTTTTTATCCTCAAATACAAATTCAAGATAATTACCCGCTGATTTTATAAATAATATTTGATTAAGTTTCACTTTTCTAATGGCATTCCCCTCTTTTAAAAATATTTGACCGTTTTGATTAGGCCTATCTGACATTTTTTGCGAAGTTTTTTGTATCCCTTTAAAAAAACGAGGAAATTCAATTGGTTTCAATAAATAATCAACAACTTGATCGTAATCATACGATTCATGGCCAAAATCCTTGTTGGAAGTAATCATAATCACAGCAGTTTCTTTATTAATCAAAGAAAGTATCTGTCTTCCCGTTATATCTGGCAGGTCATAATCCAATAATACCAAGTCAAAGTTGCCTCCATCAATTAGGTTAACCGATTCAAAACCAGAGTTGGAAATCGTAACCTCGGTTATCAAATCCACCTTGGAGCAAAAATGTTCCAATAGGTCACATATTAACGGATCATCATCAACAATCAAACAACGCATTCGCTTTTATCATTTAGTTTTTGGGTTTCGTCACTCGAAACCTCATGTTCATCATTTCCCTTAAATCAACGTTTACCAACTTAGTATTTTACATCCAAAATTACTATAAATATCAATAGGTAATCGCTAAATAAAATGAGTAAAAAAAGCAAGAAAATAGGATTGGCATTGGTTTCAATTATCTTTTTTGGGATAGTTGGTTTTCAGTTAGCCGATGGCAGATTGCACATGTTGCAAAGTCCAGGTGCAATTATCCATGACTATCAAGAAAATGATTATGGGTTGGGGAGTGGCTATGTGGACAGTTTAAAAACTTATCCTGATTTAAAGGATGGTGAAAGACAACCTTTTAACATATGGGAATATGCAGGAAGAGGAAAAAGTTCTTTTGGTTCACCCGAATTGTCCATGCCATTTGATGATTGGTTGTCATTTCATAGGAAACAGAAACCTGAACTTATGAAGAGTGTACATAAATATATGGACAGCAGGTTCAATTTCAGTGGTAAAACCATTTCTGGTGCATTTATGTCAGGCGGAAGAAAACCAATTATGTCCGGACCCATAGCGAGATTGCCAAAAAGTATAGGATCATACGAAAAACTGTCTGAGATATCCCCTGAGGAAATTAAGGAAAAGGGTCTTTTCCCGTATAAGCCTTTGGCCCATCCACTGCAAACGGTTGCTCACATGGTATTCCCAGATAGTTGGAATAAGGCACACCCAGAACATCTTCGCATAGATGTTGATCATGATTTCCCAGATTCTTATCTGCCTGAATTTCCTCCTCCAATGTTTTTGACTACCCATAAAGAAATGGGAGATATAACCAAAGGAAGAGAAGTAACGCTAAGTAATTATTTCGAAATTTTCAATGGCCTTATTACAGCAGAACAAATGGAAGGTTTAAAAGAGTTATTGAAGCCTACTCCAACCACATGGTTCAACCATACACCACATAGAGTGACCGAAGCACCTAGTGCTGGTGTATCATGTTTTTCTTGCCACGTAAATGGTCATACCAACGGTGCTTTTGAGCTGGCTCCCGACGCCAGACCCAATCTTGCAAGACTGCGTGTAGATACTCCAACCATGAGAGGAAATTACAATTTAATGCAATTGGCTTCAAAACGATCTGTACGAAGTATGGACCATTTTGCTGAAATAGAAGAGTATTTTGATGGAGATCCTGGTATGCAACAAGCCATTGGTCCGAGATCTCAAAAACGGGAGGTATCAAATAGAATGGGAGATTTTAATGCCATTTTAGATTACCCTCCTGCTCCAAAACTTAATCCTTTAGGTAAACTTATAACCTCAAAAGCCAGCGAACAGGAACTTTTGGGCGAGAAAATATTCTTTGGAAAAGGAAAGTGTTTCCAGTGCCACTACGGTCCTGCATATGTTGATGATTATATGCATGACCTACAGGTAGAGCGATTTTATAAAGGCAGACCTGAAGGTCCAATTAAAACTTTTCCCCTTCGAGGAATCAAAGATACTCCACCATATCTGCACGATGGCAGATTACCAACTTTAGCCGATACGATTGAGTTTTTCAACCTAGTTCTTGAAACCAAGTTGGACAAAGAAGAAAAGCAAGCATTGGAAGCATATATGCTGTGTTTATAATACTATAAATAAATTATGATGAGCATTAAGGAAATGACCAGTCATTTTGATGACAAGCTTCAACACATTACCAATAAATATGGAATGTTCCTTTTGGAGTCTTCCATAGGTTTAATTTATATTTGGTTTGGCGCCCTAAAGTTTTTCCCAGGACTCAGTCCGGCAGAAAAATTGGCCGGTGAAACACTTTCAGTCATTGTTTTTCATAGTATTGACCAACAATTATTATTATGGGGTCTTGCCATCATGGAGCTGATCATTGGGATCAGCCTTCTCTTTAGATCAAGGTCAAGGATAGTCATTTCTTTAGTGTTCTTACATATGGCAGGTACATTATTACCCTTTTTCTTCTTTCCGGATTTAGCATTTAACAACCCTCCTTTTGGATTCAGTATTATTGGACAATATATAATGAAAAACCTTGTAATCATCTGTGCCTTGATTATTATATATTCCAAAAAACGTTCATGATATCATCATTCATTTTAATATGTTTAAGAGATGCTAAATTCTTTTATATAGATTAAGAATACATAACTTTAAGAATCAAGAACCTTAGCTTTAAGTTGAGAACTGTATAATATTGTGAGAAGCGCAGAATCACGATTATATAATGCCTTTTATGTTCGTGTTATGTT
Organism: Maribacter sp. HTCC2170; assembly: GCF_000153165.2. Taxonomy (NCBI): domain Bacteria; kingdom Pseudomonadati; phylum Bacteroidota; class Flavobacteriia; order Flavobacteriales; family Flavobacteriaceae; genus Maribacter; species Maribacter sp. HTCC2170. The sequence continues at coordinate 1,204,014 of NC_014472.1, forward strand.
AAGATAATATAAAATTCTCTGAGGTTTATTTGCATTTAAATTAACTTGGTTTGTGCCTGCCAATTGTAAAAACATGTTGACAAATCAAAAAGTTTATTGTCTTGATATCCTATTTTTGGTCTCTTATAGTGGCTTCGTTAATTGGCCCTTCATAGGAATTAAAATTATTCAAAAAAGCGATAATTGAATGCATTTAAATGGATGCATTATTATTGAGGAAAAACTATCTGTTGTGCCCAAAACAAAAAAGCTGAGACATATATCTCAGCTTTCTCTTTCAGTACTCGAGGCGGGAATCGAACCCGCACTCCAAAGGAACTGGATTTTGAATCCAGCGCGTCTACCAGTTCCGCCACTCGAGCAGTTAAAAATAGGACTGCAAAACTATAAAATATTTTCGTTTAACTCCCAAAAAATAACAACATTTATCCTTTAGCAACCCAAATAAATTTCTAAATTTGCACCTCCTTTGTCGAAAAGGACTTTAACAATTTGAAGAACAATACATTAAACATGCCTTATCAAGTTCCTGAACCAAAGATTTTTGCCTGTACCCAGAGTACTGCATTAGCTGAAAAAATAGCTAAAGCTTATGGGACAGATTTAGGTAAAGTAAAATTTTCAAGATACAGCGATGGTGAATTTCAACCATCATTTGAAGAGTCGGTTCGCGGGGCACGTATTTTCATTATAGGATCAACCAATCCAAGTTCAGAAAATTTGATGGAAATGTTGTTGATGCTAGATGCGGCCAAGAGAGCATCTGCAAGACACATTACAGCTGTTATGCCTTATTTTGGATGGGCAAGACAAGACAGAAAAGACAAACCAAGAGTTCCCATTGCCGCAAAATTGATTGCCAAAATGTTGGAAACTGCAGGCGCGACGCGAATAATCACAATGGACTTGCATGCTGATCAAATTCAAGGCTTTTTCGAAAAACCAGTGGATCATTTATTTGCATCAACTTTGTTCTTACCCTATTTAAAGGAGTTGAATCTGGATAATTTGACAATTGCATCACCTGATATGGGTGGTTCCAAAAGAGCATACGCATACTCTAAAGCTCTTGGGAGCGATGTAGTTATTTGCTATAAGCAAAGAGCAAAGGCCAACGTTATTTCACATATGGAGTTGATTGGTGATGTGAGCGGAAAAAATGTTGTATTGGTAGATGATATGGTAGATACGGCAGGAACATTGACCAAGGCTGCAGATTTAATGATGGAGAGAGGCGCATTAAGCGTAAGGGCAATTACCACACATGGTTTGTTATCTGGAAACGCCTATGAAAAAATTGAGAATTCCCAATTAAAGGAATTGATCATAACAGATTCTATTCCTGCGGAAATAAAAAGTGACAAAGTTAGAGTAGTTAGTTGTGCACCCTTATTTGCAGACGTTATGCACAGGGTTCACCACAATACATCAATCAGTTCAAAATTCTTGATGTAGTCAAAATTAGAATATTATTAATTTTTAAATTTAACAATGAAGTCAATTACAATTAAAGGATCAGAAAGAGAAAGCGTGGGCAAAAAGGCAACGAAGGCCCTACGTAATGCTGGAAAGGTTCCTTGCGTGGTATACGGAGGGGAAAAGCCATTACACTTTTCAGCGAATGAATTAGCATTCAAAAACTTGGTTTACACTGCAAACGCACATACAGTTGTGGTTGAGTTGGAAAATGGTGATAAAGTGAATGCAGTAATGCAGGACATACAATTTCACCCAGTGACGGACAAAATCATTCACATTGATTTTTACCAGTTGTTCAAAGACAAAGAGGTTACCATGAACATTCCTGTTAGATTGGAAGGAAACTCCCCTGGAGTTAGAAATGGTGGTCGTTTATTGTTTAGAAAGAGAAAGCTAACTATAAAAGCATTTCCAGAAAACCTTATCGATTTCTTTAAAGTAGATATCTCTACATTGAAAATTGGGGACAACATCTCTGTAGAATCTTTATTGAGCAATGATTTTTCTATTCTACACCCAGATAGTACAGTCGTTGTGCAAGTGAAAACTGCACGTGCTGCTGTCGAAGAAGAGGAAGAGGAAGAAGAAGGAGTTGAAGGAGAAGAAGGAGCGGAAGGAACAGAAGGAGCGGAAGCCCCAGCTGGCGAAGCTGCTGCGGAAAGCAACGAATAAATCGGACCCAACATTTGATAAAAAGCATCCTGAGTATTCAGGATGCTTTTGTATTTTTATGAAAATCCTTAGGTTGTAATGTGTAAATTTTTGAGGTCCCTTTTTGGTAACAATAAAACACTTTTAGAAGAAAACGATTCCATGAAGAAATTCTTGATAGTAGGCCTGGGAAATATAGGAAGTGAGTATGCTGAAACACGTCACAATATCGGTTTTAAGATATTGGATCAATTGGCAAAAGAGAAAGACTTCGTTTTTGAAACAGCAAAATTGGGAGCTATTGGTTCTTTTAAAATAAAAGGTAGGACTGTTCTTTGCCTTAAGCCTTCGACTTATATGAACAGAAGTGGAAAAGCCTTAAAGTATTGGATGGAAAAGGAAAAAATTCCTATTGAAAATCTGTTAGTGGTGACCGATGATATAAACCTTGAATTTGGCACCATACGGCTCAAGACAAAAGGAAGTGATGGAGGCCATAATGGTTTAAAAGACATTCAATTATTTTTGAACTCGACGAGCTACAATAGATTTCGATTTGGCGTGGGCGCCGATTTTGGAAAAGGTAGACAAGTTGACTATGTACTTGGTGAGTGGAATGAGAAAGAAAAAGATTCGATGACAGAACGTCTTGAAAAATCTATCCAATTGATAAGCTCTTTTATTCTAGCAGGTGTAAAAATAACCATGAACCAATTCAACGGTACCTAAAATCAAAGTGCCTTAAATACAAATATCCCAGAATCTGAACTATTACCTTCCTCATCTTTAGTGACAACTCTCCAATAATAACTTGTATTTGGAACAACACTAACCTTTTGGAAAGTTACACCCGATGAAAGCGAAGTCAACAATGTTTCCGGCGGAGTTGTTGTGGAAAAATATAGTTCATACTCATTAATGTCATTTTCAATATCTGCACCATACCACTCTAGGGTTACCTCATTATTAATATCCTTAAAAACCGAAGTCCCATTTTTTGGCTGTATGGGTTCTGCAGGGAAAGGAGCATATGTAGATTGAAATCCGGCATTATAAAATCGCCAGGTTTCACTTACTGCCGTTTCGGTTACCTTTGTGTTTTTAGAACGTACTAACCAAGAAAACGGTTCCCCTCTAGCAATCGGTAATTTAGCGGAAAGTGCTGCCGTATTAATAGTTTGGGTAATATTACTATTTAAATTAGTGACCCTTAGTTCATAACTTTCGGTATGATCAGAGACCATCCATTTAAACTCTATTTCGCTTGTACCCTGGTTTAGATTACGACCTGTAGTACATTCCGAATCTTTATCAGGGAAAACCAAATTGGTAGCTTCAGGTGGTTTGGGATTACTTTTCTTTTTACACCCGATCAAAAGAACCCCTAATAACAATAGTATTACCGTCCTCATTTCTTTATCACTTTAGATGTTCCTTTAACTTTATCACCGCTGAATTTTATATAATAAATCCCTGAAGGATATATTGACATATCCAATGGCAATTCCAAACCATTCACTTCAAAATTTCTAGCCAATACTAATCTACCATCGGCAGTGAAGATTTCAACAAACACCTGACCAACATCTGCGCCCAAAAATACATTTGTAGTTGATACAAAGGGGTTAGGAAACACAACAGGTTCATCACTTAAAAAAATGTGCTCCTCATACACTCCTTGACAAGGTAAATTGGTAAAAACCTTAAGCGAATTGTTACCGTTTTTTAGATTGATTGTTATTTCCGATTCTGTTGTTTGAACTACTTGACCATTGACTTCAATGTTATACAAATCGGACCCCTGGAGATTTAAGACCGTCAACTTTCCATCATATGAGGTTTTTGAACTCACCCCTAGGACATCTGGCTGAGAAATGATGACATCAAAGCAATGCTCTTCATACACTAAAGTGCCGTCGGTACCTCCAATACAAACATTATACGTGCCGGACATTAAATTGCCTAAGGTGAACGAATCTGAGAAGTTGTCAGATACATTTACACCATTTCCTGTTATGGTTATTTCATAATCAAGGGATGTCTGTGCGGTAATATTAATTGATCCATCATTGCTATCTCTGCAAGCTTCGCTATTTAGTAAAACCGAGAAGTTGTTATTGACAAACCTATAAACGGGACAACCGCTAAGGTCTACCTCAGCCCCAGCTGGGGTACCTAGACAAAGGTCATCACCGTCGTCAAAAACACCATCATTATCTTCGTCTGGCCTGAATTCCCCTTCAATACAAATATCCAAAGAGAAAGCTTTTAAAAACCCTCCGTCAGCTGCTGCATTGTCATTGACTTCCAAAGTCCATTCCCCAAGAATGGATTCGCCCTTAAACGAGTCTAAAGTACCCAATGGTTTTACAATCCCACTAATTCCCGGATCACCATTACAAGTAAAGTCAGGCGCGTCATCGTCAAAAGTTGCATTTATATTCTGTAGATCATCACAGGAACTAGATAACAAAACAACCGTAGTTCCCTGAGGGGATATTAACTTAACCACCAAATCGGATAAATAAGAGTGGTCTAATTCAATATTTACATTTACATCTGCCAAAGCTAAATCTTCATAGAAAGCAATCTTAGATATAACCGTAGGTGTACCTATCGAAGAAATTGCCAAAGGCAAATTCTCAGCACTATTGCTCTCACAATTAAACGCAATTGTAGAAAAACTATATGCGGCCGAAAATAGACCTTCCCCGCAGCTGTTGATTGGTTTTACCTTCCAAAAATATGCATCCTCATTCAAAAGATTTTGGGGAGAATACAGATTGTTCAAAACTGTTACGTCCTCAATTATATTGTTAAAAGAAGCATCTGTTGCTATTTGAACTTGATAAGAGGTATATGATTCATCTGGCAACCATTCCAATTCAAGTCCCGTGGACATATCAGCTACATCATCGGCAGGGGCCAATAAGGTAACTTCAGGGAATACGTTATCATATACAGCAAAATCCAAGGTAATCGCTTTGCTCAAGCTTGCTGATGCACCTACGATACCTATCTCATAAATATCTTCTGCTACACTTGATGTATTTGAAAAAACAGCATCGACCATGGTTCCGTCCAAAGTTGCTGAGGCGGGTGTAAAAATCACGTTCATTCCAATTGGAACGTCCGTGGCACTAAATGTTGTCTCTTCATTAAATCCTTCATAGGTCTCATAGACAAAACTTACCGTTACGTCATCTGGTTGGCAAACCTCATATTCCAAATTCTCAAAGTTCAAAATTATTTCGGATCCCTGAATAGTGAAATTTGTATCATTGACAGCATAAAAAACATTGTCACTGGCCTTTATCATTAAACGGGCCTGACTTGTAGGGTTTCCAGGAACAATTATATTATGACTCCCATCATTGATAATATCTTCAGCCAAGGTTATCGGAAAGGTCAGGCCTCCATCAATTGACAGAAATATATCAACATTCAAGGCATTAATAGGGCTTTTGTTTGTATTGGCAACATCCCACGAAATAAGCATCTCATCACCTGCCACATGCACTTGGCTAGTGTTATGCGAAGTAACCATAAAAGGACCCGCATTATTCACAACAGATACTTTCATCAAATCTGCTACGACTTGACCACCACCTACCGCATTATCTCTAACAGTAAGTGCAAAATTCATTTCGCGTTCAACATCAGAAACTGTTTCCCATTCAGAATTCACGGTAGGATTCGATTCTGTTAGATTCCCAGACAAAACACTGGTAAGTTTCGGAAAGTATCTTATTGAATCTATGGTAGGTTTCTGTGACCTAAACATTGCTCCTGTTGGATTTGTTGGTCCAAAGGTGGCCTGTGTAACAATTCCGTTATCAACTTGTTCCCAAGAATAAGTCAATATATCATCAATATCACTATCAGATGCTACTCCAGTCAAAGCAAAGGCTGTAGATTTTGGTATTATATAATCTGGAGAAGGGGTAATTACTGGCGGCACATTGGTCATAGCAATAACTTCTGCACAATTTGTGGTTTCCAAATAATCTGAAATCTGCAATATGCTATTATAGTGAAAATAATCATCGCCATTTACGGCCACATTGTTCACACCTGTAATACCTGCATAGCCCATAATTGTTGTGCCACTACCTGGTTCAGCCTGTACCGATGTCCCTTCTGATTCAAATGACCAGGTGTGGTTTGCCCCAAACTGATGTCCTATCTCATGGGCTACATAATCTAAATCAAAGGTATCCCCGATTGGGCTTTCTTTTGAAGAATATGCGCTTCCTTTTCTATTATCAACGCAAACGGCACCAATAAACCCGGCATTACCACCGTTTTCACTACTATTGGCCACTTTATGAAACAAATGCCCTACATCATAGTTTTGAGCGCCTATACTATCCGTTATGATTCCTTGTACTTCGGAATTTAAATTTGAACCATAAGGATCGGTTGCTCCATCCAAATAAATGATTTTATCATTGTCCGGAACAATCTCCAATGTAACTCCCAAATCAGATTCGAATACCTGATTAATTCTTGTTACTGTGGCGTTTATCGCGGCCATTGCATCTACAACAGTACCACCATGAAAATTTGTATACTCCCCGGTCGCCGATACGGCAAGTCTGTATTTTCTTAATTGTTGATCATCGACTGGTTTTGCCGTAAGCCCTGACCTTCGTTCAACAATCGAATTTTTTGTTTCACAAATAAATTCTTTATTCATTGAGGTTTCGTCATCCCGATTATAGATGACATATCTCTGTTCAGAAGTTTTCTGAATATAAGTATTACTCTTATCATTGGCATAAATGATGGTGGCCTGTATACCTTTGTGCGAAACGCTAAATCTAATTCTGTCTTTTCCATTTTTAAGACTGTAGCCAGAGTATGATTTTATTTCTGGATATTTAGCAGCCAATTTTTTTGATAAAACTGGAGTTTCTTTTACAGAAAAGGATATCAAATGGCCATTTTCATCAGGAAATTGAACAATTGAAACCTTGTTTTTGGAAAAGGAGGAAATTCTAAGTTTGCTTTTAAAAACATCCTCCTCAAAGGAAAAAATACTTCCTTTTTCAACCTCAAAACGATTGGAAATAGATTTCTTTAAACCTCGTTGCGCGGATTTTTGCTTCCAATAATCCTTTTGTGCAAACCCGTTAAAGGAAAGAAATAGTATGGATATTGAAAAAACTAGACGTAATTTTGAAACCATTAAGGGGTTTTTAGCTCAATTTCAAATATAGGTCTTTTTATTTTTTATTTTAGGTGACAACAGTTCAAAGCATAGCCAAATACGACAAAAAGCACCCTACTGCCATAACCATTGGCACCTTTGATGGGGTACATATTGGCCACCAAAAAATTCTGAAAAAACTAATTAAGAAAGCTAACTCCAAAAAACTTAAGTCAACCGTTCTTACCTTCTTCCCACATCCACGAATGGTTTTGCAAAAAGATTCTGATATAAAATTATTGAATACCCTAGATGAGAAAATTAAAATTTTGGAGGGATTGGGCCTTGACATCTTAATAATCCATCCCTTTACCAAAGAATTTTCACGTTTGTCCGCCACAGAATTTGTTCGCGACATTTTGGTGAATGCCTTGCAGGCCAAAAAAATTATCATTGGGTATGATCATAGATTTGGAAGAAATAGAGAAGCAAATATCAATGATTTAATTGCCTTTGGAAGTTCTTTGGATTTTAAAGTTGATGAAATATCTGCACAGGAAATTGACGAAGTTTCTGTTAGTTCAACCAAGATCCGAAAATCTTTGGAAGAGGGAAAGATCGAAACTGCAAATAAATACTTGGGTTACCCTTATATGCTGACTGGGTCGGTAAAAAAAGGAAAAGGACTAGGACGTCAAATACAATTTCCAACCGCCAATTTACATATTGAAGAATCCTATAAACTCATCCCTAAAAATGGAGTCTATGTTGTTCAAACGGTTATAGATGGCACAACAGTCTCAGGTATGATGAATATTGGATACAACCCTACGGTATCTGGCAAGAAAAAAAGCATTGAAATTCACTTTTTTGATATCGACAAAGATTTGTATGGCCAAAAATTACAAATTGATTTAATCACCCGCATTCGCGATGAGTATAAGTTTGAATCTATTGAGGCCCTAAAAAACCAATTGGCAAAAGATAAGGACACTTCGCTTGCAATACTCAACCAATAGATGCTGAACCGTTTACTTTTTACCAGAATTGACAACTCCCAATTATTGATTTTTAGAATCTTCTTTGGGATTCTGATTGCTTTGGAATGTTACGGAGCCATTGTTACTGGATGGGTCAAAGACACCCTGATAGATCCACATTTCACTTTTACCTTTATTGGTTTTGAATGGCTACAACCGTTACCAGGTTATGGTATGTATTACTACTTTTTTGTAATGGGCACCTTGGGAATATTCGTTGCACTGGGCTACAAATATCGTTTGAGTGTCATAAGTTTCACCATACTTTGGGCGATAGTCTATTTGATGCAAAAGTCATCTTATAACAACCATTACTATCTGTTGGCATTGATTTCTTTTTTGATGTGTTTCTTTCCTGCAAATACAGGTTATTCGATTGATGCTAGACACAACCCTTCAGCTCGAAAAAATACAATGTTATCATATATAAAATGGATTGTGATTTTACAATTGTTTTTGGTTTACTCTTATGCCTCAGTCGCAAAGTTATATGGCGATTGGTTAGATTTTCGCATTATAGAGTTCCTTATGAAGGATAAAGTAAATTATCCCATAATCGGGGAATTATTACAAGAAAATTGGGTGCATAAAACCATCGCCACAACAGGAATAGCTTTCGATGCATTGATTGTTCCAGCTCTTTTGTGGAAACCAACCAGAAAAGCCGCCTTTTTGGTTTCAATTTTCTTTCACCTATTTAACTCCATAGTATTTCAAATTGGAATTTTTCCCTATTTGGCCCTTGCGTTCACAGTTTTCTTTTTTGAAGCGGACACCATTCGGAATATTTTTTTCAAAAAGAAGAATGCCGTAACAAAACCATATGTCAAAGCTCCTTCCAACAAGAAATTGCTTCTGTACGCTAGTGGTTTATATTTTTGTGTCCAGTTGCTATTACCCATCAGACACCATTTTATTGAAGATAAAGTTTTATGGACCGAAGAAGGGCATCGTTTAAGTTGGCGTATGATGCTTAGGAGTAGAACTGGCAAAATCCAATTCAAGGTGGTCAAAAATATAACTGGAGAATCCCAAATAGTAAAACTAGAAGATCATCTATCCAAAAAGCAAATGAGGAAAATTGGTGCTTATCCCGATTTCATATGGCAATTTGCACAATACCTAAGGAATGAACATAATACCAACGGAGACGAGGTCTCAGTCTACGCATTAAATTCAAAAGTCAGTATTAATGGTAAACCCTACAAATCATTCATAGACCCCAAAGTAGATCTAGCTAGTGAGAAATGGAGTCATTTTGGACATCATAATTGGATTTTACCTTCTGATAAAACGAAATGAACAAAGGGCCTTTTTAGAAAGCCACCGCACGCTGACATAGTTGTAAAGGCATTCCCCAAGGGTCTCGCAACATAACTAGAAGACTGCCATCATTTTTCACTACTTCTTCGACAAAAGAAGCGCCTTTATCCAATAAACGACATTTATCTTCTTCAGCTTTTTCTGAAACAAAAGCCACGTGGAATGTCAATGGATGCTGGGCTTTGAAATTGCTAATAAGCTCATCGGGCCTATGATAAAGCTCCAAAACCACTCTCTCAGAAGAATCTGCAAGAAAGGTCATAAAAGGAGGTTTTTCTTGCTGGTCTACAACTACAAGACCCAGATTATCAATATACCATTTAACTACAAAATGGATATCATTTACGTTTAAAGCAAAATGTTCGAAGACCATGAGAATTCTCTTTTAAATACATCTAAGATAAATATATACCTAAAATCACAAGATTAGCTTAAATTTGCACGATTAAAGTCAAAACAAATGCTACAATTACAGGCAATTCGAGAGAATAGGGATAGATTAGAGATCGCTCTTAAAAAAAGAAACATTGACGCCACCCAAATATTTGAGAACGTAGTTCAATTAGATGAGAAAAGGCGTGCCACCCAATCCGAGCTAGACAACACCTTAGCCGAATCCAATAGGCTGTCTAAAGAAATTGGCGAACTTTTCAAAAGCGGAAGAGCTCAAGATGCAAATGTTCTTAAAGAAAAGACCAGCGGATTAAAAGAAGAGTCAAAACGTTTGGGAGAGGAACTTAATACTACTGCTGAGGAGTTACAGAATTTACTTTATCAAATACCTAACATTCCACACGATTTAGTACCTGCAGGTAACTCTGAAAATGATAATGAAGAGATTTTCAAAGAAGGGACAGTGCCTACCTTGTCGGCTGAGGCAATACCACATTGGGAGCTGGCAAAGAAATATGACATTATTGACTTTGAACTTGGTGTAAAAATCACTGGTGCCGGTTTTCCTGTATACAAAGGTAAAGGTGCGCGATTGCAACGTGCATTGATCGCTTATTTTTTAGATAAAAACACAGAAGCCGGTTATACTGAGATGCAAGTACCACTTCTTGTGAATGAGGCTTCAGGTTATGGCACAGGACAATTGCCCGACAAAGAAGGTCAAATGTACCATGTTGGCGCCGATGACCTCTACTTGATTCCTACGGCAGAAGTACCTGTAACCAATATTTTTAGGGATGTTATTTTAAATGAAAGTGATTTTCCTATTTGTTATACGGGTTACACACCTTGTTTCAGAAGAGAAGCAGGTAGCTATGGCGCCCACGTTCGTGGATTAAATCGTTTACATCAATTTGATAAAGTAGAAATTGTTCGTGTTGAACATCCTTCAAAATCTTATGAAGCTTTAGACGGAATGGTTGAGCACGTCAAAACCATTTTACGTGAGTTGAAATTGCCATACAGAATTTTGCGTCTTTGTGGCGGAGATCTTGGTTTTACGGCTGCCTTGACCTATGATTTCGAAGTATTCTCTACCGCACAAGACCGCTGGTTAGAGATTAGTTCAGTTTCCAATTTTGAGGCCTACCAAGCCAATAGGTTAAAACTTAGGTTCAAAGATGAAAATGGGAAAAACAATTTGGCCCATACTTTAAACGGCAGTTCTTTGGCATTACCGAGGGTTTTGGCTGGTATCCTTGAGAACTATCAAACACCAGAAGGCATAAAAATCCCGGAAGTACTGGTTCCATATTGTGGATTCGATATAATCAATTAAGAGGGTTTTGCATAAACCATAACATGAGCTTTGCTCATTCTACGTATCTTTGGTAAAAACGTGCTTTTGAGGTTGTCCTTGGTCATTTTTGTTTTATTCTTTTCGCAGATTGTATTATCGCAAGATGATTTTTTAGCGAAACAGTATTTTAATGATGGGGATTTTGAAAAGGCAGTTGTGTTTTTTGAAAAATTAGTTGAAACAAACCCAAGAAGAACTGATTATATAGAGGGTTTGATTGCCTGTTATCAGCAATTGGAACGTTATAAAGAAGCTGAGGATTACTTAATTCAAAAGATAAATGAAAGTAATTTTTATCCTATATTTCTTGTTGAACTTGGGCATAACCATTCGCTTCAAAACCAGACTGAAAAAGCCAGCGAATATTATGAAAAAGCATTGACCAAAATTGATGAAAATCCTAATTTCGGCTATAGTATTGCCTTTCGCTTTCAGAAATATTCCCTTCTAAAATATGCTTTAAAGGCTTATTCAAGAGCCATGGAATTAAATCCGAAACTGGATTTCAACTATCAATTGGCCCGTATCTATGGGGAACAAGGGGATGTTGATAAAATGTACGGTTCGTATTTGAACTTACTTGTTAATGGTAAAACGTCAAAATCAAATGTTTTGAGAAGTATTGATGATTTTATTTCTTCCGATCCCGAAAACGAAAACAATATAATACTCAAAAAACTATTGCTTCAAAACGCCCAGCAAAACCCCGACGTACTTTGGAACGATTTGCTAAGCTGGCTATTTGTACAACAAAAACAGTATAATAGTGCTTTTAGACAAGAGAAAGCCATTTTTAGAAGAATGCAAGGAGGTTCTATTCAGCGCTTGATTAGTCTTGGGAATTTGGCCCTGGATGATAGTGAAAAGGAAATCGCAAGAGCCATTTATGGGTACGTCTCTGAAAAATCAGCCGATGAGGTCACAAGATTGAATGCACAATTGAGTTTGATTGATATTCAATTAATGGATGCCAAAGAAAAAACGTTGGTCGAGGTTGAAAAACGATATAAGGCCTTAGTCGAAACCCATGGGTATAAAAATCAGACCTTACAGTTACAGATTGCTTATGCCAATTTTTTAACCTTTAGACGAGACACTCCCCAGCCGGCAATTGACATTCTTAAAAACTGTTTGGAATTGCCTTTGAATGCACGTGGTAACGCCTACATTAAACTAGCATTGGGAGATATTTTGGTTTACGACAAAAAGTTTAATCAGGCTTTGATTTATTTTTCGCAAATACAAAAAAAACTAAAAAACGATGTTCTTGGTCAGAATGCCAGGTTCAAAGTCGCCCAAACGAGTTTTTATAAAGGTGATTTTGACTGGTCACTTACGCAATTGAAAGTTCTTCGAGGTTCTACCTCCCAGCTAATTGCCAATGATGCCATGCAATTGAGTTTGTTGATCTCAGACAATTCATTGGAGGATTCAACGCAAACGGCATTAAAAAAATATGCCCGTGCAGACCTATTGGCGTATCAAAACAAGACAAAAGAGGCAATCACCGCATTGGACGATATTCTTCAAAATCATAAGGGGGAGAAGATTGAAGATGAAGCTTTACTCAAACAAGGGGAGCTACTCGTTAGCATAAAAGACTATGATGCAGCAAAATTCAATTACCAAAAAATTATTGAATTCTATACCAGTGATATATTGGCCGATGACGCCTACTTTGCTTTGGGAGAGTTGTACAGGAATGTTTTGAATGAACCAGAGAAGGCAAAGGAGCACTATGAAAAAATCATCTACAATTATCAGGACAGTTATTATTTTCCCCAAGCACGTAAGAATTTTAGGTTGTTGCGGGGAGACAGTATAAATTAAGTGTTAGAACAATTATCAGATTCTAAAAAGAGATTGAAGCCAAAAAACATGTACATATATAACGTTACTACCAATATTGAAGAATCGGCCCACGACCAATGGTTAAAATGGATGAATGAAACCCATATTCCAGATGTATTGGCGACCGGTAAATTCCTGTCGGCCAAAATGTGCAAGGTTTTGGTTGAGGAAGATATGGGAGGTGTTACATATTCAGTACAGTTTACCACTGTTGACAAAGAAACGCTTTTGGCATACTACAAAGAAGATGCCCCCAAATTGAGGAATGATGCTCAACAATTGTTTTCCAATAAATTTGTTTCGTTCCGAACTGAACTTGAAGTCATTAGTGAACATTGAATTTATGGGAAAAAGAAAAAAGAAGAGTTCAGGTTCTTATAAGAAAAATAAAAAACACTACTCCGAAAAAGGGCCGGTAAAGGCTAAAAAACATCTGGGACAACATTTCTTAAAAGATGAATCAATTGCCAAACAGATAGCTGAAACTCTTTCGTTTGTTGGCTATAAAAATGTAATTGAAATTGGGCCAGGTACTGGAGTGCTTACAAAGTATCTACTTCAAAACGAAATTGACCTTGTGGCGATGGATTTAGACTCAGAATCAATAGTTTACCTCAATAACAATTTTGCTCTCGAGCACCCCGAAATCCTAGGCAAGAAAAGCAGTTTAAAAGTAGTTGAAGCAGATTTCCTAAAGTACAACTTAGGCCTATTGTTTGATTCAGAACCTTTCGCCATCACTGGAAATTTCCCTTATAACATTTCTACCCAAATCGTATTCAAAATGCTTGAGCTTAAAGCACAGGTGCCTGAATTTTCAGGAATGTTCCAAAAAGAGGTTGCAGAACGTATCTGTGCAAGCGAGGGCAATAAAACCTACGGTATTCTTTCGGTTTTAACTCAAGCCTTTTATAATGCCGATTATCTTTTCACCGTTGAACCGGAAGTCTTTGACCCACCGCCAAAAGTACATTCTGGAGTAATGCGTTTAGTGCGTAAGGATGATTTTGAACTTGGATGCGACGAAAGATTATTCTTTAGAGTAGTAAAAACAGCATTCAACCAAAGAAGAAAAACTTTACGAAATAGTTTAAAAAGCTTTGACCTTTCCAATATTCTCAAAGAAGATGCTATATTTGACCAACGCCCTGAACAATTGACCGTTTCGGAATTTATAGAGTTGGCAAAGAAGATAGCAGATGACACCATTTAAACTCACAGATGAGCTTCTTGAAGAGATTAAACAACTGATCGAGGACCAGCAAAACGCAAAGCTGGAAACTCTTTTGGAAGAGGTGCATTATGCCGATATCGCTGAAATTGTAGATGAGTTGAATGAGGAAGAATCCATTTACCTCATTAAACTACTGGATAGTGATAAAACCTCTGATGTACTTACTGAGCTAGATGAAGATGTAAGAGAGGTGATTCTAAATAATCTTTCTGTTAAAGAGATTGCAGAAGAGCTCGAAGAATTAGATACAGATGACGCAGCTGATATTGTTGGGGAACTTCCCGATGAAATTGTTCAAGAGGTTATTTCCGAAATCGAGGATAAGGAGCATGCCAAGGATATTGTGGACCTCCTACGTTATGATGAGGATTCTGCTGGTGGACTTATGGCAAAAGAATTGGTAAAAGTACGTGAGAGCTGGAATGTGCTGACATGCGTTAAGGAAATGCGCGCACAGGCCGAAAATGTTACACGCGTTCATTCTATTTATGTAGTAGATGATGAGGATAAATTAAAAGGTAGATTATCTTTAAAAGACCTGCTAACAACTTCAACAAAAAGTCATATTAGTGATATATACATTCCCAAAGTAGATTCGGTAAATGTAAATGAAGATTCAGAGGAAGTTGCCAAAATCATGTCTAAATATGATCTAGAGGCTATTCCCGTAGTAGATGCGATGGGGCGATTGGTAGGCCGAATAACGATTGACGACATTGTTGATGTTATTAAAGAAGAAGCTGAAAAAGATTACCAGATGGCAGCTGGTATCTCACAAGACGTCGAAGCAGATGATAGTATATGGGATTTAACCCGTGCTCGATTGCCATGGTTGTTCCTAGGTTTGGTAGGTGGCGTTGGGGCTGCGGCTATAATGGGTCGTTTTGAAGAACTGATCAGTCAACATGCTATATTATTCTATTTTACCCCATTAATTGCTGCCATGGCAGGTAATGTAGGTGTACAGTCAAGTGCTATAATAGTGCAGGGTCTTGCCAATGATGATTTAAAAGGAAGTGTAAGCAATCGACTAATAAAAGAAGTCTTATTAGCAGCACTGAATGGTCTAATTTTAGCTGCAGTACTCTTGCTTTTTACATGGGCCTATAAAGGAGATTTTTTAACTGCTCTGGCAATATCAATTTCGTTGATAGTAGTTATAATAGTTGCCGGACTTATTGGAACCTTTATTCCATTATTTCTTGATAAAAGAGGAATAGATCCTGCAATTGCCACTGGGCCATTTATTACAACGAGCAACGACATTTTCGGTATCTTGATTTACTTTTGGATTGCCAAAATGGTATTGGGGATTTAGTACCTGTCCATAAAATTAATTTTCTATGAAACCCATCAACCTTAAAGAAAAACATGCCGAATTCAAAGCACATTGGCACCCACATCAGATTGCTATTGTGGATAATATGCAAGTACTCCTGGCTAAAATCAAAGGAGAATTTGTTTGGCATTCGCACGAAGATGAAGACGAGCTTTTTCAGGTTTTGAAAGGAACCCTGTATATGCAGTTTAGAGAAAAGACAGTTGTTGTTAATGAAGGTGAAATCATAGTTGTTCCCAAGGGTGTGGAACATAATCCCATGACCAAAAATAACGAAGAAGTTCATGTGCTTCTTTTCGAAAAACTAAGCACTTCGCATACGGGAAAAGTGATAGATGAAAAAACCAAGACCGAATACCCGAAAATATAATGTGTTCAAAGGAAAATTACAAGTTAATCCCCCTTATCCAATGAAAGTATTGCATGTAGATACAAACCACCCTTTATTACTAAAGCAATTTGAGGTGCTTGGTTTTAAAAATGATGAAGATTATTCATCATCCAAAGAACAAATAGAACACAGAATAGGCGAATATGACGGAATTACTATACGCAGTAGGTTCACGATTGACAAAGAATTTATCAAAAAGGCCAAAAATCTAAAGTTTATTGGCCGAGTGGGTGCAGGACTTGAGAACATTGACGTCGCCTATGCCAAAAAGAAGAATATATTTTTAGCTGCTGCTCCTGAAGGAAACCGAAATGCCGTGGGCGAACACACGCTGGGTATGTTATTATCCCTATTTAACAATTTGAACAAGGCAAACTTGGAAGTTAGAAATGGTAAATGGGATAGGGAAGGAAACCGAGGAGTTGAACTAGATGGCAAAACCGTGGGTATCATCGGCTATGGGAATATGGGAAAGGCATTTGCCAAAAAATTAAGGGGATTTGATGTAGAAGTCCTGTGTTATGATATTGTTGGTGGCGTTGGTGATGAAAACGCTCGACAGGTTGGTATAATGGAGCTTCAACAAAAAACGGATGTCTTAAGTCTGCATGTTCCCCAGACGCCCGAAACAACTGGTATGATTAACAACAATTTCATTACGGCTTTTCAAAAACCATTCTGGCTATTGAACACTGCTAGGGGTAAATGTGTTGTTACCCAAGATTTAGTAACCAATCTTAAATCTAAGAATATATTGGGCGCAGGTTTAGATGTGCTCGAATATGAAAAAACATCATTTGAAAATATGTTCGATGATAATTCCCTTCCAGAGGCGTTCAAATATTTGACCAAATCAGAAAATGTATTGTTCACACCGCACGTAGCAGGTTGGACTGTTGAAAGCAAAGAAAAGCTTGCACAAACCATTGTTGATAAAATCAAAGAAAGATTTTGTTAACTTTAAGCAGTACGCTAAAATTTCTTTGACCATGCAATCTAATGCAACATCACCCCAACAATACATCAAGGAACTTCCAGAAGACCGTAAAAAGGTCATTACAAAGATAAGGCAGACTATTCTTAACAATTTACCCAAGGGTTTTGAGGAACAGATGAGTTACGGCATGTTGGGTTTTGTTGTACCACATAGTATTTATCCAGATGGTTACCATTGTAACCCAGACCTACCACTACCCTTTATGAATCTTGCTTCGCAAAAGCACTTTGTTTCTCTTTATCATTCCGGGATCTATGCAAGTGCTGAATTAATGAACTGGTTTGTAGATGAATACCCTAAACGTGTAAAAACAAAATTAGACATGGGCAAGAGTTGCGTGCGGTTCAAAAACATGAATAACATTCCGTATGAGCTTATTGGCGAGCTATGTTCTAAAATGAATGTTGAGGATTGGATAGCCCTATATGAGAAAAACATCAAAAAAGCATAGACCTTATGAAGAATAGAGTAACAGGCTTAGGAGGGTTTTTCTTTAAGACCAAGAATCCCAACGAGGTAAAGGAATGGTACAAAAACCATTTAGGATTGAACACGAATCAATACGGCTGTACATTCTGGTGGAAAGACAAAGAAGGGAATGATTGTTCTACACAATGGAGTCCCATGAATGAGGACACCAAATACTTTGACCCCAGTGAAAAACAATTCATGATGAATTTTAGGGTTGAAAACCTTGTGGAATTGCTCAAAGTGCTAAAGGAGGAAGGTGTTACTGTAGTTGGTGAGATTGAGGAATATGAGTATGGCAAATTTGGTTGGATTTTAGATCCTGAAGGCAATAAATTGGAGCTATGGGAACCAATTGACCAAGCCTTCCTTTGATGTTAAAATATTTACTACATTTAACATTCGTATTAACCACCAAAAATCAAATAAAATGTCAGAAGAAAATAAAGATTTAGGAGATAAGGCAGAAGATGCATTGGATAGTGCAAAGGAAACTGCAAAGGATTTAGGCGAAAAAGCCAGTGAAAAATTCGATGACGCAAAAGAAGCAACCAAAGAATTTGCTGAGGACGCTAAAGAAAAGGCAAGTGATTTTGCCGATGATGCAAAAGAAACCGCAAAAGAATTCACCGAAAGTGCCAAAGAAGCCTTTGGTGGTGCCGGTGGTGATAATAAAAAAATGTTGGCAGGGATCTTAGCTATTGTTCTCGGTGCGTTAGGAGTACATAAATTTATATTGGGCTATACCAAAGAAGGAATAATCATGCTCGCCGTAACCCTAGTGCTAGGTTTTTTTACCTGTGGTATCGGTGCATCATTAATGGGTCTTTTAGGTCTAGTAGAAGGCATATTGTATTTAACCAAATCTGACGAGGAGTTCTACAACACTTATCAGGTTGGTCAAAAACCTTGGTTCTAACCAATAATTAGCCAGATTTTTATGTCTGGCTTTTTTTATTTGTTTTATTATCGTAATATTGCAATATATAGATACGTAATGGGGATAACCAAAACACAGATTTTCGATAAAAAACAGAACGAGCTGGCAATCATTTTCAAAGCTTTGGCCAATCCGGCCAGGATAGCCATTCTCCAATACATAAGCACCCGAAGCGAATGTATATGCAATGATATTGTAGAGGAAATTGGTTTGGCACAACCCACGATTTCCCAGCATTTGAAAGAACTCAAAAGTATTAACCTTATAGAAGGCGAAATCAGTGGTAAAAAAGTCTGCTATTGTATTAATCTTAAAAAATGGAAGGAAATTCAAGACCTTTTGAACTCCTTTTTTGATAAAACTAAATTTAATTGTTGTTAAATATTCAATATTATGAAAACAAAAGAATTCTTATCACTGTTAAAAGAGAACAGTAACAAAAGCCTCCTCTTCGAATATAAAACAGGCCAATTAGTTGGTGCCAATTACCATATTACTGAAGTAAAGAACCTTACGGTGGATGCCGTAGACTGCGGAGCCAATACAGATTTCTGGAAAGAGACCATAATCCAACTTTGGGAGAGCCCAAAGGAAAAAGATAAAAGGGATTATATGTCTGCCTACAAGGCCCTATCTATTCTAAACAAAGTGGATAGCATGAAACCCATGGAAAAAGATGTCGAAGTAAAGTTCGAATATAGCAATCCCAATTTTCATACAGCCCAACTATTTGTAAATGGTTTTTCAATTGAAAACGATAAGGTAATTATGAAGCTGGGTCTT
The DNA here is from genome assembly GCF_000153165.2 of Maribacter sp. HTCC2170. Lineage (NCBI taxonomy): Bacteria > Pseudomonadati > Bacteroidota > Flavobacteriia > Flavobacteriales > Flavobacteriaceae > Maribacter > Maribacter sp. HTCC2170. Next base: position 1,223,415 of record NC_014472.1, read on the forward strand.
GAAAAGACCGATTGTAAGGCAAAAAGTACTTGTGGAGTTCCAGTAGAAAAAGTAGCGCAAGAAGAGGCCTGTTGTACCCCTAGTGGTGGTTGCTGTTAATCCAGGGTAGATGCATATTTACGCAATGGCTCCCAAAGATTGGGAATCGGTTTCAAAAATTTATAAAGCAGGCATAAACACTGGCTGTGCTACCTTCGAAAAAAAAGTTCCTTCATATGAGGATTGGGACAAGGCGCATATTTCTTCTTGCAGAATAGTTATCAAAGAAAATGACAAAGTCATAGGCTGGGCCGCCCTATCAACTGTTTCAAGCAGATGTGTTTATGGGGGTGTGGCCGAAGTAAGCGTTTACGTTGGCCAAGATCATTCCGGAAAAGGTGCAGGAAAATTGTTAATGATGCATTTAATAGCGCAGAGCGAAAAGGATGGTTTTTGGACCCTTCAATCAGGAATATTTCCTGAAAACGAAGCTAGTATTGCCTTACATAAAAAAGCAGGTTTTCGATATATTGGCAAGCGAGAAAAAGTTGGTCAATTAGACGGTGTTTGGAAGGATAATCTACTTTTTGAACGAAGAAGCAAAACTATAGGTATAAGCTAGCCAATGTGATTAAAAGACAGTAATTGATAGTTTCACTTGGATTCTTTAGTAACTAATCTTTGTCACCATTTTGCAGATTTTCAGCAAATTTACGTTCAAGTTCTGCTTGAAACTCTTCCATTACCGGTTTTACTGTGCTCTCCGGTAAATCAGCTATTCTAATGTACATTAAACCATCTACTGAATTATTAAAGAGTGGGTCAACATTAAACGCCACTACCTTTGCATTTTGTTTAATATACTTTTTAATGAGTACGGGCAACCGGAGGTTCCCTGGTTCAACCTCATTGATCATTCGGTCAAATTTATTCAAATCCGCTTCAGTTTCATCAAAAATAAACTCTTTATCGGCATCCTTTAATTTCACCTTGAACTCCTTCTTTGGGCTTATATATTGGGCCACATAAGGGTCCCAATAATTACTTTTCATAAACTCTATCATTAAAGATTTAGAAAAGTTTGAAAACTGGTTACTTATACTCACTCCCCCAATGAGATACTTATGTTCCGGGTGCCTTAAGGTAGTATGAACAATACCTTTCCAAAGCAAAAACAACGGCATTGGTTTTTGTTGGTATTTTTTAATGATATACGCCCGTCCCATTTCAATGGATTGCTTCATCATTCCAAACAATTCCGGTTCAAACCTAAAAAGATCTTGGAGATAAAACCCATCGATACCATGGTGCTTAAAAATCTCAGAACCCATTCCCATTCTGTATGCCCCTACAATCTCTTTATCCTTGTCATCCCAAAGAAAAAGATGATGATAGTACTCATCAAACTTGTCTAAATCAATTGAGTTGTTGGTGCCCTCACCAATGGCTCTAAAAGTAACTTCACGCTGCCTCCCAATTTCCTTTAAAATAAAAGGCATATCTATCGCTTTTGCCAAGAAAACCTCATAGTTTTTACTCTGAAGCATTCGGCAATCCTTCTCTCGCAATTTTTCAATTTCTCCTTCAATGACCTCAGTTCTCACTGCAGTAGCAATCTTTTTCGGCGTTTTAGGAAGCTTTAAAGAAGTTGGTATTTGATCGATCAATCGTTCCTTTTCATAGGCATTGGAAAGTAAATATGTTTTTTTACGCAATAACTCGGTAAAATCTGCTAAAGTTTCCTGCTCATTCTGCATTTGAACAGAAATTGGTTGTCCTATTCTAACCTTTATAGGTCTATTCTTTTGCGAATATACCTCTGAAGGTAACTTGGCAGTTCTAAAAATATCGCTGATCTTTGACAAACGATAAAAGAATTTGCTATTCTTCGCATGGAAATATATGGGAACTACTGGCACATTTGCCCTTCTAATAAGTTTTAGTGCCGCTTCTTCCCAGGGCTTATCAACAATTAATCTGTCGTCTTTATAGGTAGAGACCTCACCTGCCGGAAAAATTCCTAAGGGATGGCCATTTCCTAGATGAGACATAGCACTTTTGAAACCAGCAATACTACTTTTTACATCCTTATGGTTTTCAAAAGGATTGACGGGCAAAATATAGGGAGACATCGGTTCTATTCTATTGAGAAGAAAGTTCGCAATAATCTTAAAATCGGACCTATGCGTAACCAATAATTTTAGTAGCAAAACACCATCAATCCCACCTAGTGGATGGTTGGAAATTGTAATGTAGGCTCCATCTTTAGGCAAGCGTTTAAAATCTTCATCTGGAATTTCAAAATCTATTTGATAGTGTCTCAAAATAGCATCAAGAAATTCAATCCCCTCAAGGTGTTTGTGCTTGGTATAAAAGCGATTTATTCCAGAAATTCGTGTGACCTTCATTAAAACCCACCCCATAAAGGTGCCCAAAAAACCATATTTGTGAAGGTTGATTGCCTTGGCTACCTCTTTAGCGGTCACTAAACCCATATTCTTAATAATTTAGGAAGCGTAAATATAGTAAAATACCCTGTTGAAAGCGTTATTTTAACAGGGTTGAAATGAAATTGTATTTCTATTTTACAACTAACTGAACAGTTTCATTGGCACGCTGTTCCAACAAGATTTCATGGCCGTTTTGTAATGAAGAAATGGCATCCGAATCAAAATGACGAATGGTATACAACGATACTCCCTCATGACAGACCACATTGAACCTACTTTTCAATAAGTTCAATAATTCCTGAAGTTGCCCAAACTTATTGTCCACACAAACAGAGAAACTAATCGCGGAATTTTGGATCAAATCTACTTTCATTTTATGGTCATGTAGCATTTTGAACAGTTCACTAATGCTATTTTCAACTATGAATGAAAAATCAAGAGAAGACAATCGCATAAGTACTTGATCTTTTTTCATTATGTAACAAGGAACTTTAGGTTCCAATGTGGTCCCTTTGCCTACGGTTGTACCTTTTCCTTTGGGATTGATGAATGATTTCACCAACAAAGGAATTTCTTTTCTTTGCAAAGGTTGCAGCGTTTTTGGATGTATGACCGAAGCACCATAAAATGCAAGCTCTATCGCCTCTCTATATGAAATTTTGTTCAACAATTGTGCCTCTTCGAAATAACGTGGATCAGCATTTAAAACCCCTGGAACATCTTTCCAGATAGTCACGGAATTGGCGTTTAGGCAATACGCAAAAATGGCTGCGGTATAATCAGATCCCTCACGGCCTAAAGTGGTTGTGAAATTATTATCATCGCTGCCTAAAAATCCTTGGGTTATATAAAGTTTGTCTACATCAATACCACTAGTTACTTTCTCTTGGGTCTTTTCCCAATTTACCACGGCATCACGATAATTATTATCAGTTTTTATAAAATCACGAACATCGAGCCAGCTGTTTTTAATTCCAACTTCATTCAAATAGGCGCTTAAAATTGTGGTTGAAACTAATTCACCGTATCCTACAACTTGATCATAAACGAAACTATACTTAGGAGATTTGTTCCAAGCCAAAAAGCCTTTTACCTCTTCAAACAAAGTTTTGGTCTTGGAAAATACCTCATGTTTGTCATTCTTGAATAAATCCAAAAGAATACCATTATGATATTCGATTACTTCCTGAAAAGCTTCTTTTAGACCTACTTTATCATTAAAATAACAATCAATGATCTTCTCCATGGCATTTGTGGTCTTGCCCATTGCAGAAACCACAAGCAAAGTGTTTTTATGACCTACCTCTGTCAAAACCTTCACCAAGTTCTTTACGCCATCTGCATCCTTAACAGATGCTCCTCCGAATTTGAATATTCTCATAAATTCAATTTATTGTCATTCCCGAAATAGGGAAGTTTTAATCCTAAATACTCCTTAAATAACTATTTATTCCATTCTCATCTAACTGCACAACATCCCAATCGCGTAATACCTTTGCCCCTTTTTTTTCGTAAAAAGCAATGGCAGGTTCATTCCAATCTATCACTTCCCAATTGATACGTTTTGCTCCTCGTGCCGCACCATATTTAACAACTTCATCCAATAAAGCGGTCCCTAATCCACTTCCTCGCATAGATTCGGCCACAACTAAATCCTCCAAGTGTATTATCGGACCCTTCCATGTAGAATAGCGATTATAAACCAACGCCATACCCACAATTTTTGAATCTGATTCAGCCACGAAACAATGAAATAATTTGTTACTTCCAAATCCGTCACGTACCAAATCGTCCTCAGTAACCTCAACTGCACCAGGCTCTTTTTCAAAACTGGCCAGTTCCTTTATCAGTTCTAGAACAGATTTCATATCTGAAGCCTTAGCATCTCGAATATTCATTTTCATAATTGTTACAAATAAAACACAAAGTTATAAATTTAAAAAATCATTTTAGAACGAAAACGTTATAGTTTCACAAATTAACCGATATTTGTGCTCAAATTACATACATCTAAATGGTTGGTAAAAAACACAAAACGCTGGGGGAATTTATCATTGAAAACCAAACTTCTTTTCAATACTCCTCAGGAGAGCTTTCTAAACTTATCAATGCCATAAGATTGGCCGCAAAAGTTGTCAACCATGAAGTAAACAAAGCTGGTCTTGTTGATATTCTAGGTGCTGCGGGTGATACAAATATCCAAGGTGAAAACCAACAAAAGCTGGATGTAATGGCAAACGATATATTTATTCAGACCTTGAAGAATAGAGAGATTGTTTGTGGAATCGCTTCTGAAGAAGAGGATGATTTCATTACCATCAACAGTAATGATGAGCAACACCAAAACAAGTATGTGGTTTTGATAGACCCTCTTGATGGTTCCTCGAATATTGATGTAAATGTTTCAGTAGGAACTATTTTTTCAATCTATAGAAGAGTGACACCTGTGGGAACCCCTGTAAAACTTAAAGATTTTCTTCAACCTGGAAAAAATCAAGTTGCCGCCGGATATATTGTTTATGGAACCTCTACTATGCTGGTTTATACAACTGGGCATGGTGTTAACGGGTTTACCTTAAACCCCGCAATAGGCACCTTTTACCTCTCACACCCAGACATGAGGTTTCCTGAAACCGGAAAAATTTACTCTGTAAACGAAGGTAATTACATCCATTTTCCGCAAGGCGTAAAAGATTATATAAAGTATTGTCAGGAAGAAGAAGATGATAGACCTTATACCTCAAGATATATTGGTTCTCTGGTCTCCGATTTTCATAGGAATATGATTAAGGGTGGTATTTATATGTACCCCAAAAGTAGTCTTGCCTCAAATGGCAAACTCCGGTTACTGTATGAGTGTAACCCCATGGCTTTTTTAGCTGAACAGGCAAATGGCAGGGCAAGTGATGGTACTACAAGAATTATGGAAATAAAACCTACTGAGCTTCATGAAAGAGCGCCTTTTTTCTGTGGAAGTAATAAAATGGTTGAGAAGTTAGAAGAGTTCATTGACCAACAAGCATAAAAAAGGGCGACACCAATCATGTCGCCTTTTTATGTTCTAAGAAATGCGTTATCGCTTTATCAAATAAAGGTAATCCTCAAAATCGATTCTTCCGGTAAAAATCGCAATCGACTTTTCAATAATTCTGTCAGCTTTTTCACTGGTGTACCCTAAACCTATTGCGTATTTCTTCAATAATACCATCTCTTCATCTTCGACCTCATTATCAGCAAAAATAATTTTGAAAAGATCAAAAAGGCGTTCCAATCTTTGTTCTGAACTATTCTGAGGGTCAATAGGATATTTGTTCTTTTTCTTCATTACTTCCTTGAACTCCGCTTCGGAAATATCCAATTTATGGGCAAAACTTTCCAAAAGATGCATTTCCCGTGGGTTAACTTCACCATCTACAGCAGCCAATGTGGCTATCGAAGCAAAATGTGCCAAATTCCTACGTTTCTCACTATGATTGTATAAATCTAAAATGGGCATATGTACTTAATTTATTTTAAACAAATATAATTTTTTTAAAAGTGATATTTTAGTTTACGATTGATTATTTGTCACAAGATAATAATCAAATTTTCGCGAAAGTTAATTCATATCTTGGGCGAGGACCGAGTAGCACTTATATTTGCAATTCAAAAAATGAAAAGACCTCTGAAAAATCGAGGTTAAATCAAAATAGAAGATTACTAAAAATTAAACGGTTGATCCAGACTACAATTCAACAACTGTTCACACAGTCTCCCCAAACTAGGAAACTGCAGGATGCTATTGCCCAGACCGAAAATAATATTGCTATAAAAGGGCTAATTGGGTCCTCTCTTTCCTTTATGTTTTCATCACTTTTCAAAGAAAATGACCTTCCTTTTCTTCTAATTTTCAACGACAAGGAAGAAGCAGCCTACTACTTGAACGACCTTGAACTTTTGATTGGTGAAAAAGATGTGCTTTTTTACCCTGGTAGTTATCGCAGGCCTTACCAAATTGAGGAAACCGACAACGCCAATGTGCTTCTCAGAGCGGAAGTTCTAAACCGAATCAACTCCAGAAAAAAACCAGCGGTAATTGTCACCTATCCAGATGCTTTGTTTGAAAAGGTTGTAACAAGAAAAGAACTCGACAAGAACACCTTGAAAATAAAAGTAGATGATTCACTTTCATTGGATTTTTTGAATGAAGTTCTTTTCGAATACCAATTCAAAAGGGTTGATTTTGTAACCGAACCTGGTGAATTCTCAGTACGTGGAGGCATAGTAGATGTGTTTTCTTTTTCCCATGATGAACCCTATCGAATTGAATTCTTTGGTGATGAAGTGGACAGCATTAGAACTTTTGATGTTGAAACCCAATTATCAACCGAAAAAGTAACGCGAATTACAATTATCCCAAATGTTGAAAACAAACTATTGAACGAGACTAGGGAAAGTTTTCTAAATTACATTTCACCCAAAACAGTGGTTTACGGCAAGAATTTGGAGATGCTATTTGACCGACTGGATTCATTCTTCACAAAAGCTGAAGAGTCATTCGCCAAACTATCTGAAGACATAAAACATGTAGAGCCTTCAGAATTATTCGTAAACTCAAAATCATTAAAATCACAACTTGAGGATTTTGCTCTAATATCATCTTCAGGAGGTCAAATTTTGACACAACGGGAAAAGCAATCAGACATACAATTCAAGACAAAACCTCAACCTTCATTCAATAAAAAGTTTGATTTGTTGATGGCGAATTTGAATGAGAATTGTAAAAACGGATATACAAACTACATTTTTTGTGCTTCGGACCAACAGGCAAAAAGGCTACATGATATTTTCGATGAAGTTGACCATGACATTGAATACAAGACTCATGTTTTTCCAATATTCCAAGGGTTCATTGATGATGATTTAAAACTAGCCTGTTATACAGATCACCAGATTTTTGACCGCTATCATAAATTCCATTTAAAAAATGGTTATGCCAAAAAACAGGCGATTACACTGACGGAATTAAATAGGTTGGAAGTCGGGGATTATGTCACCCATATTGATCATGGAATCGGCAAATTTGGCGGTCTTCAAAAAATAGATGTTGAAGGCAAAAAACAGGAGGCTATTAAATTAATGTATGGCGATCGCGATATTCTATATGTTAGTATCCACTCCCTACACAAAATATCAAAATTCAATGGTAAAGATGGTGCTGCCCCAAAAATTTACAAACTTGGTTCAGCCGCTTGGAAAAAGCTAAAACAAAAAACAAAATCCCGAGTCAAACAAATTGCATTTGATCTTATCAAGGTCTACGCGAAAAGAAGATTGGAAAAAGGATTCCAATATGACCCGGACAGTTATTTGCAGCTAGAACTTGAGGCTTCTTTTATTTATGAAGACACCCCAGACCAAGGAAAAGCAACTGAAGATGTCAAAAAAGACATGGAAAGTGAACGACCAATGGACCGGCTCGTTTGTGGTGATGTAGGTTTTGGAAAGACCGAAGTAGCTATCCGTGCGGCATTCAAAGCCGTGGACAATGGAAAACAGGTTGCCATATTGGTTCCCACTACAATTTTGGCATATCAGCACCATAGAACTTTCTCCGAACGATTAAAAGAGTTGCCGGTTTCTGTAGACTATCTCAATAGATTTAGAACAGCAAAAGAAAAGCGTGAAACCCTTGAAAGACTTGAGAACGGCAAAGTAGATATCATCATCGGCACTCATCAACTGGTCAACAAAAATGTAAAGTTCAAGGACCTAGGGTTATTGATTGTTGATGAAGAACAAAAATTTGGTGTTTCCGTCAAAGACAAACTCAAATCGATTAAAGAAAATGTCGATGTTTTGACCTTAACCGCAACACCAATTCCAAGAACCCTGCAATTTAGTTTAATGGCGGCGAGAGACTTGTCGGTAATCAACACTCCACCACCAAATCGATATCCTATTGAGAGTAATGTGATACGATTCAATGAAGAAATAATTAGAGATGCTGTCTCATATGAAATCCAGAGAGGAGGACAAATATTCTTTATCCATAACCGAATTGAAAATATCAAAGAAGTGGCAGGCATGCTTCAAAGACTTGTTCCTGATGCCAAAATCGGCATTGGTCATGGACAAAAGGATGGCAAAAAGTTAGAAGCACTGATGTTGGCCTTTATGAATGGAGAATTTGATGTACTAGTCTCGACAACAATCGTTGAAAGTGGTCTTGATGTTACCAATGCCAATACAATTTTCATTAATAATGCCAATAATTTTGGATTGAGTGACCTACATCAAATGCGAGGTCGTGTAGGCCGAAGCAATAAAAAGGCTTTCTGTTATTTTATTACTCCACCTTATGAGGTTATGACCAACGAGGCCAGAAAAAGAATTCAGGCCTTGGAACAATTCACAGAATTGGGAAGTGGCTTCAATATAGCAATGAAAGATTTAGAAATTCGTGGGGCAGGAGACCTTTTGGGAGGTGAGCAAAGCGGGTTTATTAATGAGATTGGATTTGACGCATATCAAAAAATATTGGCCGAAGCCATCGATGAATTAAAGGAAAACGAGTTTAAAGAGCTATACGATGAAGTTGAAGGGCATCACGAGAAAGTGTTTGTAAAAGAAACCCAGATTGATACTGATTTTGAGCTATTATTCCCCGATGATTATGTGAACAATATCTCTGAAAGATTGAGCCTATATACGGAACTCAATTCTATCAAAGACGAAGAAGCGTTACAAAAATTTGAATTAGAGTTAGTTGATCGTTTTGGAGAACTACCAACCCCTGTGGTAGATTTATTGAACTCGGTTAGAATAAAATGGATTGCCAATACCATAGGTCTTGAAAAAGTAGTGATGAAACAAAACAAGCTCATTGGATATTTTGTGTCAGACCAAGAATCTGAATTCTATCAGAGTGAGGCATTCACTAAAGTACTTCAATTTGTACAGGCGAACCCTGCCGCATGCAAAATGAAAGAAAAACAGACCCGTAACGGACTTCGTTTACTTTTAACCTTTGACAGTGTGGGTTCGATAGATAGTGCCTTAGAGGCATTAAAACCTTTGGGAAAATCACTTGAAAAAAGCTGAATTTAAAAAAAGGATTTGGAGGACAATAACCAATATTTGTTTACCTTACCACCTCTTCAATTAATCAAAAAAAGAATAAATCATAAGAATGGAGTTTAATCTTGCAGAAAAACTGGCCATAGTTAGAGTGCTGGAATCCGTAATCATAGCAGACGGTATTGTACATAAAAATGAATTAAATACTTTGAGTGATTTAATGAAACGGCTCGATTTTGATAGTAATTTTCTTGTGCAAGCAAGAGCCGTCGCTACCAATCAGGCTATACTTATCCTTAACGAAATGCCAGATGATAAAAAAAAGGCTTTGGCCTCAATACTGGATGAAATGGCCATGTCGGACGGATTTCTCCATGAAAAAGAGGTTGAAGTTATTATTAAAACCTGCACAGGAATGGGGATTCTTAATAGATGATTACCATTATCCTCAAAGCCTAACCTTTTTAAAACATTTAAACAACTAATCAAATTGGATTGCTAAAATCGTAAAACATGTTAAAATCTAAATTCTTTCTTCTTTTACTTCTGACATTGAGTATGGGCATATCGGCTCAAAATGCTGATTCACTTTATATGCGCCAGAATTACAACCTCAAAGAGTTCCGTATTCCTATGCGCGATGGTGTTGAACTTTTCACAGTCGTATATACTCCAAAAGACACTTCTAAAAAAGCTCCGATTCTTATGAATCGGACTTGCTACAATGCCTCTAATTATACCGATTTCAACGTAAGTAGGTACCCATCAAGATACGTCATGAGAGATGGTTATATCCTCGTGTTTCAAGATGTACGAGGAAGATATATGTCTGATGGCACGTTCGACAATATGCGCCCCAATATTCCAGGAAACAACCCTAAAAACAAAAAGGATATTGATGAAAGTTCAGATACTTGGGACACTATAGATTGGATGATCAAGAATATTAAAAACAATAATGGCAAGGTTGGAATGTACGGTATTTCTTATCCTGGGTTCTATACAGCCGCGGCATTACCTGATGCTCATCCTGCACTAAAAGCATCATCTCCACAGGCACCTATTTCTGATTTTTTCTTTGATGATTTTCATCATCAAGGTGCGTATCTACAAAGTTATACCGCAGCGTTTGCGGTTTTTGGTTACCAAAAAGACAGCCTAACGCGCAGCCCTTGGTACATAGATAAAATAAAGCGGTTTTATGATGCTCCTGCAGCAGATGGTTATGATTTTCATTTACGTTTAGGGCCTTTAAAGAATATTACAGAAAAATATCACCATGACAATTTTTTCTGGAAACAGATTGTTGACCATCCCAACTATGATGAATTTTGGCAGATACGAAGTATTCTTCCCCACTTGAAAGATGTAAACCATGCTGTTATGACCGTTGGCGGTTGGTTCGATGCTGAAGATCTTTACGGTCCTTTATCGATTTATAAAGCAATTGAGGCCTCTAGCCCTAAGGCTCAAAATACCATTGTCATGGGACCATGGGATCATGGTGGCTGGGCTAGGGAAAAGGGCAAGACCACCCATAATCATATTTATTTTGGTGATAGTATTTCAACTTTTTATCAGAAAGAAATAGAACAAAAGTTCTTCGCACATCATTTAAAAGGTAAAAAATCAAATCCTTTGCCAGAAGCCTATATGTTCGACACTGGTGTTAAAAAATGGGAAACCTTTGACGAATGGCCACCCAAAGAAATAGAACCAGTGACCTTACATTTTGGTAAGAATGGCCGTTTGGCAATAAACGAACCAACTGATGAGAAAACAACTTTTGACTATGTAAGTGATCCTAACAAGCCTGTGCCTTATAGATCGCAGACCGAGGGACTTACTTTTACACCGAGACTTTTCATGTCAGATGACCAACGCCATGCATCAAGGAGACCTGATGTTTTGACCTTCGAATCTGAAATACTAGCTGATAATATTGTTTTGGCCGGAGAAATAGTTTCCAAATTAAAGGTCTCTATGACAGGGAGCGATGCCGACTTTATTGTTAAGTTAATAGATGTTTATCCTGATAATCATCCCAATTATGAGCATAATCCAGAAAATATTGTAATGGGTGGATATCAACAATTAGTACGTTCCGAGGTTTTTAGGGGAAGGTTTAGAAATGGCTTTGAAAAACCGGAACCCTTCACCCCTGAAGAACCAACCAACGTCAATTTTAGATTGCAGGATGTATTGCACACCTTTAAGAAAGGTCATCGAATAATGATTCAAATTCATAGTACTTGGTTCCCATACATTGACCGAAACCCTCAAAAATATGTTGACAATATTTACAAGGCGAACGAAGAGGATTTCATTAAATCAACAATTAAAATACATGGTTCTTCATCAATTCAAATAGGAAATGAGGATGATTGTTGTCAACCACCATTATTGAATACTGAAGAAAAGATTATAAAGAATTAATCTACGTTTTACTCAACCTTCAGTGAGTATAGATTATTGGTCTGGTTTTTGATTTTAAATGAGCTATGAAAAAATTGTTTTTTATTATTTCGCTTTTCATTGGAATAACGCTATACGGACAGCATAGCATTTCAGGCTCGTTATCGCCTGCCAATGAATATAAATGGTTGATTGCTTACCGGTTAAAACCGGGCACACAGGTTTATGTGGCCCAGAGCGAGGTTAAAGAAGGTGCTTTTAAATTGGACCTTCCCGCAAACTCAGAACCTGGAACATATAGGATTGTTTATGCCGTTCCGCAAGATGAGTTTTATTTTGATGTTATTTATAATGGCAAAGAAGATATAGAAGTTGCTTTTAGCCAACATACCGGGGTTTCATTCCTAACCTCTAAAGAAAACATTCTTTTCAATATGTACTTTAAGGAAATCAACGACCTTGAACAACAAATTGTTGATTACTATACTCAGGGAAGTCAGAACAGGAATAATCTCAAAAATGCTTCCTTAAAAATCAATGAGGTACAAAAATCCTATGAGGAAAAAACCATGGGGCTTATGGCCAACAAATTCATAACCTCAAATCATGTATTTATTCCCCAGATAGACGATAGTGTTTATGATTATGTAAAGGGTAAAAAAGACAATTATTTTAATGGAATGGATGTAACCAATCCAATGTTACAGGCTTCAGGTTTTTTAACCAATAAGCTAGCCAATTACGTCTTTACTGCCTTGCCTTTGAAAACTATGACCCCACAGGAAACAGAAGATGTGATAATGGAAAATGTCAGGTCTGTAGATTCCAAATTGCAAACCGTAGATGATAAATACAAATTACACTTGTTTTATTCATTGTGGTCTCAGGCAGCTGCAAGTGGAAAAAACAATGTCTCTGATTTCATTTATACAGAATATCTGAAAGAATTGGCATCATCCCAAAATAATGAAGAGATTATTTCAAATATTGACGTTCATAATCGTTTACGGCCTGGTGCCATCGCCCCCAACTTAGAATGGCACAAAGAGAACGAAAAAAAAACACTGAGCGAACTTAATGGAGCAGATAACTATGTTTTGGTTTTTTGGAGTAGCACTTGTGGTCATTGTTTGCGCGAATTACCTTCTTTACATGAAGAGTTTGCCTCAAATGAAAAGGTGAAAGTAATAGCCGTTGGTCTTGAGGAGGATGAACTGAATTGGAAGAGAGAAATAAAAAAGCTCAATCAATTTGAACATGTAATAGCACTTGGCAAATGGGATAGCGAGTATGCCGCACTATATGCCGTTAACCAAACACCTACTTATTTCATATTGGATAGTGAAAAACGCATTATTGCCAAACCTGAAGATAATAAGGATGTTATTGAATTTATAGCCAACAACTAACTAAAAATTATAATGTTTTTAAATCTTTGATGGTCTTGAACGCAATATCTACCTGGTCATCGTTTACAATAATAGTGAATTCGTTCGTGGTTGAAATCACCTCATAAAGCACAATTCCTTCCCAGGCCAAACGCTGAAAAATAAAATAATAGATTCCGGGTACAGAAACGTTTTCTGCCGGCAATTTAACAGTGATTGAAGATAGATTTTCTGCTTTTTGCGTAGATCTTTCAGCTTTGAACAAATCTTCTACAGTACTATCCATGATATTACTGATGACAATATTTATCTCATTTACCCCTCTTGAAGAGGTATAAAACACATCTTGATTGGCATTAATGGCCTCTAGTAGTTTTGCTTGTTGCGAAAGAATGGTATCTGATGCCAAAAAAGTATAATCAGTCAATGAAGAACGTACTGTTATCTCGCCAATATTCTTTAAAACTTTGATAATCTTGTGAGTGGCCCTAAATTCAAGATCATCGGACAATCGTTTTAAGGCCATTACAATAGCACCATTTCGAATGTCCTTTCCCAATTGATCTTCTATCTCGGGCTTAACAATTCTGGAAAGCGAAGTAAGGTTGATGATTCCCTGGGCCAAAGCACTTTGCAAGAATGGTTTTTTCTTGATGTATTGCTCTACAACAGATGATATAGTCTTCATAACTGATTGATTTGAAGCAAATATAACAAACTGTTATAAATAAAACAAATTGTATTTATTGTTCAAAAATGATAAAATGCATCCTTCAAATGTTCGATTTTAAAGACTTTTTTATTTTTCAGAATGGTAATCACATCAAATCTAACTTCAACATCGAGGTCCTTTTCAGTAACATAATGGTCTGCACCCATTGTAAGCAGGCTTATTTTCTTTCTAGTGATAGTCTCTGCAATATTTTCGATAAAATCGGTACTTCTAGAGCGAACTTCGACTATGGCAAGCGTGTCATTGTTTTGAGCTATGATATCAATTTCCGCTTTGAGGTATCTGTAATTTTTACACAGAATATGGTAACCATTTTTAATCAAAAAATCAACCGCGATTTGCTCTCCTTCCTTTCCAAATTCGTTATGTTTCCCCATACATTATTTATAAATTTTTCAAAAATCATGTATTTCATCGAAAAAATAAGCGCTTAAACGTCTTATTCAAACAGATGAACGTAAATTAGATGGCATGTCAACGAAAATACTTGGAATTACATAATATCCAAATTGTTTAGACGTTAAGAATTTGCCCCCTACGCACATGAACGTTCTTAAAGCCTAAAATTACTATGGAATACTTCGTTAATTGTAACACCTCTACATTAGCGCCGTACACAACTCCCTTGGATAGAACCAGGGCAGCGCATTTGTACCGAAGATTGGGGTTTAGTGCCTCCGTCGAGACTATTGACCAAGCAGTCGGATTATCTGCCGGTGCTTTAGTCGATAATTTAATAAATCAGGCCGTAAATATGGCCCCAACACCTGCACCTACTTGGGCAGATTGGAATAATAGCAACTACCCTGCGGACGATGATGCAGCCGGCCAACTACGGCGGGCACAATTGGACGAATGGAGGTTGACCTATGCCAACGGCATGCTCAATAACAACCTAAGGGATCGATTGAGTTTTTTCTGGAGCAACCACTTTGTTACTGAAATAGATATATACGATTGTAACTCTTTCCTTTACTATTATATAAACTGTCTACAACGAAATTCGATTGGGAATTTCAGAACCTTCGTAAGTGAAATAGGTTTAACCAGTGCTATGCTTTACTATCTGGATGGCGTATATAACAATGGTAATAATCCCAACGAGAATTACGCTCGTGAACTATATGAACTATTCACCCTAGGTGAAGGCAATGCATATACTGAGGATGATATTATCGAAACTGCTAAAGCCCTAACAGGTTATGTGGAACGAGGAGAAATAGGTTGCGAAGCAGTGACTTTTGATGCATCAAACTTCGATGCGGGGAGTAAAACGATTTTTGGTCAAACAGGTAATTGGGGATATGATGATGTTATCAATATTCTTTTCCAAGAACGTGCAAATGAGATTGCAGAATTCATCTGCAGAAGACTTTATGAATTTTTTGTGCATCCAGATTCTGAAGATGAAACTGGTAACGCACAGACTATAATAGATGGTTTAGCAGCTACTTTTGTTTCAAATAATTTTGAAATTGCACCTGTGCTGTCGCAGTTGTTCAAGAGTCAGCATTTTTTCGATGATGAGGCTATTGGTGTAATTATCAAAAGTCCTTTTGACATGTACTTCAACTTTGTCAAGGAAACTGGATTCACATACAACAACACTAATGTGAGTGAGTTGATTAATTATAGTGGTCTTCTCTCTCAGCGATTGTTCGATCCATTTGATGTTGCTGGTTGGCAAAGAGATAGAAGTTGGATCAATACCAATTTCATGATAGGCCGTTGGCTGACAATGGAATCAGTTATTGAAGGATTCTATCAAGACGATAATGAGCAATTTAGAGATTTTGCGATGTCTATCGTAGGTGGAATTGGTATGACCACCAATAATCCAGATCTCATTTCCAGACCTATTATTGACCACGTACTTCCAAAAGGTTTACTTACGGAGTCAGATTATCAAAGGGCCTTTGCAATTTTCAGAAGTGATGTAGAAGAGACCTATTACGAAGGAGGAAATGAAGAAACATGGACATTGGCCATGTGGAACCAAGCACCTTTTCAAGTGTACATATTACTTCAATATTTGGCAAGAGAACCTGAATTTCAACTAAAATAAAACCTACGATTATGTGCGATACTCACGATAAAACACCATATAAAGGTCTTGAACATGAAGGTCACGACCACGAACATAAAGCTTGGAGCAGACGCTCCTTTTTACAGGCCATGGGCATTGCCGGTACCGGCTCAATGATGCTGGGAAGCAATATGCTAACTGCATCGGCTCCATCTCCATTGAACGCGGCAATAGCTGCTGCGGAAACTGATAACATTTTGATTTTAATTCGCTTGTCTGGAGGGAATGACGGACTTAGTACCGTAATACCTATGGAACAATATGATTCCTATGCCAATGCGCGTCCAAACATATACATTCCCGAAAGTAAAGTTCTAAAGTTAACTGATGAATTTGGCGTTCCGTCGTATATGGGTTCATTAGAACCAATGTGGGGTGATGGGCAGTTTAAAGCTGTTCATGGCGTTGGATACCAAAACCAAAGCCTTTCGCATTTTACAGGTTCTGATATTTATGCAAATACCGAATTGAATCCTCCTGGACTTAGACGTCTTAATACGGGTTGGATGGGAAGACATTTTGAGCATTTGTATCCTGATTATCTTTCCGATTTTCCAGGAAGTAGACCAGTTGATGGTCCTGCTGCAATACAGGTTGGTAACTTTGGTAACTTGGTCTTCCAAGGTGAAGAAACCAACTATGCTTTTGTCACCTCTAATATTGACCAATTGGAAGAGATTGCGGAAACAGGATTACAGTATTCCGTTGACCAGGCATTATTTGATAATTGTATGTATGGTGACCAACTTAGGTTTTTAAGAGGTGTTTCAAACGTAACCAACGAATATGCCGGAACAATTCATGAGGCCTACGAAAGAGGTTCAAACCAAGTAGAATACCAAGACAACAGTTTTGCCAGACAATTAGCAGTATTGGCCAGATTGATAAAAGGTAACTTAGGCACTAAGGTATATATGATTTCTATGGGAGGGTTTGACACACATGGTAATCAGCCCTTGGCCCATGAGCGCTTAATGACAAATCTTTCGGTTGCCGTCAACAATTTTTATGAAGACATCGCCTTTACCCAACAAGATGATAAAGTATTGAGTATGACCTTTTCAGAATTCGGAAGAAGAATTTTTGAAAATGGTTCTAACGGTACCGATCATGGTAAAGCTGCGCCTACTCTGTTCTTTGGATCAGGTCTTAACGGAAGTGCATTTGTCGGGGAACACCCAACATTGGACAATCCTGACGGCCGAGGAAACCTAGAATTTACGATGGACTTTAGAGATTTATACGCCACCGTTCTTGCCGAATGGTTATGCGTTGATATACCTTTAGTTGAACAACATTTATTAGACCACCCTTATGCACCTGTAAACCTAGGATTCAACTGTAGTGGTGTTGATTTTCCAGATATAGTTTATAGTGATGGTGAACCTACTTTACCAACAACCGGACCAACGGAACCCACGCCGTTCGACCCTGCATTGTTGGATGCTGTTGTACATAAACCATTTTATCCTACAGATAGTACGCCACATATTTATTTGGAAATGCCTTTTAGCGCCCACGTAGATATTCAACTGTACAATATTCTTGGGCAAAATGTGGGTACGGTCTTCAACGAAATGATGTTTGAAGGTTCTACCGAAATAAACATCCGTGAGCAAATGCCAAATCACTTGTCCACCGGAAAATATATTTATCGTATTAATGTTCAGAACCAGAAAATGAGTAAATCAGTAATGGTTGCTTAAACGACCCCCACTTTCTGGAAGAGCCCTCGACAGTATCAGCAATGATAGTTCGAGGGCTCTCCTTTTTTAGCAAACTACCTAAGGGCAAGCCAAGGAGCATTTAAAACCTCGATTATCGAGTTAATCTAGGCTGCACCAAGCAAAATCTGTATTTTTGGAGCTTAATTTCAAAATGAATGGCAACAGAAATAAAAAGCCCAGCTAGATATACGATTACCGCAGCATTACCCTATACGAACGGCCCTATTCATATTGGTCATTTAGCAGGGGTTTATGTACCTGCAGATATTTATGCCAGATACCAAAGATTAATAGGTAAAGACGTTGCATTTGTTTGCGGAAGTGATGAACATGGCGTGGCTATTTCAATGAAGGCCAAAAAAGAAGGCATTACTCCCAAAGATGTAATTGATAAATACCATGCAATCATCAAGAAATCTTTTGTTGATTTTGGAATTACATTTGATAATTATTCGAGAACCTCGGCAAAAATACATCATAAAACCGCTTCTGATTTCTTTGTTAAACTACATGAACAAGGTGATTTTATTGAAGAAACCACGGCACAATTGTATGATGAAGAAGCCCAACAGTTTTTAGCGGATCGTTTTGTTATAGGAACTTGCCCAAAATGTGGAAATGAAGAAGCTTACGGTGATCAATGTGAGAATTGCGGATCTTCGTTGAATGCAACCGATTTAATAAATCCGAAGTCAACCATTACGGGAGCTATCCCAACGCTCAAAGAAACCAAACATTGGTTTTTACCACTTGATCGCTACGAAGATTTTTTAAAGGAATGGATTCTTAAAGGGCATAAAAAGGACTGGAAACCCAATGTTTATGGCCAATGTAAGTCATGGATAGATGACGGATTGAAACCAAGAGCGGTTACGCGAGATTTAGATTGGGGTATTCCTGTTCCTGTAAAAGGCGGTGAAGGAAAAGTACTTTATGTATGGTTTGATGCTCCCATAGGTTATATTTCTTCCACTAAAGAATGGGCAGAACGAGAAGGGAAAGATTGGGAACCTTATTGGAAAGATAAGGATACCAAATTGCTGCATTTTATTGGCAAGGACAACATTGTTTTTCATTGTATTATCTTCCCAAGTATCTTAAAAGCACAGGGCGATTATATTTTACCTGAAAATGTGCCCGCCAATGAATTTTTGAATTTAGAAGGTAATAAGTTATCAACCTCAAAAAATTGGGCAGTTTGGTTACACGAGTATTTGGAAGAATTTCCTGATATGCAGGATGTTTTGCGGTATACATTGACTGCAAACGCGCCAGAAACCAAAGACAACGACTTTACTTGGAAAGATTTTCAAGCACGAAACAACAATGAACTAGTAGCTATACTAGGTAACTTCATTAACCGGGTGGTTGTTTTGACCAATAAGTATTATGATGGGGTGGTTCCTGAACCATCAAATTTTAGTAAGGTTGATGAAGAAACTTTAGCAGAACTAAAAAGATATCCAGAAATAATCTCAGGTTCTATCGAACGATACCGTTTTCGTGAAGCCAGTCAGGAATTGATGAATTTAGCTCGCTTGGGTAATAAGTATTTAGCTGATGAAGAACCTTGGAAAGTAATCAAGGAAGATGCTGAAAGGGTACAAACTATTATGTACGTGGCACTTCAGATAGCAACAGGGCTTTCTGTTTTGTGTGAGCCTTTTTTACCATTTACTTCGGACAAACTGAAACGCATCTTAAATGTCAGTTCGAGTGATTCGACTTCGGAGAATCGTATCGAGAACAGTTGGACGGATGTTTCTTCAAAAGAAGCCCTACTTCCAGCCGGTCATCAAATTGGTAAGGCAGAATTATTGTTCAGAAAGGTTGAGGATATAGAAATACAGGCACAATTAGATAAATTGGAAGCTACCAAAAAAACAAATGAACAAATGAACAAAGCCGTTGAGCCACAAAAAGACACCATTACATTTGACGATTTCTCCAAATTGGATATGCGCGTAGGTACCATTGTCGAAGCTGAAAAAATGGCAAAGGCCAAAAAGCTATTGGTATTAAAAGTAGACACAGGACTTGATACTCGAACCATTGTATCAGGTATTGCCGAAAGTTTTGCGCCAGAGGAAATCGTGGGTAAAAAAGTGACTGTTCTTGTAAATTTGGCGCCTAGGGCACTGCGTGGTGTTGAAAGTGAAGGGATGATCCTAATGACCGAGAATGCCGAAGGCAAATTAGTCTTTGTTAATCCTGATGAAGAGAGTGTTGATAATGGAGGCACTATAAATTAGTCGATATTGCAACTCATCCCCTATTTAATAGAACACACCCAACTTCCCGAAAAAGGAGTTAAAAACACGGTGGAACTTCTTAACGAAGATTGTACAGTACCGTTCATTTCCCGTTATCGTAAAGAGCGGACTGGTAATCTGGATGAAGTTCAAATTGGAAGCATTGTGACCTTCAAGAATCAGTTCGAAGCTCTCGAAAAAAGAAAAAAAGCCATAATCAAGGCTTTGGAAGAGCAAGAGGTCATAACCAATGAGCTTCGTGAAAAGATAAATAGGACAGGAGATTTGACTGTTCTTGAAGATCTTTATCTCCCTTACAAAAAGAGTAAAAAGACGAAAGCTGAAACCGCTCGAAAAAATGGACTGGAGCCCTTGGCAAAAATCATTATGGCACAACGTAATGATGAGATTGAATATGAGGCTTCAAAATATTTAAACGATGCAGTTCCTAATGAAGATGATGCCCTTGAAGGAGCCCGGCATATTATCGCCGAATGGATCAATGAACGAGCTGATGTTCGCAATCAAATACGTTACCAATTGGAGCGGTTTGCACAACTCACGACTAAAGTAATCTCAACAAAAAAAGAGGAGGAAAAAGCCCAAAAATATAGGGACTATTTTGACTGGAATGAATCGTTGAGTAGATGCCCATCACATCGTTTATTGGCTATTCTTAGGGCTGAAAACGAAAGCTTCATTCGTGTTAAAATCGAAATTGATAAAGATCGAGCGATTCAGAAAATAGAAGACCGTATCATTAAAAGCAACAATGCTTGTTCTACCCAAATAAAGCTTGCTGTTCAGGATGCGTATAAACGTCTTTTGTTTCCATCCCTCTCCAACGAAAACCTAAAAAAGACCAAAGAAAAGGCTGATGATCAGGCCATTCAAGTATTCTCGAAAAACTTAAAACAACTATTATTAGGATCTCCTTTAGGGGAAAAGCGGATCTTGGCCATTGACCCAGGATTTAGAACAGGTTGCAAAGTTGTTTGTTTAAGCGCTCAGGGCGATTTGGAACATAATGAAACCATATATCCGCATGCTCCAAAGAATGATAGTAAAGGTGCCATTAAAAAAATAAGCTCGCTTACAGATTCCTATAAAATAGAGGCTATTGCCATTGGTAATGGTACGGCTTCCCGAGAAACTGAGCATCTTATAAAACGAATTCAGTTCAGAAAGCCCATTGAGGTTTTTGTCGTAAGTGAAGCTGGTGCATCAATATATTCTGCCTCAAAAATAGCTCGCGAAGAGTTTCCAAATTACGATGTCACCGTTCGTGGGGCAGTATCAATTGGCAGAAGGTTGGCTGATCCCCTTGCAGAACTAGTTAAAATTGATCCAAAATCAATCGGGGTAGGCCAATACCAACATGATGTGGATCAGAACAAACTCAAAACATCTTTGGATACGGTTGTTGAAAGTTGTGTTAATTCGGTTGGTGTAAATATAAATACAGCCAGTGTTCCTTTATTAAGTTATGTTTCGGGCATAGGCCCCAAGCTTGCTGAGAATATCCTTTCCTATAGAAATGAAAATGGGGCGTTTGAAAATAGAAAAGATATTACGAAAGTTCCACGTTTGGGCGGGAAAGCTTTTGAGCAAGGAGCGGCATTTTTACGAATTAAGCAACCTAAGAATCCTTTAGATGATTCAGCGGTTCATCCAGAAAGTTACAATATTGTTGAAAAAATGGCCAAAGACCTTGGCAAGGGTGTTTCAGAATTGATTGGGAACAAACAACTGCTGCAAGGAATTGATTTGAACAACTATTGTACCGAAAATGTTGGCCTTTTCACCTTAAAAGATATTATTCAGGAACTAGAAAAACCCGGTTTAGACACCCGTGAGAAAGCTAAGGTCTTTACTTTTAATCAAAATATAAAATCGATTGCTGACCTTCATGAAGGACAACTACTCCCAGGAATCGTGAACAATATCACCAACTTTGGGTGTTTTGTAGACATAGGAATTAAAGAAAGTGGACTAATTCACGTTTCAAACCTTGCTGATGCTTTTGTGAAAGATGTGAACGAACATGTAAGCTTGCATCAACAGATTATCGTTAAAGTACTTGACATTGATGTGCCTAGAAAGCGCATCCAACTAAAACTTCATACTTAGAAACATTCGATTAGTTTCAATTTTCATATTTTTAAGACATTCATAAGATTGTATGAGAAATATCCTTATTCTTTCTATTCTATTTTCATTCCCGGGCCTGCAAGGACAAGATTCATTGAACATTGACACCCCATCCACTTGGAAAATGCTAAAATATGATACTGGTAATATGTTCAAGGGTGTCGGTTATGCATATAGTCGCCCTTTTCATTGGAAACGTCAGCAATGGGGAAATGCTGCACTAGTTTCGGCAGGGGCCGGAGGTTTATTTTTAGTTGATTATGAAACCTCTGATTTTTTAAGGGAGCGAAAAGACAATGTGCCACAGTTCATTCGTGAATATGGTGAATTTATAGGTAATCCTGAGAATAATTATATTATGACAGCTGGAGTATATTTTAGTGGTTTGATCACTAAAAATGAGAAATTAAGAAGAACAGGTGTCCTACTGGTTTCTTCAGCTTCTGCAACTGGGTTCTTACAACAAATAATGAAATCTGTAGTGGGCAGGGCCCGCCCATTGAGTGACCACTCCAAAGCCACTTTTGATCCTTTCAACAAAAGTAGAAATTACCATTCGTTCCCATCGGGCCATGCTATGATGGCTTTTACCAATGCGTATGCCATTGGTAAACAATTTAAAAACCCTTGGGTAAAAGGAGGTATCTACACAATTGGTTTAGTTCCAGGTATATCGAGGGTCTGGGATGGCCAACATTGGCTGAGCGATGTTGCCGTTAGCATTGCCATCAGTATTTTTACAGTAGAAGCTATTGATCGTTATTTGGATAATAGGTACCATACTAAATACAACCAAGGTTCAAAACAAGTTCAATGGAGCCTAAGCCTTGGACCTGGTCGATTTGGTATTATAGGCACCTTTTAAAAACAACATATTCGCCCTTTCATTTTTGCCTTAGTTTTATGTAAATTTATAGTCCATAAAGAAAAAATCATGTTATCCAAGAAATTAGAAAAGGCCTTAAATACACAAATACAAATTGAAGCGGAATCATCGCAAGTATATCTTTCTATGGCCTCTTGGGCCGAAGTCAAAGGATTGGAAGGTATCGCTACTTTCATGTACGACCAATCAGATGAAGAACGTATGCATATGCTTAAATTGATAAAATTCGTGAACGAGCGCGGAGGTCATGCAAAGGTTGCTACTTTGGAAGCTCCCAAATCCGATTTCGGGACGTTTCAAAAAATGTTCCAGGAACTTTTGGAGCATGAGATATTTGTTTCCAACAGTATCAATGAATTGGTACATATTACCCTTCAGGAAAAAGATTATGCCACTCATAATTTCTTACAGTGGTATGTGGCTGAACAAATCGAGGAAGAAGCATTGGCGCGCACTATATTGGATAAAATTAACCTCATCGGAAATGACAAAGGTGGGTTATATCTTTTTGATAGGGATGTGCAACAAATTACTGCCAATAGTGCAGCTGCCCCACCTTCAGGGGCATAAATACTATTTGCCCGCACATCAATTAACTCTAGGAAAAAGATTGCGCTAAGAAATCACTATCTTTCTATATGCAAATCACATTGTTGTTGCAATGTGGTAATACTTTAATATCATGAAACATTT
This sequence comes from Maribacter sp. HTCC2170, assembly GCF_000153165.2. Lineage (NCBI taxonomy): Bacteria > Pseudomonadati > Bacteroidota > Flavobacteriia > Flavobacteriales > Flavobacteriaceae > Maribacter > Maribacter sp. HTCC2170. Next base: position 1,247,234 of record NC_014472.1, read on the forward strand.
CCTTTTTTTAGTTGGGTTCCTATTCTATTGTTCAACTTTTGCACAAACCACATCGGTAAAATTCTCTCCCCCACTTACAGAAGCAACACCGGAAAGTGTTGGAATATCTTCCGAACGTTTAGCTCGGATTGATAATATGCTGAACAAAGCAGTTTCGAATTCAGACCTACCAGGTATTGTAGCCTTGGTTGCCAGAAATGGTAAAATCGTTTTTCATAATTCATACGGAATGGCAGATAATGCATCCAAAACGAAAATGGAAAAAGATGCGATTTTCAGAATTGCCTCTCAGACCAAAGCAATCACCTCTACTGCTGTGATGATCCTATGGGAAGAAGGAAAGTTTAGATTGGACGATCCCATTTCAAAATACGTTCCTGAATTTGGGGAAGCTCAAATATTGGACACTTTCAGCGAACAAGACTCTACCTATACCACCAAACCTGCTGAAGATCAAATAACGATTCGAGATCTGATTACCCATACTTCTGGAATAGGGTATGGGGTAATTGACGGTGATGCACGTTTCAAAAAAATCTATGCCAAGGCTGGCATTACAGACTTATTTACCACTGAGAATATTAGTATTGCCGAGAGCGTAAAAAAACTTGCTAAATTGCCCTTGCACCATAATCCGGGGGAGAAATTCACTTATAGTGAAGGTTTGGATGTTCTAGGGTATTTTATTGAAGTAGTATCGGGAATGCCTTTTGACAAATTCTTGAAAACGAAGATTTTCGACCCTTTGGAAATGAAAGATACTTGCTTCTATCTACCAAAAAACAAACATGATCGCCTCGTATCCGTTCAACAAAAAGTTGAGGGCAAATGGAAAAAATATCCAATCACTTTTTATGATACCGATTATCCTAAAACTGGAGCAATGCGTTTTTTCTCTGGTGGAGCGGGACTGTCCAGTACGGCAAAAGACTATGCCACTTTTTTACAAATGTATTTGAACAATGGCGAGTTCAATGGTAAACGTATTTTAAGTCGAACAACGGTGCAAAGCATAATGGGTAATCAGATTGGGGACATTTGGGCCGGTGGCAACAAACATTACGGCCTTGCCTTTGCCGTTGTTACCAAAGTTGGACAGGCAGCTGGAGGAGAAGGCAGTAAGGGAACCTTTGACTGGGGTGGTTATTTCAATACCCAATATTTTGCCGATCCAAAAGAAAAAATCATTGGAGTTCTTATGAAACAAACCCAAGGACGTGTTGATGATCAAACAGCATGGAAATTTAGACAAATGGTTGGTGCCGCTGTTGATGATTGAATTTTAACCTAAATTACCTTATGAATAAAAGTATAATTGATTATATTTCGTATCCCAATTTTAAATTAAAATGGCAAATCGCCTTTTCAATTGTTTAGTATTTTTCATCGCACTTAGCTCATTTGGTCAGAGGGTTGAAATTAGTCGTGGGAATATCAAAAATTTGACGGGTATTAATCAATACAAAGTTGTTTTTGAGTATCCAAAAAATCTAGAAGTTCCCAATCATGTTTCAGGTGGGGAATATCAAAATTTATGGGTTGAGAACAGAACAAATAGATATGAACCAACTTTCATTACTACTTTTAATAATTTTAGACTAAAGCGCAGGCATATAACTGTATCTAGAAACTATTCAAAAACCAAGTATACAATAGTGGTCAAAATCAGTGCAATAAATCCAGGTTATGAACGTCTCCTTTGGGATCAGGCTGCAAGACTTGAAGCCTCAATTAAGATTATAGAAAATAGCACCCCAAAGACAATTCTTTTTGCCTCCGAATCTTTTGAAATTCATGGTTTTACCAATGGAGACGTTTTCGAAAAAATTACGACGGCCTATAAAGAACTAGGCCTGAGAACTGCTAAATTTCTTTGTAGAAAAACATAATCAGTATCACCTCTATATCTAAAATCATTACTGCTTTTTTATAATACATAAATGCAAACAAAAAGCCTCGAATAAAAAATCGAGGCTTTTTCATCATATTACTTCCCTAACATGAGCAGTTCATTGCACCTAACCTCAGTTATATATCTTTTTTCACCTTCTTTGGTTTCATAAGAGCGATGGGTTAATTTCCCTTCAATGGCAACCTCATTTCCTTTGTTTAAATAGTTCTCTACAATCTCAGCTGTTTTACCCCATGCAACTACATTATGCCATTGGGTATCTGTAACTTTTTCGCCTTGGGCATTTTTGTAAGACTCATTTGTGGCAATTGAAAACTTGGCAAGTTTATTTCCACCATCCAAGTTTACTATTTCAGGGTCATTCCCTAAGTTTCCAATCAACTGTACTTTGTTTCTAAGTGCGTTCATAATTATTTGTTTTACGTGTTAAACAGTTAATACTACCGAACCTCCTTGATTCGACAGGGCAAACATATTGCGCCTTTGAAATTTTACTCGGTTGTAAAGCACTTACTTTCGTTTGTAAATGTTTGTTGTCGTTTGTAAACTTTTTTTAAGCTCTATATCAGGTAATTATATAGATTTGACAATTAAAATATATGAGTACCTTTATGTCAAATCCAATTTACGTAGAGGCATCTATATTAATTAATGGCTTAGAAAACATCATCAACCCTAACGAAATTCATATTGTTCCAAAACTTTCAAAACCAATTCGGCTTCAAGAATATGGCGTGGGTATTTTTAATATGGCCCTAACTAAATCGGCTTTAAAAAAAGCGTTGAAGAAACAGTACATTACCGTAAATAATGTAATTGGCACAACAGCAACTTTTATCCACGGTGGGGAAACTATTAAGCTATCTTTTCCTAAGAAAACCAGCTCTAAGAAAACACTTCTCTTTCCTTTAAAAATGTTATATGAAGATGAGCACTTGGCCGCGATTCATAAACCTTCCGGTATTTTGGTAAGCGGGAACAGTTTTAAGACCATTACCCATGCTTTATCCCAAAATTTAGAGCCAAGTAATCTTCCCGATTCGACATTGCCCCAACCTGTACATAGATTGGATTATGCAACCACAGGAATTCTATTGATTGGTAAAACCAGCAGTGTTATTCGTGCATTAAATGGAATGTTCGAACGTAAGGAAATCAAGAAAACCTACTATGCGATAACCATGGGAAAAATGGAAATCCGAGGGGAAGTCACTTTGAAAATCGATAATAAAAATGCGCAATCAAAATATGTCGTAGAAGAAACCGTACCCTCCGAAAGATTTGGCCAACTGAACTTGGTGAAATTAACTCCCATAACAGGTAGAAGACATCAATTACGAATTCATATGTCCGGAATTGGAAATCCAATTTTGGGAGATTCAGACTATGGAACAAAAGATTTAATTCTAAAGGGAAAAGGATTGTACTTACATGCCTATTCAATAGAATTTAACCACCCTTATACCAATGAAAAACTTCTAATAAAATCTGAATTTCCCAAGAGGTTCAAAAAAATATTTCCATAACAAGGAAAAATAAATCTATATGTGATAAATTGTTGTACAAAGCAATTAGCCCAGCAGACGTAGACCAATTAATAAAATAAAACCAACTCCTATGAAAAATATAAAAGCTCTGATTTCAATTTTGAGTATGATAGGCCTTTTATGGCTAAGTTCATGTCAAGAAACCAAGGAAGAAATTGATAGACCCAACATTCTATGGATTTATCTTGAGGACACCTCCCCTATTCTAAGTAGTTATGGTAGCACATTGGTTAGTACCCCAAATATTGATAAATTGGCTGACAAGGGTGTGTTATACACAAACGCCATTATGCCAGCCCCGGTTTGTTCTGCCATACGTTCCAGTATTATCACTGGCTCAATGTCAACTACTTTAGGTTTACATAACCATCATAGTTCAAGAACTCCAGAGTCGGCCATTCATCTTCCCGAGGGTTATAAAACAGTTCCTGAGGTATTTAAAAATGCTGGGTATTTCACTTTCAATAATGGTAAGGATGACTACAATTTTATCTATAACCGCAAAGATCTTTATGACCAAGAATACATGCAACACCCTCTCTATGGAAAGAAAGGTGTGAACGTTCCGCTCGAAGAATTAAAAACCAACGCCCCTTTCTTTGGTCAAATTCAAATGTCTGGGGGCAAAGAAATTTTTTCTTCTACGTTTAAGGAAAGAGTCAAATCTCCCGTTGATCGTTCAAAAATTGAACTCCCACCTTATTTACCTCACCACCCTATTATAATAGAAGAATATGCCAATCATATTGATGCCATTAAAATTACAGACGAAAAAGTTGGAAAGATTATCAAAGAACTTGATGAAAATGGATTGTTGGAGAATACCATTGTTTTTTTCTTTTCAGATCATGGCATGCGTTTAACACGACATAAGCAATTTTTATATGATGGAGGATTAAAAGTACCCCTTATTATTGCAGATTATCGGAAACAGGATGGTGGTTCCCAAAACCATGATTTGATAAATGGATTGGATTTTGGCACAAGTTCATTAGCCTTAGCCAATATTCCTATTCCAGATTATATGGAAGGCAGGAACATATTTGACAGCAGTAAAGAGCCAAGAGAATATGTTATCTCTGCAAGGGACCGCTGTGATTTTACAATTGACCGTATTCGCTCGGTACGCTCAAAAGATTTTAAATATATACGGAATTTCATGACCGACCGCCCATATTTGCAACCCACTTATATGGATGTTGGTGAAGTCGAATTTGTCAAGACCATGAAACAATTGTATGAAGAAGGAAAGCTGGATTCGATTCAAAGTCGATTCTTATCTGATGAAAGACCTTCTGAAGAACTTTATGACCTTAGAAAAGACCCTTACGAATTGAATAATCTTGCAACTAGTGAAGCCCATGCCAATACATTGAAAGAGTATTCCGGGGTTTTAAAAGATTGGATTGCAAAAACAGATGACAAAGGGCAATACCCAGAAGATGAGGAAAACCTAAAATTAATGTTGGGCATTTGGGGAAAACATGCCGTAAACCCAGAATATGAAGGCCTAAGGAAAAAATATCCAGACCTCCCCAGTTCTCAATTTGAACTTAAGAACGCTAAATTTAAGAAAGTGGAATACTAATTCATCAGCCATCATTTTATTATTTCATTGTTAGTTTTAAGGTCTTTTCTTATTGGGTATTCTGAAAGCTTTAGTATCTTTCTTACCAGGATTTCTTGATTGTCAAATAATGAAAGTGAAGTACCAAAAAATAGATTTTCCTTCTAAAGAAGAATACCCCGCATATGCCGAAATGTACATGCAATGGGTCAAAAAAGACAATACGCTACTGCATCAACTTGAAGAAGCCATGAAAGAGACCATTAGACTGGTCGATTCATTGAGTGAGCAGCAACTAAATCTTAGATATGCTCCCAACAAATGGTCTATCAAAGAATTGTTGGTGCACATAATTGATGATGAAAGAATTTATGGGTACAGGGCACTGGCCTTTGCAAGAAATGACAAAACAGAACTGCCAGGTTTTGAGCAAGATGATTATGCCAACCATTCAAATGCCTCAGAAAGAAGTATTACCAACATAATGAATGAATACATTGCCGTTCGCGAATCTACCATTACACTCTTCAATGGGTTCTCAAAAGATTCCTTATTGCGTATAGGTTTGGCCAATACAAACCAAACCAGTGTTCGAGCCTTAGGCTATCACATACTTGGCCACGAATTACATCATGTAAACATGATCAAAAAAGTATATTTAGAACAAAATTAAAACCAACCATATGAAACCTTTACATCTTCTCCTAGTCGCATTGTTTGTGCTACCATTTTCAATGCAATCCCAAAAACGAAAAAAGAAATCAAAAACCACAATAGAAGTCATTCAAGATTCTATATTTCATGGTTTAAAATGGCGGAATATCGGTCCGTTCAGAGGAGGTCGAAGTGTCGCATCGAGCGGTGTTATGGGCCAACCTATGACATACTATATGGGAAATACCGGTGGCGGTATTTGGAAAACCGTAGACGACGGTATTACTTGGAAAAATATTTCTGATGGTTTTTTGAAGACAGGAACAGTTGGTGATATTGCCGTATCTGAAAGCAACCCGAACATTGTTGTTGTGGGTATGGGTGAACATGCTGCCCGTGGGGTAATGACATCAATGGGAGATGGTGTATACAAATCAACGGATGCTGGAAAAACATGGAACCATATTGGGTTGGATTTTACTAGACATATTTCAGATGTAATTATACATCCAACCAATCCAGATATTCTATTTGTAGCAGCACAAGGTGCACAATACGGCCCCTCAACAGATCGGGGTATTTATAAATCTATTAATGGAGGGGAAAACTGGGAAAAGGTGTTGTTTGTAAACAATAAAACGGGAGCCTCTTCCCTATCAATGGATATGAAAAATCCATTGATTCTTTACGCCGCTATGTGGGAACATCAGCGTTTTCCCTGGACAATGGAATCCGGCGGTAAAGGATCTGCATTGTATAAATCTACCGATGGTGGTGCAACTTGGGATAAAATGAAGGAAGGTTTACCAAAGGAATTTGGTAAAGCAGGAATTTCAGTTTCTCGGGCAAATCCAGAACGGGTTTTTGCCGTGATTGAAGCAGAAGGTAAAAAAGGAGGGGTTTATCGTTCCGATGATGCTGGTAAAAAATGGACACAGGTGAACAAGGACCGGATTAATATTGCCCGTTCCTGGTATTATATGGAAATATTCGCTGATCCACAGGATGAAAATCTGGTGTATGTTTTAAACGCACCTGTAACCAAATCAATAGATGGTGGTAAAAGCTTTAAACCATTACCTACACCACATGGCGACAACCATGACCTTTGGATAAATCCGAATGACAACTCCAAAATGATCAATTCCAATGATGGTGGCGCCAATGTTTCAAATAACGGAGGAAAAAGTTGGAGTTCCCAACAATACCAACCAACCTCACAATTTTATAGGGTAATTACAGACAACTTAGTACCTTATAACGTTTATGGCGGTCAACAGGATAATTCAGCAATTGCTATTGTAAGTAGAACCAATGATGGTGGTATTGATTGGAAAGATTGGTATTCTGTGGCTGGCTGTGAGAGTGCATACTTGGCTTTTGACCCTGATAACCCTGAGGTGGTTTTTGGTGGTTGTTACCAAGGTATCATCGAAAAGTGGGCACGTGCTTCAAGGGAAGGTAAATCAATCAAAGAATACCCAGAATTAGCCTTGGGAAATGCTCCTGAAGATTTTAAGTTCCGTTTTAATTGGAATGCTCCAATTATAAGTTCGCCACACGACAGAAATACAATATACCATGCAGGTAATGTGGTCTTTAAATCAACCGATAGTGGAAATAGCTGGGAAGTAGTAAGTCCGGACCTTACTCGCAACGATAAATCGAAACAAGGGCCTGGAGCTGGCCCATATACCAACGAAGCGGCAGGTGGTGAAAACTACAATACCATAATGTACTTAGTTGAATCCCCACATGAACAAGGTGTCCTCTGGGCGGGTAGCGATGATGGGCTTATTCACATTACAAAAGATGGTGGTCAGAATTGGGAAAACATTACCCCCCCAAGCCTTCAAGAAGGCATAGTTAATAGTATAGAAGTTTCTCCGCATGAGGCGGCAACAGCCTATGTTGCTGTTATGCGATATAAAACAATGGATTTGATGCCATACGTTTACAAAACATCGGACTATGGAAAAACGTGGTCTAAAATAACCAATGGTATTGTTGGCGATCACACTTTTGTCCGCGTGGTTCGTGAAGACAAAAAACAACAGGGATTATTGTACGCAGGTACCGAAACCGGCTTGTTCATCTCAACAAACGATGGGCAAAACTGGCAACCATTTCAACTGAATTTGCCTGTTGTACCAATCAATGACCTATATATTCAAGATAATGACCTCGTAGCGGCAACTGCTGGTCGGTCATTTTGGATATTGGATGATGTGGCTGCCATTCAGAATATTAAAGCACCTAAACAGCCCGTGAAAATTTTCAAACCAAAAGACACTTATTTAATTTTTGGAGGTAGCAGCAGTAAGCCAGTTCCGGGATTAGGTCAAAACCCGAAATCAGGGGTGACTTTTGATTACTATTTAGATAAGGATGCCGATAGTTTAGACCTTGAACTAGAGGTTATGCATAATGGTAAATTGATTCGTACCATTACCAATGAAAAGCCTAAAGATTTTAAATCGTGGCCCGGAGGACCGTCTAAACCACAGGTTCTTCCTTCCAAAAAAGGATATAACCGTTTTACATGGAACTTTAGAAAAGAAACTTTACCGGCCGTTGATAAGGTTTTTGTTTATGGTAACTATGCAGGTTCAAGAGTTGGTCCTGGAAACTACACATTACGATTGACTTTGGACGGACTGACATCTGAAACCGAAGCGACCGTGTTGCCAAATCCAAAAGTTGAAAGTAACTCAGTCGAATATACTGAACAACAACAGATTTTGGGACAGATTGAAGGGGCCATAAAGGGTATTCATGAATCTGTATCAGCTATGCGTTCTGCAAAATCACAATTAAAGGGTTATGCCAAATTGCTTAAAGGCAATGAAAAGGCCAAGATGTTATTAGAGCAAGGCAAAGAGCTTACCAAACGAATTGATACTTGGGAACAGAACCTTATTCAACCCAATCAAAAAACTTTTCAAGATGTAATCAACTTCAACAATCAATTGAATGCAGAATTCATGGAACTCAAAAGTTATGTTGATGCCGCAGAACCAAAAGTCACCAAAGGCGCTAAAGAAAGATTGGCAGACTTAATGGCTGATTGGGGAGTTTACGAAACAGAGAGAGATGCAATAGTTGATAAAGAAATGAACGACTATAATCAACTATTCAGAGAATTGGAGTTGCCAGCAATAATTTTGGACGAGTAGGGATAAACCGAAAAGGGTGTCTTAAAAGAACATTGAAGTATGAAAGTATACAAATCAAAAATTGGTGTCGGAATATCGATTTTCATAGGCCTTGTTTTAGGCCTTGGAGCTTACCAAATGTTCAAAGATGGTTTATGGCTCGGATTGGCTATAAATGTACTAGTTGCCCTTTTTGTAATCTATTTATTTCTACAGACTTATTATGTCATTGATGGAAAAACGCTTAAGGTTAAAAGTGGTTTTATAGTAAACAAATCATTCGAAATAAATAGGATTATCAAAATTTCCGAAACCAATAACCCGATTAGTGCCCCGGCTGCCTCATTGGATAGGTTAGAAATAAAACTCGACAGTAAAAGAAGTGTGATTATTTCACCCAAATTAAAACATGAATTTATTGAAGAATTAAAGAAGATAAACCCAAAAATCATGGTTGTAACAAAAGGAAACAATAGTTAATTAAATGAACAAGCCCTTTATCGCGGATCAAACCTTCAAAGGTCAAGATTTCACAAAAGACCGTCTCCAAAAAGGCGAGTATGAAAATTGCATTTTTGAAGGTTGTGATTTTTCCAATGGCTTTCTTGACAATCAAAATTTTATAGAGTGTGACTTTGTTGATTGTAACCTCAGCAATACTAATACTGCACACTCTATTTTTAACGAGGTAACCTTCTCTCATTGTAAAATAATGGGATTGAAATTTGAAGAATGCAATGATTTTCTAATGGCCTTCAGCTTTATAGATTGTGTGCTTAACTTTTCGTCATTTTATCAATTGAAATTGAAGGGCATTCGGTTTTCTGATTGTAAACTCATTGAAGTAGATTTTACAGAATCTGATTTAACTGACGCCGTATTTGACTCCTGTGATTTAGGCAAGGCCATATTTAATCTTTCAATCTTGGAAAAAACTGATTTCGAGACTTCATATAATTTTCAGATTGACCCGGAACAAAATAGGCTCAAAAAAGCCAAGTTTTCAAAAGACAACATTTTGGGTCTTTTGGGTAAATATGATTTGAATATATCAAACTAAAGCATTAACCGTTTACAATCGGATAATTCGTATCTTGCTTTCATCAATCCGCATTTATATGAAATCAATTTTTATTTTACTTTTCTGTTTTTCAATTAGTTGTAATGCCCAAAACACCTTAAAACTTGCTAAGGGAGAGGAATCTCCAAAAGCTACTTTGGAGGATGTCTCATGGATTTCCGGCCATTGGAAAGGCGAAGCCTTTGGAGGAATAGCTGAAGAAATATGGAGTCCGCCACTGGGAGATTCTATGATGTTTGTTTTTAAGTTAGTAGCAGATGGCAAGGTTCAATTCTATGAAATTGGTCATATTCAACAAACAGAACGAACCTTAATATTACAACTAAAACATTTTCATGGTTCATTAAAGGGTTGGGAAGAGAAAGATGACACAGTCGATTTTAAACTAGTAAAAATAGAAGACAATAGAGCTTACTTTGAAGGTTTTACGGTTGAAAAAATAAGTGCCAACGAAATTAACATGTACGTGGTCATTGGCCATGAAGATGGGACATCTGAAGAAGCGAAATTCAATTATAAAAGAGTTGAGTAAAATGGAAAGAAAGTGTCTGGAATGTGGTGCAGAAATAAGAGGGCGTGTTGATAAAAAATACTGCTCAGACCATTGTAGAAACGCTTATAACAACAAAGTAAATAAAGACAGTAAAAACCTAATAAGAAACATCAACAATCGTTTACGAAAGAATTATAGAGTATTGGATAGTTTTCCTCTAAAAGAAGGAAAAACGAAAACAACGAGAACACGTTTAATGAATAAAGGTTTCGATTTTGAATTTATAACCAACCTCTACACCACTAAAAAGGGAACCACCTATTATTTTGTTTATGATTTAGGTTATTTGCCTTTGGACAATGATTATTATATGATTGTAAAGCGCGAGTAAGGCATTTTATTTCCAATTCTGCCCGCTGAGTTTTAGCGCAGCAATAACAACATCTTTTCGACTTATTTGGCCAACTAAAAGTCCATCTTTCATCACAGGCAATCTTCTTCTGTTATGTTTGTCAAAGATTCCGGCCGCATCAAAAATCGAAATATCATGGGGAATGGTCTCAACTCCTTTGGTCATGTATTTTTCAACACTTTTGTCCAATATAGGTTGATTGAAATAGCGGCTTTCAGAAATCTGTTTCATACAATCCGCCTCAGAAATAATTCCAACCAAGAACCCATTGTCATCCAATACCGGACCACCGGAAATATGATGCTTGGCAAACTGCTCCATTACCTCCAAAATTGATTGTTCGGGGGCAAAAGTCACCAATTTGGTGCTCATATAATCAGATACTAAAATCGGCGCATCAAACTCCTTCTTTGCTGCCTTTCTGAAACCTTGAAAACTTTTGATTCCCATATAATTTGAATTTAGGTTGATTACTAAAGATAGAAAAATTAATCGAAATTCATAAAATACTCGATGTAACGCCATGTCATATAAGAATTTTATACTTTTAAGGCACAAGCAATTTCTATGAAACGATTTACAAAAATCACCACTTTACTTCTTATAATTCTTGCCATTTATTGGAGTTTTCAGGCATCAATGCCAACCTATGAATCAGGTAAAAACAGTCCCGAGAATGAGTTCTCTACCGATAGGGCCTTAAGTCATGTAAAAACCATGTCTCAAAAACCCCATGGCGTAGGATTCCCTGCTCATGCTGAGGTTAGGTCATACATTATTTCCCAATTAGAATCTATGGGGTTGGAAACCTCGCTTCAAGAAGGATATACGGCGGGTGATTGGGGTAATTTGAGTAAGGTAATCAATATTCTTGCTCGAATAAAAGGTTCTGAAAAAGGTAAGGCCTTGTTATTGCTTTCGCATTATGATAGTAGTCCACATTCATCTTTAGGCGCCAGTGATGCAGGGAGTGGAGTTGCCACAATTTTGGAAGGCATAAGAGCATTTCTATCAGAAAACAAACAACCCAAAAACGATATTATTATCCTCATAACCGATGCAGAGGAACTTGGGTTGAATGGAGCAGATCTTTTTGTAAACAAACATCCTTGGGCAGAGGAAGTTGGGCTCACATTGAACTTTGAAGCTCGCGGAAGCGGTGGCCCAAGTTACATGCTGGTTGAAACGAACCGCGGTAATGGCAAGCTCATTGAGGAATTCACAAAAGCAAATCCTGAATTCCCAGTTGCCAATTCATTGGTATACAGTATTTACAAAATGCTCCCGAATGATACCGATCTTACGGTTTTTAGGGAGGACGGTGATATAGAAGGGTTTAATTTCGCCTTTATTGATGACCATTATGATTATCATACCGTTCGGGATAGTTACGAAAGATTAAATCAAAATACATTAGCACATCAAGGTAGTTATTTGATGTCTACGCTATCCTATTTTGCCAATTCAGACTTGAATAGTTTAAAAAGCTTGGATGATTCTATCTACTTCAATGTGCCGTTCTTTAAACTAGTCTCGTATCCTTTTGAATGGATCTGGCCTATGTTCGGTCTTGCCGTACTCTTTTTCATTGTTTTAATAGCGATTGGGTTTAAAAAGAACATTTTGAAGTCAAAAGATATTGCTAAAGGGTTTATTCCCCCGCTCATCGCCTTAGTCATTAATGGAGTTGTAGGATATTATAGTTGGTCTGTCTTAAAATGGGTCTATCCCGAATACAAAGATATTCTTCATGGTTTTACATATAATGGGCATATGTATATATTGGTATTTGTTGTGTTTGCGGTTGCCACCTGTTTTTGGTCGTATCATAAATTCAATAAAGTAGATACTCCCAATTTGTTGGTGGCTCCTATTTTTTTATGGTTGGTAATCTGTGGTTTGGTATCATACTATTTACAAGGCGCAAGTTTTTTCATTGTTCCTGTGTTTGCCCTACTCGCCTCATTCATGGTGGTTATTAACCAGAAAGAACCGAGTGCGTATTTACTATTTCTATTGGCGATACCGGCGCTATGGATTTATTCCCCTTTCATAAAAATGTTCCCGATTGGCTTAGGTTTAAAAATGATGGTAGCCGCTACCCTATTGACATCATTAACATTTTTATTACTTCTCCCAATATTTGGGTATTATAAAAACAAACAGAGATTGGCTTTTCTTGGGTTTGCCCTATTTTTTGGGTTTATGATTTCTGCCCACTTTAAGTCAGACTTCGACAAAGAAAATGCAAAACCAAATAGTTTGCTTTATGTGTTGGATGTAAATGAGCAAACAGCGCAATGGGCAACTTATGAGCACGTAGTTTCTAATTGGACGGCTCAATATATTGGTCCCGACCGTACCAAACCTCAAAGACTTTCAGATAAAACCATCAGCAGCAAATATTCTTCAGGGTTTACATATGTCACTAAAGCTCCTTTAAAAGAAATATTACCTCCAAAAATTGATACTTCTCGGGATACTATTATTGGAAATCAGCGACATTTGGAAATCTGCATTAGTCCACAAAGAAATGTAAATAGACTTGAGGTGTTTACCAATGATATTAAGATGGGCAAAGCAAGCGTAAATGGAATTCAACTTTCAGAGCACTACCTTAAAAATAGAAGAAGAGGTAAATTGATTACCCACTATGTAAGCAACAATGATTTCACTGAATTAAATCTCGTTTTCCCAAAAGATGTTAAATTGAAGTTGACCATTTATGAGGCCTCCAATGACCTTTTAAGCAACCCACAATTTTCTGTTCCTGAAAGACCTGAAGACAATATACCGATGCCTTTTGTGTTAAACGATGCAATATTGACCACCAAAACATTGACTTTTGAATAAGGCCATAGCCGTTATGGGTTGTGGTTGGCTGGGACTTCCCCTGGGCAAACGGTTGGTTGATGAAGGTTATTTGGTACATGGTTCAACTACATCAGAGAGTAAAATCGACAAGCTTTCAAAAACAGGTATCAAACCTTTTGTAATAGACCTTTCAGAAAACATCATCAAAGGGCCTATAAGTCAATTTCTAACCAATGTCGGTGTGCTAATAATCAATATACCACCAAAATTACGTGGAGAACATGTTGAAAATTATGTGTCAAAAATGGAATTGGTTCTTGAAGTTCTTTATAAGTCGGCCGTGACCAAAGTCATTTTTGTGAGTAGCACTTCCGTCTATGGTGAAGTTTCAGGTGAAGTTACCGAAGATACAGTCCCGCAACCGATTACCGAATCTGGAAGACAATTGTTGGCTTCAGAAAATTTGTTTAAATCAAGCACTAGATTTAAAACAACTATTATCAGGTTTGGAGGATTGATTGGCCCCAATAGGCACCCCATTAATACGCTTGCTGGCAGAAAAGGTTTAAAAAACGGGAATTATCCGGTTAATTTAGTCCATTTAGATGATTGCATTGAAATTATGGTTTCCACTATTAAAAAAGGTTGGTGGGGAGAACTTTTCAATGCTGTTTACCCATTATACAGTTCAAAAATCGATTATTATTTAAAAGAGAGCTCCAAAAGAGGGTTGATTTCCCCTGAATTTGAACGAAACGTCACAAAATTTGGAAAAGAAATCATATCAAATAGGTTAATACATGTTAAAAAGTACGTTTTTAAGACTACTATTTGAAGTTACTTCACAACAGCATCCTTAGTTTTCACAACAAAAGCCCCTGATTTTTGTTAATTATATCCTTGATTATAAACACCTTATCGATGAAATACATAACTTTATTTAAACATTAAAAATCGATTGCCATGGAAAATTCAACATTAAAAATGAAAATCACCTCGGAAATTGAAAGTTTAATTTCCAAGAGTTGTGCCAACCAACAAGCGACCGACAAATTTAAGAGCCTTCATGTAGCACTTTTGAAAAAGTACTACAATGCAGCCGATGTTTCAATAGACTATCATAGGAAAAGAGTTGAAATGGATATTGTAATGGATGATACTGAGTATGACCCAAAAAAGGTAAATACGTACATCCCAACGTTACATGCCAATTTAATCTTCAAAAATTTAAAGGATTTCTTAAAATCCTGTATCGAAAAGGATACTAAAAGCCTTGGATTCTATGCAAGTCTGTTAAGAACGTTTACACAAAAAGACGTTACACTGACAGTGGCATAAGTTCAATACCACTACTATCAAAAAAGGGCTGCCATGGGCAGCCCTTTTTTTATTTGCATTTAAGGTTTTCATTAACAGCTTTCTAAAAATATAATTTATAGATTAGCGCACCAAAATAGTAATTAATAAAAAGTAAAATGAGAAAGTTTGTATTTGTAGTCCTTTTTTCGCTTAGTTATGTAGTAAGCGCGCAGTCTAATGCTGAATTAATTAAGCACTATGAAGCTTTTTACAATCAAATGAGATTACAGGCCGATGTTGATGGAATGATCAACGCAATAACTCATTTAAATGTTCTTTCACCTTCAGACGCTAGAAAAGATACCCTTGCCTATATCTATGCTGAAAGCAACAAGCATATGCAAGCCTTGAACACAATAGGTGTTGACAAAAACGAATCAGATTCTGATTTAGCGGTACAGGTAAAGGCTATTTCTTTAAAAGCAATCAGCCAGCCAAAGAGAGCCATTGAACAATTTGAAATATTGAACAAAAGAACTCCAAATGCATATTTGGCCTACGAGCTAGCAGATTTAAAAATCCAGACTGGTGACAATGCCGGAGCAATGACAAACATAGAATATGGCATTGCCAACGCAACTGATGAAATGAAGTATGCCTTCTATGAAAGACAACAACCTTACCAGGCTGCTTTAAAGGCTGCTTTTACGCATTTAAAGGCACTGGCGATTTTTAATCAGGATAAGACAAAAATCGATGATGCAATAGGACTCATCAATGAAGCTTTGAAGATTGACCCCAGTTTTAATCTCGCAAGTTTAAGCAGACAGGCACTGGAAAATAGGAAAGCACAACCTGAGGCAGAAAAAAACGAATAATCTCAATTATTTTTTTCCGAGACAAACTTATAGAGGCCATTGACTGCCTTTAAAGTATTCTTTTTAAATATTTTGCTAATTACCAAGGTATAAACCAGTTCTTTGAACCAAGAATTAGCGTTCCAATACACTTCTACTTTCAGCATACATTCATTTCCGGATAATGGAGTGATATTGTAAAATTGATATACTTCTTTTATCAGAGGTGCACTACCAGTTAATTCACCATATACCAATTTACCGGGCTCGACATCCTTTGTAACTGCAACAAAATCAAGTTGCTTCCCATTGATTACACATACATGTTCAGAACCCAGACGTGTAACTTCATTTTCATTGTACTTAAATTCATCTACCCCTTCGGTCCAATAATGTCGATATTTATAGTTGGTTAAAAACTCCAATAACCCAGCCGCCGAAATTGGAAATTTCCGTTCCATTTCTATCTTGGGCGGACTATCCAGAGTTACCTTTTTGGCTTGAGTGAATGAACTTAAATTCAATTTTTCACTATCAATGAACGAATAGATATATTCAACTTTCCGCCCGTCATAAGTGTCCTCACCTTCTTTGAACCTATAAGCCTTACTATAATAATAAATTGGCAGCCCTATATCCTTGGCAAGTTCTTTACTTATTAAGGCGTAATTATCACTATCTATAGAATTTTTAAGCAATCTATGTGCTTCTATGACCTGCTGACCAAATGGTTTTCTATTTCCTTGAACATGAATAAACTGTAACTCGCCAGAATGCGCAACAATCTTCAAATCCAATTTATGGGCAGTAGCACACGCATTACAAGGACAGATTCGGTTCTTTTCCAATAACTTAAGATGCCCATAGAAGGCGGTGAACATCGCATCCATTTGTGCCAATAAACGTTCTTGGGAGGTAAGCTCTTCTTCTTTGTAAAAGAATAGGGCATCACCCTCAACTTCAGCAAGCTGTAAATCTTGGGTATTAGCACTTATTAACACCTCAAGTAATTCTGCAATCACATGCTGACTATGTTCAACCTCGGTGGTCTGTACAAACTCAGTAAAGCCAGAAATGTCAGGAATAAACAAAAGGGATTTAGCCATAACGTAATAATTGATTTTAAATAGCCAATTGGTCGTTAAAAAAACAGAACCAATCAAATGAAATCCAATTAATCACTTTATTAGATCCAAAGAATCTTTAAGGTCAGTAATTAAATCATCAACATGTTCTAATCCAACTGAAATTCTTATATCACCTAATGAAATCCCCATGTTCTTGAATTGTTTTTCATCTAATTCCTTCAAATAACTAATAGCAGGAACAAATACCAGACTTTCATGTCCTCCCCAACTAACCCCAATTTGAAAAACACTTAATCTATTAACGAAAGATTTTATCTCCACAAGATTTTCAGTTTTTAAATTGAAAGACATTAGGCCAGTGCTACCAGTCATTTGTTTCTTGTATAGCTCACCTTGCGGAAAACTGTTAAGTCCAGGGTATCTAACAAATTCAATCTGGGAATGTCCTTCTAAGAATTCAGCAATTGCCATTGCATTTGATTGATGCCTTTTTACACGCATAGTCAGTGTTCTTAAACTACGTAACAATAACCAAGCTTCCATCGGAGCGGTTTTCGCACCTAACAATTCGTATTCATTGTGAAAAATGGAATCAACTTCTTTTTGCGCTCCTATTACTACACCCCCAATTAAATCACTATGACCTCCAAGGTATTTTGTAAAGGAATGTACTTCTAAGTCTATCCCCATATCCAAGGGTTTCTGAAAAATTGGAGTTGCCAAGGTATTATCAATCATCGTCTTTATCCCTTTTGATCTGGCCAAATTAGCAATTGCTTCAATGTCCTGTAGACTAAAAACGGCCGTCGATGGACTCTCAAGATAGATGAGTGCAGTATTCTCCCTTATTGCATCTTCAAAATCTTCAATATGCTCACCAGAAACAAAGGTTGTTTCAATATTCATCTTTTTTGATAAATAACTCTTTAACAAATTACTCGCCGGACCATATAAATTCTTAATGGCGACAACATGGTCATTCGGCCGAAGAAAATGCAAACAAGAGGCTGTAATAGCGGCCATTCCTGAAGGAAAAAGTTGAGCTTTTTCACCATTGGCCAATAAAGCAATTTTTTCTTCAACCAGTTTAACCGTTGGGTTTTTCCCTCTAGAATAAATAAAATGTTCAGATCTATTATCAAATGCTTTGTCTATAGCTTCCCAATCCTTAAAACTAAATAATGAGTTTTGAAAAATTGGTGGTACGATTGCTCCATGATAGGCTGCCCTATCCTCTGCATGATGCATCATTAGAGTATCCAGTTTTCGTTTCTTGCTCATTTTATCTAAATGTTATTTTATTTATTTTTCTTCTCTTTTTTATAAAAACATCCTATTCCCAATATGGCCAATAAAGGTGCCATGGCTATATTAATTAATGACAATAGCTGCCAATGCCAATAATCTTCGAAAGCCACCCCCAAAGTTGCTACCATAAACAATGAAGTTGCATGCCATGGAATAATGCTCTCTACCATTGTTCCATAATCTTCTATTGAGCGGGATAATACGCGTCTTGAAATCTTAAACTGGTCATATCTACTTTTGAACGCATCACCAACGATAAAACTTGTTGCGCTTTGATTTGAAGTCATCGAATTTGTAAATGCTGTAGCGATCAATGATGACAATATCACCGCTGCCCTAGTTTTGGTAAACGAAAATACTCTATTAACTATCTTAGGCATTGCATTTGTAACATCAAGCGTGCCTATAAAGGTCAAAGCCATTAAACTGAAAACTATCACCTCATTTAGTTCAAAAAGTCCACCTCTATTGAAGAGTACGCTCAAATTTTCTGGAATCACAGCAACCCAAACAGCCATTGAGGTATCAAAACCATTTTTTAAAGTCGTCATCACACCAGTAATTCCAAAATCTTGAAAAATAAGGGCCAATATGCTAGCAACTATAGATGAAGCCAATAAGGTTGGTAAAGTTGCCATACGCTTAATTGAACCATATAATACTATTAGAGGAGGAATCAATAGAAAGACGTTAAGATTAAACATAGATTCTATAGCCAAAAGCGTGTCAGAGATTTGAGTGCCGGTCGTATTATTGGCAACAGGAGGATAAACGAATCCCAAAACGAAAAATAGTACTGATGCAATCAAAGCCGATGGAAAGGTTGTATACATCATAGATCGTATATGATCATACAAATCTATATCAACTGCTAAAGCCGCGAGGTTTGTTGTATCTGACAATGGAGACATTTTATCGCCAAAATAAGCACCCCCAATAATGGCCCCTGCAGTAATTCCTAAATGGGCATTCACAGAAGCTGCAACACCAATAATAACGGTCCCAATTGTGCCTACTGAGCCCCATGAAGTCCCCGTTAACATTGAAAATATTATCGGAATCACAAAGGCAAGAATATACATATAGTCAGGGTTTATCAGCTTAATCCCATAATAGATAAGTAATGGAATTGTACCGCTAACAATCCAAGTCCCGATAATTAGACCAATTGCGAATAATATAAGAATTGCGGGAAAGCCTTTGGATAACTTGTCAACAATGGCATTCTGAATCACAACCCATTTAAAACCAAGGAGTAATAGGTGAGCGGTTGAAAAAACTGTGGCTAACAGAAAAACAATTTCAAGAGGAAAAGCAGGTTGTCCAAAAACTCGAGGTTGTAAAATCAATCCATATACAATCAAAGAAAGTAAAAAAACAATAGGGAGGACTAAATGAATAAATGAAATCTGCTTCTCTTTAATAATATCCATTTACTCAAATTTTCGCAGTCAAAAATGCATTTTGATGAAATTGTAGCTGGTAAGGTATAATTTTTAATGTTGTATTCCCAAAATACTCCAATAGATAAAATGAAAGAATCTGTATTGATGATTTTTTGAATAGCAAATTGAAAAACTAAGTCCAAATTGAAAAATTATTCTTCTTCCAAAATCAACTTAGTATCCAATACATTGTTCAAAACAATGCTGAACTGTTTTCGTTGAGCGTTATAAGCGTCGATCATTTCAATCACCGATTTTTCTGGATCCAAACGATAAATTAGATCTCCCTTGACTTTAAGCACATAGGTCTTGAATACTTTCTGGCGACTCTTAATTTGGGGCTTGTCAAATTCTTTAGGGTAACTTGATGCTTCGAGAAGTTTCTGTTCTTCGATAATATTTTCAACGGTCAAACTCAAGTCTTCTCTATTCACAGCATTGTAGATGGCATCAAAACTAACTTCCATCGCAATATACTCGGGCCACTCATTCAATATAGCCTCTACTTCGGAATTAACATTACGCTTATTTGGCCACTTTTCAGTAGACAATTCGTATCCAGAGGGGTCTTCAGTGGACTGCTCCTGAACCTTTTCGTTACAAGAAACAGCCATAAACAATAATACTCCGGCAATTAATAATTTACGCATAGGACGAATGTACAAATTTTAATAAAAGCTATATTTACCACTTAATTCATTTAACTTCATTTTAATGCAAAAATCGATATTGATAATTGGGGCATGCGGACAAATAGGTACTGAACTAACCTATGCCCTGCGCATGAAACACGGCAATGATATGGTCATTGCAAGTGACATCAGGGAGGGTAATAATGAATTAATGGATTCTGGCCCTTTTGAGCTTTTGGATGCTACCGATTACAACGCCCTGGAAGAAATCATCGCTTACTATGAAATCAGTGAGGTTTATTTGATGGCCGCCATGCTAAGTGCAACAGCCGAAAAGTTTCCAATGCGAGCTTGGGATTTGAACATGAATTCGCTTTTCAATGTATTGAACTTGGCCAAGGATAAGAAAATAGATAAGATTTTTTGGCCTTCTAGTATTGCGGTTTTCGGCCCCAATACTCCTAAGAACAGCACTCCACAAAGCACCATCATGGAGCCTTCAACAGTTTATGGTATTAGCAAGCAATCGGGTGAACGTTGGTGTGATTATTATCATAATAAATTTGGGGTAGATGTTCGTAGTATTCGTTACCCAGGGCTTATTAGCTGGAAAACTATGCCCGGGGGTGGAACAACTGATTACGCCGTAGAAATATATCATGAAGCACTCTCAAATAAATCCTATACCTGTTTTCTAAAGAAAGACACTAGGTTGCCCATGATGTTTATGGACGATGCGATTAAAGCCACAACCATGTTAATGGAAAGTGATTCAGGGAATGTTAAGATAAGATCCTCATACAACTTAGCAGCAATGAGTTTCACACCCAATGAAATTGCATCCAAAATTCAAAAACAAATACCGGAATTCAAGATTAGTTATGCTTCTGACTTTAGACAGGATATTGCCGATTCATGGCCCAGTAGCATTGATGATTCAAGAGCAAAAAAGGACTGGGGTTGGCAATCAGAATTTGATTTGGAAAAAACCACGATAGAGATGTTGAACAATCTATCGCGATAAGCTTAGAAGAATTACCTCAATATTTCTTTTTTTAATGTTCGCTCAATTGGTATATGGTAACTAATATGCCAGTATCATAATATTTAACATTATTCCCTCTTTTTAGCACATGTTATACTAGCTTTTTATCGAACATTTTAGTAACTTCCTAAGGCTTTTTTTAAAATATCCTAAACCCATAATATAATTGTATGGAAGAAAAAAAACAAGGGCCTGAATCCGACCCTGCAAAAGGAATAAGTCGACGAAGTTTTATAAGGGGCGCAGGACTGTCAACCGCAGGAAGCGTATTACTAACTACCAATGCACTTGCATTTGGAATTGAAGAAAAAGTTACCACTGGCAAAGCCTTTGGACCGGAGGCTACCACTATTCAAATAAAGGTCAACGGCAAGACCATGTCACTTAGTGCAGAACCAAGAACAACTTTAGCAGAAGCCTTAAGGAATGACTTGGAGCTCACGGGAACAAAAGTGGTTTGTGATAGGGGCTCTTGTTCTGCCTGTACCGTTTATT
Source organism: Maribacter sp. HTCC2170 (assembly GCF_000153165.2). Classification (NCBI taxonomy): domain Bacteria; kingdom Pseudomonadati; phylum Bacteroidota; class Flavobacteriia; order Flavobacteriales; family Flavobacteriaceae; genus Maribacter; species Maribacter sp. HTCC2170. The sequence continues at coordinate 1,269,038 of NC_014472.1, forward strand.
TAGATGGAAAACCTGTAAATTCCTGTATGATGTCGGTTTTCGATGTTGGCGACAAGGAAATCACAACCGTAGAAGGTATTGCAAAAAATGGTGAATTACATCCTGTACAGGAAGCTTTTATCGAGCATGATGCCACACAATGTGGCTATTGTACACCGGGAATGGTCATGTCCTGTGTGCATTTATTGGAAAACAATGCCAACCCTTCTTTGGAAGATGTAAAAAAAGCCACACGGGGTAACCTTTGCCGATGTGGAACCCAACCTCATGTCTTTAAGGCCACCTTAGCAGCAGCAAAAAAAACGATATAATATGGATACTAGAAAAGAAAAATTTCCGCATGGTATTCCTGGGCATAATCTCAGCCAAATTGAAAGGGAGATTCCCAATGAAGAGCCACCAGCATGGCCCATAAACGATAAATTGAAAATAATTGGAAAAAGGGTGAAGAGAATCGATGCCCTTGATAAAGTTACCGGAAAGGCCAAGTATACTTCAGACATGAAATTGCCGGGTATGCTGTATGCCAAAATGTTACGGTCAAACTACCCTCATGCGGTTATCAAATCCATCGATATAAGTAATGCAGAAAGACTCCCTGGGGTGCATGCTATTCATCTATTGCAAAACAACTCTAAAGAGGGGGAAGAAAGTAGCTTGGGTAAATACCCCGTGGTAAAATACGTAGGCCAACCTCTGGGGGGTGTTGCCGCAGAAAGTTTGGCCATAGCAAAAGATGCTATCTCCTTAATCAATGTGAACTATGAAAGAAAACCTTTTGTTATTGATATTGAAAAGGCGATGGAAATTGATGCCCCCATTGTTTTTGATGTACCCATTGAACAACAGGCAGATGGTGGAGATGTTGGCGAAGTACATGACGGTAGTAAAGGAAAGGGCAATGTAAGGGGGCCATCTACAAGTAGTTTTTTTGGTGGGCCTAGAGGTGATCTTGCAAAAGGTTTTGAAGAAGCGGACGTAGTTGTGGAAAAAACGTATCGCACACAAGTTCATACACATATGCCATTAGAGACGCATGGTGTCGTGGTCGATTGGCGAGCAGATGTAATGATGGTTTATGCATCTACACAAAACACTGCAGGTGTCAGAAATGAAATGGCAAGCATATTTGGGTTACCAAAAAGTAAGGTAAGGGTTGTTTGCGATTTCATGGGTGGTGGATTTGGCGCTAAACACAGCGCTGGGAGCTTTGGACCTATGGCTGCAAATCTTGCTAAAAAAACAGGACGTCCGGTATGGCTAATGTTAGACCGTCAAGAAGAACACATAGCCGAGGGGAACAGACCCAGTTCAATACAATACCTAAAAATCGGGGCTAAGAAGGATGGTACTTTGACAGGTATACAACAGCGCTCCCATGGCACAGCAGGAGTTGGACTAGGTGCTGGTGTAGGTCGAATTGCCCAAGTACTTTATCCTTGTCCAAATTTTGCCACCGAACAATATGATGTTTTGACCAATGCCGGGCCTGGAGCCGCTTGGCGGGCACCAGGAAATGTTCAAGGAGCGTTCGGATTGGAACAAGCAATCGATGAACTTGCGGAAAAATTAGATAAGGATCCATTAAAGTACAGAGATCTTATTGATGAAAGTGAAGTAAGAAAGGTAGAACGCCAGCGCGGAGCAAAACTCTTCGATTGGTCGAGGCGTAAGCCTGCCGGTAGTGATAAAGGCATTGTAAAGAAAGGGTTAGGTGTGGGTCAATCTACTTGGCCACGATTTGTAACCCTTGATTCCTCTGTGGAAGTCAAAATACATAATGATGGCGGGGTTGAGATACGGTCTAGTGTCCAGGATATAGGAACAGGTACAAAAACAATACTTGCCCAAGTAGTTGCAGAGGAACTGGGACTACAGGTAAAAGATATTAAGGTCAATATCGGAGATACCTTTTTCCCTGTCGGACCAGGTTCTGGGGGAAGTGTAGTAACAGGATCCATTACCCCCCCAACTCGTAATGCGGCTTTTGAGGCCAAAAAAGCGTTATTGAAATTGGTTGCCAAAAAATGGGAAACCGATTCATCAGTATTATTTATAGCTGATGGTCAGGTTGGTAGTAAAAAGGATGCCAAGTTGAAAATGTCATTTAAGGAAGCGACAAAATTGATGCGAACAAGTCAAATTAGTAAAACTGAAAGTCGTTCAGACGATTATGGTGGCTTTCAACAACCCTGGGGCTTGGCCTATGGGGATTTGGGATCTGTGCAATTTGCCGAAGTAAGTGTAAATACCGAAACCGGATTTGTGAAAGTAGACAAAATAGTAGCTGCGCACAGTTGCGGTAGGCCACTTAACATCGGTCAATTGGAAAGTCAAATCAATGGAGGGGTCATTCAAGGTGTTTCGTATGCGCTATATGAAAACAGAGTGATGGATAAAAAAACGGGACATATGATAAATGCGAACGTCGATCAGTACAAGACACCGTTTTCTATGGAAATCCCTGAAATCGAAACCATAGTCGTTGAAGAATATTCAGCGCGATCCTCAACGGATGCATATGGTATCGGAGAACCAGCGAATATTGCAACTGCGGCAGCGGTGGCCAATGCTGTCTATAATGCCATTGGGGTACGGATCCATGAAATACCCATTACCCCATCAAGCATTCTTAAAGCACTAAATAAAGTCCCTAAATTCGAAAGACATGAATAAATTTAGTTGGCACGAAGCCAAATCAGTCGAAGATGCACTTCAACAAGTGAATTCAACAGTATCCGAAGCCCTGTATAAGTCTACCGATAAACCAGTGATATTCAAATCAGGTGGTATTGATGTTTTTGATTGGATAAAAGAGGGTTTACTTAAACCCGAAAAAATTATAAATATCAGGAATATACCTGGCCTTGATAAGATTACCTATGATAAAAAGAAAGGGTTGAGTATAGGATCCAATGTTAGCCTGGCCGAAATAGGCTCAAATACAGAAATCAAAAGTCATTATTTAGCACTTCACGAAGCTGTACATCATGCCGCCACTCCGCAGCTACGGAATATGTCGACTTTGGGAGGCAATTTGGCCCAACGAAACCGTTGTTGGTATTTTCGTTCTACCGATCATGACTGTTTCCGTAAAGGAGGCTATCTATGTTTTGCACAGCACTCTGAAACCGGTGAAAATGAAAATCATGCCATAATTGATAATGGCTCTTGTGTAAGTATTCATGCTTCTTCAATAGCAACTGCCCTTATGGCATTTAATGCCAGTGTTGTTATAGTAAATGATGAAGGTGAAAAGAAAGAAGTGCCGATGGATGACTTCTTCGTTACAACAGGTAAGGATGTTTCCAAAGAAACCATTCTTCAATCCAAGGAGATCATAACAGAAATCATTGTTCCAGCACCTAGAAAAAACACAAAAAGTTCCTATATAAAACAAGTAGCCCGTGAATCTCATGATTGGTCCCTCGGAGATGTCGCTGTGGTAATGGAAGTTTCCGGGAATACATGCCGGTCGGCGAGTATTGTCCTAGGAGCTGCCGCTCCAACACCGTATCGTTCCATTCTGGCGCAAGAGGCAATTGAGAATAAGGCCATTAATAATGAGAATGCCCAATCTGCGGCTAAAGCAGCTATGTCGATAGCACGCCCACTTTCCAAAAATGGTTATAAAGTGCCTATGTTCAAGTCAATTATTAAACAAGCTATTTTAGAAAATTCATAGAGATGGGACAAAAAAAACCGGACAAAAATAATATCTGCAAATTTCTTCGTGCCCGAAATCCCTATGGGATGATGGAAGGAGGAGATCACCCATGGCTTTTATTGGACGATGCTAATACTATTTGCTGGTGTATCACTTCCTCAGGTGGTGTGGGTCCCGATAATGGTTTGGTATCCCCTTCACATTGTAGTACCAAAGGACGAAGTTGTTTTGTCTCGGAAGAATCAAACGACCAATAGAATATAAAGTTTCCAGATTATTTTTTAATATTCTGTACCAACAAACAACACTAATGAAAAAAATTTTACAATTTCGTTATTTATATTTAGCTCTGCTTTTTTTGGCAGGTTATACTTCTTACGCCCAGATACCATCTAATGTTTATCATTCTGAACTAGAAAAAGACGGGAGGGTTATTAAGCACGAGCTTAAACTGACTGGTAATTATATAATTCATACGATGTATGAGGAAAATCCAGCAAAGTTTATAAAAACCCTTGGCGGATTTTTTAAAGTTGAAGGAAACCATTTAAATGTTCAGTTGGAGTTTAATTCCAATTTTGCAAAGGACTCTGTGAGGCAATTGATAATACCTTTCAAAATAAACGGTTCTAATTTGATTCTTGAATTGAATTCGAAACTTGAGTTCAAACCCATAGAAGAAAGAAGTCAAGATTTAGACGGGCAATGGTTGTTCGGTACTCGTGGACCAGACAAGGGCCAAGAAAGAAGAGGCGATAGCAAACCTAGAAAGACTTTGAAATTTCTTCAAAATGGAAAATTTCAATGGATAGCATATCATACCGAAACCATGAAATTCTCCGGTACGGGAGGTGGTTCCTTCACTTCCAAAGATGGTGTTTACCAAGAAAACATAGAGTATTTTTCTCGTGACAATTCAAGGGTCGGTGCTCAGCTTAAATTTGATTTTGAGGTAAAAGAAAATGATTGGCATCACCAAGGCAATAATAGTAAGGGCGAGCCTATGTACGAGATTTGGATGCGAAGATCTTCCAAATAAAAAATACAATTAAACCGTCATTCCTGATTATTTCAGTATTGTCATTGGTCTAAAAAGAGAGCTTTACTATTTAGAGAAACCTTATATTTAGAAAAACCTAACAGTAAGTCCATGCCGTTTTTCCAAAAAAGGATAGTGTACATTGCATTTTTTGCTATATCAATTACATTCCTTTCATGTGGAGATTCTAACCAATACTCAGAACCACTTCCTAGAACCGTTGATTTCAATTTCCACATTCGACCTATTTTGGTGCAGAATTGCTATTTATGTCATGGTCCAGATCCAAGCAGTAGAAAAGCTGAATTAAGGCTTGATACATACGAAGGGGCTACAGCAAAGTTGAAAGATGGCGGTTATGCAATAATACCTGGAAAACCCTCAAAAAGTCAATTAATCTATCGTGTAAACCATAAGGAGGAGGACCAAATAATGCCTCCACCAGAAACCAATCATAAACTTACTGGTCGTGAAAAGGCACTTTTAGAAAAATGGATTGACCAAGGGGCAGAATGGAAAAAACACTGGGCTTTTATCACCCCTATAGAATCAAAACCCAATACTGAAAACAATAATTTAGATGCTTGGATCGATCAGCGTCTTATCGAGAAAAGCCTTGAAAAGGTACCCGAGGCAAATAAGAATTCCCTTATAAGAAGAGCCTCATTTCTTCTTACGGGACTTCCTCCTACTCCCAAAAAAATTGAGGAATTCCTTTCTGACGATTCTGAAGATGCCTATGAGAAGTTAGTTGATCATTACCTAAATTCCCCAGAATTTGGTGAGCGCTGGGCCAGACATTGGATGGATCTTGTTCGTTATGCAGAAACCAAAGGGCATGAATTTGATTATACCATCACAGGTGCCTGGAAATACCGTGACTACCTAATTAGGGCTTTTAATGATGATTTACCTTATGACCAATTGGTAAAAGAACATCTCGCTGGCGATTTACTAAAAACGCAACGTTATCAAAAAGAAACAGGGATATCAGAATCACAATTGGGCACTGTATTTTATACAATGGGAGAAGGTACTCATAGTCCTGTAGATATAAAACAGGATGAAGCAGATAGAATAGATAATATTATTGATGTTACGACAAAAACTTTTCAAGGGCTAACTGTCTCCTGCGCAAAATGCCATGATCACAAGTTCGACCCCATTTTGGCAGAAGATTATTATGGTCTTTATGGCATTATGGAAAGTACCAGGTTTTCACCTTTGTCCGGGGAACACTCTTTAAACAAAATTCAGACTATTAAGGAAATTGAGGGCATTGAGAAATATATGCAAAATATCATTTCTGACAAATGGGGAAAATCAGTTTTTCAAGAAGCCAAAAAAACGTCTCCAAAAACTGAGCCCACATCTCTTGAGTACAATGTAATTGGGGATTTCAGAAACTCTGATTTAGATGAATGGATATCAAACGGGGTCGCCTTTGGGGGAAAATCAACATTAGGAAAACCTGCCCTTAACAGAACAGGAAAATTAATTGGTCTTGAAGAAGGCAAAGCCTCCAGCAAATTCTATGACACAGAAATTTTCGGAATACTTAGGTCTAAAAATTTCATACTAGACCAAAATTTCATAGGGGTTAGAGCGAAAGGTAAGGAAAGTACAATTCGCATTATCATTGACAATTTTCAATTGATCCAAAACCCCATTTATGGGAACCTATCAAAAAATATAAACAACAACAATTGGGATAATTACGTATTTGACATTTCGCCTTGGAAAGGTCATAAGGCTTATATCGAAATTGTACCAGGAGGTTATGGCTCTCATAATTATAAACTTCCCAAAGGTGCTTTTGTCGAGGCACAATACGCTATTGCTTATAATGATACATGGCCAAATGATATAAAAAATCAAAATCCAGAAACACAAATTAGTGGCATAAATACCCTTTTAAGAACTGGGGGTTTAACGTCACTATTTCCTGAATTGATTTCCTCTTTAGATAGTATTCAATTATTGACAAAAAAATTAAAAGACAGTACATTCTATTATGGTGTCGTTGATGGTATTGGTGTAAACTCCCCTATTTTTAATCGAGGGAGTTATCAAGAACCTTCGGAAGATAGTATTCCAAGAAGTTTCTTATCTGCTTTACCCTTTGGAGACAAAGCCTTTAAATCCAGCGGAAGTGGAAGGTTAGAACTAGCAGATGCCATTGCGAACAATAAAAACCCTCTTACTTCTAGGGTTATGGTAAATCGTATTTGGCATCACCTTTTCGGTCGAGGTTTGGTTGAGACAGTTGATAATTTTGGATTACAAGGCAAGCTCCCTTCCCACCCTAAACTATTGGATCATTTGGCGGTCAAATTTCAAAACGAAGGTTGGTCGATCAAAAACATAATACGCTATATCGTTACTTCAGAAACCTTTAAAAGAACTACACAACGAGATAATTTATTGATTGATCAAGATCCCGAAAATATTTATTTGGCGTCATTTCCAATTCGGCGACTTGAAGCTGAAGCAATTCGTGACGGAATGCTAGCAGTTACTCAAAGCCTGGATTCAACACATTTTGGCCCGCCCGTGGCAACTTATCTTACAGATTTCATGCAGGGAAGAGGAAGACCCAAAACATCAGGACCTTTAGATGGAAATGGCCGAAGAAGTATATATATGGAAGTTAGGCGAAACTTTTTGGAACCAATGATGACAACATTTGATCGCCCTATTCCCTTTAGTACTTTTGGAAAACGCAATGTTTCCAATGTTCCTTCACAATCTTTGATTATCATGAACGACCCTTTTGTCGCTCAACAGGCAGAAGTCCTGGCAACAAAACTACTTGCTCAAAAAGATTTCTCATTTGAACAAAAAATTGAATGGATCTATATGCGTACATTTTCTAGATTACCATCAAAGACCGAAGTAACCAAGGCAAATGAGTTTATAATAACCTTAAGGCAAATAAAATCCGATACCGAATTAGATGATGAAGTTTTGATTTGGAAAGAATTTTGTCATAGCCTATTCAATTTAAAAGAATTTATATACCTGATATAATGAGCAAGTATCACAATTTTATGCGACGACCACTTTCACGTCGCGAAATGTTGGGAATATGTAAAGGGGGGTTTGGCTCTTTAGCATTTATGGGTCTGTTTGGTGCTCTGCCCTTTGGTTGTGAGCGACCTAAAAACCTTGCATCTGACTCAACACTATATTTAGGGCCACATTATTTGCCAAAAGCAAAAAACGTCATCTTTCTTTATATGGATGGTGGAGTCTCGCAGGTAGATTCTTTTGACCCCAAACCAAGACTGGCAAAAGAGAATGGTGAGGATCCCCGCGCCAAGTTCAAAGTTGATGCCACACAATTTGATAATGTGGGCAAAATTTTGAAAAGTCCATGGGAATTTGAGCAGTACGGAGAATGTGGCATGCCGGTTAGTGACCTCTTTCCGCATATTGCTTCGTGTGCAGACGATATTGCCTTGATTAGATCAATGGTGTCAAATTTTCCAGAACATACGAATGCAAATTATTTTCTTCACACAGGAAGCGGAATTCAAGGAAGACCAAGTATGGGTTCTTGGCTGACCTATGGTCTTGGAAGTGAAAACAAAAATATACCCGGATATGTAGTGCTCGATGGTGGGCTTATTCCACCGGGTGGGCTAGATAACTTTAAAAATGGATTTTTACCAGCTTCTTATCAAGCATCTATTTTAAAGGCAGGTGCTGAACCCGTGGCCAATATTAAGCCTCGGGAGACCATTCAAAATCTTCAAGAGGAAAAATTAGGGTTCATTAAGCAATTGGATGAAACCCTTATTGGCAAAATGGGAGAAGTAGATGCCGTAGAATCGGCAATTTCTAACTATGAACTCGCCTATAAAATGCAATCCTCAATTCCCGAATTAACTGAGTTTAAAGAAGAATCGAAAGCAACAAAAAAATTATACGGCATGGATTCTGACGACCCCCACACTAGAGGTTATGCTGCGCAGTGTTTGCTTGCCAGAAGATTGGTAGAGCGTGGAGTTCGGTTTATAGAACTTACCTGTCCCAATGTTGGAGCAGATAGATGGGATCAGCATAGTAACCTTAAAAGTGGCCATGAAGCAAATGCCCATGCTGTTGACCAACCCATAGCAGGGCTTTTAAAAGATCTTAAATCTAGAGGTTTGTTAGAAGAAACTCTGGTGGTATGGACCGGCGAATTTGGAAGAACACCTTTTGCGCAAGGTTCTGACGGTCGGGACCACAACCCTTCAGCATTCAGCATGTGGCTGGCAGGAGCCGGGATCAAAGGAGGAACCATATTTGGAAGAACAGATGATTATGGATATCGCGTTATAGAAAACGAAGTGACAGTACACGACCTTCATGCCACAATACTACATTTATTGGGTATAAACCACGAACAACTTACCTTCCGATTTGGCGGTAGGGATATGCGCTTGACAGATGTACACGGCCATATTATAAAAGATATTTTAGCTTAATTCAACACATGCACTTTATGAAACTATTTTCAAAAGCTCTTTTATTATTAATGTTACCACTAGCGCTTTTCGGTCAAAAAAGCCAACAGGACACTAAACATTCCTTTTTTATTGCAGGACCACAATTTACCGGTGTCATAGGTGAAGAGAACCAAGTAATATGGGATTCTCAAAAACCCGGAGCTAGGGATGGCTATGTACTTAAAAATGGTAACGTTCTAATTTGTTGGGCCGACGAAGTCCGCGAATATGATTCAAATAAAAAAGTAATCTTCAACTATCATCGAAAAGAAGAATCAATGGAATTGGGCACGGCTATCCGGCTTCGAAATGGCAATACGATGATAACGGAATCTGGGAACAATCCAAGAATCATCGAAGTAAATAAGAAAGGTGTTATAGTTGAAACAGTGCCTCTCTTACCAGAAACAGATAATGTTCATATGCAGACACGAATGGCTCGTAAACTTAAAAATGGAAATTACCTTGTTCCCCATTTATTGGCTTTTACCGTTAAAGAATATACCCCACAAGGAAAAGTCATTCAAGAGTTCAAAACAGATGTTTCTAGTTTAGGTGGCAGGGAAGCTGAAAACTGGCCTTTTACTGCAATTCGACTAAAAAATGGAAACACCTTGATCACATTGACCCATGGAAACAAAGTTGTAGAAATGGATGCCGCTGGAAATATAGTTTGGAAAATTTCCAATGAAGATTTTAAAGGCAACCCATTAGTGGATCCCTGCGGAGCCCAAAGGTTACCAAATGGGAATACTGTGATTGCCAGTTATGGCGCAAGAAATGGAATAAAACTAATTGAGGTTGATAGAACAAAAAATGTAATATGGAAATATGAGGGAAACAATGCTCATCATTTTCAAATATTAACTACTAGTGGAAAACCTGTTAAAGGAAAACCGTTGAAATAAACTAGTACAAAAATGAGTTTTCTTATAAACAGCGGAATGGGTGAAAATCTTCCTGATATTATCACTTTTTTTGGCAGATTCCATCCAATTGTAGTTCATCTTCCCATTGGCTTTCTGCTACTTGCGATTTTAGCTCAGTTTTCTACCAAATGGCCAAAGTTCAGCCCTCTTAAAGCCTTTGTTTCACATTTATGGGGTTTGGGAGCGTTAAGTGCTCTTCTAGCAGTGGTTTTTGGCTATATGTTATCGCTTAGTGGAGATTACGATGAAGAAACTTTGTTTTTACATAAATGGAGTGGAGTTGTAGTTCTAATAACTTCGTTATTGATGTTCTTTCTTTCAAAGAAATACGAAAACTTTAATAAAATAATCCTTTCTGGGCTTGTTGTATTTCTATTTGGGACGTTGACTTATACGGGACATTTAGGTGGTAATCTTACACATGGGTCCACCTATTTGCTTGAATATGCGCCAAACCCTGTAAGAGAATTGGCTGGTCTCCCTCCAAAGGCAATACCACGAAAAAAGGTTACCACATTAGATTCTGCAGATGTTTTTCTTGACATTGTCCAACCAATTCTAGACAAAAAATGCGTTAGCTGTCATAATGATAGTAAGAAGAAAGGTGACCTGCTATTAACATCTCATCAATTAATTATAAAAGGTGGTGAAAATGGAGATATTGTTATTCCTGGCAATACAGAATCAAGCGAACTTTTTAGAAGAATCACATTGCCTGAAGAACATAAAGAGTTTATGCCTACAGAAGGCAAAAGACCATTATCAGAAACCGAGGTAGAGCTTTTGGAATGGTGGATTGAGCATGGCGCACTATCAAATGGCATAGTGACTCAACTGAACCCTGAAAAAGAAACTTTAGCTACCATTAATAGTTATTTGGGTCTAGACAAGAACAATATATTTAATAAAGTGGTTCTTCCTCCAAAAAAAGAATTGTTGGATTCTCTAAAACAAAGTGGTTTTGTTTTTAATCGACTCATGAGAGACAACCACTATTTAGAGGCCAACTTTAGTCTAAGTGAAAATGCAATTTCAAATTCAATTATTGATTCGCTTCTTCAACTAAAGGATCAATTGGTATGGTTGAATTTAAGTAATGTAAATCTAAAAGATGCCCACCTGCAAAAAATAGGGGAACTTGAGAATCTTGTAAAGCTTGACCTCAGCAGAAATGCTATATCAGATAATGGAATTGAGCACCTTTCCAAATTAATAAACCTTGAATCCTTAAACTTGTATAATACTCAAGTTTCAGAAAAGGTATTTGACATTGTTTCGAAAATGACTCGCTTGAAGACGATTTACCTATGGAATACAAAAGTGAACGACTCCGTTTTGAAGCAATATCAATCCGAAAACAAAACGCTAAAAGTAATTTTCGAAAGAGATAGTTTGTGACCCCGGCAAGAATCGAACTTGCATCTAAAGTTTAGGAAACTTCTATTCTATCCATTGAACTACGGGGCCAATTTTCCTTCGATAAAAAGAAAACAAAAATATGGTTTTTTAGCCAATGTGAAAAAATGGTGAGCTTATATTTTATTGGATTTTCTCTTAATAAAATCCAACAAAAGTGGAATAGCCGGATATACCATATTGTGACCATACCCATCCAATTCCATTAGTTCAATATCTGGGTGTTGTACTACCTTCATCATTCTATAGAAATAGGCGTTCTCCTCATACCTGCCTAAAAGTTCCTTTTTTCGATTACCAGTAATTAATAACATAGGTGGAGAATCTTTTCGAACATGAAATAATGGGGCATATTCATCAATAATTGGTTGTTTTCCATCTATTCCACGCTCTTTACGCACCGTGAAATGAGTAATAGTGTGTCCACTAAATGGAATAGAACCAGCAATACTATCGGCATCAACGCCATATTTTCCCAAATAACTTTTATCCATTGTCAACATACTTGCCAAATAGCCTCCTGCTGAGTGACCACTAACAAAAACTTTGTTTGGGTCGCCATTATAGTTTGAAATATTATTAATCGTCCATGCCACGGCGGCGGCGGCGTCTTCAATATAGACAGGGTTCTTTACCTTGGGGTGTAATCTATAATTGACAGAAACTACAATAACTCCTTTCTCCTTCAGACCTTCAGGAATATTTTTGGATCCAAACTCTAACCCTCCGCCATGAAACCAAACAACTGTAGACACATTTAAAGTGTCCTTAGGAAAATACACATCAAGTTTACAGCGGTCTTTTAAATAAGCATCCTTCTCTTGAACCTCTTGACTGTAGTATGCTAAGTTTTCGTCAAATTGATAGTCACTTTGTGCTAATGAAGGTATTGCGCTTAAAAAAACGTACACCAACATCAGAATAATATTTCTCATAAAAAATTAGTCCTCAAAAATTTCAACAATCATTTCTATTTCAACCGCAATATTACTGGGCAAAGACCCCATACCTACAGCAGCACGTGCATGTTTTCCTCGCTCACCAAAAACTTCTACCATTAAATCAGAATACCCATTGACCACTTTAGGGTGATCTTTAAAATCAGGAATGGAATTTACCATGCCTTTTACTTTGACAATACGCTTGACCTTGTTAAGGTTTCCGAGCTCAGCTTTAAGTACAGATAGTTGATTTACCCCAGTTAACCTAGCCGCTTCATATCCCTGTTCTATGGTTAAATCCGCTCCCAATTTTCCAGTAATATTTTGCCCGTCTACTTTGCGGGGTCCTTTCCCTGCCAAAAAAATAAGGTTCCCTGTTCGTACAGCATTTACATAGTTGGCCACAGGAGCGGAGGGGGTACTTAATTCTAATCCCAATTCCTGTAATTTAGCTTCCGGGTTATAACTTGCTTCTGCCCTTTCAATAAGGTCTTCTTCCGTATCAATGTCATGTTTCTTTTCTTGTTCAAAGTTACAGGACATTAAAACCAAAAAAATAAATCCTAAAAATATCTTTCCCATGAATTCTTAATTTATGTATTAATTATGCGCTGGCTAAAATCTCTTTAACCCTTTGGGCTACAATTCTTTCCTGACCTGGTTCCATCATCCAGGTAGTTATTCCTACTGTTTCTTTATTCCCCACAGTTTCAATTGAGGGGTGACCTTCGCGAAGTTCTTTACGCATGTCATCTTTCGATATTTTAACGATATCCTCATTCCAACGAATTCGAAGACTTGGAACATGATTTGCATGTGGGGGTACATGAATCTCAGTCTCGACGCCTTTGACAGAACGGGCACTGTCGCTAATCAATTTTATTTGGCTTTCCCAAAGTTTCCATTCCTTTTCATGATCACGTGCTAAATAAAGCTCCAATGCCACCATCATCCCCAATACCTCCTCTTTATTAACTTTCATTCCTCTCGCAATAGTTGTTCCTCTTGGTGGTGTATGTAAACGAGCTGCCTCTATGAAATTGCGATTACCCAACAACAACCCTGCACTTTGTGGTCCTCGAATACCCTTGCCACCTGAAAATGCTACCAAGTCAAAACCCAATTTGGTGAATTTGAATAGATTCTCAACTGGTGGAACGTCGGCAGCACAATCAATAAATGTAGGTATACCATGTTTCTTAGCCAATGCTATAAATTCCTCCCATTTTATTTCACCCTGTTCAGTGTTGGCGTTCAAAAACCAAAGCAGCGCTGTTTTCTTATTTATGGCCTTCTCTAATTCTTTTGCTGTGGTCACCTGGACAATCTTAGCTCCCGTATTTGTTAAAGCATGGGTGTATCCTATATCATGTGCTTTTTGCACGATGACCTCATTTTTAAGTCCCGTGGTATCCGGAAGTTGAGCTACTTTCTTCTCATCCTTACCACACATTATTCCTGCTAATCCAATTGTCATGGCTCCAAATGCCCCTGAGGAAACCGTTGCATATTCACAATTTAAAAGTTGCGCAATACGCTCGCCCACTTTGTCATGAAGTTCATCTAGATTTACATATTCCGTTGCACCATAAGTAATGGCAGAGGTAACTTCTTTATGCATCAGAGACCCAGTCATAGAAGTATATGTACCTGCAGCATTAATAAATGTTCGTAATCCCAATTCCTTAAAAAAATCTCTTGCCAAAGGTATTGAAGAAGATTTTTCAATGGCTTTCGCAGATAACAAACTTGGGGCCATAATTCCACTAACTAGTGGGAGTGTCGATAATGTTTTTAGTGCTTTTCTTCTACTGCTCATGATTTTTGTTTTATTGAGTTAATTAGTCCACTGCCGCAATACAGTCCATTTCAACTAGTGATTTTCCTGGCACACCACCATAGGTAGCAACAGTGGTACGTACAGGTGGGTTTTTACCAAAACGACCTCTGAAGACTTCGTTCATTCCATGATAATCTGCTAAATCGGCCAAATACACATTTACCTTTAACACCTGCTCCATAGATGACCCATTTCTTTCAAGTTCTTTTTGTAGCTCCTGCAATACTATCTCCGTATGCGCCTTAATCTCATAAGGCTCAACATGAGCACCTTTTCCAGCAATATAAAGAGTGTTACCATGTTTTACGGCACCAGAAAAAAGAGGTATGTTTTGATCGTTAGTTATTTCGCCAACTACTTCTTTTTTGACTTTAGATTTAGTATTCATACCATTTACTGATCCAACACCAAAAAGTGCAGCTAGTCCCATTCCAATTTTTTTGAAGGTTGCCCTTCTAGTTGTTGTACTTTCCATTTACTTTAAATTTTAATAACAGATTTATATTTACTTTCTTACCATGTTCGTTTTTTTAATAATTCCTGTATCTGTTCTTTCGGAACTGGTAATACATCGATATGTTTTGTAAGCCATTTTGAGAAGTCTTTCTCAATTTCGTCTGTCCATTTATTATCTATTTGCCCAGGAGTGTATTTACCTTCCTTCAATCTTCCAATACCGAATAAATCACGCAGTTTTACCACTTCGGAAGTAACAACAACTTTTTCTGCAAGATGTGCAGGGATAAAAACCACCCCTTCTTTCTTTCCTAGGATAATATCTCCAGGTAAAACTGTGGCCGCCCCAATGCGAATGGGGTCATTTATGCTAAGTAACATAACCTCAGTTAAAAAAGATGGATGCCACCCTCTTACAAATGCATTGAACCCCTTAATCTTGGAAAGTCCGGCCATATCTCTACTAGAAGCATTGAACACCACACCTGTTTTTGATTTAGCGTAAATAGAGTTACCCAAATTATCACCTATTAATGTACCATCCACTATTTTTCCAAAACCATCAGCGACATAAACATCATTTTCTTGGAGCATATCTATTGGCCATGAATTGGTGTTCCCAATTTGACCTTCTTGCATACCCCTTTTCTTTATTTGCGCTGATACATCAGGACGATTGGGCATATACTGAACCGTAAGTGCTCGTCCTACTACTGGGACATCGTCATGCAATGGCTTCCAACCTCCTTCAAACTGGTTATGGTATCCTTCATTTCGTAAAACTCCCCATGCTTCTTCAATAGAAACTTCTTTCATTCTCAATAAAATATCGTCGGCTACCTTAGGTCTCCCATCAGCAAATCTTTCACCCTCCCATTGTGAGGTAAGAAATATTATCTGTTCCTTTGGTGTGGTTTGAGCGGTAGCAAAGTCACAAGCTAAAATCAGTATAATTACAAGTTTTAATATCTTCATTGAATTACATTTAATTATTATTTTCAATTTCTTTTGGGGAAGATTTTGCTTTTTTATTTGGGTCCCTGTCTCTCCACCAAGTTGCTAAAGAAGAACCTGAAATATTCATCCAAGGACCAAAAACTGCTGGTGCCAATCCAATAGTAGATACTTTGCCCATTTCCAAGGCAATTCCTGAAGCCAGTCCTCCATTTTGCATGCCAACTTCCAAGGCTATAGTCCTACAATCCTGTTCGTTCATCTTTAATATCCTACATCCCCAATACCCCAAAAAATAGCCGGCTGCATTGTGGATTATTGCGGCAATAATCAGAAATATACCAATCGAAAGCAAACTATCTCTTCCGGCTGCGGTAATTATCATTATTATAAATGCTATACCCGCCATTGAAACTATGGGCATAGCTTTATCCAACCATTTGGCTTTGCCATGAAAAAAATAATTGAATGCCAACCCTACTATTATAGGTAAGATAACGATTTTAACAATGCTGAACATCATTCCCAAGAAGTCTATAGGCACAAACTCTCCAGCAAATAACTCCATTAGCAACGGAGTCATCAGAGGTGCTAAAAGAGTTGACACAGCAGTTAAAGTAACAGATAATGCCAAATTTGCCTTCGCCAAATAGGCCATAACATTAGATGCTAATCCACTTGGTGAAGAGCCTATCAAAACCACTCCGGCCGCAATCTCTGCTGGAAAATTGAACATAGTGGCAATTGCAAACCCTAAAACCGGCATTATAGTAAACTGGCAAGTTAATCCTACCAATACCCCCTTGGGCATTTTAACCACGCCAAGAAAGTCTTTAGCACTCATCGCTGTTCCCATTCCAAACATAATAATCTGGAGCAATGGAACTATAAGTGATTTTAATTGAAAGTCTCCAACCTTTTGTAAATAAGACGGGTAAAACATGGCTATCGTTACCGCGGCAAAAATCAATATTGTAAACGAGAATCCCTTAAATGTTTTATGGCCCCTGACAGCCAACGCCAAAAAAAGAAAAAAGAAGACAAGTAGAGGGCCTACTTGACTTCCGTAATCCACTAAGTACATTGCAATTGCAGCTATAAGACAAATTACTGAAACAATCAACAATGTTTTATAAGGTCCTTTCATATTTTTAAAATATAAGATTTCATCTTTATTTGTTTGCTAAGTATAATATCGTTATTCATTCCACACTGGGGCAGATATCCCATTTAAATCGTAAACGACCTTCCCTTCTCTTATGGTCAACTCACATTCCAATTTCTTGTCACCTTTCATCTTTTTCCCTCGAGTATCAATAAAACCAAATTCACCTTTTCTTAATTTAAGAACAGTCAAATCGGCCACAGCACCAACCGATAAATGACCCAAATCTGGGCGTTTAATAATATTGGCCGGATTCCAGGTAACCGAAGCAATTACCTCATCAATAGGCATGTTCATATTAAGAAATTTGGACATTATGTTTACAATATCCTTCATTCCACCATTCATACTTCCTGTATGCAGATCCGTACTAATTGAGTTTGGTTTAAACCCTTGTTTCATTGCTGGTATTGCTTGTTCAAATAAGAAACTACCACCACCATGACCAACGTCAAATATGATTCCACGCTCTTGAGCTCTAAAGGCAAAATCATGGACTTTACCATTTTCATCAACTATAGGTATTCGGCCATTTACTTGCGCGTAGGCATGGGTAAAAATATCACCGGGTCTTAATTTTTCCATAAAAAGTTTCTCAATAGATAATTCTGGGTTACTACCTCCAAAATCTATCATTACCGGAATATTGGCGAGCTTCCCTGCCTCAACAACACGATCAGTAGGGGTCCAATCAAAACCGCTATAATGGGCCAACTTTACACCAACTATGATTCCAGGATATTGTTTGGCTACCAAAGCGGTGAGTTTGGAATTCATATCTTCCAAATTTTGTTCAATGACCCCCCCTTTCATTCCAGATCCAACTATATTCAAGAAGGACAATACACGCGTTTTAGATCGATCAATTGTCTGTTCTTTGAAAGTTCTGAAATTTTTCCAGCCTGCACCACCAACATCAACAATAGTGGTAACCCCGCTACGAAATGAAAAACCATCAGGAGGCAAAGCCGTAAAACTATTACTTAAATAGGCATTAGGCTCAGTACCATGAAAGTTATGGCTGTGAATATCTATGAGTCCTGGACAAACCAATAATCCTTTGCCGTTTATAACCGTTGATGCTTGGTTTGTAGAAATGTTTCTCTCTACTTTAGCGATTTTCCCATCTTTGATGGCCACATCAAATACCCCATTTAAACTGTTTTTTGAATCAATGACCGTTCCTCCTTTTATGAGAACATCAATCTCCTGAGCGTCTCCCATGAAAGAGACAAATAATACTAATATGAACAGAATGATACTTTTTTTCATCATGATTATCTTAATTAGTGACAGATTTAATTGGTTCGATGAGGGTGTTATTCTCTACTTGTTCCTTTCTTATTTTTTTTATTTTCAACAGGGATTGTAGTGGAGGCATCATTGCCAAAATTGATTCCGATATAGATCTTATAAAATTCTCCTTATTTCGTAATCAATTTAGCTGTAATTACCGCAAAAGAAGGTCTTATTAAGTAAAGTTTCTACTGCTTTAAAACAATCCATTTTGACAATATGTGCTCGTGCACATCTTTAATTTTGTAATAATGTACTTAATTTTTTTATGCTTTAGAAATTAAAGAAAGTATTTTATGTGTTATTCGAACATCAGATTTCCAAAATACCCGGGTTGGTGAAAGTCAGGTCTTTCAGTACCGACGGGGTTCCAACTCAGATAATGCGGTTTAGAAGTTTGATCTCCACATTTATAAAAATTGGCATTAGCCTTTAGTCCCTTAAGTTTTAAACCATCTTCATGCACAAAGACCTCCACAGGTATAATTATTGTTAGTTCCCACGAATACTCCCCTGTTCTCTCTTCAAAAGGAAGGTTGCCGAGTGAAGATTCGATTTGAATTTTGTTTTCGATTAAATGAGGATCGATGAATTGTCGATTCCCTCTATTTGGCCCATAAGCAAGGTGAGTAGTGCCTATGCAATTAAACTCAAAATTATAATAATTGCCATTCTGTTGTGGATCTATAAAAAACTCAACACAACTATCCTTGTGTGTGGCACTATTCGTCTCTGTTCTTTGAGCGAGAATATGTTCTTCTTGGACGTAGAACTTCAACCATATTTGATCGTTGTTATGAGCTATTTTAAAACGAACCGTGGGTTCATAAGGAAATTCTTGCCAGTTAATTAGATCAACACTTTGAAATTCAATTTTGTTATTCAAAATATC
The DNA here is from genome assembly GCF_000153165.2 of Maribacter sp. HTCC2170. Lineage (NCBI taxonomy): Bacteria > Pseudomonadati > Bacteroidota > Flavobacteriia > Flavobacteriales > Flavobacteriaceae > Maribacter > Maribacter sp. HTCC2170. The sequence goes on from NC_014472.1 coordinate 1,288,129, forward strand.
TGATACTTCTTGGGTACTTACATCTGTTGAAACATCAATCTCTTTAACCATAAGAACCTTATTAGTAGTGTCCATTCTGTTACAGGCAGATAGGCATATGCCAATTAGTAGTATTTTGAAAGTTCTTGTGAAGAACATATTTAAATTTTTCACTTCATTCTAAATATACAAAATTCATAGAGGCATAAAAAAAAGGGATAACCGAAATCTCTTTCTAATTATCCCTTAAGGGGGAACGTAACAAACACAACCCTTACTTTTTAAATATCAAAAAACGAATACCTCCCAATTGTCATTTATTTACTTTTGGGTTTTTCAAAGCAACTATGCTCGACATATCGAACCCAGAAAAATCGTTTAAATAATTAGAAAGTTTGGTCCCGAAGACATCTTCAACATTTAACTGCCCATTTGACCTCAAATATTTTTTTACGTTTCCCGCACCAGCTAAATGGGCTGCAGCCAATATTCCGGACTCAGTAATTTTTATCTTATTAATTGTCTTTCCAATACTTTTTTTAATCTCTCTTCTTAGTATCCATTTGTTTCTTTTCAAGTTCAGATGAAATACTTCTTCCTGTAATTTAGGGGAGCTCAAAAACATAATTTGATTGTTTACCCCCATTAGGTTCAATGTTTCAATTCCAAATTGATATTTACCTAGATACCCTAAATCATTGGTAGCAAAATAATCGCCGCTTGATTCTTTAAAAGCCATAGCCTCTTTGAAACCAATATAGCCCTTTCCCAAAAATGGAACTGGAAAATTTAAAGGCAAATCACAATACGAATCGCGTTCCAATACGATTGTATCTGGCTCAATAATCTCTACCTGTTCCTGAATAACTCCATTCTCATTTGTGCCAAATCCCACACTTAGGAGAATACCGAAAAACATACATACAGTATAATAATTCCTCATGACCCTACGTCAACACATTATTCAAAATCTGTAGTATAATTAAAATCCCAAACAGAATTAAAAAACCGTAACCATTTTCTTTTCTTTTCATATCAATCGATTATTGACAACGTTTCTCAAAATTTACTTCTTACTGGGTACGAAACCATATCTTTTTTCTAACCTTTCTATCGTACAATCAACCACATCCTTGGATTTATACAAATCACCACTCAATGCTGATCCTATGAACAACTCATCGTCCCGATTTTCCGAACCAAAACCACCAATCTTAAGAGTGGTATCGCTTGTATTTAACCCTAAATAATCATTAGTGAATTTTTTAAGACGGATAAGTTTAAAATCTAAAGGCATATATATTCTAAATGTTCAGGAGTGAAAACTCTTCTCTTTATTTCATCACTAACTATTAAAAAAAGGCCCTGTAAACAGGGCCTTTAAACCAACCAAACTAATTAAAACCTAAATTACTCTTAATTATTATCAAAACCCTGGCTGGTTTTTTCACCTCATTAGAATTGCCAATCATATTCTAATGGATCCAACAGATAATTAATGGTTAGTGTTAGCATAGCTAATTACCTGTCTATTATTTTCTTGTTTTTATTCTGGAAAACCAATTGCCCAGTTTTGATTTATTCTTTTTTTTTTAGCAATTGATCTCTCAATTTTTGATCAGAACTTGGCCCTGGAATCATCTTCTTTTTTAGTCGGGTTTTAGGAATAATAATGTACAATGTGTATATAAAAACAAGTACGCTTATTATGAAAAGGATGTCTACTAAAAAATTGAAATTCATAAGTGCCTCTCTTAATCGTTCAGGGCATTTGTTTCTATTAAACCCTAATACTTTGTAAATCTAACACGTGAGTGTCAACAGGAAAGAAGAATCAAATCAATCAAATCTGATATCGATGAAATGTACAAATTAATCGATGAAATGCGCAAATTGAAGTTTTTTCTTACTTTTTAAAAATAAAAACATAGATAAAAATCTGGGTTATAGTTGAAGCAGGCCGCGCAATTTTACTTTTTTAGGTACTTCTGAACGGTATTCAAAAGTTCTTGGAGATCAAAAGGTTTGGTAATAACTGTGTTCATTCCTTTTGCCAAATAATCCTTGATATTCTCTTCATAGGCATTGGCTGTGATACCAATAATTGGAATGTGTTTTATATTTTTAAATGGGAACTCTCTAATTAATTTAGTTATTTGATCTCCTTGAACATTTGGCAGATCAATATCCATTAAAATAATATCATAGGTATTGTTCATTACCTCTTCGAATACCAATGCTCCGTCATTGACAAGGTCGATAAAAAAAAGATTCGTATCCATCAAAGATTTAAACAATACTGTTTGTATGCGTTCATCATCCTCAACCAACAGTAATCTATATTTTCTATTTAATTTTTTCTTTAGAGGTTTGGTTCTAGCATCTGGTTTTTTGACAACTGGTTTTGAAGCTAAATCCAACTGAAACTTCAAAGTCAAATCGAAGAAAAACTTGGCCCCTGATCCCAATTCAGATGTTACCCTGATATTGCTACCCATGAGTTCAGCAAGACCTTTGACAATCGATAGCCCTAAACCTGAGCCCTCATTCTTGCCTTCGCTTTCCAATTTTGTAAAGCTTTCGAATATGGCATCAAGTTTTTCTTCGGAAATACCTATGCCGCTATCATAAACTTCAAATCTTAAACTTACTTTATTAGCTCTTTTCTGGTTGACTTTTACAGTTAATCCAATATTCCCTTCGTTGGTGAACTTAAGAGCATTGTCCAATAGGTTTGTTATAACTTGAAACAATCTTAACCGATCACCTTCAACAAATTCCGGAACTTTCTTGCCCCGATTCATTATAAACTTGAGAGATTTCTGGGCGGCTTTCGTCTTATATGTGAATTCTACAAGCTCCAAAAGGCGATACAGACTAAACTCCTTATTCCTTAGTTGCAATTTTCCAGACGAGATCATGCTAATGCTCATAATATCATTAAGCAACAACTTTAGGTTAGCATTCGATTCTTTAAGAAAACTTACCATTCTTTGTTGATCATTACTTAATTCTGTCCCCTCGATAACATTGGTGATTGATATGACACTTGTTAGTGGATTTCTTAACTCATGACTGAAATTTTGAATGAAGGTATTTTTAAACCGCTCTCTTTCTTCGAGCTCAATATTCTTAAGTACCATCAATTCCGAATTTATGATGGATTCATTTCTGGCCTGTGCTATAGCTTGATATGAGAGATAATGGTCCGTAAGGTCATAAATAACAAGAAGAATATGACTATTCTTCTTAATCATTTTTACATCGGTTATTAACTCTTTTTCGTTAAAATCAATATGAACACAATTATAGGTAATGGTATCGTCCGGGGAATCAAGAACTGATGTATAAGAAATAAAGAATGGATGTATGTCGTAGATAAAACCTCCAGAATCAAGGTGCATGAAAGTCTGGTCGCTTTCAACAATAACACCATCAAAATCAATTACAACAAATTGAATACTCTGATTAACATATTGCTCTTTATAATCTTCAAGACTTGTCATGTAAAAGAGCTGCTAATTGTGTGAACATTTCATTGACCGAATCACCGGTTTTTGCACTGGTTAAAAAATTCGTTTGTATGCTATTCTCATTCAACAAAACTTGCAATTCGTTCAGAATTATCAAATCTGTTTTGTTACCAACTACCATTAACGGAGTATTCGGCGTTTTTTCAGCAACAATTTTTAAATCTTCGTTTATGTTCTGAAAAGTAGATGGTCTACTAACATCAAAAACAAATACAACCCCGTGTGTTCCCAATAAATACGAATCGCGAATCATTCTAACCTCATCAGTACCTTCTAAATCCCAAATTATAAGAGAAATAGCTTCATCTTCATTGACTTCAACGACTTTCTTGGTGATATGAACCCCTATAGTAACCTTGTATTTATCGGAGAAACTGTCTTTGACAAATCTTCTGATCAAAGAAGTTTTGCCAACGCCGAAATGACCAAGTATAACAATCTTCTTAGACCTTTGCATTTCCAAAGTATTCTTTAAGCTTTTTTTCTATAAGCTCTGTGCTCATAATATCAACTGGTTTTTCCAAATGACGGCTTGTGTAGATCAAATCCAAGTTCATTTCCATAAAATTCCTGTAGAAATTAAAAATAATGTCCTGAATTCTGTTTTTAGTCCTTAACCCATAATTACCCGATACGACAACCGCAACATAGTAGTTTACAAAACTTTGAATGTGAATATTGTATAATTCATATTCAATCAATTCCAAATCTTGATTTTTTTGATTGAACGCATCTTCAACAAAGGTTTTTATCGCTGTCAACATACCGGAGACCAAATCCTCATCAATTGTTTTAGTCCTCGAAAAACTGGCCTTTAACAACCCTGAACCTCTTTCAATTAGCATTACCTGCTCTATTTTTTCCGAAGCAAGGTCATTCAACAAAAGTTCTTTTTCTTTACTGCCTCCGAAAAATGCTCTGATTCTTCGTTTCCAAGTAGTTATGAAGCTCAACTGATTGTCTATCTTCTCTGAAAGGACCTTGATTTCTTGGGCTACATATTTTTTAACCATTTTACCAAGCACCGGATATAGCGCATCCACAACTTCATCTTTATGGTTTTGTATTTCTTTTTTTAATGTAGCTGTTATTGTTGGACCTAAGGTATGTGGTATTTGTTTTGTGAATTCATTCAATTGATCCTCAACTATGGGATCTACACGAGATGAGAATTTCTCCCGGTCGTTATAAGCTTGTTCAAGCAACTCAATACGATCGGAAATTCTATCAATATCTTCCCGATCATCGGTGAACAAGATGTCTTTTAGGATTTCTAACCTATCTTTTTCGCTCATCTATATTATCTGGAGGGAACTGTTATTTGCTACTAACCTTTTCACCAAGCTCAATTAGAAGTTTACCTAGAACCTCTTTGCCCACACTCTTATCATCCAAATCATCAATTTTGGACTCCAAACTTTTTTCTAGGTCTGTTATTCTAATATGTACATCAGTTGAGACATCGTCTATGGATTTTCTCAAGTCTGCTCCAACATCCTCAATTAAATCTTCCAATACTTTCTTCTTCTCAAGAATTTCTTTTTTAAGCGACTCAAACTCAGAATTATATTCTTTTATATTCTCACCAAATATTAAATTCTTAATTGCTTCAATCTTCGATTCAGTTTTCTGATCGTCGTGTAAATTAATTACAGCTTTCTCATTTTTTGACATTAGGATTTTCTTTAAGAGTATTTAGGTCTTTTTTTTGAAAATGAATCTCATTTTTTACATCAAATGAGTTCCTTTTTACTATGCTATTGTAGGGTAATTACTCTATACTTAGGGCAATATACTGATTCCACACTAACTTTTCAAAGATAATTAGAATAAGATCTTTAGTGTATAATATTCGGTATTATACCTAGTTTGACCCCGGAATGTCGTATTTCTGCTTTCTATTGACTTTAGAGAAAAAAGTTCGGTAAAATCAGATGTAAACCTTTATTTTTAAAAAAAAATAAAATGGCATTAAAAGTAACTCTTCGTTCGATTAATATAGTGGCTCTAGCAGCACTTCTTTTTAGTAGTTGTGCTTCTGATTTTGAATACGTCATGGAAACGACTTTAAACCCATATAAAATTTCACCATTAACAGCTGTAATAAAAATTGAAACAGACAAACCTTGCAATGCTACCATTAAAGTTTTGGGTGAGACTCCTATTGAACAAACTTTTAATTATAATTCCACCGGTATGGAGATTCCGGTAGTAGGGCTATATGCAAATACATTAAATAAGGTTGTTGTTACGCTGGATCATGAAAAGGGACAAGTTATAGATACCGTTGAAATAAAAACTGAAAATACGCCCAGTTATTTTCCTGAAATAACCATAAATAAGGTAAATCGGAATAAAATGGCAGCTGGTATACATGCTTGCGACATTCATTTTGCCAACAATGGGAAATTTAAATCGGGGCCACTTTTTTTTGATGACCAGGGTCAAATCAGGTGGTATTTAGACTTAAGTTTTGCTGGTAAAATGGTTAGCCCGTTTCAACGTCTTAAGGATGGAACAATTTTAATGGTGAGCAGGCATATCATTTATGAATTCGATATGTTGGGCAAACTATTAAAAGAAACTAAAATAAATCCAAATTATGGTATGCACCATGATGTGGTTGAACTTCCTGACGGTAATTTACTGATCTGTGTTGGTGTAAGGGGACAATCCATCACCTTGGATGATAAAAAAGTTAAATCTGATAGTGATTTTATGATGGTATTTGACCGCAAAAACTCTAAAATTCTTAGAGTATGGGATTTAGCCAAACACTTAGATGTAAGTAGAAATGAATTAAATTTTTTCAGACCCGGAGATTGGCTACACATGAATGGACTGGCGTTTGATAAAAGAGATAATTCTGTAATAGTATCTGGTAAAAATCAGGGGTTAATCAAAATTTCTTTGTCGGATTCACTACAATGGATAATGGCTCCAAAAAAAGGTTGGGGCAAATCTGGTAGAGACGGAAAAGGTTTCAAAACAACCCCTTTTTTATTAACAGCGGTTGATTCTGTAGGAAAACCCTATCCATATGCTTTTCAGGAGGGAGCTGAAAGCAATGACAATTTTGAATTTCCTTGGGGTATGCATGCTCCGGATATAATTCCGAATGGCAATCTTTTGGTATTTGATAATGGGACATATAGGAACTATGAAAATAATATTCATTATTCACGTGCTGTTGAGTATAAAATAAATGAGAAAAACAAAACTGTTGAGCAGGTTTGGCAATATGGCAAAGAAAGAGGCCAGGAATTTTTCTCTAGTATTATTGGTGATGTGGATTATCTGTCTGGACCTAATAATATATTAGTTACTTCTGGATATCTGAAGAATGGAGCTAGTCTTCATGGTAAAATAGTTGAGGTCGATTACGAGAGCGGGGAAGAAGTTTTTGAAGCTTCGCTTTATTTTAAGAATGAAACCAGTAATGAACCTGGAAATCATGGGCAAACAGGTAATTGGGGGCAAACGGATATATTATATAGGTCTGAAAGGTTGGAGCTAAAGTATTAAGGCTAAGCTTTTACTAACACAAATGATGGTCAAACTCTATATATTATAAACTTAGGAAATAACCTTTTGAAATATGATTTTAATTGGCAGACCCTTCCCACCAATTTTTGTAATTGTGCTAGAATAAGTACGGGAACCCTATCCTATATATAGCGTTTGGCACGGCTTTAAAGAAAATATGGAAAGAAAGTCTTATCATTATTATACCTAATAATAAAAACTCAAATCTGTATATGAATAATTATCTCAGAATTGCATTAAAAAGTGCAGTTGAAGCGGGCAAAGAAATTCTAAAAATTTACGAGAATGAATTTGAAATCAGCATCAAGGAAGATAAATCACCTCTTACAGAAGCCGATATAGCCTCTAGTGACATTATCAATAGTTATTTGAAGCCCACTGGGTTTCACATAATCAGTGAAGAAATTAGGAACCTGGAATTTGACATAAGGAAAGATTGGAAAACTTGTTGGATAGTTGACCCTTTGGATGGAACTAAGGAATTCATCAAAAGAAATGGAGAGTTTACAGTAAACATTGCATTAGTCGAAAATGGCATACCAAAAATGGGGGTTATTTATGTACCTGTTACCAGGGAACTCTATTATGCGGATGTTTCCAAAGGTAAAGCATACAAAACATTGTTAAACAATGCCCATGAAACTGATGGATCATATTTTAATGATAATGATCTAATTACTCCAATAGAAGATGATAAAGAAATGATAAAGGTCGTGGGAAGCCGTTCGCATATGAACAAAGACACTCTTAAGTTTATCGAAGAGTTAAAAAATGAATATAGAGGAATAGATATTGTTTCGAAAGGAAGTTCTTTAAAATTTTGCCTTGTAGCAGAGGGTAAAGCTGATATTTATCCAAGGCTTGCTCCAACAATGGAATGGGATACAGCTGCCGGTCATGCCATCTGCAGTGCTGTAGGACTTACTGTGATTTCTAAAGAAACAAATAAAGAATTAGCATACAACAAGAAAGATTTATTAAACAGTCACTTCATCGTAAAAAAATAATGCTTAAGACTTTTCATAAGCGACATTTGGCCAAATCAGGTTGTAGGCCTTTTGTACTAAAAGACGATATAAGGATAAAAAATGGTAAAAAATATAATTCAACAAGAATTTAAAATCACTCGTGAAGACAGAAGGCTGCGTAATGGGCACAACTCCTTTCTTGTTTTCTTTACAGGTTTGTCCGGTTCTGGTAAGACGACCATATCATGTGCAATGGAAGAAAAATTACACAATGAGGGCATTAAAACATTTGTACTTGATGGCGATAATATTCGTCAAGGTATCAATAAAAATTTGGGGTTTTCCCCAGAAGATCGCTCCGAAAACAACAGACGTATCGGCGAGATAGCCAATCTTTTTGTAGAGGCAGGACTAGTTGTTTTAGCTGCATTTATATCACCCTATAAAAAAGACAGAAATAATATTAGGAATATCGTCGGTCCTGAAAATTTTATAGAAGTTTATATGAGTACAGACCTTGAAGAGTGTGAAAGAAGGGATGTAAAAGGATTGTACAAGAAGGCAAGAGCAGGCGAAATAAAAAATATGACAGGCATTTCAGCTCCATATGAACCTCCAGAGAATCCAGATGTTAAATTGACACAATTTAATTCCGTTGAGGAATCGGTAGATATTATTTACTCCAAAATAAAAGATAAATTACAATTCAAAAGATGAAGAAGTACTACTTAAATTATCTAGATGAATTGGAATCAGAGGCTATTTATGTTCTACGGGAGGTTTATGTCCAATTTCAAAATCCAGTTATATTGTTTTCTGGAGGAAAAGACTCCATACTTGTTACACATTTGGCAAAGAAAGCCTTCTACCCTTCTAAAATTCCCTTTCCATTGTTGCATGTCGACACAGGACATAACTTTCCTGAGACCATTAATTTTAGGAATGATTTATCCAAGGAATTGGGCATTAAATTACTGATAGCTTCAGTACAGAATTCTATAGACCAAGGTCGTGTGGCAGAAGAAAGAGGAAAGAATGCCACAAGAAACGCACTTCAAATAACCACATTATTGGATACAATAGAGGAACATAAAATTGATTGTGCTATTGGTGGTGGACGAAGAGATGAAGAAAAGGCGAGGGCAAAAGAACGTTTTTTTTCGCATCGTGATGAATTTGGTCAATGGGATCCAAAAAATCAACGCCCGGAATTATGGAATATTTTTAATGGCAAGTGTTTTGAAGGGGAGCATTTCAGAGCTTTCCCAATAAGTAATTGGACAGAAATGGATGTTTGGAATTATATTAAAAAAGAAAAGATTAAAATTCCCTCCTTATATTATGCCCACAATAGAAAAGTGATTTGGCGAAATGATTCTTGGATTCCATTCTCCGAATTTCTTGTCCTTGGTGAAAATGAGAAGGTCCAATCAAAGAAAATAAGATTCAGAACTTTAGGGGACATAACAATAACTGGAGGAATTGAGTCAGGTGCGGATACGTTGGAAAAAATTGTTGATGAGGTTGCGACAATGCGGTATACCGAAAGGGGCAACAGATCAGATGATAAAAGGTCAGAAACCGCTATGGAAGATAGAAAACGACAGGGCTATTTTTAGAATAATACAAACATTTACATTTCATTAAAATAGGTTTAACAAAACATAGGTTAAATGAAAATAGACAATAATCAATTATTACGTTTTACAACGGCCGGTAGTGTTGACGACGGAAAAAGCACCCTTATAGGACGATTATTGTACGATTCTAAATCTATTTTTGAAGATCAACTACTAGCCATCGAAAATACAAGTAAAAGAAAAGGTCATGACGGAATTGACCTTGCCCTGTTTACAGATGGTTTACGAGACGAACGGGAACAAGGGATTACAATTGATGTTGCCTATAGATATTTTACAACACCAAAACGAAAATTTATTATTGCCGATACTCCAGGTCACATTCAATATACTAGAAATATGGTTACGGGAGCTTCAACTGCAAACGCGGCTATTATTTTAGTTGACGCCAGGCATGGTGTAATTGAGCAGACCAAACGACATGCATTTATTGCCTCATTATTGCAAATACCACATATTATTGTATGTGTAAACAAAATGGACTTGGTAGATTATAATGAAGATATATATAATGATGTCATCAAGCAATTTGAAGAGTTTTCTTCAAAATTCGTGATTAAAGATATTCGCTTTATTCCATTGAGTGCTCTGTTGGGAGATAATGTGGTAAATAGATCCAAGAACATGGATTGGTGCCAAGAGGCACCTTTATTACATACCTTAGAGACCTTGCATATTAGTAGTGATATTAACAAAATAGATGCCCGATTTCCTGTTCAAACAGTATTGAGACCACAAAGAGAAGGATTTAGAGACTATAGGGGATATGCTGGTAGGGTATCTAGTGGGGTTTTTAGAATTGGCGATAAAGTAACTGTTATGCCTTCGGGACTTACCTCTAAAATAAATACCATCGATACACTTGATGGTCAATTAGAAGAAGCCTATGCACCAATGTCAATATCAATCACCCTTAAAGATGACATTGATATTAGTAGAGGGGATATGATCGCACGTACCACAAATTTACCCCAAACATCCCAGGACCTAATTGTTATGCTCTGTTGGTTAAATAAGGCACCTGCGAAACCAAGAACCAAATACACCATTATGCACACCTCTAATGAACAAAAAGCAATTATTAAGGAGTTTATGTATAAAATTGATATTAATACTTTAAAAAGAAACACTGATAATACAACACTTTGTATGAATGATATTTGCAAAGTAAAAATTAGAACCACCAAACCTTTAATGTTCGATTCATATAGAGCAAATAGAACTACAGGTAGTATTATATTGATTGATGATGCAACAAACGAAACTGTAGCTGCGGGCATGATTCAATAAAATGAAAAATTTATTAAACTAAAATAAAATGTCTATAAAAATTATAGGTGCCGGATTACCGAGAACAGGCACAAATACCTTAAAGCAAAGTTTAGAACAATTAGGTCACAAACATGTGTACCATATGAAAGAATTACTGGTGAATCCGGAAAAACTTCATTTATGGAAAACGCTTGACGAAACGGGAGATACCGATTGGGATGCATTATACGAAGGTTTTGATGGAACAGTGGATTTTCCTGCATATCCCTGGTACAAAGAACACATGAAAAAATACCCGGATGCAAAAGTTATAATGACGATACGGGATTTTGAAAGCTGGTATAAAAGTGTTGACAGCACAGTTTTTAGAGCAGGGCCACAAACGCCTTTTGAGAAAATAAAAATGATAGGGAAATTACTATTCAGCTCAAGGGCGCGAAAGGTGGTCCAGTGCATTAAATGGTTTAAAAAAGTCTTTTTCGCTGAGCGATTGCAAGGCCGGTTTGGAGATATTGATTTTGCAAAAAAATTCTGGGAAGATCATATTTCCAATGTAAAGGCCTCTGTTCCAGAGGATAAATTATTGATTTACGATGTGCGAGATGGTTGGGGGCCACTTTGTAAGTTTTTAGGAGTGCCAGAACCCGCAGAACCCCTACCCCATTTAAATAAAAAAGAGAATTTCAAAAAAATGCTGCCTAAGCTTATGAAGGGAGAGATGGTTTAATTCAGATTACAATTAAAACTATGAACCCAGAAAGTAAGCAAGTAAAATTGGCATTATTGTTAGTGAGTAGTTTAACAATAATGTCAATGATAACGATATCGGCGTCTTTACCCGATATGACAGATCATTTTAAATATCTTGATAATAGCGACAAATTGGTGAAATTCACCTTGTCATTTCCTGGTCTTTTTATTGCATTAAGTGCCATTATCGCAGGTATAGTGATTGATAAGGTGGGAAGGCTGAAACTATTGGGTGCGGCACTTTTTTTATATGCTGTTGGTGGTACGTCTGGATATTGGCTGGATAATCTATACCTAATATTAGTGGGAAGAGCCTTGTTAGGAATCTGTGTTGGTATATCCATGACCATAGTAACCACCTTAGTTGCCGATTACTACAAAGGGCAAGCCAGACAGCAATTTGCCGGTTTGCAAATAGCGGTTATGTCATTGGGAGGTATTGTATTTATAACCCTTGGTGGCTTCCTGGCCGATGTTAGTTGGCGTGTACCCTTTTTATTATATGCATTTTCCTTGCTTATATTGCCAGTTGCCTATAAGTATTTGAAGGAACCAAAGCGTGATGAACAGATCAATAAGACCAAAGAAACCAAATCGCCGAATATTATCTGGTTTGTTTTCGTTAATGTTATGCTGATGTGGATTTTGTTTTTCATAATCCCGATTCAAATTCCTTTTCATCTCAAAGCTATTGGGGTTGAGTCAAATGGTTTAATAGGTATTGCTATTGCTTCAAGTACTTTTTTCTCTGCTGTGTCTGCAATAACATACGGCAAAATCAGTAAGTCATTGAACTTTAAACAAGTGTTTGTCATTGGCTATTTTATCATGGCCTTAGCCTTTCTAGTCTTAGCTTATAGCAATAGTTATTCAATGGTACTATTGGCTATGTTATTGGGAGGCCTAGGTATGGGCGTTATGATTCCAAATGCCAATGTTTGGGTGATGCAATTAGCCCCTATTGAAATTAGAGGAAGAGAAATAGGTAGACTTACAACATTCTGGTTTATGGGTCAATTTTTGTCACCATTATTGTTACTTCCCTTGCTAGATATTTTTGATCAAAAACAAATGTTTCTTATGGTTGCTGGGTTATTGGTGATTTTAAGTTTAATTTTTGTAGCTCTACTTATTACAGTGAAAAACAAGACTAGTCGAAATTAAATATATAATTATGGAACCTAAAGATCCCAAATGATTTACCAAAAACTGCTCACCTACACCTTAGAAAAGTTGTTCGGTATTATACCATTTTGACCTTGGAACACCGCACATTTGTTTTTATTGACTTGAGGCTCGCAATCCAAAAGGCATCACTGGTATTCGAACCAAATACGTTATATTTATCAGCTATGAAATGCCTGCAAGGCTTTCATTTTCCGCAGCAAACTCTACTATAGTTAATGGTCTTGTCTTATTTTGGAGTACTTATTTGAGGCTGTATTGGGAGGTAAGATATGCTCTTTAGATCTACTATTGGATTTTTTTTGAGATGTTTTTATTGTCCCACAAGAGATAAACAGAAACGAAATTAAAACAAGGATCATCTTCTTCATATACGTATTTCTACTTTCTAACGAATATAAATTTATAAAAAAAGGTCATACTTCAAAAGTATGACCTTAATTAAAACTTTGCTCCCCCTCTTGGACTCGAACCAAGGACCCTCTGATTAACAGTCAGATGCTCTAACCAACTGAGCTAAGGAGGAATTTATGCCGCTTTAATTACCTAAAGCGGGTGCAAATATAAATGTTTTTTCAAATACGCCCAACAAAAAAATGCTTTCTCTATTTAAATAACCATTTATACAAATCATTACCGTTTGCAAAAAGCAATAATGCAATTAAAATGAAGAAGCCAATCATCTGGGCTGTCTCTAAAAATTTGTCGCTTGGTTTTCTTCCTGTAACCATTTCATATAGCAAAAATGCAACATGACCACCATCTAATGCAGGTATGGGTAGAATATTCATAAAAGCAAGAATAATGGATATAAATGCCGTGGTATTCCAGAATACCGGCCAATCCCACTTTTCAGGGAACAACCCTCCAATCGCAGCAAAACCACCTACCTCTTTATAGGCTCCAGTATCAGGATTGAAAATCTTTTTCATCCCCTTGATATAATTGTTCAAGGTGGTTACACCCTTATCTATACCAGCAGGAATAGACTCCATAAAGGAATACTTCTTGGTCTCAATATCAAAATATCCTCTTTCTGCAATTTCCTTCATTGTCAATGCCCCCAAAGCAATTCCTAAAGCCCCCTCATCACTAACCTTCGCAGTTATTGTTTCTAAGTTACCAGCAAGTCTTTTAACTGTAACTGTAATTTCTTTTCCTTTATTCTCTTCTAAAATAGGTTTTACCTCATCAAGGTAAGCGACATCTACATCATTGATTTTTACAACTTCATCGAATTTCTGAAAATCAATACCTGTGTTGATTGAGCCTTTGGATACTTCTTTAATTATAAAAGGAACCCTAAGGTTTATAAATCTTACTTTTTCTTTATCCTCTGAAAGGGTAGATATAAAATCAACAGGTATTTGTTGATCAAACGTCCTACCGTCCCTAACAATCGTCATGGTCTCCCCATAAACGATTTCAGGCAAAGTATTTCTAAATTCTTTGATCTTATTGCCGTCAACAGCCAAAATCTGGTCTCCTGTTTGTACACCAAGTTTATCACCAAGGGTCTTTTCAGTTACCCAAAATCCGTCCTTTAAACTATCAGCAGACACATATTCATCGCCATAGGCAAAAGCCAGTCCAACATAGATTATAACAGCTAGTACAAAATTGACAGTAACACCACCCAACATAATAATCAATCGTTGCCAAGCCGGTTTACTTCTAAACTCCCATTCTTTTGGCTCTTCTTTCATAGCCTCGGTATCCATACTCTCATCAATCATACCGGCTATCTTAACGTAGCCTCCCAATGGTAACCAACCAATACCATAAACTGTCTCACCTATTTTCTTTTTGAAAAGTGAAAACTTGATATCAAAGAACAGATAGAATTTTTCTACCCTTGTTTTGAATAATTTCGCAGGAATAAAATGCCCCAATTCGTGAAGCACAATCAAGAGAGAAAGACTTAAAAAGAATTGTATGACCTGTATAAGTATAGGACTCATTTATATTTTCTAAAATTGAACGAACAAAAGTACACTTTTACAAGGTCTTACAAAAAGAAACTATAAGGACCGTTTTCTTTTTAAGAATATTTTAGCAGCTAGGCCTTGTATATTATTTGAAAGCTGAAAAAGTCTGCCGTACCTTTACAAAAAAGTTTATGGGCTCATTTTTTGCCAAATATAAATTGTTCTTTATTGTATTCTCGATACTATCGATTATTATAATGTATCTTTTCTATAATGCGCTACAACCTAAGAAGACATTGACAATTTATCAACCTTCAATGGTGAATGCCGAACTTGTGGACAGCACACTACAGCACGTAAAAAAGTACCATACCATAAGTGATTTTTCTCTTGTCAACCAAAATGGCAATACGATAACCCAAAATGATTATAAGGATAAAATATACATTGCCGATTTTTTCTTCACCACATGCCCAACCATATGCCCAATAATGACCAAGAACATGGTCAAAATTCAAGAGCAAATCATAGAAGATGATGAGGTTTTACTACTATCACACTCGGTAACACCCATTATTGACTCGGTTGCCCAGTTGAAAAAATATGCCCTTGAAAAGGGAGTTATAGATGCTAAATGGAATTTGGTCACCGGTGATAAAAAACAAATTTACGAACTTGCTCGAAAATCGTATTTGGCTGTCAAATCTGACGGCGATGGTGGACCTTACGATATGATCCATACCGAAAATTTTATGCTTATTGATAAAGAAAGAAGAATAAGAGGGTTTTATGATGGGACCAAAAGCGAAGATGTTGAGAAGTTGATGGAAGACCTCGATATTCTTAAAGCCTCATATTCACAATAAATTCTTCTCATATTTAGACAGGTTTTGCATTCCTATTTCACTTTTTTACTTTATTTTTGTCCTTACTTATAATCAATCTAAATAAAAATTGATAGTAACGGTTGCAGACCTCAAACGTGGGGAACGAGGAATAATCAAGGAATTTGCTGAAGATATTCTGCCCATAAAACTTCTAGAATTGGGTTGTCTGCCGGGGAATGAGGTAGAATTGGTTCAAGTTGCACCTTTCAAAGATCCCATCTACATTAATGTCAATGGCTCGCATATAGCCATTAGAAGGTCAGTCGCAATTCAAATTGAATTGGAAATCATAACCCACGATTAGACCATGAGCAAACAAATAAATGTTGCACTCATTGGCAACCCAAATACGGGCAAAACTTCTGTTTTTAATCAACTTACGGGGCTTAATCAAAAAGTAGGTAACTATCCGGGAATCACTGTTGAGAAAAAAGAGGGGATTTGCAAATTACCTAGAGGGGTAAAAGCACACATATTGGATTTGCCAGGTACTTATAGTCTCAATACAACTTCTCTTGATGAAAGTGTGGCGGTAGAACTTTTGCTGAACAAAAATGACAAGGACCACCCTGATGTTGCTATTGTAATTTCCGATGTTGAAAACCTAAAACGAAACCTTCTATTATTCACCCAAATAAAAGACCTACAAATACCCACTATTCTTGTTATCAACATGGCAGACCGTATGTCTCGAAAGGGTATTACAGTGGATATTGAAAAGCTTGAAAAAAAACTCGATACCAAAGTTGCTTTAGTAAGTACCCGAAAAAATTCAGGAATAGACAAGTTAAAAGAATTAATCGCAAACTATAAAAACCTTTCAGCAACATCAGTTGTAGACACAACAAAAATAGCCCCAGAATACTTTGAACGGCTAAAAACCACATTCCCCAAAGAAGACCTATATAAGCTTTGGCTGGTAATAACCCAGGATGTGAACTTTATGCCCATCGAAAAGAACTTGATCAAAGAACATACTTCATTCGAGACCAAGTCAAAATCTGAACTAAAAAAGTTACAGCACAAAGAGACCATTTTAAGGTATCAATTTATTAGTTCTGCCTTAAAAAACACTTATAAAGTTGATGCTAACGCGGCCAAAGGCATAAAGGCAACTCTTGATAAAATATTGACACATAAGGTTTTTGGATATCTTATTTTTTTCGTCATACTACTGACGATTTTTCAAGCAATTTATGACTGGAGCAGCTATCCAATGGATTTCATTGACGAGTCATTTGCCTCAGCCAGTGAATGGGTCAAAAACTCTTTGCCAGCCGGGATGTTAACCAACTTAATTGCCGAGGGAATTCTTTCCGGAATAGGCGGTATCGTAATCTTTATACCCCAAATAGCATTCTTGTTCTTGTTCATTTCATTATTGGAAGAGTCGGGTTATATGAGTAGAGTGGTCTTTTTAATGGATCGTATTATGCGCCCTTTTGGACTGAGTGGCAAGAGCGTGGTGCCCCTAATTTCGGGAACGGCCTGCGCAATACCGGCAGTCATGGCAACCCGAACCATTGAAAATTGGAAAGAACGCCTTATTACTATTTTGGTAACCCCCTTTACTACTTGCTCCGCAAGGTTACCTGTGTACCTTATTATAATTGCATTGGTAATTCCTGAGGGTCGCTTTTTAGGCCTTAGTTTCCAAGCTTTAACACTAATGCTTTTATATTTAATTGGGTTTGGTGCCGCGATTATCTCGGCCATGGTTTTAAACAAAGTTCTAAAAATAAAAAGCCGTACTTTTTTTGTAGTAGAAATGCCAAGTTACAAACTTCCTCTTCTTAAAAATGTGGCCTATACAGTTTGGGAAAAAACAAAAAGTTTTGTTTTTGGCGCTGGTAAGATAATATTGGCCATTTCAATTGTTTTGTGGTTTTTGGGTTCTAACGGCATCACTGACAATTATAAAAACGCAGAATCGATTATTGAAGACAAAATTAATAACGAAGGATTTTCGTCATACAATCAAAATGGAATAGAAGCTGAATTAATAGCTTACCAAAATGCATTGAACGACAGTATTGCCAATCAAGCTTATGACATTAACGCTACACAAGTAGCAGACTCAATAGGTAAATTCAGGAATGAATTATTTAAAAAAGCAAAGAATCAAGAAATAGCAAGTTACAAACTCGAAAACTCTTATATAGGCAATATGGGAAAGGCTATTGAGCCATTGGTTAAACCTTTAGGGTATGACTGGAAAATAGGCATTGCCCTGATTACGTCATTTGCAGCCAGAGAAGTTTTTGTTAGTACGTTGGCAACAATTTATAGTGTTGGTAGTGACGAGGAAGACACCATTAAACATCGAATGGCGGCAGAGGTCAACCAAGACAACAAAAAGCCGCTTTTTAATTTAGCCTCTGGTATATCTTTATTGCTTTTTTATGCTTTTGCAATGCAGTGTATGAGTACATTGGCCATTGTAAAACGAGAAACAAACTCATGGAAATGGCCGGCTTCACAACTGGTTTTTATGAGTCTTTTTGCCTATATTGTTGCATTGATAGCTTATCAAATCCTAAAATAATATGGCCACTCTTCAAGAAATCTTGGTTTACCTTATTGTATTCATGGCATTTGGTTTTATTCTCAAGAAATTCTTTTTGCCAAAATCACTTTTTTCTACCAAAAAAGAATCCAAAAAAATCTGTGGGCAAGAAGATTGTGGTTGCCACTAACTTTCCAGGTTTTAAATAAAGTACTTTTCGTTTTTAAATGATGTAACGAATCACAGTTTATATCGTCTACATACTTTGAGCATACTCTTAAAAAAAAGATAAATCTGTCATAAAGAAAATTAAAATATGACACACTTGATTTTTACTATGCTTTAGTTTGTCAACAACTAATCAATAATCAATCATGAGCAAAATTATCCTGTGGTTCATCGCCGCTTTAATCTCTGTTGTTTTTAGCACTGTTCAGAGTCAAAGCCTTAGTTCAAGAATTTTGGACTCCACAACTCAAAAGCCTATTCCGTATGTTACGGTTCAGTTGAAGAAAAAAGGAGTGATAACCAATGAAGAGGGCAGGTTCAACTTTCTATTGGACCAAAATGTTGCTGAGATAGATTCGCTTTTTATCTCTTGTATTGGTTACGCATCAATTGGTAAACCACTTAGTGAATTTACAGAAAGTGTAATTTACCTTGCTCCAAAAGCTATTGAGCTTAATCCCGTCATTGTCACCAATAAAAATTATTCCGCCAAAGAAATCATTGCATTTGTAAAAGACAATTTGGATAAAAACTACAATAAGGATTTAAGCAAAAAAAGACTATTTTTTAGGGATTCATATTTTCAGAATTTTAGTAAGACCGATTATACTTTCATGAAATCAACCATTAAGGAGCTTAATAAAACTTTCTTGGACAGCGTACTTGGAACCCTTCCAAAGCAATCCAGCTATTATACAGAGGTTCTATGTGACCTCTATGGAAATCTTGATGAGGGCAATCAAAAAATGGACCTCATTAAAGCCTCTGAACTTTATGACAAAAGTAAAGAGCTTGATTACACAAAGCTTGAGGAAAAATTCAATGAAATCATAAAATCAAACATTAAACGAGACTCCTATTTCAAAATCAAATCTGGTCTTTTTGGCACAAAAGTAAAGGGAGAAGACTTTGATGAAATTTTTGCGTCCGAGATTGACTCAACCGATGCCGTAGCTCTTAAAAAAGAACTGGAAGAAAAGAAAAAGCAGGAGGAAGAACGTAAGACCAATTTTGCCAAATATAGAAAACGAACTATTGTGGGAATGATGCAACATCTATTCTTTATGGAGGATTCAAATTTGGATATTCTTAAAAAATCAAGAAAATATAATTTTACCATCAAAGACTTTACCTATATAGGAGAAGATGCTGTTTATATTTTAGATTTTGAACCTAAAGGATCCGCTGATTATAAAGGTAGTCTCTATATTAATTCGGAAAATTTTGCCATTCTAAGGTTGGATTATGAAAACACAAAGCCATTGAAAAAATTTAATCTTCTGGGAATTTCAATGAACAATTATTTAGGAAAGGGCAAAATGATCTTCGACAAATCAGTCAATGACAAGTATGATCTTCGTTATTTGGAACAGGAAGATGGGAGTAGATTTGGAATAAGAAGACCACTAAAAATTATTGAAAAAAACAAACATGTAAAGGGCAGAAATAAGCAGAATGAACTGTATGTTAAATTGGATATGGCGACAACAGGTGTGAACAAACATGAACTAATAGTATTTGATAGTGAAACTGTCTCACAAACAACCTATGATTCATTTACAGAAAATAACACGATACTACCAACATATATGCCTAATTACAATCCGGAGTTCTGGAAGGGGTATTCTATCATTGAGCCTAATCAGGCTATAAGGGAATTCACTTCAGAAGATGAAATAGCTAAATAGGAGTTCATACAAAACTCTTGATGAAAGAGTAGAGTAAAAGTCCCCAACCAATCACTAAAAGCAGACCACCAATCGGCGTTATAGGCCCTAAGAACCTCATATTCTTTCCTTTGGTTTTCCCAATGACCAAGGCGTAAATACTGAATGAAAACAAAAAGATCCCAAACATGAAACAATAGATCATATATTGTTCCAATGAAGTGTCCAGATTTAAATTAAAACTAAGAACCAACAACAAAATAGCGTGGTACATTTGGTATTTGACCCCTGTTTCAAAGCTTTTCAATTGATCACTGTTCAATGTTTTTTTCAAGAGGTGCGCACCAAAAGCACCAAATACTATTGCCAGCAAACCAAACAACGCACCTATTACCTGAGCTAAAAGAACCATACTTCAAATTTTTGGGCTAAGATAACCAAACTCACCTTTTACCTAGTTTCAATTAATATTCTGAATTTTTCCTTTTAAAAAAGTGAAGAGTTTTTGAGTTTTTAGACTATCAGCATAATTCAGGTAGAGTTTGGCAGAATCATTATAAACTACCTTTATTTTTTTATTTTCTAGGTTATCTACATACACATGAATCTTCTTATCTGTAAGTGAATCTTTGAATTCTCGAAAAAGTCCTTTTTCTTTTTGTAATGCCGAAAATCCATTGAGTCTTTCCATAGGAGGAATCTTTTCTATCATTATAACACTATCAATTTCCGAAAAATTCAATTTCTTATAATAAAATCCTGAAAGTATTTTGACCTCATCCTGTTCTATCTTCGTCCAATTTTTATAATGTATGGTAAAAGCAGTTAAACAAATGACAACCGTTAACACAATTACCACATTCCAAAAACCATGTCTTTTTTTTGCCATTTAATTTTTTTCTTCCTCTTTATATTTATCAAACCAAGCCAAAGTATGGGCGATTTTGGTTATTAGATTACTTGGTCTATTCGCGATACCGTGACTAGCTCCAGGAATCTCAATAAAAACGGTTTCTTTCTTCCTCAATTTTAGTGCATGATACAACTGTTTTGCTTCACTTGGAGGTGTTCTTAAATCATTCATGCCCACCATAACCATAGTAGGGGTCTCAATATTACCAACGAGAGAAAGTGGCGAAAATTTCCAATACCCTTCAAAATTTTCCCATGGCTGTCCTGGGTAACGTGAGTTCGCATACCCAAAGTAATTGTCGGCCACCAGTGTTTTACTGATCCAATTCATCACAGGTTTTGCAACAACTGCAGCCTCAAACCTGTTGTTTTTTCCAATTATCCATGCGGTCATTATTCCACCAGCACTACCTCCTGTAACGAATAATTGATCCTCATGCGCAATGCGTTTGGCGATACAATAATCAACACCATCCATAACATCGTTGTAATCATCCCCTGGATAGTTATTGAAAAGAAGGTTTCCAAACTCCTCACCATAACTAGTACTCCCTCTAGGATTTGGATAGAAAACAATATACCCAGCAGCAGCGTACAATTGCATTTCTACGGAAAAGCGATCACCATAATTCAAAATAGGACCTCCATGATTTTCAATCATGAAAGGATACTTTTTAGTTGAATCATATTCAGGCGGATAAACCAACCACCCCTGTATATTTCTTTGATCTACAGATGATTTGTACCAAATTTCTTCAACCTTACCCAAATTTCTATGGCTTAATAAACCATTGTTCAAATTGGTGATATTAACTACAGTTTTTCTTTTTTGGTCTACTATTGCCAATTCAGCAGGATGTTCAGGTCTTGACTTTGTCATTACTACAACTCCGTTTTTAGAAACGCTAAAACCGCCACTGGAATAAGGGCGGCCTATGGTCGTTCCGCCCATATTATCAGCAATCTTTGATACCTTTCCCTTTATGGTTATATACCCAATTTTACCATTTCCTTTATCATCATAAGAAAAATAAAGTCCCTCACTTTTATCATCCCAAACAATATTGGAAATACTTCTATCAAGGTTTTCGGAAATTGCTTTTTTATCACTACCATCTGCATTCATAAGATGTAGTTTACGAACTTGGTAAGTCTGCACCTTGTCATCATAACCTATATATGCAATGTATTTGCCATTTGGAGACACTTTGGGGTTACTGTCCGGGCCTTTTCGATCGGTCAAGGCCTTTATCTCTTCGCTTTGGACCCCTACCTCATAAACTTCACTATTCCTAAAATTGTACTCCCAATCTTCATTCCGATTGGCCGAGAAATAGATTTTGTCACCGCCTGGTGACCAACTAAGACTTCCCCTATGGTGATGGTCCCCAGAAGTTATCTGACGAGGTGCTCCTCCCAATGCCGGAACTACAAAAATATGTGTGAATCCAGGTTTTATATAACCTCTGCCATCAGCCTCATGATAGAGCCTATCTGTGACCCTCGGAGAATCTGCCCACTTTGCACCCTTTGGTTTTTTTGGCATTTTTGCGATAACCGGGGGTTTCTTTTCCTTATTCATCGTAAATGCCAATTGATTACCTTTAGGTGACCAAACCAATGAGCTCGGACTAAATGGCAACTGCGATATTTTGGCAATTTTACCAGAATTCACCCAGTATATATAGATTTCAGATTCCTCATCCGTATCACTTACAAAGGCCAATCTATCCCCTGAAGGAGACCATTTAGGGCTTGATTCACCGCTTTCCCGTGAAGTAAGTTTTTGATGTTGGGAACCATCACCCTTCAGCATCCAAAGATTGCCAACGGCTCTGTCTTTCATTACATCCATCCTCATTCTTCGATATACAATCCAATCACCATTCGGAGAAATTTGAGGATCTGATGCATATTGTAAATCATAAAGATCCAAATAAGAAAATAACTTCTTTTCCTGGGTATTTCCTATAAAAACGAAACATAAAATAAATGCGGAGATTACTAGAGTTTTTAATTGCATAGCACAGATATAATTAATATCTAAACTTAAACAATAACAGCCATTCTAGCAAAGAGAATTCACTATGGTTCAACGTTGTTCTTGAATTAAGAAACGCCTATTTAAAATTATATGTCAGCCCTAACTGAAATACATTAGAATAAAAATTATCTATGGTATAAAATTCATAGGCTGCCTTTATCGTGGTAAAATCCATTATTCTAAAGGCAAGGTTTCCTGTATATCTTTCAAAAGTTGTGTTATTATTCTCAGCAAATATTGACGCATCTGCAACAAAATGAAAACCACCATTTTCTTTTCCAAGGGTCATTACAAGCCCACCACCACCGTAAAGACGCTTATCCGCCATCCAGTAGGGAAACCCGTCTCTACGATCGACAGTCCCTAAAGTATAGGCCCCCTCAATTAGCGGAGACATATCAAAACCATCATTATTGATTATGGAATACTCTATTCTACCCAATAAAGTACCATCAATTTCTTCATCGGAATAGTAATTACTTTCAAGAGAAAAAATCTGTCTTAAATCATCGGTTATTTTAAATTCATTATAACTTGCCAATTGAGTTCTATAAATATCCAAAACATGACCTGGGCCATTCCGAACAGGAAAAAAATCAAATGCAAGAGAATTAAAGTTACTTTTTCCTACCCTATTTACCCCAGCGCCAACTTGATAATACACTTTACTCTCATTGTCTCTTTCTATTCTAGCCCTACCGTTAAAACCAAATTTCTTAGTTGAAGTTGTTTTAAAACCATATTCAAACCCAAACAATTCTCTTCGTAGATTATCTGAAGTTGGTAAATCGTAGTTAATAGGATACATAATGCTTTGGGTTCCTGAAACGCTATGAACATTATAATTTTCATCATACATGTTATAGCTCAGTACATTAGAAATTGTATTTGGTTCTAATTTATCGTTAATGGCATAACTGTTAGTACTGACCGAATTGCCCTCGGCCATGCGAATACTTTTGGACATGTCTTTACGAACACCAGAGTATATAATCTTATTGTACTTTCCAAGCATTTCTTTTTTGTCCGCAAAGCTCAAAGACATTATTTCTTTGTTCAACTCTCTTTTTAGCGTTGAATTTTCAACATCTGAAGGAAGACTCGCGGCTATCTGTGCAGATCTTTTTATATCGCCTTCGTACAACATCAATGTTCCCATTAGCAACATAACCTCATAATCCTCTGGATTTTCAGCTATATGAGTATTATAAAGCTGCCTTAGTCTATGATATTCTTTAAGTTCATAAAGCCAACCTAACCTCGTAGTGACAGGAATTTTATTGGTGCATTTGGACCAAGAAAGTGCCTCTCGATATAATTTAAAGTTTGCATATGCGTAAGCAATCTGTGATGCTTTTAATTTTAATTTATTGTCACACGACTCGTATTTCTGAATTTCGGTTAAGGCTTTCTTCTCATCATTGGCCAAAATCACATCTAAATAATATGAATAATCTGTTTCCTTCAGCTTATCGAATGAATCTGATTTTATCAACCAATCATTGACTGTCTCTTTTTCGATTTCTGAGCTGCATTCTTGCCATTCGAGAGCCCTATCATATCTAAAACGGTGAGCATATGCCCAAGAAATCGCTGTAGCCATTTCTTTATAATCTTCATCGCAAGGCTTAATTTTATTCAATTCTTTAATGACAGAATCAAAATCATAATCAATCAAATGTCTTAAGTACTTTTTTATATTTTTTGGCGATGGGTGGTGTTCTTTTAACCTTTTCAAGGCCCTTGCAACTTGATCCTTATACTCTTCTACATTAAAATAATCAACATATTCTCTAAGAACATCTAAATCTTTTGTACCCCAATTTATTTGTCTTTTAAGCCATCTTTCTCTTATTTTTTTCAAAGGATAAGCGGTCTGATATGATATTCTCCTTGAAATTTCGGATAGTTTAATCGATTGATTTTTCTGATAGACCCTTTCAAGTATTGGCCAAATCTCGGACCCTCTTTTTTGCCAGGTCATATATTTGGCAAAATCACTCCATTGATCTCCTGAAAGGTTAACACCTTCATTTATTCTTTGCTCTAGTAAATTTGTTGCCGATTCTAATTCATTGTTACTTACATAGTGCTCTACTAATTGCATTAAAGGCATTAAAACCGTTCTATCATTTTTATAAGTTCTGTAGTCGCTAAAAGTTTTGGCCACAACCTGTTTGTTATTTCTGTCGGCACCTCTTCCTTTATAATATAAATCTGGCAATTTTAGAAATGGCTCCCTTGATTCTATAGAATACAGATGCCCGTTCAACATTGAGGACTTTTTATATTCAAGGGCCTCTCCATTCAATGTTTGATCAATTAATCTTTGATTTTCTGAACTTACATACAAAAACCAATATTGATTTTCTGAACTTGCCGAGCGAAAATCACTTTCCACAATATAATTACCGTCTTCACGAAAATGCGTAAAATAAGAATAACGCCAATCGCGAACTATATTCGATGATTCAGTGGCATTCGGATATCTAACCATAGGATGTCTTTTCCTAAAATCTTCAAGGACTTTTTTGAAACTATCGAATAGGCCAACTTTTCCATTTCTTGATCGCCAGTTCAATCCATACTTGTTTCTGTATTCAAAATGTCCGCTTGTGGCTGAATTTGCTTTAATTGGCAACTGAAAAACATCATCTGGATGTACAAAATGTGTCCAAATTCCAGTAAAAAGGTATAGTGATTCTGCTGTCATCAAATTCACATCGTCCAGATAATAACCACTTGTAATTCTTGGGTAGTCAAAGAAATAATCGTTAAAAGGTTCAGGGTCAAATTCCCGGTTCCCACCTTCTTTAAGGTCTCCCAAATAAGTACTTTGAATATATTTTAAACTTGGCATGCCTTTTTCCAGTTCAGCAAGCCCAAGACTATCGATATAATTTGACGGTGGAACGTACGAAATTGGCAATTTTTTAAAATCCAAAGTTTTCCATTTCTTGATCCCTGCGTTCAAAGAAGTTCCAATATATTCAGGTTCTGGCCAGTCAGATTTTAACAAGGAAACATGGTTGTAGCCATGAAAACCAAGTTCATGCCCACTTCTAATAATGTCCTGACCCAACCAACTACTTTTCTGGATAACTTTGTCGCCCCTGTTGAATGCATTATTATCCCATTCTTTAAAAGTAAAGGGAGGGGTTGTATAGGTGTTATAATCAAATGTGACGTAGGCAGTATATTTTATACTCTCCCTTATAGCTAGTTTTTTCATGTCTGGCCACCAAACATCAGTGACATACTCGGACATAGTTTTATTCATTTCACTTTTAATCGGCTCTTTATATACATTGTAAAGTGGAGAAGGATAATCATCTAGAAATATTGTTGATGTATTGGCAACAGGATATGGGATACCCTCAAGACCTAAAAGTACTTGTGAAAAAAGTAAGCCTCTCAAATTCTTATTAAAACTTCTTATCGAATTATACAATACCACCCTACCCTTTCCTATCCTGTTTTCAACAATCAATGGGTAATCCTTATTATTGGCACTGGATGCCAAGACATTAACATTGCTTGAAAAATTTACACTCTTGAATCCTCTATGGGGAATTTTATCAGAACTTAATGAAAAGCCTGCCATGTCTGGAAAAATAGGCTTCTTAAAACGAATTCCCATTGCGGTACTATCCAATTCATAACTGGCCTCACTTTTAAAACCCATTAAAAACCCAAGCCTCTGGTCATAATTCTTCTTTGTAATAAACAAGGTACCTCCCTTGGCAACAAAACCCAGAAGTGAATCAATTGCAGTGTTATTCAACTCATACGTTTCAGTAACACATAGTACTCTTGTGGTGGGCTCAATTTTGAAAGAGGCATTGAAATTTAAGATTGGAATACTTTGATATGGAATCTTAGTATAATCAGCCACTTTTTTTAAATTCCTATGTTCTAAAACATTCTCATAGCTTGAATTGTCCATAACAAACTCAATTAATGGAGGTTCTTTACTAACCTCAGGCATGCTGAATTCACCTGAAAACTTGTATATATCACGTTGGCATCCTAAAACAAGAATAACCAATAACCCTGTGAATATGCCTTTCTTAAGATTTCTCATAAATTGAATATCAAATCATCGAGTTTAGAGGATTTTTTCCTATTCACTATTTCGTAAACGGTTAAGTAATCGTCATCAAAGAAAATTTTGATGTTTCGACCTCTTCTTCTCAATATTCTTATTTGGGACAATAATTGTTCTGACACCTCTTTTGAAGTTGACAAATTATATTTTGTTTCTAGAGGTTCATTTTTGGTAATGAACACGAAAACACTGTTTGGTAGTATATAATCAGAGTTCTGGTTTAGAAACTCAGCATTGGTTTTGTTCGCATTAAAAACTGAGTCCCTTTGTACATATTTATCAATAAAAGCAGGGTAATTGATAAAATGATGTTCATTGCTACTCATATTTTGACCATAACGCTGATTTACCACGGCATAGGAATAAGGCAAATAATCACTTGATAGGGTATGATATACCTCTATAACATCTGTTTTTAGTTGATTACCATAATGCGGCGAATCAAATTTTAAAAACCCATTCATTGCGAAAGAAGAATAGAGTGCAACAATCAATACAACAGCTAAGCTAATCAACCTCAAAGCTGGTCTTTTAGGAATTGATATTTTGGAATAGTACTGAAGGCAACCAACAAATAAGCCCACTTGAATTACTATAATCACTGAAAGTGCTTGAAAGAAAAGGTCCTTATCCAACCACGTTAAATTCAATTTCTTTAAAAGGATGAAAATTGAAACAAAAACTGAAAAGATAAAGGCAGGTGTCCATTTTGCCCTGTTCTTAAAATATAAGGGCAAAATCGCCAAAAGAGTAATAAATCCAAAAACAAGGTAAATTAGCAATAAATGATCTATCGGAAATATCAGTTGTGGAAAATGCGTGTATGACTCAACTAGAATCATATTTGACCGTAAGAATGATTGAAATGAAATGTCGTTCAGGTAGCAACCAACAGCATGAAGTGTCAAGGTCAAACCAATTCCCAAAGCATAGGCAAAAACACTCCTCAAAGTATAAGGTAAAGTCTTCTTCGTAAAAAAAACAAGCGATAGAAGTAAAAAGAGGGGCAATACAACAAAAGCAACAAAAAAATTGATGAAGGTAATTGCAGAAAACATAGTTATCATTATAAAAATGTAATTTCTTTTTGAAACATGCAATAACTTGGGAATAACCGTGAACATCATGGCTGGCAATGCAAAAATCAATGCCAGGTACAAAGAATTATGCTCCAATAGGAGATTAATATTGATAGGTAGGAACCTGTAGAAAAAAGCAAAAAACAATACGGACAATATTGGAGCAAAGAACTTAGATTTTGATACCTTAACCAGAATCCAGTAAATTACTAACCCCAAAGCAAAATTTTCAATCAGCCCAAAGGAGTGCATTGCCATTTCTTCACTTAGACCTGTCATTTTTCCATAAAAGCTCATTAAGGCCAGTTCACCCAAAAGATTATTGTCATTAATAAACCATATATTAGAACTGAGTCCCTTAAGAATTTCAAGGTTCTTAGACCACAAACTTGACAAAGTATACATGTCATTTTTCAAAAAGATATAGCGCGATATAAAAACAGCCAAAGCGCATATAAATGCCATTGAAAAAACATGGTTTATCTTTTTGGTATGAAATATTTTTAAATTTTTGGCAACAAGTTTCCCAGGACTTAAATTTTGTTCCATAAGTTTAAAAAAACCAAGCAAAAAGTATCTTCGTTTTTTACGAATCTGCTTTTCAGGATTTTTAAAATGCCTTATCCCTAGATATTTAATGCCAAGAATTATAAAGAAAATTGCAAGTAAGGAGAAGATGTCATACATATTCAGTTGAATAAGTACAAATATCATTAGCACAACAATGCTACCATAAAAGACCAATCGCTTGAGAAGATAGTCAAGGTTATAAGTATTAACCGGTTGTCTAGTCACAATCTGATGCATAAAAAGGACTCCTGCAAATAACAGTAGGATTCTTAAAGGACCCAATAAAATACTATCAATTAATTGCATTTTTATTTATTCAGTGAATTCAGGCTTGGTTTGAAGATCTATATTGGCAATGAAATATCCGAAACCAAGTTCTTTTAATTGTGTCTCAATTGTTTTCCTCATAACTTCATTATCAACGTATTCTACAATGATCAAAGGTTTTTTTAAGGATTTTCTGAAGGCCTTTAGTTCTTTGACGATTTTGGTCCTTTCTTGTTCATATTTATAGCCATACTTTTTATTTTTAAAATCGTAATCTGTAAATACAGATTCGATTACAACAGCATCAGTGATGTGCTTCAATTGGTTCGCCACAAACAATCCCGAATTTTGAACTATACATAAGCTTGGGTTTGCTTGCCTTATCCTGCCAATGAGCTTTAAAAGATTATCTTTTTGCCCTTTAAGCCTTCCCCACTGCGAAGCATTATCAAGGTTATCCAGAAAAAAGCCATCAAGTCCCTTTGATACCAATTCATTTGCTATTGTAAGTAATATGTCTTGGGCTTTCTTGTCTGATATATCTATAAAACAACTTCCCCAATTTACATTTTGCCCAAAAGTATACTCCCTTATCTTTTCATAATGCGTTGCCGACATGTTAACCTCTGTTACACTTAAATAACCCAACACTTTACTGTTATTGGTCTTGAACAATTCAATCTCTTTTGACGTATAGTGCTGAGCCTCAAGAACCACGAGTTCATAACCCTGCACCATAGCAGGAGATATCTTACCATAACAAATAAAAAGTTCTTTATCCATTTGAATTTTTTCAGCCATTTGCGCACTTGTCAAAAACGGCAACACAAAATATATTAGGTTAATAGGCCGCATAATAATAATAGTCTAGATTTTTATAGAATGATTTAATCTCTCTTAAAGTCAAAGTCATAAAAACAATTGAACCAACCAACATACCAACAACACTGTATTCATAGGCAAATATTCTACTGACAGTAAATCCTACAACAAAGTTCACTACACAAGAAATCATTAACGAACTCAACACTCCATTTGGTTTACTCAACGTAAATAAATAAAGCGCATTCAACATGCCCCAAGTAAGAAATAGATAGCCAATACCACCAATTATGCAGACTTTAATACTAAGAACATCAAGGCTTTCATTAAAACTGGCCTCGTACCCCCATGGTTGGGTTATTATCAAATAAATCAAAGTTGTGGTCACCAATGCTGTAATAACCAATAAAAAAATATGCCCTCTATACATCCTATACATCCTTCTATTAAATTCTTTCCTATTTAAAAAAGGAGTGTTTTTTTGCTTTATGTCTAAAAATTTGGAGAATGAAGCAATAGCATATTCCAATACACCAGCCAGCATGAAAAAAATAAGGATAGCCAAATCCATACCAATTTCATAATCCTTCTCATAGAGAAATACATATTGATGGGTAAGTGTAAAATCGGCTGACCAAGCCAAAATCCTGTCAATAAAAATGAAAATGTAAATTAGGCCGCCATAGAAGAAATATGGATAATTTCTATAAATTACCATAGACTTACTTGGCGTTACATGAACAGATTCAGTACCAACTCCTTTAACCTTGAAAAACCCCCATAAAATTGTTTTAGATAAAAAAATGGCCACCAATACTCCAATCCAATGGGTTAGATATATATGTAAAGAGGAAAACTCTTTTAATGCCAGTGCAAATAAAGTGGCGATCGAAATAGACAATGTTATTGCCCATCGTTGTCTTATGGTATGAAAAGGAGCTGAAACCAATAAAAGTGTTCCTATAAGCAAAGCATAGGTAAACATTACAAGAACAAATGAAAATGGGTAAAGGTTAAAAAAGAAATTGATCATGCCCAATGCCAAAAAGGATAAAAGCATGCCGTTAATTCCTGACTTAATCAATTTGTCCATAACCATCCTTGCCTTCGTAAATTCTTCATGGTGCCAATAGAACGAAGCCTGTCTCCCCATTACCTGTACATATCCACCAGAAATAATCAATCCAAGAATGACTCCAAAAACCACTGAAGTAGATTGAATAATATTAAAACCTACAAAAGTCCAAAGTGAATAACCAAAGAATATAATCGCGGCTACTTGAAGAAAAATTGGCAGTAAATGAAATAGACCCAAAGGATAAAACTGTGCTAAAAGTTTAGCCTTCATCCAGAGATAACCTGAGACTGGAATTTGGGAATCATGCTTTTTTCGTTTTTTGAGCTCATTTATATTGACCAATGTTTCAATCGGTCTAGAAAGCAAATCCTCATAAATATGTATTGCCAAATCCATTATGGATACGAATCCATAATCTTTAAAAACATCTTTTTCCCTGATTCCAAATGACTCAAGCGTAGCCAAAACAACCATAGCACTAACAGGGTTTCCAGATTTTTGGATAACCTCAGTGGTGGTTTTTTCTAAATTTTGTTGAATATGGTTCATGTAGGGAGAACTTGACCAATATTATATGGTTGGTTTTAAGCAATTTTTTGGCTAATCACGGTGTTTTTTATTCTTAAATTTTCATATGTTTTCTCAAATTCGGAAACGAAGTTCTCTATAGTAAAATTCTCAACAACCTTCTTTCTAGCATTTTCACCCATCCATTTTTTTAGTTTTTCATTCTTTAGAAGTGATATGACACGCTCCCCTATTTCATCATGATCCTTAGGTTTACAAATGAATCCACATTTCTCATCCAATGCTTCCGACACGCCACCCACATCTGTCGCCACAACAGGAATCGCACAACTCATTGACTCAATAACGGTATAAGGGAATCCCTCAGAGATTGAAGTAAGAATCGAAACATCACCTTCTGCATAAATTAATTCCGGATTATTATGAAATCCCATTAAATAAAAGTTGTCCTCCAATTGCAGGTATTTAACCAATGCCTCGCATTCTTTAGTATATTCGGGAACAGCATCTTTATTGCCATAGACAAAGAACTTTACGTTTGGCACCTTCTTCTTAACGACCTTACAGGTTCTTATCATTGTAAGTATGTCTTTTAAATCAAAAATCCTCGCCGCGGCAACAACCGTTGGTGTATTTTTTAAATGCTCAGGTTTAGGCCTTGGTTTAAAAAATGAATCATCCACGCCATTATAAATAACATCTATATTGGAAACATTCGCACCATAAAACTTCTCCCAAGAAATATTGAATTTACTAACTGTGGTGATTTTATCTGCGTAATGATATACTAATCTCGTTATGCACTCCGAGAAGTTTATCAGCATCTTCTTTAAAAAGTATGAATAATCAGCAGAGCTGATTGCAATTATTCTTTCCCTAATAAAAACTCCATGTTCAGTTGCCAGTATCGGAGTATTATACTTGTATTTTAACGATAAGGCCGGGAGGACCGCGATACCTGAAATAGTTACATGGGAAATGTCCACTTTAGGGACATCTATAGCAATTGGGATTAGAAAACGATAAATCCATCTCATTGCTATGGTAACATCTTCCAAAGAAACTTTTTCGAGTTCTTCCTCAGGTACTACCAATTGCAATGTTTCACAAAAGGTATTCCATACAGCCTTGCTGGTCATAGCGGTTTTGTAATCATACTTTTGAAAAAATTGCCACATCTTGTAAAAGCAGGTACTCAAAACTTTTAACGAGATTTCCTCTGAATATATCTCGGCAATGAATTTTTTAAAATGAGGTATAAATAATGTTGATGTAATTTCTTCTGTGGTGAATTCCCTGGATTTTAGAATATCAGAATACTTGATATCATAATCAACACAATCGAGAGGCTCTTCAGGTGACCACATAGGAACTTGAATTATCTTTTTGATATTCGTCCCTATGGGGTATCTTGCCTTATGTTCAACTCCTGAATTAATAGAATAGATTGTAAAATCAACATTGGAAACTTTTGTACATAAATCATGTGCCCACGTAGATACTCCTCCAAAATTATATGGATATGTGCCTTCAGAAATAAGTAATACTTGTAATTTTTTTTCCAATAAAGTAGTCTTTTCCTATTGCCTGACAATTAAATATCAAACACAAAAAAAACACATTGTATTTAAATGTTAATTTTTATTGGTTAAATAAGTGCATTTAATCTATGAAGTGTTATTATACCCAACTCTTGAGCCATTCATCAATACTATGTAAGTATAATCAACGATTCTCATAATATTCAAAACCATCTATGATATCAAGGTAGACCCCATCGAAATCGGAAGCCAATATTTTGTCCAAGTAAGACTCTTCGCTACCTATGATTAATTTTTGCCAATTTGTGTCCCAATATTTCACTTTATAATTTCCTGCCCAATTCTTATTTTCCTCATCTAACCAAGTTGGTTTGTTTGTTTTCCAATCAGCATCCCAATAATATCTATAATCCTCGGCCTCGCCAATGGACATATAACAGATTACCTGCCTTTTACCTCCATTTGCCTTGATTTTTAGGAGATTAATATCTTCAGCGCTAAAAACATAACCATCATTGGCAAAAAGATCTATGATAAGGGCATCATGATTACTTTTTGAAAGTCCCTTCATCAAGGAAATTTTCGTTGGATAGTTTTCATAATTCAAAAAAAACAAGAAATTCTTGGCAGCATCAATTCTTAGAACATCATTACTGTTTTCAGCTCCACATGGTTGAGGTAAATTGGGTATGTTAGTAAGGTCTCTTTCTGTCGCAGCAAACGGTATAAAACGCATTTCCGAGTTCTTTCGATAGGAATTCTTAATTTTTTTCTTAGAATCACAATAGTCAGTAATTAAGATAGAGTTCCCAGCATTCTGAGAAACTTTTAATAATTCAACTAAATAAGAACTTGTTTTTTTTGAGGTCGATTTGTTATCGCCATTATAACCATAAAATAGATTTTCTTGACCATTTGCATCAATTGCTTCGAGATAAGGCAAATTAGGGTTGCCACCTGGTAAGCCACTATCGGTGACCAACTCTATACCATTTTGTGGTATTACAGAAAATCCTGATTTCTTGGACTTGGCGTAGGTGCTGATATCAATCACAAAATCACGCATGTCTTTTCGGTAGTCACGATTTGCGGAAATCGAATCGGAAACTTGTGTTGAAGAACTGTTATTACAATTTAAAAAGAACAATAAAACAAATAATCCATGTTTTAGAAACTCCATTTTGTTCGCTTTATATAATTAATCAATGTTAATTTCCATGCTTATAATTAGGCCTTCATTTTATAAGACATCTCCTTTTTTATCACCCTAAACCAACATCTAGAGTCATCATAATTATAAACCCGCCAATGAATCCTAAGGTTGCAATATCAGTATACTTATCTTGCTGCGTTTCCGGTATTACCTCTTCAACTACGACAAAAATCATGGCTCCTGCTGCAAATGAAAGCGCATATGGCAATATTGGTTCAAATGTCATTACTGCCCATGCTCCTAATACTGCAGCAAAAGGTTCAACTATTGCCGAGGCCTGACCAAACATAAAACTTTTTGTTCTGGAAAGGCCCTGTCGTCTTAGTGGCATTGCCACTGCAAATCCCTCAGGAAAGTTTTGTAGACCAATTCCCAATGCTAGGGCCACTGCTCCTCCAATACTCGCGCCATCAAAACCGGCGGCAACTCCACCAAAAAGTACTCCAACCGCTAATCCTTCAGGTATGTTGTGCAAGGTAATGGCCAATGTTAAAAGGGTAGTCCTATGCCAAGGTGTTTTAATACCTTCTTTTTCACTTTCTTTAAAATTAATATGTAAATGTGGTAAAACCTTATCCAAACCAAATAAGAACAAAGCTCCCAGAGAAAAACCTACAGCTGCTGGAATCACCTTCACGAATCCTTCTCCTGGGCTCATTTCTATTCCTGGGGCTAAAAGACTCCAAAAACTCGCCGCTACCATAACCCCTCCTGTAAAACCCAACATACCGTCCAAAACTGCTCGGTTCATTCCTTTAAAGAAAAACACTAGCGCTGCCCCTGCAGCAGTTAATCCCCATGTGAAAATAGTCGCGTATAAAGCCGCTAAAATAGGATTGATCGATTCAAAATAATCTATTATTTCTTGCATAATTATGGTATTAACTTAACATACAAATTTGATGCTATTTGGTTTGATATATTGATTTCTTTTGACTCAAGGAGAATAGCCACAGAGCCATCAAACTCCTCGCGATCAACAACGCTTATGTTTTTTCCTAAAGCAATATTATGTTTATCTAAATAATTAAGGAATTTTGCTGATGAATCCCGAACACCAATACATGTACCACTTTCACCAATTGCCAAATTACTTAATAACTTTTTTTTCTGAATTATTAGTTCCCCTTCTTTTGTAGGAATTGGATCCCCATGGGGATCATACTTTGGAAATTTCAACAATTGATCTAACCCATCGATCAATTTCTCACTTTTTATATGCTCCAATTGCTCAGCAACTTCATGTACCTCATCCCAGGTAAAACCTAATTTCTCCACTAGAAAAACCTCCCAAAGACGGTGCTTGCGTACAAGATTTAAGGCAGTAACGACTCCTGCCTCTGTAAGGGTAACGCCTTTATATTTTTTATAGTTGACCAACCCTTTGTCCGATAACTTTTGAAGCATATCTGAAACAGAAGATGGTTTAGTTTCCATCTTTTTGGCAATCGCATTTGTGCTTACTGAATCCGCTTTTATTTTACCTAAATGATAAATGGCCTTAATGTAATCTTCCTCAGATAGGGTCATGGATTTTTAATTTATTCAAAATTACATTTTTATTTGTAAAAACATATTTTTAGATTTGTCTAAATTTATATTTAATATATTCGAATATTTAATGAAAAACCTGTTTTCGATATTTATTATTTCAATTCTAGAAAGTGTTTTTTGGAACGCGAACGCACAAACTGGAAACATAAGTGGCTCAATAACAGATAATGGTAGTGCACTAGCATTTGCGACAGTGCAACTTAAAAGTAAAACCATAAATTTTGGAGGAATCACTGAGGAAAATGGAAATTACGCTTTTATTGATGTTCCTTTTGGGGAATACACCTTTAGGGTAAGTGCTATTGGATATAAGACAGTATTTAAAAAGATTGACTTTAAATCCGAAAAGTTGAAAATCAATATCAATTTAGAAACCGACATCCTAAATCTGGAACAAGTCGTTGTAACTGGGACCCGGACAGATAAGCGTAGAGTAGATTCTCCTGTGATTGTTAACTTAATAAATAGTGAAACATTAGATAAGGTAGTGGCAACAAACCTTTCTGAAGGTCTACGTTTTCAACCGGGACTTCGAGTTGAAACAGATTGCCAAACTTGTAATTATACGCAATTACGAATGAACGGACTTCAAGGCGGGTATTCTCAAATTCTAATTAACGGACGACCAATTTTTAGCCCTCTCACAGGTTTATATGGCCTTGAACAAATACCTGTAAATATGATAGAGCGTATTGAAGTGGTACGCGGCGGTGTCTCAGCACTATATGGCTCAAGTGCGATTGGCGGCACCGTGAATGTTCTGACCAAAATTCCTAAAAAAAATGACTATAATATTTCTTATTCATATCAAAATACCAAGGGCAGTAGCGATAATATTATTCTTGGGAACGCCACAATAGTCAATGAAGAAGGGAATGCAGGAGCCACATTATTTGTGAACAATAGAAGTAGAGAGGCTTATGATGACAATGATGACAATTTTTCTGAATTACCACTTTTAAGAAATAACTCTTTTGGCGCAAATATGTTCTTTCTACCTTCAGAAAATGAAAAATTAGATGCCAGCTTCAGTAGTCTAAATGAATATAGATATGGTGGGGAACTAATAGATAACGCAGCTCACACAGCACAGCAAGCAGAAGAACGTACACACAATGTATTAATGGGAAATTTGGATTACCAATTGAACTTCAATGAAAACCAAAATTCTTTGATTTTTTATTATGGCTGGCAAAATACCAAGAGGGATCATTACACAGGCATACAGCCTGATAACCCTGAAGAATTGACCGCCTTTCTGGCAAATGCCCCTTACGGCACCTCCAATGTCACAACCCATCAAGGTGGAACACAGTACAACCATAGATTCAATGAGTTTCTAAATGGCTCTTTAGTACTTACCTCTGGTTTAGAATATGTCTATGATGATGTTCTTGATGTGATATCGGCATACAATTATAAAATTGATCAGACAACCAGGAACTTTGCAGGTTTTCTCCAAAATGATTGGGATATCACCCCCAAATTAAATTTCCTCTCTGGTTTCCGAATAGATAAGCACAATTTTGTGGACAATGCCGTAGTAAGCCCACGACTATCCTTACTTTATAAGCCTAATAACACCACCCAATATAGAATTGGTTGGGGAACTGGATTTAGGGCCCCACAAGCTTTTGATACCGACCTTCATATTGCTTTTGCCGCTGGTGGAATATCTAGAATTTCTTTGAGTAATGATTTAAAGGAAGAGCGGTCAAACAGTCTAACGACTTCGATCAATTTTGATAAAGCTACCGAACATTTCATAGCAGGGTTTACATTGGAAGGGTTCTACACCAAACTCAACGATGCTTTTTATTTAGAGCCAATAGGTAGTGATACTTTTGGTGA
This sequence comes from Maribacter sp. HTCC2170, assembly GCF_000153165.2. Taxonomy (NCBI): domain Bacteria; kingdom Pseudomonadati; phylum Bacteroidota; class Flavobacteriia; order Flavobacteriales; family Flavobacteriaceae; genus Maribacter; species Maribacter sp. HTCC2170. The sequence continues at coordinate 1,325,785 of NC_014472.1, forward strand.
ACGCTTTGAGAAAAGAAATGGAAGTGGCGCTACTGTAAAAGGATTTACTTTCGAGGCCAGGAGCAACTTCGACTACATTCTTTCCTTAGATGCAGGATTCACTTATCAATCAAGTACTTATGACAAAGCTGTTGAAAATATTGAAGGATTACCCTTAAAAAAAGAATTTCTTAGAACCCCCAATGTCTATGGTTTTGCCAATTTAAACTATACCCCCACCAAAAGTTTTAGTGCAAGCGCAAATGTAGTGCATACTGGTAGTATGGATCTTGTTCATTTTGGAGGTGTGAATACTGGGCAAACAATTGATGTTTATACTAAAACACAAACTTTTACTAATATAAGCCTTCGTATTGGCTATACATTCAAAATGAAAAAGGTAAGTAGTGGTATTGAACTTTTTGGCGGTGTCAAAAACATTACCAATGCTTATCAAAATGATTTTGATTTAGGTAAAAACCGAGATAGCAATTATATATATGGACCAAATTCTCCTAGGACAATTTTCACTGGGGTACGATTAAAATCATTATAATATGACCCATAACAAGTTGATTGTTCACATATTGACATTCCTCTTTGGGGTTTTTTCCATTAGTCAGCTTGTGGCTCAAAATGACGAAAAAGTTAATTGGATAACATTTGAGGAATTGGACGATTCGTTGGCAATTAAACCCAAGAAGGTTTTCATAAATTTTTATGCCGATTGGTGTACCCCATGTCATAAAATGGATCAAAGCACCTATAAAAACACTGAAGTAATAACAACATTGAACAAGGAATACTATGCTGTTAGAATGAACGTAGAGACCAATGACACTATCAATTTTGGAAACAAGACATACATAAATAAGAACAAGAACAGACCAAATCCGTTACATCAGATTCCTTTATTAATGGCCGCTCGAAAAGATAAAGCATTTTCTTTGCCAGCTATTGTACTCTTAAATGAAAAATTTGAAGCCACAGCCCGTTATTTTCAATATATGGATTCAAGTCAGTTATTATCCATACTATAGATACTATTTTCATGTTCACATAATATCAAAGAGTGTAACATAGTAAAATGCAAGTTTTAAAGAGAATTACGTTTTATTAACTTCGTAGGAATTATTATTTGGGTGTAATCACCAAATTTTACATGTTGGGCTGTTAATCTTGCCATTTCCTTAAAATCAGTTGAAATTGTAGTAATACCACCAAAGACAATTTCCTTGGCGACATTATCATCCTGAGAAAGTATTCCAATATTTTGTCCGATTTTATAATTCTTCTGCTCGCAGTCACGTAAAACATCCCATAAAAAGGTATCACTCAAAATAAAATATAAGTTATCTTTTTTTACCGAGCCCAACTTATACTTGTTCTTTACCTTTCCTTCGATTTTATAATCAACTAAAAATCTTTCGAACGCCCTTCGAATACTAGGAGGTGAATGATCCGTATCTTTATTTAGTATTAAAATAAACTTTTTATACTTTGTAATTGCCGGAAGTAGTTTTACCAATGATAAATAAATAGCCTCTTCAAATTCTTGGGCGATAAATGAATATTCAACACCTAAATCTAAATACCTATCTACTAACAATAGTTTTTTTGGTTCAATAGTCTTGAGTAATGATTTTATACTTGAATGCTGAATAGGGGCAATAACATACATGCCATATTTGCCTTGGATGTTGGCAAGGATTGTTTTGAATATGGCTACATTATTATGATGGAAAAAAACGTCTATTTGAAAACGATTCCCCATCTCTTCCCTAAACGTATTGTAAAACTCTTCTTGGAAGCTTTGAAAGGCAAACAATAGTAAGGCCAATCTTTTGGTCACATTGGTTTCTTGGCTAATTACAAAATAACCCTTTAACTTTCTAGACTCAATTAGCCCTCTATCCTTTAACTCCTCATAAGCCCTGAAAATGGTTTTTCTGGCATAACCAATTTCATCAACCATATTATTTATCGAAGGTAATTGATGCCCAATTGGTAAAACATTATCATCAATAGCTTCAATAACTCCTTGAACCAGATGTTCATGCTTGGAAAGGCTATCGTTTTGCTTTAATCTTACTATTCGTTGAACTACGGGCATACTTAATCTGCTAATTCTAAAAGCGACCCAATATACAATTTAATGTTCGATGAGCAAATTGTAGATGATATCTATATAAATATGATTTTTAGTCATTTTTGTTATTTTTTTTAAATTATTGTGAATTATATCAATGATTAACTTTTATAATTAACATTTTATTATATATTTGAACCATGTAGCATAGTGTATCATAGTATTAATTGAAAACCAAGGTACCTATAAAACAGAAATAACTAACAACCTAAGAACCTAAGTTTATGAATTACGAATCAAAATTTAGAAAGAATGGCATATTGCGAAAATGTGCATTCTTAACTACGATTTTATTTTTTAGTGGATTACTGATTTCAGCAGTCCAGGCCCAGGAAATTCAAGTTTCTGGTACTGTAACTGCAGCATCAGATGGACAACCCCTACCAGGGGTATCAATAGTTGATGTTAATGATGCTACCAAAGGAGCGGTAACAGATTTTGACGGAAACTATGTAATTACAGTTGATGGCAATAGTAGCCTACGGTTTAGTTATATAGGATTTACTCCTGTAGAAATGGCCGTTAACAACCAATCCAGCTTAAGTGTGGCGATGCAAGAAGATGTTGCCAGTCTGGATGAAGTTGTTGTTGTTGGTTATGGTACCCAGAAAAAAGGAACATTGACTGGTTCTGTTGCAACTGCTTCTGGTGAACAATTGGAAAAATCATCCTCCCCTAACCTTGCTTCGGCGCTTTCTGGTAAGGTAGCGGGTGTATTTGTCGATACTGGTAGTAATCAACCTGGATCAGACAATTCCGCCATTAGGGTTCGTGGTACGAACACCTTTAGAAATTCATCAGCACTAATTGTAGTTGATGGTATTCCTAATAGAGCGGGAGGAATCAATAGAATTAATCCAGCTGATATTGAAAGTATCTCGGTTTTAAAAGATGCTTCAGCTGCTATCTACGGTGCGCGAGCTGCGAACGGTGTAATCTTAATTACCACAAAACGTGGTAAAAAAGGAGCTCCAACGGTTAAGCTTACTTCAAACTACGGATGGCAAAGTTTTACCGAACTTCCAGAGATGTTAACAGGTGCAGAATACATGGACCTCGTAAACGTACTTAATGTATACAAGCTTCCTACATCAGAGTGGGATGCCGCACATGCTGGTCGTGGCGCACCTTATACACGTGCAGATAATGGTGAGGTTGTTAATCCAACTTTTGGTAATGAGAGAATTGCTAATACTGAGGCGGGTGATGACCCATGGCAGTATCCTGATACGGATTGGTTTGATGAACTACATCGCAGAAATGCGCCTATAGCTCGTCAAAACATCCAAATTTCTGGTGGTACAGAGGATATCAATTATTTAGCCTCATTAGGTCACTTTACACAAGAAATCAATTTTGTAGGTGCTCCAAAAGGATTTGAAATGTTCGATTTACGATTGAATCTTGATGCGAACATCAATGAATACTTGAAAATGGATGTTGGTTTGTACGGTAGACAAGAAGATAATCGTACAGCGACAAGACAAAACGTAATTGGTGATTTAATAAGACAATACCCTTGGTTTCCTGCCTATTGGCCCACTGGAGAATTTGGACCTGATATCGAAAACGGGAACAACCCAGCGGTTAGAGTTACCGAAGGGCCTGGTTATAACGATAATAGCCGTACATATACACAAAGTAATATTGGTCTTACCTTAAAAGTTCCTGGAATTGAAGGTTTACAATTAAGAGGTAATGTATCTTTTGACAGATTCAGCTATAAACGTTCACTATGGAACAGGCCTTGGACTTTGTATACCTGGGATGGAGTTAACAGAGACTCTTCTGGTTTAACAGAAGCGCAACGTGGTCCTGGAGATCCAAGTTTGACTGAAGACCTTACTGATCGTACCGACTTTACGGCAACCCTTAACGCCTCTTATGAAAAAGAGTTTGGCGATCACTATTTGAAAATTTTAGGAGGGGTAACCAAAGAACAAAATGAGCAGAGTTTCACTAGGGCTTTTAAGCGGTTTTTCTTATCCAGTGACCTTGCCCAATTGGATTTTGGTGGTACTGAAGGACAATTTAGTCAAGGTAGCGCATTTGAGCGTGCTCGTTTAAACTATTATGGTCGTATTAATTACGCCTTTCAAAGTAAATACTTATTGGAATTGTTATTTAGATATGATGGCTCAGACCTTTTCCCTAAAGATACTCGATTTGGATTCTTCCCAGGAATGTCAGCTGGTTGGGTAGTGTCGGAAGAAGATTTCTTCAAAGAAAGCATCCCTTGGTTAGATTACTTTAAACTTAGAGGTTCATGGGGGCAAATGGGTAACGACAACGTTGATCCATATCAATTCAACGCTTCATATGCATTGTCATTTACAAGTCTCGAGAGTATTGTAACTACGGCTAATGAGAACAAAGTAGCCAACCCAGACGTTACATGGGAAACGGCAACTTCAACGAATATTGGGTTTGACCTTAAAGCGCTCGATAATAAACTATCCCTTGGTTTTGATTATTTCATCAATAAAAGAGAGGATATTTTAACCAGACCAAATTTAACTTTACCTGACTATAGTGGTATTACTCCGCCAAACGTAAATATTGGTGAGTTTGAGAACAAAGGATTTGATATTTCCATTGGCTATAATAATACTACATCATACGGACTTAACTATAGTGTAACTGTTAACTTTAGTGACTCGAATAATAAATTGCTCTTCTTTGACGAACCAACTTTGGCCGATCGTCCATGGCAAAGACAAACCGGAGGGGAAATAGGAAGACCACTTCTTTACGATTTTGATGGCGTTTTCCGTACACAGGCTGAGATCGATTCAGAAACATTGGATTATAGCGAGGTTGCCCCGGTTTTAAAACCAGGTGATGCGCGAGTAGTTGATTTTGACGGTGATGGTAGAATTACCGATGCAGATAAGCGTCGTACAGGAGGTAGTGCATTTGCAGATACACAGTATGGTATTAACACATCCTTAGACTATAAGAATTTCGATTTTAGTATGTATTGGGCTGGTGGTGCCGGTGGTTATATCAACTATGAGTGGTCCTTTATGTCAGGTACCTTGGCTAACGTTCAGCGTGATGTTAGAGACAGAGCTTGGTCTTTGGATAATATTGACGCCCCTTTACCAAGATTGGCAGATAGAGGTGACCAATGGTATTCAGGACAAACTGATGGATACCTACTTACAAGAGATTATATTCGTTTAAAGAATTTGGAATTGGGTTATAGCTTAGATGATGATCTTGCCAGTAAAATTGGAGCTAAAAGCATACGAGTTTCAGCATCAGGTACCAACCTTTTAACCATTACTGATTTCCCATTCGATCCTGAAACTTTAGATATTGACAATGGGACACTTAACAACAATGGTATTAACCAAGGTGGATCCCAGATTGGAGTAAGTGGCGGTAGACAAACTGATGGTAGTGCTTATCCATCATTAAAAACATTTAATCTTGGACTTCAAATAACTTTTTAAAAACTATGAAAATGAGAAAGAGTATTTTAAAATCTACAGCGTTGATCCTGTTCGTTTTTATGGCGATAGGATGTAACGAGGACTTTTTAGACACGACCCCGCTAAATGAAATTGCTGAAGATGCAGTGTGGGCCGATCAAAATTTGGCTGAAGCTGCAGTACTTGATTTGTATCAAGGTACTTGGGCAGGAACCCTTACAGAAGAGGAAACTTCTGATGCGTATACTGATAATGCTGTTTTTACCCACCCTGGTCGTGGTGTAGACGGGTATACTGAAGGAAAAATGACGGCTGCGGGCAATTATTTAGGACGTGACTGGTTAGACAACTGGGGAGCATTGTACTCCTTTATTCGTGGTGCTAACCTTGCAATTGCCAACCTTACAGCGAATGAAGCTGGTTTTGATCAGGGTTTTGTTGATCAACTATTAGGTGAAGCCTATTTTATGAGGGCACATTTTTACACTAATTTGGCGAGACAATATGGTGGGTTGATTTTATTGACCGAACCATTGGCTCTAGATAGCGAGGCAAATAATCCAAGGTCTTCATGGGAAGCTACCGTAAATCTGATTGTTTCAGATTTGAATCAAGCAATTACGCTATTGGATGGTGCTCCTGTTAGTCCTGCAAGGGCTCACAAGCTTACTGCCCTCGCAATGAAATCAAGAATATTGACACATGCGGCCAGTGATTTATACGACGCAACAAAATCTGCTTCTGTATCCACTATTTCTGGTTATGGCAATAAAGATTTGATTCAATATACCAGTGGTACTCAAGATGCTAGATGGACGGCGGCAGCAGCGGCCTCAAAAGCACTATTGGATGAGCACCCTGGCTATAAATTGGATTATGCGGCTCCTGCCTCTCAGGAAGAAGCCAAACAAAACTATGACGATATGTGGATCCAAGGTGATGATAATGTAGATTTCATCTGGGGTCGTTTGGTCGAAGAGTTTGGTTTTGATTCAAGAACTTATGAAGGTGGTGACGGATGGTCGCAAGGGCCTGGAATGTTCGCATTGAACCAAGGACCTAATGGGTATCATGAATGGGCTGGTACAACTCCTACCGAAGCGTTGGTATCAAAATACACAATGTCAGATGGTACTGAGTTCGATTGGGGTAACCCTGCACATTCAGCAGATCCTTATGCTGATCGTGAAGCTCGTTTTTATTCAACTATTCTTTACGATGGCGCACCATGGAAAGATAGAACAAGTGATGTAGTCACTCATGATAATTTCAATGAGATACAGACTGGTTTCTATACCTTTACAGATGGTACAGAGTTCAACGGATCACCAATTAAAAATGGTGTGGACACACGTCAGGGTCCTATTGAAGATTGGAACGGTTCAAGGACTGGTTATTATTTCAGGAAATTCTCTGATCCAAACCAACCTGCCTCTTGGCCTAACGATTTGCAAAAGATAGATTCACCATATCTAAGGCATTCAGAGATTCTATTGAATTATGTTGAGGCTCAGATTGAATTGGGCGATGAAGCTGAAGCCATTTTATGGTTGAATAAACTAAGGTACAGAAATGGCTTGCCAGGTGTTACGGCAACAGGAGATGCACTTAAGGAATTGTATAGAAGAGAGCGTGACAAGGAATTGGTGAATGAAGATGCCAGACTCTTTGACATGAAACGCTGGCTTGAAGGTCCTTATTCTTTGGACAAGCAAGTACAGACAGTCTTGATACAAGCTACACAAACAGGTCCTGTAACTGAATATAGACGCGATCCTGCGGCATGGGATTATACATATACTCCAACGAATATTGTTTTTGAAAACAGACAATGGTTGGATAAAGTATATTTCTTGCCAATAGCGCAATCTGAAATCGATAAAGATCCATCTTTAATACAAAATCCAGGTTACTAGTTAATTATTCCAAATATTAGCAAATTAGTAGGATGACCTCGTATGATAAATACGGGGTTATTCTTATTTTTATATTACCATAATTATATTCTACAAAGATGAAAAATGCATTGTTCTTCATTGTTTTTCTAATGTTGGTGTCTTCATGCGAAAAAAAACACGACACCTTATTTACGAAACTAGATGCCCTAGAAACGGGTGTTGATTTTAAAAATGAATTAAACGAAACCCATAAACACAATTATTTTACAAATCCATATATGTATTTGGGTGGAGGGGTTTCCGTAGGTGACATTAACAATGATGGTTTAGAAGATATCTTTTTTAGTGGGAACATGGTGCCTAACAAACTTTACCTTAATAAGGGCAACATGGAATTTGAAGATATTTCAGAAAATGCAGGGATTTTAGGTGATGAACGCTGGTTTACGGGAACCACATTTGTAGATATAAACCGAGATGGTTACTTGGACATCTATTGTTCCGTCAATGGGAAATTTCCCCCACACAATAATTTGCTATATATCAACAATCAAGACAATACTTTTACTGAAAAAGCTTCGGAATATGGGATTGACTGTGATGGGAATAGTATTCAATCAACATTTTTCGATTATGATAAAGATGGGGATTTAGATCTATATGTAATAAACTATCCTCCAACTAGTTTTATTGCTCCAGTTCCATATTATGCACATAAACTAGAAAACCATGAATTAAGTGAATCTGACCGCCTTTTCCGTAATGATAATGGACATTTTACCGATGTAACTATTGATGCCGGACTGAGTAATTTTGGATTAAGTCTTGGTGTAGTTGCAGCTGATGTGAATAATGATGGGTACACCGATATTTTTGTTTCAAATGATTTCAATGCCCCTGACTTCTTATATATCAATAATCAAGACGGCACTTTTACAAATCAGATAGACACTAGCCTACAGCAAACCTCATTCTTTGGAATGGGTGCTGAGATTGCTGATTTTAACAATGATGGGCATATGGACATTTTTCAATTGGATATGTCAGCAGCAGATCATTTTCGCTCAAAGGCCAATATGTCATCAATGAATCCTGATGCCTTTTATCAATCTGTAAATATAGGGCTGCATCATCAATACATGCAAAACTCACTTCAATTGAATCGCGGCAATTCTAATGGTGAGCTTCCTGTATTCAGTAACGTTTCACGCTTGGCCGGTGTTTCATCCACTGATTGGAGTTGGGGTGGCTTACTTGCCGATTTCGATAACGATGGATGGAAAGACCTCTTTGTTACTAATGGTATTAGACGTGATGTTAACAATAAAGATTTTTATGGCAAATACAGAGCATTCTTCGACAAATTGGAAAACTCCCCTGACTACGAAAACAAGGAGGAAGAAGTAGGTCTCTTGAACTATTTAAATGAATTGCCTTCCGAACGTTTGAGCAACTATATGTTTCAAAACGATCATGATCTTACCTTTACCAAAAGAACAAAAGACTGGGGCTTTGAAGAAAAAACTTTTTCAAATGGTGTTGCCTATTCAGACTTGGATAATGATGGTGATCTTGATTTGGTCATTAATAATTTAGAGGACACTTCCAGTATTTATCGAAACAATAGTTCTGATACAAACCAGCTAACGATTAATTTAAATGGGGATGGCAAGGTTTTACCCAATGAAAGCAAGGTTGCTCTCTATACTCCAGACGGAATACAGGTACAAGAGCATAATGTTGTGCGCGGCTACATGTCCTCGGTAACACCTCTACTCCACTTTGGATTGGGGTCTACTAACAAAATTGACAGTGTCTTGGTTACCTGGCCAAATGGATCAATAACCAAGATGGATAATGTAAAAGCAAATCAAAGGTTGACCATTAATTATGATGATTCCAAGGCCTTTGCCCGTAGCTCTGATAAATCTAAAGACATTCCTAAACTCTTTAACACCGTTGATGCTCCAGAATTAACTGTTCACGAAGAGAATCCTTTTAATGATTTTGATGTCGAGATTTTGCTTCCACATAAAAATACCACCTTGGGTCCTGCCCTGGCAACAGGAGATTTAAACAATGATGGATTGGATGATTATATCATTGGCAGTTCAATTGGTAAATCTGCCACAGTTTTTATTCAAGATGATAAGGGTGAATTTTCTGTTTTGCCCATTGCTGATTTGGTAGATGATAAATATTATGAGGATTTAGGTATTTTAATATTCGATGCTGACAATGATGGCGACAACGATTTTTATATTGCCTCGGGCGGTAATGAGTTTGAAGCTGGTTCTCCTGGGTATGAAGATCGTTTTTATGAAAATTTGGGCGATAATAATTTTCGCAGGAATGATGATACACTTCCAGATACAAAAATAAGTGGATTGGATGTGAGTGCATCAGATTTTGACCATGATGGAGACCTGGATTTGTTTGTAGGAGGGCGCTTGATCCCCAAAAAATACCCTTATCCAGCGGATTCACGAATTTTAGAAAACGTAAGTGATGCCTCTGGACCAAGATTTGTGGAAGTAACAGAAAAGGTATTACCAGAATTAAAGTCCCTGGGGCTAGTAACCGCCTCTAGTTGGGTTGATTTTGATAATGACGGATGGGAAGACCTTGTTCTGGTTGGAGAATGGATGCCAGTAAAATTTTTCAAAAATAATGGCGGATCATTCAAAGATGTATCCAATGAATTATTAAGTGATCCTTTATCCGGTTGGTGGTTCGATATCCAAAAAGGTGATTTTGATAACGATGGCGATTTAGATCTTATTGTTGGGAATTTGGGGAAAAACTACAAATACCAAGCTAGCGCCGACAGGCCCTTTAAAATTTATTTGAATGATTTTGATAGTAATGACCAAGTAGATATTGTTTTGGCCTACAAAAAAGGTGATATTGAACTTCCTGTTCGTGGCCGACAATGTTCTTCGCAACAAATGCCAGCGATTAAACATAAATTCAAAGATTATAATTCGTTTGCCAGTGCATCATTGAACCAGATTTATACGAGCAAATTACTTGATGAAGCATTAAGTTACGAGATAACCTCTTTTGCTAGCATCTATCTTGAAAATAATAATGGAGCTTTCACAGCTAAACCGCTTCCCCAATTGGCACAATTTTCAAGTATAAATAAATTCGTGGTGAAAGACTTTGATTCAGATGGAAATCTAGATGTTGTATTAGCAGGTAACCTTTATAATTCAGAAGTGGAAACGCCAAGAAATGATTCAAGTTTCGGGCTATTTCTACAGGGAGATGGAGCCGGGAATTTCACTGCACAAACCATGCTTGACACAGGTTTGAAGATAGTTGGAGATGTGCGGGACATGGAGCTGCTCACAAAAAATGGCAAAAACCACTTAATGGTCGCTAAAAATAACGCCCAACTGCAGCTTATAGAGATAAACTAAAATCATAAGTATCTCTAGACTACTGAATCGCGAATACTTTATATTCGTAAATCGTCTTATAACAAGATTCAAATATGAAAAATTGTATAAACACATTGCTAATTGTTTTCTCTTTAGTTGGCCAAGGAATTGCTTTCGCGCAACAAAATGAACAAGATTTTGAATTAGCAGGTCACAAGATTCAACTTAAAGGGGATTTCGGTGAATTTGATACGACACTTGAAATTGAAAAAATAACTCAAGGACTAGAAATAGTAACCATTACCTTAAATCATACTGAAGGTGCACCACCACCAGAATTTTCATTGAATTGGGCATTGCCATCAAGCGACATTGCAGGGTATTGGAGTACGGGAAGTTTTAATGATAAAACAATTGGCCCAAGTTGGGGGCCATCGGCTGTTAAATCAATGTTGGCGAAACAAGCTCCTGTAATTACATTATTTGGTCATGATGACTCCAATCGACTTACATTTTCCGCTTCTGAAGCCCTCAATACGACTATCCTGAGCTCAGGAATTATGGAAGAAGATGGATTGGTCTATAACAAGGTGACCTTTTTCTCAGAAAAATATAGATCCCTTAAAACATATGAGGTTAAAGTGCGCTTTGACACTAGATCTCAATTGTATTCCAAAGCATTGAATCAAGTAGCCGACTGGTGGGCTTCTTTTGAGCTCTATACGCCGTCACAAGTGCCTGAAGTTGCACGAAAACCTGTTTATTCCAGCTGGTATAGCTACCATCAGAATGTTACGATGAAAAATCTGCTTGCTGAGTGTAGATTGGCCAAGAAAATGGGCTTTGAATCCATTATTGTAGATGATGGGTGGCAAACTCTCGATAGCAGTCGAGGCTATGCATATACTGGGGATTGGGAACCAGAGCGTATACCCGAAATGAAAGAATTTGTAGCTGCCGTACATGATTTGGACATGAAATTCATGCTTTGGTATGGTGTTCCGTTTGTAGGTGAAAAATCGAAAGCCTATGAAAAAATGAAAGGTAAATTTCTAAGATATTGGGATGGGCAAGGCACCTATGTTCTAGACCCAAGATATCCAGAAGTTAGGCAATTCATCATTCAGACCTATATTGACGCTACAGAAGCATGGGACCTTGATGGATTCAAATTGGACTTTATTGGTCGATTTAATGCCGGTAATGATACCGAATTAACTAAGGAGAATGGCCGTGATTATGCTTCAGTAAATGAAGCTACAGATGTACTGATGACAGATTTAATGAAATCATTGCAAGAGATTAAACCAGACATTATGATTGAGTTTAGGCAACCTTACGTAGGACCGGCCATGAGAAAATATGGCAATATGTTCAGGGCAACTGATTGCCCCAACCTTGCATCCGTGAATAGAATAAGGACTTCGGACCTTAGATTTTTAAGTGGTAATACTGCAGTACATTCTGATATGTTGATGTGGCATTATGATGAACCTGTTGAGGTGGCTGCACTACAAATGTTAAATGTGATGTATTCTGTGCCTCAAATTTCTGTACGATTAGAGGATATTCCTGAAGATCATTCTAAAATGATCAAACACTATACTTCTTACTGGCTAAATAATAGTGCGGTACTATTAGATGGCGAGTTCCATGCAATAAGTCCATTAACCAATTACCCTGTATTGGAAGGTTGGAACAAAGACAAAAAAATAACTACCGTATTCAATGATCAAGTTGTTGAAATAAATCAAGAGAAATTCACCCATATTGATGTATTGAATGCAAAAAGATCAACACGATTGATAATAGCTGCTACTGGAGTCGAAAGAAATTTTGATTATGTTATCAAAAACTGCCTTGGAGAGATAACAAGTGAAGATACCATTCAGATTACCCAAGGCACCCATACATTCGAGGTGCCGCCTTCAGGTTTAATTTCCTTTACCGCGAAGGATTAATAAAAGGAGACTCTAATTAGGGTCGTCTTATCAAATTATTGCTAGGCTGTATTAAAACTTATGGTACTACAAAAAAAACATATTGGTAATACAAAAATCGTCCACATATTATTTGTTTGGATGTTGTGTTCAATTCTACTTTCATGTAAAGATTCCAGGACGGCTTCTTTTGAAACGCCCCAATTGGATTTCAAGACTGGCGATAGTAACGGTTTTATACTTCCTGAAGAGTGGCAGGTAACACTATGGGCTGAATCCCCAGACCTATACAATCCAACAAATATAGATGTAGACATAAAAGGTAGAATTTGGGTTACTGAAGCTGTAAACTACCGTGAATTTAATAATGCTTCCGACAAACGCCTCAGTTTTGAAAAAGGTGATAGAATAATGATTTTGGAAGACACCGATGGGGATGGTGTAAGTGATTCCTCAAAGGTATTCGTTCAAGATAAAGACCTAGTAGCTCCCATGGGTATAGCAGTCATAGGTAACAAAGTAGTGGTTTCTTGCGCGCCAAATCTAATTGTTTATACAGATGAAAATGGTGATGACGTTCCTGACAAAAAGGAAATTTTTCTTACTGGGTTTGGTGGATTCGACCATGATCATAGCCTTCATTCCGTTATTGCAGGTCCCGATGGAAAATGGTATTTCAACACTGGAAACGCCGGACCCCACATGGTTACCGACAAGTCAGGATGGCAGCTTCGGTCAGGAAGTGTTTATACGGGAGGAACTCCTTATAATGACGCTAACACCCCTGCTCAAGTAAGTGATGATGGGCATATCTGGGTAGGTGGATTAGCATTACGAATAAAAAATGATGGAAATGGGTTGGAAGTTGTAGGGCATAATTTCCGTAATGCCTATGAATTGGCCTTGGACTCTTTTGGTAACATGTGGCAAAATGACAATGATGATCAGGTAGAAACATGTAGGACCACTTGGTTAATGGAAGGTGGGAATGCAGGTTATTTTAGCCCGGATGGCTCAAGAACCTGGCAGGCAGACCGCAGACCAGGGCAAGATACATTTACCGCACACTGGCATCAAGATGACCCAGGAATTTTACCCGCAGGAGATAATACAGGTGCAGGATCACCAACTGGTGTTGTCGTTTACGAAGGAGATGCTTTTGGCTCAACATATAGAGGTGCCCTTATGAGCGCAGATGCTGGTAGAAATGTAATATTTGCATACCAACCGAGTATGGACGAATCAGGGTTTAAACTTAAAAGACAGGATTTGATTACCTCAATGCAAGAATCTACAGAGGGGTATATCTGGAACGAGGTAGATGGTGACAAGCGCAAATTGTTTAGACCTAGTGATGTAGCAGTAGGAACTGATGGCGCAATTTATATTGCAGATTGGTATGATCCGGTTGTTGGAGGACATCAGATGATGGACAGTCTTGGTTATGGAAGAATTTATAGAATAACCCCTAAGAACAATAATTTAAGTATTCCTGATATTGATATAAATACTACAGAAGGGCAGATTTCGGCACTTTTAAATCCGGCAATAAACGTTAGAAATTTAGGATTTGAAAAATTGTTGAAAAATGGAGATTCTGCATTCGAAGAGGTAATAAAAATATTGGAAAGTTCAAATCCATATCATAAAGCAAGAGCAATATGGCTTTTGCCCCAATTCGGTGAAAAAGGTAAGAAAACAGTAGAAAAAATATTAAAAAATGACCCTAACCCCCGCTTAAGGGTTACCGCGTATAGGGCACTTAAACAATTCAAAACCAATTTACTACAATATGCCAGAATAGCCGTTGATGACCCCTCTCCGGCAGTAAGAAGGGAAGTTGCCATATCCTTAAGGGGTGTCCCTTGGATTAAAAGCAAAGTGCTAATTAATAAGCTAATTAAAAAATATAATGGCACTGATCGTTGGTATCTTGAAGCTCTAGGTATGGCTTTGGAAGGCAAAGAAGATATTGCCTATAAGAACATATTAAAGCAGTATAAAGACCCTTTGGTCTGGCCCACAAACATAGCAAATATTGTATGGAGAATACACCCAAAATCTTCAATCTCTGCTTTGAAGGAGATGGCTATGTCCAAAAAACTAGTTGATAGTTTGAGAGTACTTGCTGTTGATGCAATTGCCTTTATTCCAGACACAGAAGCAGTTGCTGCCATGCTTGATATTCAAAAAAACGAAGAAGACAACAATATTGGTGAACTAGCTAAGTGGTGGGTTAGTTTTAGAGAAAATAATGAATGGTTCGCCCATTGGGACTGGAAAAACCTTGATAATAATAGTAAAACTCTGGTGATTCCAGAAGATATTGCATTGCTTCAGGATAAAATACTCAGTCGAGGGTTATCTATCCAAGAACGGATAGAAGTAGGCAAGGAAATGGCAAGAAGTTTAATAGGAGCCAGGTTACTTATTGGCCTAGCCTCCAATGAGAGTTTGTCCAAAGAAGTTTTAAACGGTATTTCCAGCACAATTCATAACAACCCTGAGTTGGAAATCAGAACATTGGCCAGCTCATACTTCAGAAAAAAAGACAAAAAGAAAATATCATTAAAAAATATTAATTCGCTAATTGGTGATGTTCATAAAGGTGAAAAACTCTTTATCTCAAAATGTGCTTCTTGTCATAAAATTGGCGATGTTGGGAATGATATAGGGCCTGTCTTAACCTCTATAGGTGAAAAGCTTGATATGACTGGACTTATTGAAGCCATCATAAACCCAAGTGCGGCTATCGTTTTTGGCTATGAATCTATAATGGTCAAAACTAAAAGCGGTCAGACATTTTACGGTTTCCTACTTTCAGAAGGAGAAACTACTATTATTAAAGATATGGCTGGAAATAAAACTGTACTCCTAAAAGCAGATATTGAAAGTAGCCAAAAGATGGGAGTTAGTATTATGCCCGATGCTTTAACTTTAAACCTTAAGGAGCAGGAAATCGCAGACATCGGCAGCTACCTACTAAACTTATAGAAGTAGGTTCATTACTTTAATTGATCTTCTGAATATTTACCTATCAAATGTGTTCGAACATAAAAGGAAGTCTCCAAACTATCTTTATTCAACTGAACCATCATCGCCTTGGAGGCTTTTGTAGGCATATGACATGCAATACAGTTGTTGTTCATTTTGAGATTCTCCTCTTCTTGTTCAGAGCATAATGTGCTATTCATATTATGACAACTAATGCATTTAGAATTAAAATAGGCAGAATTATTTCTTTGATTTTTATGGGGGTCGTGACACGTAGTGCAATCCATGTTTTCGGATTGTTTAAAGCATTCACTACTTGTCAATAATCCATATTGATTACCGTGCACGTCTAACTTATCGTTTGAAACCTTAGTTTCATAATTACGGGAATATTCGTTTAAATTTTCACCTGTAAGAAAAGAAAATGGTGTTCCCTTAATTAATTCTCTTCGTAAACCAGAGTGACATTGTGCACATGCATCTAAACGCTGTTGTCTTGATAAGTCCTTTATTTTAAGCATATATTTTGCTTCTTTTGCCTCTGGATTGGCTCTATGATAGACGACATGTTTTTTACTAGGTCTATGACATCGTTCACAATCAATACCATAAACCATCTTTTCCCTATTATATGTATTATGTTTTTTAGAATTATTATTGTTTGCAAAGGTCATATGACATTTTAAACACGCATCTCCTATTGGTCTTGTATAATGATATGTTGGAAAACTAGGACTGTTAACCCAATCATCGGTAGGTGTGTAGTAAGAAACATGTAATTGGTAGAGCTCGTTGTTATCCCAAGTCAGGTATGACTGCCCTTTTACTCCAGAACCAATTACAATATCAAATTTGGAAGGAAAAGTAGCTAAACTCCTATTTTTGATTTTCGTATGCTGAAATAAACTGTCTTCTTTTATTTTCATCTCAAAAGAAACGTCTTTGAGGTCCAATAAGTTTGACCCAGTCTTAAAACTTCCTAAGACATTACTGGTATCAGCAATTGCAGAAGTATTAAAATGAGCAGTTTCTAAATGAGTGCTATAAATTTCTGAATGGCATTCTATACAGGTATCTGAGCCCACAAAATGTTTCCCGCTAAAATGAGTTGCTACTTCCGAGGGATTAAAATAATCTGACTCTTCTACAGGGTTCTTACAGTTATAGACAATAAAAACCATCAATACTATTAGTATCGAAAGAAAGATGTTAAGTAATAAGCTGTTATTCCTCACTAATTAAATATAACTCATCTCTAAACATTATAAAAAAAGGAAGCAATAAAAAGAAAAAAATACTAAACTTCCCTCTGCATCAAACTCTCACCAAAACCTCTTAAAAGCTCTTTTTTTTCATTCGATATATCCAAACTATTAAGCTTCCCAAAGGCCTTCTTGGTGTAGAATTCAATTTGGCTTTTTGTGTGCTTAACAGCACCAGTCGAGTGAAACATTTCCTTTATGGCCTCAACTTTTTCGCTTGGATCTTTTGGTTGAATGGAATAGAGGTCCAGAAGTTCATTTTTTTGTTCTTCATCTCCATTTTCCAACGCAGCCAAATACAATACTGTTTTTTTGTTTTCAATAATATCTCCTCCAACTTGTTTTCCAAACGTTTTTGGGTCTCCAAAAGCATCTAGATAATCGTCTTGTAACTGAAATGCCAACCCTAAATTCTTTCCAAAATCATAAATGCAATCTTGATCAGTCGAAGAAGCGTTTGCAATTATTCCTCCCATTTTCATTGCCGCAGCCACCAAAACAGCAGTCTTATATTCAATCATCTTTAAATACTCGGGTACTGTAACATCCTCACGAGTCTCAAAATCAATATCGTATTGTTGACCCTCACAGACTTCCAAGGCAGTTTTACTAAATAGTTGGGCCAATTCCCTAAATGTATCACTCTCGTAGTTTTCAAACAATTGGTAGGCCCTAATCAACATGGCATCCCCTGATAAAATGCCAGTATTTAAGTCCCATTTCTCGTGAACTGTCGGCTTTCCCCTGCGTAAAGGGGCATCATCCATAATATCATCATGTACTAATGAGAAATTATGGAATATTTCGATAGCCAAGGCAGCATCCATGGCATTTATATGATCTTTACCAAAAACTTCAGTGGTCATCAAGGTGAGTACCGGGCGCAATCTTTTCCCACCTAATCCCAAAATATAAGACATCGGTTTATATAGATTAAGTGGCTCTCTGGTTTTGGCGTTTTTTTCCAAATAGGAAATAAACTCAGTTCTATAAAAATCAATTGAATGCATTACCCTTGTTTTTGCCAAAAATACGTCCATTTTGACAAAACTCTTTTATCAAATTTGCATTAGAAATATTATTCTGCAAAAATAAAATTGCCAAAAAATGCAATAGTTTTGAAAAGCTGCGTCTTTAAGATTGAAGCATTGCTTTTAAGAGCATTGGAATGAGTGAAAAAACGGACAACTATAATAACCTTAACACCTTCTTTAATGAGGAATATCATTCATTAAAGGCATATGCCCGTTCCAAAATCGATAATGCCGCAGATAGGGATGCTGAGGATATAGTTCAAGAAGTAGCACTTAAACTATTTGCTAGGGCCGATAGTACTTCACCGATAAATAATATTGCCGGCTTTGTCTATAACTCCTTAAAAAATAAAATAATAGACATTTTACGTACTAAAAGGGAACGTGTTGAGATTGTAAAAGAATTAGAGTCAAAATTGATTGAATTCACAGAGCTCCTATATGGAGCATCGGACAACAACTATTCAGATTCTTTGAAAAGTGAATTGAAAACTGCCATTATAAATCTAAAACCGCTTTATAAGAACGTAATCCTTGCCATAGATTTTGAAGGTTTTACCTATAGAGAGGTTTCATTTGAAACCGGAATTCCCATAGGCACATTAATGTCTAGACGTCATAGGGCAATTGCCATATTGTATAATGAATTAAACACAAAAAGAAATATTAACTAAAATAAAAATAGTATGTCAGAATATATTGAACATAGAATTAAAGGAAACGCAGAAAGATTCTTCAAAGGATTTTTCAAAGTGCTAATTGGGGGAATAATAGTAATTGGTTTGATTTTGCTGTTTGGATACATAACGATGCGCCTATGGAACTGGCTAATGCCCGAGGTATTTGGGCTTACAACTTTGGGTTATTGGCAAGCCCTTGGAATACTGGTTCTAGCTAAAATATTTTTTGGTGGATTTGGAGACCATAGTTCTAAGAAAAGGGATAAAAAATTCAAAAACAAATGTAAATCCAAAGATAAAACTTCCTCAAAAAAAGATTTTTCAAACTGGAAATACTACGATCAGTTCTGGCAAGAAGAAGGCGAAAAGGCGTTTAACAATTATGTAAATCAGAGAAAAGAGAGTAATACTGAATAAGCCTAAACTACTTGTAATTAGAGCCATAAAAACTTTAATGTTAAAAAATTGTAAAACTTTGGAAACTTTTTGTGTTTTCTTAGTTTCCGTCCCTATATTTGCCCGCTAAATGCAAAAGAGGTATGAGAGAAAAGATTCTAGATAAGGCCAATGATCTATTTCTGAAATTGGGCTTCAAGAGTGTGACTATGGATGAGATTGCTAATGAAATGGCAATTTCTAAGAAAACAATTTATAAATATTTCAATAATAAAGAACAATTGATTGAAGCTTGTGTGATCAATATGCAAGATGCGATCGACAAGATGATAAGTGATGTTTCAACACAGGGAAGAAACGCAATAGAGGAAAATTTTGCAATAAAGAACGTATTTAATGATATGTTCAAGAAAGCCGAAACATCGCCTATGTATCAATTAAAAAAGTACTACCCAGCCATCTACGCCAAACTAATGCAAAGAGAGGCTCTTACTTTCAGTCAGTGTATAATGACAAACATAGAAAAAGGAATAGAAGAAAAAATCTATCGGGAGAATATCGACAAAGAAATCGTGACCAAAATGTATTTCACCTTGCTTTTTGGAGCCTATGAGAATGAAATGTTCAGTAATAAAATGCAAGATATTTTCTATACCGAAATGAAAATCCTAGAATATCATACTAGGGCTATTTCAACATTGTATGGCATTAGTATCCTTGAAAGAGAGTTAGTTAAAAACAATCAAAAAAATCAATAATGAAATTTAGAGTATTAATCCTAATCCTGCTAATCACAGGGGGCTTATACGCCCAAGAACAACCAAGTAGTTTTACTTTGGATGAGGCCATAGTATTTGCGCTCGAGAACAACTACACCGCCATTAATGCCGGTCGGGACATTGTGGATGCCCAAAAACAAAAATGGGAAACCATTGCTGATGGTTTACCGCAAATTAGCGGAGCAATTAGTTATCAAAATCAGTTGAAGCAACCTGTTAGTCTTCTCCCCGGTGAAATAATTGGTGGAGATCCTGGTACTTATATACCTATAATATTTTCACAACCTCAGCAAGCCTCAGCAACTGCAACATTGAGACAACAAATATTTGATGGGTCTTATATCGTAGGAGTTCAGGCAACAAAAACGTTTTTGAATTATAGTGCCAACAATAAAGAAAAAACAGATTTAGAAGTAAGAAAATCCGTTGTTGAAGCCTATGGAAATGTTCTGTTGGCCAATGAGAGTGTTTCTATCCTTGAAAAGAACCTGGTAACCTTGGAAAAAAATCTATTTGAAACTACCAAAATATTTGAAAATGGTTTAGGTGATGAAGAAAGCGTAGAGCAATTGCAAATCACACTCTCATCTATTGAAACCCAGTTAAAACACGCGATACGCCTGAAAGAGATCACTTTACAAATGTTGAATTTGGTTATGGGAATTAGCATAGACTCCCCAACCCAATTAACTGATAGTTTGGACAATCTTACATTAAAGAAAATAGATTTAGGTTTATTGGACAGTGCTTTCTCCATAGAAAATAATGTAGATTATAAATTGGCAGCCAACTTGAACCAACAACGAGCACTAGAGTTGAAGTTAGCTAAAAGTAGGGCATTGCCAACATTGAATGCCTTTGTCAACTACGGAAGTTCATCCTTTAGCGATTCTTTTAATTTTCTAAGTGGTGATCCAAAGTGGTTCAATTCTTCCATTATGGGATTTGATTTAAATATTCCAATTTTCAGCTCATTAAAAAGAAGTGCTAGTACACAACGGGCAAAAATTGCGCTTGAAAAGGCTAAAACACAATTCATAGAAGCTCAAGAACAAATTCGCTTGCAATTGGACCGTGCTAAAAGCGATTACATTTTGGCAATTGAACAATATGAAACTTCAAAACAAAATCTGGGATTGGCAGAACGTATTGAAAGTAAAAATCAAATAAAATATTTTGAAGGTTTAGCAAGCAGTTTTGAGCTGCGTCAAGCGCAAACCCAATTGTACACAGCACAGCAAGAATACTTACAATCAATGGTAGAAGTTATCAATAAAAAGACTGCTTTAGAAACAATAATGAACAACAAGTCTTAATCAATCAAACAACTAAACATCAAACAATGAAGAAGGTTATATATACAATCACAGCTACTTTACTCCTATTTGCTTGTGGATCCGATCAAGGAAAATCAATTGAGGATATTATTGCCCAAGGTGACCTTGAAGCAATTAGAGCTAAGAAGAATGATATTTCTGAACAACAAAAGACTCTCGAAATACAAGCTAACCAATTAGATTCTATTATTTCCATTCTGGACAGTAATGAGAAGCTTCCGTTGGTTACTACCTTAACTGCAAAAACGGAGAATTTTGTACATTATTTGGAATTGCAAGGTGCAGTTAAGACCAAGCAGAATGTTTTGGTCTACCCTGAAATGCCAGGAACGCTACAGCGCGTATATGTAAAGGAAGGGCAACGTGTCTCTAAAGGTCAAATCTTGGCAAAGATAGATGATGGTGGCGTGGGAAGTCAGTTAGAACAACTAAAAACCCAAGCTGAATTGGCCAAAACAACTTTTGAGCGCCAAAAAAGACTTTGGGAACAAAAAATAGGTTCCGAGATTCAATACTTACAGGCAAAAACCAATTTTGTCGCTGCAGAGAATACAGTAAAACAAGTTCAAAGTCAACTTGGAAAATCAACCATAAGGGCTCCTTTTTCCGGTATTATCGATGATGTCATCAAAGATCAAGGTACAGTAGTGTCACCTGGTCCTGGCTCAGAGGTTTTTCGTATTGTGAACCTTAGTAATATGTATATCGAGGTTGATGTTCCAGAAACATATTTGGGGCAAATAACCAAGGGCAAAGAAGCCGTAGTCTATTTCCCTGTTCTAGGTGATAGTATCAATACCAAGATTCGTGAAACCGGTAATTTTATTAATCCCAGTAACCGGTCTTTTACTGTCGAGATTCCTGTTCCGAATAAAAAAGGAAATATTAAACCAAACCTTACGGCTAAGGTTAGACTTAATGATTATTCAAATGATAATGCAATTCTTATACCCCAGAGTATAATATCTGAAAATGCAGTTGGTGACCAATACACTTATGTTAGTTCAGAACCTGATGAAAACAATGAGGCAATAGTTACGAGAAGCATTATAACAACAGGTAAAACCCAAAATGGTTTTGTTGAAGTTCTATCGGGAATAACCGATGGCAATCATATAATTCAGGAAGGCGCAAGAACGGTGAAAGACGGTCAAAAAGTAAAAATCCTTAAATAAAGACGTTAAAGACATGAGCAAACAGTTAAAAAACGCCAATAAGGAGTTTAGGCTTTCATCTTGGGCGATAGACAATCCGTCGGTTATCTACGTGATGATTGCAATCTTCCTTTATATCGGGTTCCAATCTTATAATGCAATGCCCAGAGAAGATTTTCCGGAGATTGTTGACACCAAGGTATATATAAGCACTCCATATCCAGGTAACACTGCCGAAGATATTGAACGTTTAATTACGGATCCATTAGAGGATAAGTTAAAGAACGTGAGTAATGTAGTTGACATAATATCTACTTCACAAGAAGATTATTCTATTATCACCGTAGAATTTGATGAGGATATTACTATACAAGAGGCTAAACAAAAAGTTAAGGATGAAGTTGATGGGGAAAAGGCCAGTGAGGATTGGCCTACATTCAACAACGCCAAGGTAGAACCTAATGTTTTTGATTTAAGCTTATCTGAATCTTTTCCAATCATGAACGTAAGTTTTACGGGAGATTACCCTACTGAAAAACTCAAGGAATTTGCCGAACATTTACAAGATGAAATTGAAGATCTACCAGAGATTAAAGAAGTAGATATTCGTGGTGCGCAAGAAAAAGAGGTTGAGGTTGCTGTGGACATACATCGGATGATGGCGGCCAAAGTTAGCTTTCAAGATGTATTAAGTGCTATTGGAAATGGTAACATGACCATGTCGGCAGGTAATTTGAAAACTAGTGGTCAACGACGTACAATTCGCATAATGGGTGAAATTGAAAACCCAAAAAAGTTGGATGAATTTGTTGTTAAATCTGAAAATGGGGCGGTCTATCTAAAAGATATAGCAGAAGTAACATTCGAAGAAGAAGACAAAACCACCTTCGCAAGAGAATTTGGAGAAAACGTTGTCATGCTAGACATTAAAAAACGTGCTGGCAAAAACATGATTGCCGCTTCTGATAAAATCAAGGACTTGGTCAAAGATCAAGCGGAGAATTATTATCCAGCCGATTTATCAATATCAATTGCAAACGATTCTTCAGAAAGAACTTTGAATCAAGTAGATGATTTAGTGAACAATATCATTTTCGGAATTCTTCTAGTAGTAACAGTACTTATGTTCTTCCTAGGCTTTCGTAATGCTCTGTTTGTTGGTTTCGCCATCCCAATGTCCATGTTCATGTCATTTATGATATTATCAATGTTGGGATATACATTGAATACCATGATATTATTTGGAATGATAATGGGACTGGGAATGTTAGTGGATAATGGCATAGTGGTTGTTGAAAACGTATATCGTCTTATGAGCGAAGGGATGCCACGCATAGAAGCCACTAAAAAAGGAATTGGGGAAATCGCATTCCCAATTATTATCTCAACAGCTACCACGGTTGCTGCATTTATACCATTGGGATTATGGCCTGGTATTTTTGGTCAATTCATGATTTTAATGCCAATTACCTTGTCTGTAGTTTTAGGTTCTTCGTTGTTCGTTGCAATTTTTATGAACTCTATGCTGGTTTCCCGTTTTATGGAAATTGGGGAAAAAGAGTTAACCCTAAAACAATTGATTCGTCTGAGTATCATATTAGGTGGTTTTGGACTATTTATTTTAATTGTTGGTGGCGCAATGAGAGGATTGGGGTCGATAATGATAATGACCGCTCTATTGTTTTGGGTCTATAAATATGTAATCAAAGGTGCTGCTATCAAATTCCAAAAAAACGTAATGACACGTTTGGAAAATGGGTATGAAAAACAATTAAAAAATGCCCTAAGGGGAAAAAACGTGTATTGGTATTTTGGCTTAACCTTTTCGTTATTAATTGTTGTTTTCATGCTTTTTGGCAAGTCTGTGGGTAGTGGAAGAACAAAAATCGAATTCTTTCCCGATAACAAACCAAATGAGATATATGCATATATCGAATATCCCCAAGGCACATCTATCGAAAAGACCAACGAACTTACCCTTGATATAGAAAAACGTGTTTATGCAGTAATCAATGAGGACAAGTATAAAAAAGGAGATTTCAATTATTTAGTAGAATCTGCTGTATCTCAAGTGGGTGAAGGTGCGGGCAACCCTTTTACTGATGGTGGTTCTGCTGCAGAAATGCCACATCGAGGAAAGATTACGGTATCAATGCGTGAATTTAAACATAGAGGTGGTCGTGATACTGAGGAACTACGTCTAAATATTCAAAATGCCTTAACGGGCATCTATCCAGGTGTCGCTATTTCAGTTGAAAAGAATGCGGAAGGACCTCCAGCTGGTTATCCCATCAATATTGAATTAGAAGGAAAAGACTATGATGAGCTTATCAATACGGCTGAAAACATGCGCAACTTCATTAATGGCAAAAACATTGCTGGAATTGAAGAACTTAAAATTGATGTAAACAAAAGTAAGCCGGCCATGGAAGTTGTGGTTGATCGTGAAAAAGCTGGTGAATTAGGCGTATCTGTAGGTCAAGTAGGATCCCAACTTAGACGTTCATTGTTTGGTGAAAAAGCTGGAATCTATAAAAAGGATGGTGAAGATTATGATATAAATGTTAGGTTCAATGAAGATCTCAGATACAACACAAGTGCCTTGTTCAATCAGAACATTATTTTCAGAGACCCTGCGAACGGCCAGATTAAGGAAATCCCCGTATCTGCTGTGGCTTCCCAACGAAACACCTCATCTTTTAGTGCTATTAAACATAAGGACAATGAACGTGTTGTCACCGTTTATAGCCAACTAAAACCAGGATTTAGTGATGCTGGTGCCATTGTTGCCGAAATACAAAAAGAAATGGAAGAGTATAAAAATCTTCCATCAGGCATTAATATTGATTACACAGGACAAATCGAAGAACAGAATAAACAAATGCAATTTTTAGTTGGTGCATTTTTCTCCGGGTTGGGATTGATTATGTTGATTTTGATTTTCCAATTTAGTGGGATCTCGAAGCCTATCATTATAATGATTGCAATATTCTTAAGTTTTATTGGTGTATTTGGAGGGCTTATGATTACAGGGAACGCGTTCGTGATAATGATGACCATGATGGGTATTATCTCATTAGCAGGTATTGTTGTAAATAATGGCGTGGTATTACTTGATTACACCCAGATTCTTATAGATCGTAAAATGTTAGAATTGGGCCATTCAGAAAATGAACTACTCTCTAAAGAAGAAGTAACAGAAGCTATTGTTAAAGGTGGTAAAGCAAGATTGAGGCCTGTTCTGTTAACGGCAATCACTACTGTACTGGGGTTGATACCTCTTGCAATCGGCTTGAATATAGATTTCTTCTCTTTATTTTCAGAATTCGACCCTAAAATTTATATTGGTGGAGACAATGTGGTTTTCTGGGGGCCTTTGGCATGGACTGTTATTTACGGATTGATAGTGGCTACATTCCTTACCTTAATCATTGTTCCAGTCTTGTTCAATATTTCCTATAGAATGAAAATTAGGCTTAAAAAATTGCGAAACAAAGGAAATGCGACGAGTTCAAGTGAAAAACTAGAAGCGGCCGCATAGTTCATAAGAAAACTAACATTTAAAAGACATTCCTGTAAATTTTATAGGAATGTCTTCTTTTATATGGTCAATACTTCACAATACTTATTAAATTTGCATTTTTAAAATACGATATATGTACAGAAGTCATAGCTGTGGAGAATTAAGAGAGTCGAATATTAATGAAGTCGTGACCTTATCAGGTTGGGTTCATAAAACCAGGGATAAAGGATTTGTGGCATGGGTTGATCTACGAGATCGTTATGGTATAACCCAGCTCGTTTTTGACGAAAAAAGAACTTCTACCGAACTGCTTGAAAAAGCTAGAAATCTAGGCCGTGAATTTGTGGTACAGGTAAAAGGTAAAGTGATTGAAAGAGCTTCGAAAAACAATAACATAGCCACGGGTGATATAGAAGTGCTTGTTCAAGAACTAAACATTTTAAATACTTCAAAGACACCTCCTTTTACTATTGAAGACCAAACAGATGGCGGCGAGGATCTTCGCATGAAATATCGTTACTTGGATATTCGTAGAAATCCAGTAAAGGAGAATCTGATTTTTAGAAGTCAGGTGACCATGGAAGTTCGAAATTATCTCTCTAAAGAAGGATTTATCGAAGTTGAAACTCCATATCTAATAAAATCGACCCCTGAGGGCGCAAGAGATTTTGTTGTACCAAGTAGAATGAACGAAGGTCAGTTCTATGCCCTACCACAATCTCCCCAAACTTTCAAACAATTATTGATGGTTGGAGGCATGGATAAGTACTTTCAAATCGTAAAGTGTTTCAGGGATGAAGATCTACGAGCAGATAGACAACCCGAATTCACGCAGATAGATTGCGAAATGGCCTTTGTTGAGCAAGAAGACATTCTCAAAGCCTTTGAAGGACTTACCCGTCATCTTTTAAAAGAAATCAAAGGTGTGGAGACCACTGAATTTCCAAGAATGACCTATGATGAGGCAATGGCCAAATACGGAAATGACAAACCTGACATTCGTTTTGGAATGGAATTCGGGGAACTAAACTCGGTTGCCCAGCATAAAGATTTCAATGTCTTTAATTCTGCAGAATTGGTGGTAGGTATTGCTGTTCCAGGAGGTGCTTCCTATACCAGAAAAGAGATTGACAAGCTTGTTGACTGGGTTCGTAGACCACAAGTGGGTGCTAAAGGAATGGTTTATGTAAAATGTAATGAAGATGGTTCATTCAAGTCCTCTGTAGATAAGTTCTATGACCAGGATGACCTTGGTAATTGGGCAAAGGCCACAGAGGCAAATCCCGGTGATTTAATTTGCGTACTATCAGGTAATATAAATGAAACAAGGGCTCAACTGAGTGCACTGCGAATGGAACTTGCAGAACGTTTAGGTCTTCGTAACAATGCAGAATTCGCTCCATTATGGGTAATTGACTTTCCTTTATTGGAGTTGGATGAGGAAACAGGAAGATACCATGCTATGCACCATCCATTCACTTCACCAAAACCAGGTCAACTGGAACTATTGGATTCTGAACCAAGTAACGTAAAGGCAAATGCTTATGATTTAGTCTTAAACGGTAATGAAATTGGCGGAGGTTCAATAAGAATACATGATAAGGATATACAAAGTACCATGTTCAAACATTTGGGCTTTACCCCTGAAGAAGCAAAAGCGCAATTTGGTTTTTTAATGGATGCCTTCCAATATGGCGCGCCGCCTCATGGCGGTATCGCATTTGGCCTTGACCGTTTGGTATCAATTTTAGGTGGACAAGAAACTATTCGAGATTTCATAGCCTTCCCTAAAAACAATAGTGGTCGGGATGTAATGATAGATGCCCCTGCCCCTATTGATAGAGAGCAATTGAAAGAACTTAATTTGAAGTTAGATCTATAGTAAAGAAAATCCCGCCGAACAGCGGGATTTTTTAATACTTTTAGATAAGAATCAAAAATGTCTACACATAAAAACACATATTTCACACGCTTTTTAAAATGGAGGTATAAACATATCTCCAACAAGACTTTTACCCACATTATGAGTGTAGTGGTGGGTCTGCTTGCAGGTTTGGCTGCCGTTACTATAAAAAACATAACCTATTTCATTGAATCACTTACAGAAAAAGGAATCATTTTTTCTGGCAATGAACTTCATTTTATATTACCTATCATAGGACTTACATTGGTGTATTTATATGTGAAGTATGTCCACAAAGAGAAATTGCAACATGCCATTTCATCAATTTTATTCGCGCTCTCCAAGAAAAAAGGAATCATTCCATTAAAAAAAATATGGACGCCATTGGTTACCGCTCCCCTTACTGTCGGCTTTGGTGGTTCAACTGGGTTATTGGGTCCTGCCGTGGCTTCCGGGGCTGCCATAAGTTCAAATATGGGAGGCCTGTTTCATGTAAATGCAAAAACACGCTCATTATTGATTGCCTGTGCATCGGCAGGGGCAATTGCATCAATATTTCAGTCCCCTATTGCAGCCATAATTTTTGCCGTAGAGGTTTTTAGTCTTGATCTAACTATGATTTCGATGCTTCCTTTGCTATTGGCATCAATATCAGGTGTGCTTACCTCATACTTCTTTTTAGGAAATGAGGTGCTTTTCGATTTTAGTGTAATCCACACTTTTAAGGTAAAAGACACTTTATTCTATGTTGCCTTAGGTATTTGTACAGCCTTTATATCCATTTATTTTACACGAATGTATTTTGCTATCCTTAAATTGTTCAAACCATTTAAGAGCCCCAAATACAGACTGTTAATTGGTGGTTTAGCCATTGGAGCTATGTTATATTTTATTCCTGCACTATATGGCGAAGGTTTCGGTTTTATAAATAGCTTGTTGGAAGGTGACCATTTAAAGGCCTTAGGGGAAACCCCTTTTAATGAGTACATAGACAACATATGGGTAGTGATTCTTTTACTCTTCAGCATTACCGTTTTTAAGGCAATAGCTACTACAACTACGTTTGCTGCTGGTGGTGCCGGAGGTATTTTCATTCCGACTATGGTAATGGGTAGTGCGTTGGGAAATATGGTAGCCAAGATTATAAATAATATCGGTTTAGGCTTTAATGTCTCGGAAAGTAATTTTACCCTTATCGGAATGGCAGGGTTAATCGCTGGTGTAATTCATGCCCCGTTGACAGCAATATTTCTAATTGCAGAAATCACTGGAGGATACGAATTGTTCGTTCCATTGATGATAACTGCTTCCATTTCATATTTAATTACGAAGAATGTAGTTGACCACACCATTTATACCAGAGAACTGGCCCAACGAGGTGCATTATTGACCCATGATAAAGACCAAACTGTTTTAACCTTGATGCAGTTGGATGAAGTAGTTGAAAAGAATTTTACACCAGTCCATCCTGAAACAACTCTTGGCAAAATGGTGCATAGTGTTGTCTCAAAATCATCGAGAAATATATTCCCGGTAATTGATAATAAAGATACTTTGATTGGTATTGTCTCTTTAGATGATATTCGAGAATTCATGTTTGATACTACACTGTATGAATCTACGACTGTAGAAACTTTTATGCATTCGGCTCCTGAACATATCTTCTATAGTACTGATAGTATGCAAAAGGTAATGCAAAAATTTCAGGATAGTGGTGCTTGGAATCTTCCTGTCATTAAAGATGGAAAATACTTAGGTTTTGTTTCCAAATCCAAACTGTTAACGGCCTACCGTAGAAAGTTGATTAATTTTACAAAGTGAAACCAACTTGATTAAATCAAACACATGAAATATGTCATAACACTTATTGTTTTAGCATCCATCGCTTCCATATTATATGGTTTTAAAATACAAGAAGATGAAGTTGCTTTGGCAAACAAGTTTATTGGTTTTGGAACAGCTGGAATTTTTCTTTTGGCCATGCCCCTATTTCTATTCAAAGAAAGCCAAGGTAAAAAGATGAAAGACTATATGTTGACCGAAGAAAATATTCGAAAAATGCAAGGGAAAGAATCCGAAAAGCCTGAAAATCAATGATTTTTGACAAGAAATAGTGTCCAATTTGTAAAGGTCTGCCATAAAAATTATAAATTAGTATTCTAAACATCTATTATTTAATATCAATTAGAATGACAGGTACAGTTAAATTTTTCAATGAATCCAAAGGATATGGGTTCATTACGAACGACGAGACGGGCAGCGACATCTTTGTACACGCAACAGCGTTGAACGGTGTTGAGTTAAAAGAAGGTGACAAAGTAGAATACGAGGAAGAAGAAGGTAGAAAAGGAATGGTTGCAGCACAAGTGCAGGTAGTCGACTAAAGTATTGTATTCTCTAAGGTATCTAGACCCTAGCTTCACAGCTGGGGTTTTTTATTTACCTCTAATTAGTTTAGATTTCTACGTTCGATAAAAAACCGCTTCAATAATTCAGAGGCTTCGTTCTCCATGACACCTCCCGTTATCTTTGTTTTTGGGTGAAGTTTTGTTCCCATTGCACCACATCCTCTCTCCGTGTCTTTAGCCCCAAAAACAATCTTGGAAATCTGACTCCAATAAAGCGCACCTGCACACATCTGGCAAGGCTCTAAAGTAACATACATGGTGCAGTTTTGAAGGTATTTACCCCCTAAAAAATTCGCTGCTGCCGTTATGGCTTGCATTTCTGCATGGGCAGTGACATCATTTAATTGCTCGGTCAAATTGTGCGCCCTAGCGATTATCCTATCATCGATAACAATAATTGCCCCAATCGGGACTTCCCCTTTTTCATAAGCGGCTTCAGCTTCCTGCAAAGCCTTTTTCATAAAATATGTATCGTCAAAAGGTAAAATCATGTCATCAAAAGTACAATTTTACCAGAATAGAAAAGAACTGAAATATCTTTAAAAGACCTATTTTTGCATCTTAACTATCTGACTTGGTCTCACTTCTCGAACATATAAATTCACCATTAGACCTGCGAAACCTTGCTAAAGACGATTTGCCCAAGCTTGCCAAGGAGCTACGCAAATTCATTATCGATATTATTGCCGTTAAAGAAGGGCATCTCGGTGCCAGTTTGGGAGTGGTTGAATTAACTATTGCCCTACATTATGTTTTCAATACACCAGATGATAAACTAATTTGGGATGTTGGCCACCAAGCCTATGGTCATAAAATATTGACTGGTAGAAAAAATCTCTTTGAAACGAACCGCCAATTGGGAGGAATTAGTGGATTTCCTAATAAATCTGAAAGCAATTATGACCCTTTTGGAACCGGTCACAGTTCTACCTCGATTTCCGCTATTCTTGGAATGGCAATAGCAGCACAATTAAATGGCGATACGCAAAGAAATCACATTGCAGTAATAGGAGATGCCTCTATTGCCAGTGGCATGGCCTTTGAAGGTTTAAATCATGCTGGTGTTACGAACGCCAATATGCTGGTGGTACTCAATGACAATGCCATTGGCATTGACCCCAGTGTTGGAGCTTTAAAAAAATATTTAACCAATGTAAAAAAGGGTACTGCCAAAGATGAAAACATTTTCGAATGTTTAAATTTTGATTATACTGGACCTATTGACGGTCATAATTTAAATAGCCTACTTCGAGAACTTGAAAGACTAAAAAATGTATCGGGGCCAAAATTATTGCACATCATTACCACAAAAGGTAAGGGTCTAAAAGAAGCTGAGGAAAATCAGGTCGTATATCATGCCCCAGGCAAATTTGATAAACACTCAGGGGTACTGCAGAAAGAATCTGATTTAAATCTTCCTCCAAAATACCAGGATGTATTTGGTCATACAATAGTAGAGCTAGCAAAAAAGAATAAAAATATAGTGGGTATAACACCGGCCATGCCAACGGGAAGTTCATTAAAATTCATGATGAATGAAATTCCTGAACGTGCTTTTGACGTAGGTATAGCCGAACAACATGCCGTAACATTATCTGCTGGTATGGCGGCTGAAGGATTAGTGCCTTTCTGTAATATCTATTCAACCTTTTTACAGCGCGCCTATGATCAAGTAATCCATGATGTTGCCATACAGAAATTACCCGTGGTATTTTGTTTGGACCGGGCAGGTCTTGTAGGGCAAGATGGTGCTACTCATCACGGTGTTTATGACCTTGCCTTTTTGGGCTGTATTCCCAATCTTATTATTTTTGCGCCCATGAACGAAGTTGAGCTGCGTAATATTATGTACACTTCACAATTGGGATTATCACAACCTATAGCAATTAGATATCCACGAGGCAGGGGAAATTCTACCGGTTGGCAAAAACCTTTTGAAAAAATTGAAATTGGAAAGGCCACAGAACTCAAAAAGGGTACACAAATTGCGGTTCTGTCAATTGGACATATCGGTAATATGATTTCAGAAACAATTCCTTCGACAAGTAACCCAAACAAAGTTGGTCATTATGATATGAGGTTTATAAAGCCGCTGGATATGAATTTGCTATTGGAGGTGTTTTCGAGCTATTCAAATATCATAACGGTTGAGGATGGATGCAAAGCAGGTGGTTTCGGAAGTTCTGTTTTAGAATTTGCAAATGCGTCAGGTTATAGTGGAAAACTTGATATTCTTGGGATACCTGATAATTTTATAGAACATGGTACAACTGAGGAGCTCCAAAAAATCGCACAAATAGATAGTCAATCAATCAAAGAACATATTAACAATATCATAAATGCACAGTAGGATTTTAAGAGAGGTAATTTCGGTATTTATTCTATTTATTTGCTTTAGTTGGGGGTATACACAGGATTCAATTCCTAGATTAAATCAAATTGATTCAACAGTTATAGATTCTACGCGTATAGATACTGTGGTAATACGACGTACACTCTTAAAAATAAAATATATACCTCGAGGGGTTAATTTGACCAATCCCATTATTTCATTCAATAAAACAAAACCTTTGCTAAATGTATCTAGTAAGTTTAGGGTGCCTTCGTTTTGGACCAAAATAAATAAATTGGGCATAAACCTAAGCGAGGTAGCTTTTGTAAATTGGAATGCTGGTGGTAATAATTCGGTTTCTGGGTTAGGCAATGCAAGATTTGAACGAAATTACAAGTTCAGGTACATTAAATGGGATAATTATCTTCAGTTAAAATACGGTCTCAATGCACAAGAAGGACGTAAGCTTCGTAAAACAGATGATGCGATAAGGTTTAGCTCTACCTTCGGATACCGAAGAGATACAATAAGTAATTGGTATTATTCGGTAAAAGCCAAATTTAACACTCAATTCGCAAACGGTTACAAATATCCCGACCGTACCACCCCGATTTCTAGATTTATGGCTCCCGGATATTTCTTTCTAGGTGCAGGTACGTCCTATATTTCAGAAAATCAAAAATTCAACCTTTATGTTTCTCCTTTGACCCAAAAAGCTACATTTGTTATGGATCAAGATTTAGCCAACAAAGGAGCGTTTGGAGTTAAAAAAGCAATTCTAGATTCCAATGGAAACGTTCTGACCGAAGGAGAAAACCAATTCATCGAGCTTGGTTTTCTAATCACAAACAAGTGGGAGACAGCAATTATGGAAAATGTTGGTCTACGTTCTAACCTTAGTTTATACACAGACTATCTCTCTAGTTTTGGAAATATTGATATTGATTGGGAATTGAATATTAACTTAAAAGTCAATAAATATATAACCACAAGCTTAGGTACGCATTTTATTTATGATGATGATATTCTTTTTGATCGCCAAGTAGATGCAAATGGCATTGTCATTGATCCTGGGGAACCCAGATTACAATTCAAACAATTACTTGGTGTGGGAGTGACATATGAATTCTAATTAATGTATAACCTAATATCCTTCAAAGGCCCTTCTTAAAGAAAGGCCCTTGTTTTCATAGCAATTTCTCTCATTCCCCAGAGAGGGTGGGTTAAAAGACATTAAACTAAAGAGCTATTTCGTTTTTTTTATTTGAAATGCTCTTGATATATTAAATCCAAAATGGATGTCGCCATTAAAGAAGCCTCCAGTAGTTTCTGAAATAAAGCCTTTTTCGATCATAGAAACCGCATTTGTAAAAACAAGCTGAAAAATATGCCCGCCAGTTTCTATATCAATGCCCAATGCGAGGGAATTTTTTACGTCTACCGATTCAAAAGGGTTTATATTATAATAATACTCTCCGTTAAGCGATACACGTTTGCTGATCTTTATGCGAGTGCCAATTCCTAAGGCGAACATATCATGTGGGTCATTATCGAATGGTACGGTATTAAAATGAACAAATGTGGGCATAACCTGTAAAGAAAGGTTCGGATTCATTTTATGAGCTAACAATACTTGACCCGTATAAGTAATCCTCTCACTGAATGAAGGCTTGTTTTCTGGCAAATAATCCTTAATCGTTTCTGCGGTAGCACTTCCAAAAAGAGTAATACTCAAAGGAAAAGGGTTTTTCCCTGTTTTCTGTTGCGCCAACCTATATTTTGCATAAGTATCAAAAGTTTTTTCAAATGAACTTCTACCCAATGCTATGGTTAGTTTATCAGCGAAAGCATATTCAAAACCAAATCTAATGTTCGATTCGTCCAATCCAAAGAGCTGGTCAAACCCAGAATTGACCCTGCCAAAACGATGCGAAATCATAAATTCAAGAATACCTTCTTTCCTAGTTTCTACAGAATGGCCATTCAGTAACCTAGTACCATTGAACGTAGCAAATACCAAATGGGTAGTATCTGACGATTCCTGCTCTAGAATGGATTCTAAATCTTGAGAATTTCCTCTTAATGAAACAAACAACATAATGACGAATAGCAGAGTGTATTTCATAGTTTTAATTATAAGGTTCATGATGCAATTCAAAACTCACTTTTATGGTCTTAGCTATATTATTGGCAACAATAGCAGGAATCTTAATATCAAAATCCGCCACTTCTACCATAAAATCACCGGTGAGAGTAATATTATTATCTGCAATAATTACGGTGACCATGCTGCTGATTTCTTTTTGCTTACCATGAACGGTCAATGTCCCAACTATTTCAGCAACCGTATTTGTTTCATCAAGATCGGCAAAATTTTTTATTTCCCCTGAAAATGTGGCCTTGGGAAATTTATACGATTCAACATAGTTCTCATTGAAATGTTCACGCATCAATGCCTTCTCGAATATAAAGGACCTCATCAACAATTGAATGGCGATTTTTCCAGTACTCGTATCTACAATACTTAAAACCTGATTGTTGTCAGCCTTGATATCCTCCACAATTGAGTGTGAAAAAAAAGACACAAACCCTTCTTTGGTTAGATACTTGTCCTGGGCACTAATATTATGCATAAGCAAGGTGCCAAAAACTATAAAATAAAATCCTTTCATATTGTTTATTCAACTAAAATACACCTTACCATCATTACATCGAGGAGATATCCTGTACAGACTCCTTTAATTGTTACCCTTTGGCCTTTTTTAAGGGTCAATGCCCTTTTATTGTCCTTCGCCTGCATATGACATATAATACTGGAATCAGATTCTGGATCTTTTAGCGTAATAACACTGCTTCCCTTTAAAGTTGAAATCTCATGAATATGACCTTCGATTTCAATAATTTGTTCAGTATATTTCTTGTCCGTACCCAATTCATTTTCCTGATACTCCTTAATGAGATTCTGCGCAGTTAAACTATAAATTGCATCAGATTTTTCAACGTTCACATGTGGTTTATTATAATAAAATAAAGAAACGATCAAACCGCTAATCACGATTAAAAAGAACCCTATTATTATTCTAAACTTTCTACCTCTCAATTTATTATGATTTTAATTATTCAGGGCTCCTTGATCAACCCAACATTTAATAGCATCTTTCTCGACCTCGGTCAAGCTGCCATTTTTTGGCATGCGACCACTTTGGGTTACATCCTTTATCAAACTGGCAATTCCCTGCACCGAATTGTAATTCGTTAAATCCGGTGCAAAAGGAGTATTGCCATCACCATTATGACAAGGCATACAATTTGAATCAATCAATGGTCGTATGACATTGCCATATGAGACCTCTGTTTCACAAGGATCTATCACCACATCTTCATTTTCAACGTTGTATTCACAGGATGACAAAACAAATGCCAAAGCCGTAATGGTTATGAATAATTGTATCTTCTTCATATTTACTGTTTCTCCTAAACTAAGAAATAATTCTAATTAATATAGTTAACTTCTCTACTCCAATGGGGGAGAATCAACATTAAGAATTGGCCATACGCCAGGTGCGGGGAAACTAATACCCTTATTATCACCACGTGCCTCATCTTGCCCAAAATAATAAAGTGGCCATCCTTTATAAGTAACTTGTGTTCTACCAAAAACATCTATACTTCCAAAATCTGCAGGGTCAAGGATACTTGGTATTTTATCAAGATCCATCTCAAAAATGGGCCATACACTGTCATTTGAAAAATCAGAAGAGGTATAATTATTTGTGTCCTTTGTATCTGCTATAAAACCGTATAGCGTTCTTCCTTCAATGTCGGTTATATAAAATGTCGACCCATCACCTTCTGTGTAATCTCCTAAATAATTTAATCCATCATGACCCATCAGTTGAGCTCTGACATACATTAAAGAATAATCTGGTTTGGCAATATACCATACATCATTGACCTTATCCCCACTAGTATCTCCAGCAGCATTGTCGCCGGCAAAATAATAAAGTGGCCATCCTTTATAAGTCGTCTGCATAGCCCCGTCAGTTCTTTCGATTGTAGCAAAATCAGCGGCATCCAATCCGGCGTCAACTATGATGTCTTCTTGGTAAAAAACGGGCCATGCCCCTAAACATCCGGCACTGGTGCAAGCTGAGTTGTCCTTAGTATCCAACGAGAAGAAATAGAGCGAATTCCCTTCAGCATCGGTCAAAATATTACCAAATGTGCCATCCTCGGCCAATTTCACGGTACTTTCCGGCTCTGGTGCCATAGGGGTGTCAACATTTGCAATTGGCCATGCTCCAGGGAATGGAAAACTAATTCCCTTATTGTCTCCACGCGCCATATCTTGTCCAAAATAATACAGTGGCCACCCTTTATAAGTTACTTGTGTTCTTCCAAAAACATCTATACTTCCAAAATCTGCCATATCCAAAATACTCGGTATTTTGTCAAGATCCATTTCAAAAATGGGCCAAGCCCCGTCATTGGAAAAATCTGAATTTGTAAAGTTATTGGTGTCCTTTCTATCGTTTATAAATATATATAGCGTATTCCCATCGATATCGGTAATATATGATGTGGCACCATCACCCTCTGTATAATCCCCCAAATAGTTCAAACCATCATGGCCAACTAATTGTGTACGTACATACATTAAGGAATAATCTGGTTTGGCCACATACCATACATTGTTAACGTCTTCGCCATTTGTTTCACCCGCTGCATTATCATTTACATAATAATAAAGAGGCCAGCCTTGGTAGGTAGTTTGTTTTGCCCCATCGGCACGATCGATCGTCCCAAAATCTGAAATTTCCAAACCAGCGTCAACTGTTATGGTTTCCTCATAGAAAATTGGCCATGCATCTAAGCATGCCGAACTCGTACACTCCGAAGTTTCTTTCGTGTCTAAAGAAAAGTAATAAAGAGACATTCCATTAGAATCGGTAAGTATTTTACCTAAAGTGGCATCATCTCCAAGCTGTACTGAATTGACTTCTGGTACAGGGTCATCCATTTGTATTGGGTCATCATCGATTTTGGGTGCCGGGTCGTCATCGCTGCTACAACTTTGAAGTAAAAAGGCAGACACAAACAATACTAAAAATATATTTTTCATAATTTGTGGTGTGTTAGATTATTTATGGAAGTAATTTAACCCCACACTTATCCCTATTTCAAATAAATTTATGTGAATAAGGAAAAAATGCACTTGAAAAGGAAAAATTAACTTTAAAGGTTTTATCGTTTTTTGAAAAAAGACAATCTATATCTGTTTACCCTTCTGGCCATATCGACCATTGTGTTTATCATCGGTTATTTTAGTATGTCCTATATGGTAAAGGTCAGTACCAATCAATTTCTTGAAATCCAAATTGAATCAAGTAAACGAGAGGCCCGAGAATTTGCTGAATTGGTGTCTTCACAATTGGCCAACGGAATAGCACGTGAAACTGTAGTCAATAATATTCAAAAAAGCATTGAAGGTACCGATATAGAATCTGGATTCGTTTGTATGTTCGATTGGTCGGGTGTCGAAATCTGCCATCCAGATCCACAGAAAATTGGAAAAAAAACAAATCCAAATGAATCCTATGTTAGATCTATTGATAATGAAATAAATTCAGAGGATTTTTATGGCCTATTGACCAATAAAAAACAAAAAGGGGGAATAAGGGACTTTCCAAATGAAGATAGAAACTCAGAGATAATTTATCTGTACCCTGTCAAGAATTCTGATTGGATTATTGCAGCCCATGCTAATATTGATAAAATCGAAAAACAAATAGATAAGCTAAAGTTCAATTTTCTGTTGGTCTACTTACTTTCAAGTGCTACAATAGTTTTGTTATCTCTTTTGACCGTTCGGTTTTTAGGCAGTTATTATGAAAACACCCTAGAGCTAAAAAACGAAAAACTATCGGAGGAAGTGATTAACCTTTCAAAAATGAATAGTGATCTGTACAATTTAAAGAATAAGATCAGTAAAAACATTGAGGAGGATAGTGAAGAAAACACTAAAATCAAAAACCGATTATTGACCTATTCTAGAGATAAATTGAAATCTGTTAAGGTTGATGAAATAGCATTTATAAATACTCAGAATTCTTTGACAACTATAACCTGTGTTGACGGTCAAAGGCATTCGAGTAACTCGAGTCTAGATGAACTTTATGGCAGTCTTGACCCAATGTTTTTCTTTAGGGCAAACAGGCAATATATTATCTCTGTGAAAGGGATTGATGAAATATTAAGATATGGCAATAATCAATTAAAAATTGAATTGAACCCTCCTTCTGAGAATTCTATAATAATTAGCAAAAACAAGGCTTCTGAATTTAAAAAGTGGCTTGACATTTAAAACTGAAGTAACTTCTTTCATTTTCAATTCATATTGTCGCTAAAGAATTACGCATCTGCCTCACCTAGAATAAAACAATCAGAAAAAATCAAATTTAGGATTTGTAGAGGAAATTAAGCTTCAAAAAGTTTAATCAACGCATTAAATTTCTATACCCTTGATTTTTCGATGCAAGAGAATCGCAGCACTATCAGAGAGGCTTGCCACATAACAACAGGTATTCAACAATATATTATATAAAGGCAACTCCGTTCGCTGATAAAATTTGGGAAGAGTGTTGACCATTAGTTTGTCATAATTTGAGGCTTTCCCTTTATTAGTCCTTACCAGTGCTGTTGTATAAACATCCAACAAATCTGAAATTATTCTGTACCCTGCAATCTCTTTTTCTATAACTTCTTGTGATCTGTATATTTTGTCAACGCTCAATGCTATAATATCGGCAGTTTGAGCTTCATATTTACTTTTGTCCAGTAGAGAAACATCAAAGGAACCAGCTAAAATAGCTTCTTCATTCTTTGTGAAAACATCAATAGCATCAGTTATTAAAGTATTAATGGCCAACGCTCGTAAATAACTCAATCTATCCTCTTTATAGGCTAATGCATTATATTTTTTAGTGTTAATGCGATCCTTTACCAGTTTAATTAAATATTCCAAAGCATAATCTTCTGAAATAAGACCCAAGTTAATCCCATCTTCGAAATCAATAATTGTATAGCAAATATCGTCCGCTGCCTCTACCAAAAAAGTAAGTGGATGCCTTGAGAAAGAAACATCATCACCATTCCTGGTTTGCTGCAGACCCAATTCTTTGACAACATCCAAAAAAGTGTTTTTCTCTGCCTGAAAAAATCCAAACTTTTTATCAGCAATATGGCCAGACGGCTTTTTGGGAAGAGATTCTTTTGGGTACTTCATAAAAGCCCCCAATGTTGCATAACTTAACCGCAAACCACCCTCAACCCCTAGTCGAGATTCAGTCAATAACTTAAAGCCATTGGCATTACCTTCAAAATCGATAATATCTTGATACTCCTTTGCTGATAAAACTTCTTTAAAGCGTTGCCCCAAGCCAGTTTTAAAATACTCGCCAATCGCTTTTTCGCCACTATGACCAAAAGGTGGATTTCCAATGTCATGCGCCAAAGCGGAGGCAGCAACAATAGCTCCAAAATCATTGAATTTATACCCGTGGACCTCACTCAGATGAGGATGTTTTTCCAATATTTTTTTTCCAGCAATCCTACCTAAGCTTCTACCAACTACAGATACTTCCAAACTATGCGTAAGGCGTGTATGAACAAAATCGGTCTTGGAAAGTGGTATTACTTGCGTCTTATCCTGAAGGCTTCTGAAAGCCGATGAAAAGATGATCCTATCATAATCAACCTCAAAACCCAAACGAGTTTCATCCTGTTCTTTTCTTATTCTTTTATGTGAATCGCCATGGCGTTTAAGAGAGAGTAATTGTTCCCAGTTCATAGTAGAATTTTGTTGGCACAAGATACATTATTACCCAGTATAAAATGAGGAAAAATGGCGCTTATTCATTAACTTTATATAAGAATATATGCCGGTTAAAAATGATTAAAAATTGACGTTTAAAAAACATTAAATTAACATTGGTTTTGGTTATTTGCACCGATAAAACTAAATAACACAATGAAAACCAAACTCATTACTTTAGCATTGATCCTTTCAGGGATCATCACTTCATTTTCACAAGAAACGAATGCGCCTAAATTTGGAAAAGGCCTTTTCAACCTCGTTGGTCAAGATAGCACTTGGACCATGAAAGTTGCTGCACGTATGCAATTTCTGTCCACCAGTACTTGGGATGAAGGAGCAGATGGAGGTTGGGTTAATCCCAATCAAAACTTTTTAGTACGCAGAGCACGATTGAAATTCAATGGTTTCGCCTACACTCCTAAACTTAAATACAAATTGGAACTAGGGTTGTCCAACAGGGATATTTCAGGAGCTTCAGCTTTCACAAGTAATGCACCAAGATATATTCTTGATGCGGTAGTCATGTGGAACTTTCATGAAAACTTTGAATTGTGGGTTGGGCAGACCAAATTACCCGGCAATATAGAACGTGTTATATCTTCAGGGAACCTACAGCAAGTAGACCGTTCTTTGTTGAACAGTCGATTTAATATTGATCGCGACCTAGGTATTCAACTGAGACACCATTTTAACTTATCCGATAAATTCTTGGTTCGTGAAAAGTTTGCCATTTCACAGGGTGAAGGAAGAAACATAACAAGTGGTAATATTGGTGGACATCAATATACTGCGAGATTAGAACTTTTGCCTTTTGGCAAGTTCGAAAGCAAAGGAGAATATAGCGGCAGTGATTTAAAAAGGGAAGAAAAACCAAAATTAATGCTTGCCGCAACCTATGATATCAATAAAAATGCAGTAAAGAACAGAAGTAATCAGGGGTCCTATATGATCAATGACACAGGATTTTTTGAGACCGACGTCAATACTTTCTTTTTGGATGCCATGTTCAAATACAATGGCTTTTCATTAATGGGGGAATATGCAAAAAGGGATGCAGATGATCCTTATGCTAAAAACACTGATGGTTCTTTAACAGGTGCTGAAGTTCAGGTAGGAGATGCATTGAACCTACAAGCAGGTTATCTATTTCCTAGCAATTGGGAGGTCTCCGCAAGATATACCGATATCAACCTTGATGAAGTCATTACAGGAAGAGATCCTGTAGAGCAATATACCTTAGGGCTTTCAAAATTTATTGTAGGGCATAAATTGAAAGTTCAAACCGATTTGAGCTACCTATCAGTTGATGGAAGCAATGATGAATTAATGTACCGCTTGCAATTGGATGTACATTTCTAGAAAACGCATTCTTTTAAATGATAAAAAGAGGGCCATTATAGCCCTCTTTTTTCGTTTGTGTTGATTTAATGTAAGTACGTTAACACATTAATAACCTTAAAGTAGTAGTTTCTTCATTTTGCCTTAACTCCAACTTAACCTTCCCATTATTTCTTTGTATAAAATAAATTAGACAAAAAATGAAAAGAATATTGGTTATTGCGTCATTGGCATTGGCAATAGTTGCATGCGGTGATAAAAAAGAAAAAAAAGGTGGTGATGCTTCACAAGAAACTACATCTCTTTCCGGAACAATCAAAGTGGATGGATCCAGTACTGTATTTCCGATTACTGAAGCAGTAGCAGAAGAATTTAGAGGAGTACAACCCAAGGTGAAAGTTACCGTTGGCGTTTCAGGTACTGGTGGCGGGTTCAAGAAATTTTCTCGAGGAGAAACCAATCTTTCAAACGCCTCAAGACCAATCAAAGACAAAGAAAAAGCGGCCTGCAAAGAAAACAACATCAAGTATTTAGAGTTGGAAGTTGCTTATGATGGTCTTGCAGTTATTGTTCATCCTGAAAATAACTGGGTAGACCATTTCACAGTGGAAGAACTTAAAAAGATTTGGGAACCTGCCGCTCAAGGAAAAGTTATGAAATGGAATCAAATTCGACCGGAGTGGCCAAATGAGGAAATACATTTGTTCGGCCCTGGAGTAGCCTCCGGTACATATGATTATTTCACTGAAGCTGTTGTTGGAAAAAGCGGTTCAAGTAGAGGGGATTTTACAGCAAGTGAGGACGACCACGTTTTGGTGCAGGGAATTGCTGGTGATAAATATGCTTTGGGCTTCTTTGGCCTTGCTTACTACGCTGAAAACAAGGATCGATTACAGCTGATTGGAGTTCATAATGGCGAATCAATTGTAAAACCATCATTGGAAACCGTGAAAAACGGAACTTACAAGCCACTTTCCAGGCCTTTGTTCATCTATGTGAACAGCACCTCCGTTTCCGCTCCCGAGGTTATTGAGTTTGTAGATTTTTATATAGACAACGCAGGCGAACTGTCCAAAGATGTTGGATATATTCCGCTTCCTGATGAAAATTACAAAGTGCAAAAAGAGAATTTCCAAACTTTTGTTGAAAGTAACAAATAAACAAAGGTTGGTTTAGGAAAGCCAGATGCCTTCTCGGGCATCTGCTTTCCTTAATAGAATTAAAGTTCGATGCGAAAGATAAAAGAGTTAATCATTGAGAAATCGCTCTTATCAAGTGCCCTTGTAACCATTGCGGTTACAGTTGGAATCATTCTTGTGCTGTCTATTGAGGCAGTGCGCTTCTTTAGTGAAGTTTCCATTATCCATTTCTTTACCGATTCACAATGGACTCCCCTCTTTACCGAAAAACATTTTGGCATTTTACCATTGCTTTCTGGCACCCTTCTCACATCATTCATCGCTATAGCGTTTGCACTGCCCATTGGCCTGTCAATAAGCATTTATTTAAGCGAATATGCGCCTAAAAGTTTTCGAAAATCGGTTAAACCTCTTCTAGAATTGTTGGCAGCTGTCCCTACAGTGGTTTATGGCTTCTTTGCCCTAGTGGTAGTAACTCCCTTCTTGCAAGAAATAATTCCAAATCTATCAGGTTTCAACTCTTTATCGGCAGGATTGGTCATGGGAATAATGATTATACCCTATATCTCTTCAATTAGCGAAGATGCTTTGCATTCGGTCCCGGACTCACTTAGGGAAGCTTCTTATGGTATGGGATCAACAAAATTTCAGACTGCATTTAAGGTCATTGTTCCAGCTGCCTCCTCAGGTATAATTGTCTCCATTATACTGGCGATTTCAAGAGCTATTGGTGAAACAATGATTGTAGCTGTAGCGGCTGGCCAACAACCTAGGTTGACTCTTGACCCCACGGTGCCAATAGAAACTATTACAGCTTATATTGTTCAGGTCAGCTTAGGTGATGTACAACATGGTTCGCTCGAGTACCGTACAATTTTTGCTGCAGGAATTACTTTATTCGCTTTCACATTTTTGTTGAACACCCTGAGCTATAGAATCAGGAAAAAATATCAAGAAAAATATGAATAGTCTTATAAAAAACAGGCTCAAGGATAATGCATTTAAGTATTGGGGCATTTTTTGTACTGCAATTGGTTTGGTACTGCTTTCTGTATTCATAGGCGACATTTTAATTGATGGTCTACGACGAATAGACTGGGGCTTTATTTCAAGTTTACCTTCGAGAAAACCAGAAAAATCTGGGATCTATACAGCTCTAATGGGCAGTATCTGGATTTTACTTCTAACAACAGTCATAGCATTTCCTTTGGGCGTAGCTGCTGGTATTTACTTAGAAGAATATGGTAAAAAGAACAGATTTGCCGGAATTCTGGAAATCAACATTTCAAATTTGGCAGGAGTTCCTTCGATTATATACGGTCTCTTGGGACTTGAGGTATTTGTAAGAATAATGAATTTGGGCGCCAGTGTACTTGCCGGGAGTTTAACACTTTCATTGTTAATACTTCCTATTGTCATTGTAGCAACAAGAGAAGCCATAAAAGCCGTCCCAACTACAGTTAAGGATGCTTCTTATGCACTTGGAGCATCAAAATGGCAAACAATTTGGCATCAGATACTACCTGCCTCAAGCGGTGGTATTCTTACTGGCGTAATATTGGCACTTTCTAGGGCCGTTGGTGAAACCGCGCCTTTGATTGTTGTTGGAGCCTTGGCTTACGTTCCATTTGCTCCAGAAAGTCCAATGGATGAATTTTCTGTACTACCAATCCAAATTTTCAACTGGATTTCGAGACCCCAACACGGTTTTATTGAAAATG
Source organism: Maribacter sp. HTCC2170 (assembly GCF_000153165.2). Classification (NCBI taxonomy): domain Bacteria; kingdom Pseudomonadati; phylum Bacteroidota; class Flavobacteriia; order Flavobacteriales; family Flavobacteriaceae; genus Maribacter; species Maribacter sp. HTCC2170. The sequence goes on from NC_014472.1 coordinate 1,370,450, forward strand.
CAGCCGCCGCTATCATAATCTTGTTATTAATCACATTTATAATGAACGGCATCGCAGTTTATTTTAGAAATAAGTGGCAAAAGAAATGGAAATAATTATGGAAGAACTTGTTAAAGAGCCTAAGATAGTGGATAAAATAATTGATCCCTCACTAAAGAGAAAGGTAAAAATCGAAGTCACTGGTTCCAAAGTATGGTATGGTGATTTTCAAGCTATTAAAGGGATCGATATGTGCATAAAAGCCAATTCTGTAACGGCATTTATTGGGCCTTCAGGTTGTGGAAAATCTACTTTTCTTCGTTTATTCAATAGAATGAACGATTACGTGGATAGCTATAAAATGGAAGGAAAGATTAAAATTGATGACAAAAACATTTACAAGAAAAAAGTAAATGTTGAAGAACTTCGTAAAGAAGTCGGCATGGTCTTCCAAAAACCCAACCCCTTTCCAAAATCCATCTTTGACAATGTAGCTTATGGTTTAAAAATCCAAGGGATAAACGACAAAAAGTTCATACGCGAGAGGGTAGAAAAAGCTTTAAAACAAGCTGACCTTTGGAATGAGGTCAAAGACAATCTGAAAAAATCTGGTCTTGCTTTGTCTGGAGGACAACAACAACGTTTATGCATTGCACGAACTTTAGCAGTAGAACCATCCATTATCTTGATGGACGAACCAACCTCAGCACTGGACCCCATCTCAACAGCCAAAATCGAAGATCTTATTTTTGAATTGAAAAAGAAGTACACCATAGTTATTGTTACTCATAATATGCAACAGGCCAGTAGAATCAGTGATTATACAGCATTTTTCTATATGGGTGAACTTATAGAATTTGGAAAGACAAAAACAATTTTCACGAACCCAGATAAAAAACAGACCGAGAATTACATAACAGGTCGATTTGGCTAAAATAAAAAGACATGGATAACGCAGAATACCAGCAAGAATCTTTGAACCAATCGGCATTTGACATGCTTAACTTATGCACATCGCAATTGGAAAAATCAATTGAGGCTTTTGTAAACCACGATAGTGATCTATCAGAAGAAGTTATACATAAAGAGAATAGAGTCAATGCAATGGATATCAAAATCGAAAAGGATTGCGAAAAATTTCTGGCCTTATTTACCCCAGTAGCAGTTGATCTTCGTTTTGTTATGGCCATTCTAAAGATTAATTCTGATTTAGAAAGAATTGGAGACCACGCCTTTAACATTGCCAATTATGTGGTGGAAGAAGACAAAGCTATACCCTCACAATTATTTGAGGCAGTGAACTTTGACAAAATGATGGAAACGATTAAGCTTATGTTGAATCATATTACCATTGCCTTTGAAGACAAAGACGTGAAAATAGCACGGAAAGTATTCAAAAAGGACAAGGTTCTTGACAAAATCAATATTAAATCGTTCCAAATTCTGGAGATGGAGATTCAAAAAGACCAAACCCTAATCAAGGAAGCCTTGTTCTTGTTTTCTGTTATAAAAAAGTTGGAACGTGTTGGAGACCTGATCAAGAACATAGCCGAGGAAATTATTTTTTATACCGATGCAGAAATCCTGAAACACAAAAGAAAAAAATAGGGGTTTTTCCAAAATTCAACAGCTCCTTTTAATTTAACGCTTTCATAATGTTTACTTAACATTGATTGTCCAAACATAAATTATGTTTACGACGTTACTTTCAACAGTTATAAATTGTTCATAAATCATTAGTTCAAATTGGATTAGATTGTCAATCTGTATAATTACATATTGATGATCAGAATGTAACACTGATTCGAATGTGCATGTTTTACTGATATAAGTCATATTTTTTATCAACATATTTCGTCAATTTTATATCTTATACCAACTAAATTATATTATGGACAATATTTACTTTTTAATGATTATAGCGCTTGCCGTATTAGCAATCGCAGACCTTGTCGTAGGTGTTAGTAATGATGCCGTGAATTTTTTGAATTCCGCCCTAGGTTCTAAAGCCATTTCTTTTAAAACCATCATGATTGTTGCCAGTTTAGGTATTTTTTGTGGTGCTGTTTTCTCTAGTGGACTTATGGAAGTTGCCCGGAAAGGAATTTTTGTTCCTGGGGAGTTCATGTTCAATGAAATCATGATCATATTCATGGCCGTGATGATTACCGACATTCTTCTGCTTGATTTTTTCAACACTCTTGGGATGCCAACTTCAACAACGGTTTCCATCGTTTTTGAACTTTTGGGAGCAGCTGTAGCCATGGCATTGATTAAGATTGGTGCCGCAGGAGGTTCGTTCTCTGAAGTCGTTAATTATATCAATACAACTAAGGCAACAGAGATTATCTTGGGTATTTTACTTTCGGTGGTCGTCGCCTTCTCAGTAGGGGCATTGGTGCAATATGTATCACGACTGTTACTCTCCTTTAATTTTGAAAAGAAAGCCAAATGGGTAGGTGCTGTATTTGGAGGATTTGCTTTAGCAGCAATCACCTATTTTATCTTTATCAAAGGATTAAAAGGCACAGATTATTATGCTGAAATAAAACCTATGATTGAGGGTAAGACTGCTATCATCGTAACCATTAGTTTTGTGATATGGAGCTTGTTGTCATATTTAGTAGTAGCGGTGTTTAAAAAGAACATTTACATACTCATTATTGGCGTGGGTACATTTGCGTTGGCATTGGCATTTGCAGGCAATGATTTGGTGAACTTTATAGGTGTGCCTATTGCAGCTTATCAATCTTATGAGGCATGGACCGCTTCTGGTGTCCCAGCAACAGAATTTGCCATGGACGTTCTTGGAAAAAAAGTTCCGACTCCGACCTTTTTCCTTTTAGTTGCTGGTTTGGTTATGGTCTTGACCTTATGGTTCTCAAGTAAAGCCAAAAGAGTGGTAAAGACTTCAATTGATTTATCTAGTCAAAGTGACACAAAAGAACGGTTTAACCCTAATTTTTTGTCTAGAAACTTAGTTCGTATTACCATGTTGGCAGCGAAATACACTGCCACAGTAATACCAAATTCTATTCAAACTAAGATTGAAAACCAATTTCAAAAACCTGTAATTGAACTCCCTAAAGGTAAGACGCATGAGCTACCAGCTTTTGATTTAGTGCGGGCTGCTGTAAACCTGATGGTCGCAAGTGTATTGATCTCAATTGCAACTTCGATGAAATTGCCATTATCAACTACTTATGTAACCTTTATGGTTGCGATGGGTACTTCTTTGGCAGATAGGGCCTGGGGAAGTGAAAGTGCGGTTTATAGAGTTGCTGGAGTCCTTAACGTAATCGGGGGATGGTTCTTTACGGCAATCAGTGCTTTTATTGCGGCAGGAACGGTTGCGTATCTAATTCATTTAGGAGGTGGCGCAATGATTTCCGTTCTATTACTATTGGCGGTATTACTATTGGTAAGAAACTATATTAGCCACACGAAGAAAACCCGCGAGGTAAAGGCCGAAGACAGTTTAAATAAAGCCGAAAGTCAATCAATCCACGGTGTTATTGAGGAAAGTGCCGATAATATCTCAAAAGCATTGAAAAGGGTAAGTAAAATAAACCAGGTCACAATAAATGGATTGATAAATCAAGATTTAGATGGCCTTAAAAAAGCCAAAAACAATGTAGTTAAATTAGAAAATGAAATTGAGGACTTACAGAACGATATTTTCTATTTCATTAAAGACCTTGATGACTCTTATTTAGGAGCCAGTAAGTTTTATATTGACGTCATCGGCAGTATACAAGATGTTGCCCAATCATCAAGTTTGATCGCAAAAGTGAGCCATAAGCATGTAAACAATAATCATAAGAAGCTAAAGAAAAAACAAGCAGAAGAATTATTGGACATCAACGACAAGTTGGTTCATCTTTTTGGTGAAATCAGAAAGATTTTTGATGCACGTACATTCCACGAAATTGTTCCTGGAATACTTGAAGAAAAACAGACCTTGTTAAATAGTGTTCAAGAATCTATTCAAAAACAGGTTGTACGTACCAGAACTGAAGAATCAAGTCCAAAAAACACAACACTTTACTTTAGTATTTTGTTGGAAACACAGGATTTGATTAAAGCGAATATGAATATTCTCAACTTGTATTTTGAAGAACACAACAATACGAATATGAGTAAAGAGTTGACTGAATAGTTGCGAATTAAACTTCATAAACAAAAGCCCTTCAATGAAGGGCTTTTGTTTTAACTGGCCTTTTCAAGTAATGAATCTTTTTCGCCATATAGTAGTTCAGCAACCTGTATCAATTTCTTAATTGTATCATTAACATTATCATTATCGTTCACTAATGAAGATGCCATTTCAACGGTAATCAAACCATCTCTTATCAACTTATTTATTGAATCATTTCCCTGGCGCATGGCCTCTTTAGCTTCTTGCTTAAGAAGAATCAGCTTTGAATAATACTGTTCTTTCTCGTCCTGTGTTCTAAACAAATAAATAACCCTTAACACCTTGGCTATTTTTTTTCGAAATTTATCATACTCCTTACTAATGTATTCGTTATCAGAATCTAAATAAAAAGAAACATTTTTATTCAATTCTCTCACATCACGAATTATCTCTACCATTTTACGGTTTGCAACAATTATCTCAGATATTTGATTATTCTGCTTGTTGGACAGTTTTAATCTACTTTGAGCTGTAGTAGCATATTTAATGATTTGACCATATATGGTCTTTACCTTAGTATAATAGAGTTCCTCTACATCAGTATTCATATCTTCTTGAGATCTCTTTACGACTTTCTTAAGCTTAAGATTTGACTTTATATCTTCACGATGAATATTCAATGCATGGGCAACAATTTCAAAAATTGCCTTTTTAAATAGATATTTAGATTCCTTTCTCAATGCCCAAATGGCCGAAGCAGGGAATTCCAAAACAGATTCAGTCAAGAATTTAGGTTCACTAATATCTTTTTCTTCATCTTTTTCCTTGAATACCTTAATCAATAGTTTTTCCATTTTTTTAATGAACGGAATCATAAGAAGAACCCCTATTATGTTGAATATCGTATGAAATAGTGCAAGTTTTAGGGTGTAATCAGTAGTGGAAATTCCAAAGGAATCTGATAATATATTCACTAAATCAGCTAAAGGGTAAATAAAACCCAGTGCTACCAACCCTGTTACCATGTTAAAAATCAAATGGGCACCGGCCAATCGTCTCCCTGCCACATTTGAGCTTAATGACCCTAAAACTGCGGTAATCGTTGTTCCCACGTTTGCACCAATAGCTAATGCCAAAGCATTTTCATAATCTATTTGCCCTGCGGATAAGGCCGTTAAAATTAGAGCCAATGTGGCACTACTTGATTGAAGAATGGTTGTTATAAGAATACCAACGCCGGTATAGATTACAACCCCTAAAAAACCTGGGACAGCATATTGGGTCAAATCAATGTATTCCTTAAAGACATCGAACCCCTCTTTCATATAATGTACACCTAGAAAGAAAAAACCTAATCCCGCCAATACATTTCCTATTCCTTTTAATGAAGCCTTCTTTTGAAATGAAAAAATTATTCCGAAAACCAACATGGGCATCGCAAGTGCTGAAATCTTTATTTTCAATCCGAAACCTGCAACAAGCCAGGCTGTTGCAGTAGTACCAATATTGGCACCAAAAATAAGTCCTAACCCGCCTGCCAAGGATATTAAACCTGCACTAATAAATGAAATGGTAATTACCGATACCAGGGAACTGGATTGAATTAAAGCAGTTACTAATGCCCCAACCGAAATACTCTTATATAGCTTATCTGTTGCTTTTTTAAGTAGATTTTGAAGTGGTCCTTTTGTGAATACCCTAAAACCTTCTTCGAGCATGATCATTCCAAAAAGTAGTATTGCCACACCAGCCGCAATAGTCTTAAAATTTGGATTATAAATCAGTACAATGGCCAGTGCCAATAAGAAAAGATAAAACAGAGATTTTCTGAACATGCTATTATTTATATATAATTAGTTTAACTATTCCAATGGTAATAAGTACTCTAAAGATTAACTGTTTCTTCTTGCACGCTTTCTACACCTCCATTTTCTAACAAAGAATCCTTTTCGCTATAAAGTAGTTCCGCGACATCAATCAATTTTTTGGTAATATTATTTACATTGTCATTATCATTCACTAATGAGGATGCCATGTCAACAGTAATCAAATCCTCTCGGATGAGTTTATTTATAGATTTATTGGATTGATTAGCGCCTTCCTTAGCTGCTTCTTTAAGTTTCAAAAGCTTTACGTAGTATTGTTCTTTGTCTTCCTTAGTTCTAAACAAATAAATAACGCGCAAAGTCTTGATTATCTTTTTGCGGAATTTATCATATTCTTTACTTACGTGTTTATTTTCAGAGTTTAAGTAAAAAGAAACGTTTCTGCCAAGTTCTCTTACATCATTAACAATTTCAACCATTTTACGGTTTGCTATTTTGATTTCCGAAACCCGTTGGTTTTGTATTTCATTCAACTTTAAGGCAGTTTGCGCTGTTGTAGCATACTTTATTATCTCGCCATATATTTTTTTCACCTTGGTATAGTATAGTTCACGCACATCCGTTTTAAAATCTTCTTTTGACCTTTTGACTATTTTCTTGAGTCCAACATCGGAAGTAACATCTTCACGATGTATGTTCAATGCATGTGAAACTATTTGAAAAACAGCATTTTTATAAAGATATTTTGATTCATTAACCAATGAGATAAGTAAAGTTTCAGGATATTTTAAAACCTTTTCATTCAAGAATTTTGGCTCATCAATTTCTTTTGAAGGCTCAACTCTTGCTTGGACTAATCTTTCAACAACAGCTGCAATTGGTTTAATGAACCAAACCAAAACAAACGTATTGATAATATTAAAGCTGGTATGAAAAAGTGATAATGCAACAGGTATGGCCGCGGCACTCATATAAGGTGATTCAGACCCTGTTAAACTAACAAGCCATTCTACAAACCTCAAGAATGGATAGAACAACAACAGAACCCAGATTACCCCAATTACATTGAAAATAAGATGTGCCCGTGCTGTTCGTTTTGCGTGAAAATTCGCCACCAGAGCTGCTAAATTAGCAGTAATAGTTGTTCCTATATTTTCTCCCAAAACCATTGCCGCCGCAAGTGGAAAAGGAATCCATCCTTGAGCGGTCATAATCAATGTAAGGGCCATAGTAGCACTTGAGGATTGAATTATTACTGTCAAGATAGTTCCGATTGCAAGAAAAAGAAGCACAGACCAAAACCCTAAATCAGTATATCTGCTTAAAAATTCAAGTATTTCCGGGTTTTGTCTGATATCAGGAACAGCATCTTTTAAAAATTGTAGTCCTATGAACAAAACTGCAAATCCGATTATAAACCCTCCCCAATTCTTTAAATTTTCTTTTTTTGCAAACGTAAATAAGAATCCAAGTCCAACCAACGGCAGCGCAATCACACTCATACTAACTTTAAATCCTAAAATAGTAATCAACCATGCGGTAATGGTTGTACCTATATTGGCACCCATGATTACACTTATCGATTCCATTAATGTGAGTAAGCCCGCGTTTGAAAAGCTTACAACCATTAATGTAGTAGCCGATGAAGATTGAATAACCGAGGTAATAAAAAAACCGGTGAAAATCCCTAAAAATCTATTGGAGGTCATTGTCGCCAAAATCTTCCTCATTTTATCTCCAGCAAGGCTCATTAAAGCGTCGCTCATCACCTTCATCCCAAATAAAAACAGTCCTAAAGACCCAAATAATTGCAATATTTCGTATAACCCGTAATCCACCCTAATACAATTTAAACTATTGTTAAATTAATGTAAATTTAATGTAAACTACAAGTAAAATCATCAAAGATTTTTTTACCCCATACCGTTGTCAAAAGCTCTTTTTCAGTTGATTGCCAAAAAATATTCCAAGAATTGAAATGTAATTGAGTTAAATAGATTATTGCCCCAATTGATAACATTTAGGTTACATTCATTTATCGAAATTAAAGTACGTTTGCATGTTACTTTCAATTAAAAGAAATGGATAATATTTATCTTCTAATGATCATCGCGTTGGCGGTTCTTGCCATAGCTGATTTAGTTGTAGGCGTAAGTAATGATGCCGTGAACTTTCTTAACTCGGCCATTGGCTCAAAAGCGATTTCATTTCGAACAATTATGATCGTCGCAAGTGTAGGAATCGCATGCGGAGCAATTTTTTCAAGTGGAATGATGGAGGTTGCCAGAAAAGGAATATTCAACCCTGGTGAGTTCATGTTCAATGAAATCATGTTCATCTTCATGGCAGTTATGATAACCGATATACTTCTATTGGACTTCTTCAACACACTGGGCATGCCCACTTCTACAACTGTTTCTATCGTATTTGAACTTTTGGGTGCTGCTGTTGCTATGTCAATGATTAAAATTTGGAATGCTGGAGGTGAAATGGCCGAACTGGTAAATTATATAAACACCTCAAAAGCATTTCAAATAATCATGGGAATTCTTCTCTCGGTAGTTTTTGCTTTTACTATTGGTGCTTTGGTACAATGGATAACAAGATTATTGCTTTCCTATAATTTTGAAAAAAAGCCTAAATGGGTTGGTTCAATATTTGGTGGCGTTGCCCTTTCGGCCATTACTTATTTCATTTTAATGAAAGGTATAAAAGGAACTGCATATGCCAGTCAAAGCTTTCATATTATAGGCGGCCTGACCATTAAAGACTTTCTTGAAGATCAAGTCTGGAGCCTTATTCTTGTAAATTTTGTGATATGGTCATTTTTATCTTTTATACTCATGACCTTGGCTAATATCAACATTTATAAGCTGATTATCGGCGTTGGCACATTCGCCTTGGCACTCGCATTTGCTGGTAACGACCTGGTGAATTTTATTGGTGTTCCCATTGCAGCATTTCAGTCATACGAGGCTTGGAATGCCTCTGGAATTCTAGCATCGGAATTCAGTATGGACATACTTGCCAAAAAAGTACCCACACCAACATTATTACTGTTCATTTCTGGAATGATAATGGTGGCAACTTTATGGTTTTCGAAAAAAGCAAGATACGTTGCTGATACAGAGATTAATCTTTCAAGGGAAGGTGAAGCCAAAGAACGTTTTCAACCCAATGTACTTTCAAGGGGAATAGTAAGACTTTCTGTTGCCCTATCTAGGATTTCATTGCTTTTCCCTAAGACGTTTGCGAATAAAATAGATGCGCAGTTTGAGAGACCTGTTATTGTACTTTCAAAGGAGAAAACCTATGAAATGCCTGCCTTTGATATGGTTAGGGCTGCAGTCAATTTAACTGTGGCGGGTATATTGATTTCTATCGCTACCTCTTATAAATTACCTTTATCAACTACATATGTCACATTCATGGTGGCAATGGGTACTTCTTTGGCCGATAGGGCCTGGGGAGCAGAAAGTGCTGTTTATCGGGTGGCAGGGGTTTTAAATGTAATTGGTGGTTGGTTCGGTACTGCGGTAATCGCATTTATTGTTGCCGGTACGATCCTAACCCTAATTAGTTTTGGCCAAGGTACGGCAATCGCCATTCTATTATTTATAGCCATCTTATTGTTGGCAAGAAATTATATCTCATATAATAAAAAATCAAAGGAAATAAAGGCGGAAGACAGTTTAAGAAAAGCCGAAAGTAGTTCTATTCAAGGAGTAATTGAGGAAAGTGCGAATAATATTGCTAGGGTAATCAAAAGAACAAACAAGATTTATACTAACACCATCAATGGTCTTGCAAGGCAGGATTTGGATCAATTAAAAAAGAATAAAAAGCAGGTTTCCAAACTTACAGGCGAAATAGATGAATTACGCGACAACCTTTTTTATTTTATCAAAAACCTTGATGAATCCAGTATTGGGGCAAGTGATTTCTATATCACCATTTTAGGCTATTTAACCGATATTGTTCAGTCGTTAGGGTACATCGCCAAAATAAGCCATAAACATATCAATAACAATCACAAGAAATTAAAATATAACCAGATCAAGGAATTAAAACAGTTAGATTTTGAATTGGAGGATCTACTCGGTAAGACCAAAAAAGCGTTTGACAACAGGTCATTTGAGGAAATTGGAGTAATACTTAAAAGAAAACAAGAATTATTTAATCTAGTAACTGAAAAAATTCAAAAACAAGTAACAAGAACACGAACTGAAGAATCAAGCCCAAAGAATACCACATTATATTTTTCTTTGCTTTTAGAAACAAAAGATCTAATGACCGGTACTATGAACTTGATAGAATCATACTACAATGAACACGATAGTAGTATAGAGCCAACACGGGCGGAAGAATAATTTTTTGAGTACCAAGAAAAGGGCTATCTTAGAAATAAATTATTTCGGGTATGCTTCGGTATTTTATTCTATTACTTGTATTTATTATTTTCTATGATGCTAAGGCACAAGATTTGACCGCAACTCAGTTATTGGACAAGTCAATTGAATATCATGATCCCAACGACCTTTGGGATATTTTTCAAGGAAAATTATTCATAACCATGAGCTATCCCGATGGCAGGGAAAGACTTAGTGTGGTAGAAATAGATTTACCAAAAGAATCATTTAAACTCACCACAACAACCAAAGATGATGTAATTGAACAGTCACTTTCTAATGGTGATTGTACACTTAGGTTGAATGGAAATACTGATATTTCCGAGGAGGACAAAAAAGAACATCGTATTAGTTGTGAGCGCGTTCATGTCATGAAGAATTACTATACCTATCTATATGGACTTCCCATGAAACTAAAAGATCCAGGTACACATCTTGATCCAACTGTTCAAACCAAGAAATTCAAAGGAAAAGAGTATTTGGTACTAAAAGTGACTTATGATGAAGATGTTGGCAAGGATACTTGGTATTTTTATTTTGATCCTGAAACATTCGCTATGGAAGTATATCAGTTTTTTCATGACGAATCAAAAAACGATGGTGAGTATATTCTTCTTAGTGGAATTGAAAAAGCCGCAAGTATAAAATTGCCGAAAACACGTGCTTGGTATTTCAATAAAGATGATAAGCATCTGGGAACTGATGAACTTACCAAAGCATCACATCTTTAGTCAAATTCTGGCATCTATTAATTCATAAACCTGAAAGTTTGTTATGCTCAAATCCAGGTCATCGCAAGTTTGGCTATTATTTATTATCCCTTTATTCTTTTCTTGTAAACAAGCTAAAGAAATTGATATTCTTATTGAGAATGGAATGGTCTATAATGGTGTCGATAGTATACCCCAAATGGTTTCAGTTGGTATTTCTGGGGATAAAATCAGTTTCATTGGCAGCAACATTGGATTAAAAGCTAAAAAAGTCATTAACGCAAAAGGATTAATTGTTAGTCCTGGATTTATTGATCCACATACCCATTCGGATAGAGACCTCATAAATGCGGAAACATCTCACAATCAGCCGTTTTTATGGCAAGGTGTTACTACTGTCGCACTTGGCAACGATGGTAATAGTCTATACCCTATAAGCAAATACAAGCCTATTCATCAAAAAGTAGGTTTAGGCACAAATATAGTAATGTTCGTAGGCCACGGAACTATCAGAAAAGAAAGTATGGGCGATAGTGATCGAGACCCAACCGAAGTAGAAATGGAGCAAATGAAACAACTGCTCCAAAAAGAAATGGATGATGGTGCAATAGGTATTTCAACCGGCCTTTTTTACAAACCGGGTAGTTATTCCAAAACTGATGAAGTTATTGAATTGGCCAAAATCGTGGCCAGAAATAACGGCATCTATGATACACATTTAAGAGATGAAAGTACATTCTCCGTCGGATTGATTCCAGCAATAAAAGAAGCCATTGAAATAGGTGATAAGACCAACATTCCAATACATATTTCGCATATTAAATGCCTGGGTGTTGATGTGTGGGAGGAAAGCGATACAATTATTGGACTAATAGAAGAAGCCAATGAACAAGGCCTTAGAATAACCGCAAATCAATATCCATATGAAGCATCCGCTACAAGTTTGCAGGCCGCGGTGGTTCCTAGATGGGCGGAGAGCGGAGGAAAAGATTCCTTGTTCATTAGATATAAGAATTCAGAATTAAAAGAAAGGATCTTAAAGGATACAAAGAACAACATTATACGTCGTGGAGGGGCTGATAAACTGCTCATGGTAAGAGCCGAAGATTCTACTCTGGTTGGCAACACACTTTTTGAAGTTGCAAACCTAATGGCTCTGAGCCCAGAGGAAACAGTACTTGAAGTATTGAAAGAGAATAATATAAAAGTAGCTTCATTTAATATGAACACCTCGGATATTACCAATTTCATGAAACAGGATTGGGTGGTAACAGGTTCTGATGGTGGTTCTGGCCATCCTAGAAAATATGGGTCTTTTCCGAGAAAGTATCGTAAATATGTGATGGAGCAAAAAATTATTCCATTATATCAATTCATCAACAACAGTTCGTCCAAAACCGCTGAGATTCTACAATTACCCAAAAGAGGAAAATTAATAGAGGGTTACTTTGCTGATATAATTTTATTTGACTCAAATTCTTTTACTGATAAGGCTGACTATACAAATGCTTATGAGTACAGCCATGGAATAAAATACGCAATCATAAATGGGCAACTGAGTATTGATAATGCTTCTTATACCCAATTAAAGAACGGAAGAATCTTAACACATAAAAAATAAGACAATGTCAAAAACATGCTCGCAATTACTGCCTTATATTTTATTTATTGTATTTACAGGATTAGTTTTTTCCCAGAATACGAGAGACCTATCAAAAGATTCAAGTAATGTGACGACTCCGTTCTATTCAGGGCTAAATGGTTATTATTCTTATAGAATACCCACCCTAATAAAATCTAAAAAAGCGGTTATAGCTTTTGCCGAGGGGAGGAAAAATTCCACAAGTGATTTCGGAAACATTGATTTAGTATATCGTAGATCGCTTAACAAAGGAAAGACATGGCAACCCATACAAATTCTTGTGGATGAGGATACCATCGCAGTACAGAATCCCGTCCCCATTTATGTAAAGTCACAAAACAAAATAGTCTTGCTTTTCAATATTACCCCACAAAGCGAACACGACATTCTTAATAAAGATTACGAGCCAAAAAATCAGCGTAGAGCATTGGTTATTCATTCAGTTGATGATGGGAAAACATGGTCTACCCCAAAAGATATTACTAAAGACGTTAAGCTTCCCCATTGGCGATGGCATGCAATTGGCCCCGTGCATGGCATTGAATTGAAACAAAGTCCCCATAAAGGCAGATTAGTGGCCCCTGTCGCCATAAGTATCGAAAAAGGAAATAAGGCGTATTGTATGGCCCTCATATATTCTGACGACCAAGGTGAAAACTGGAAAATTGGCGCCATTGACAATAATTTAACTGATACGGTACAATCCAACGAAACGACCATTGTTGAACTGAACGACGGTTCTATTTACGTGAACACCCGTGATCATTTAGGTGGCTCTAAAGAGAAAAATCGAGGAGAAACTTATAGCATAGACGGTGGCCTTTCATTTTCACAACCCATTGTTGAATCCAGTAAATTCCCTAGTCCAATTGTACAATCAGCCTTATTAAGATGGGGCAGTAACCAACACGGAAAACAAAATTTGTTATTGTTTTCAACACCGTCCAACAGAGATAAAAGAGTGAATCTAATTCTTATGGCAAGCAGCGATGAAGCTAAAACTTGGAAGTCGATTATTAAAGTTCATAATGGTTTTTCAGCATACTCAGATATGGTAAAACTTAATAAGAATATACTAGGGGTCATCTACGAAACAGATAATTACAAGAAAATCAAATTTAAGCGTATTAAACTGAACCATTAGTCGCCAGTCATACTATTTGCATTTGCCAAATACGGCAATCCTTCCTTATATAAATCGCATAGCAACCAACTGATTTACATCATTGTGCAGGGCATGGAATTAGATTAAATTTATTGAACATAATGGTTAGATTATGGACGCTGGTCGACCAATTTATTAATCCTTAAATAATTTAATCATGAAAAAGTTTCTAATTGGTTTATTTGTAATTGGCTTAACAAGCCAAGTATTTGCCCAGATCCCTAAGGTTGAGGAGTTATCCGAAGTAGTTGTAACTGCCGTTAACTATAAATACCTCAATGCAATAGATTCTAAAGAGGTGGCTATTCCTGTAAAAATGTTAGAAAGAAAAGTAGCTGCTTATAACGTAAAGGATTCTGATTTTTACCAAGATGATTTCGGGTTTTACTATGTTTCATTCTATATTCCAGAAGGAAAAATAGTTGCAGCTTATAATACTAAAGGTGAAATAATCAGAACAATAGAAAGGTTTGAAGACGTTAAACTTCCAACTGCAGTAAGAAATGCCGTTGCTGAGAGATTCCCTAAATGGAAGGTTGTCAATGATGTATATCGAGTAACTTACAACCAAAAGAAAGGCGCTAACAAAAGCTATAAGGTTAAACTTAAGAACGGTGACAAAATAATGAGAGTGAAGATTGATGATACTGGTGAATTTCTTTAATTGATCTCATTCTGAAAATAAGAGGCCCTATTTAATCTTAATGGGGCCTCTTTATTATGTCCTTATCTATAAAAATTCATTTCATCCAAATATTTCCAAACTGAATCTGGCAGTAAAGGACGTATGTTCTTTCCCAGTTTATGATTCTTCCGAATAAATGTAGAGGAAACCTCCATAATCGGCGCATCTACTTTATACACCTTACTATGATTTTTAAACTGGTGATCCACTGTACCCGATGATATCCTAGGATACACATAAATGGAATAATTCTCCAATATAGTCTCATAATTCTTCCATTTATGAAACCCTTTCAGGTTATCCTCACCCATTATCAATGAAAAATGATAGTCATCCCCGTATTCCTCATCCAATTGCACCAGTGTATTGACTGTATAATTGGGTTGTGGCAAATCAAACTCAATCTTACTCGGCTTCAACTTTGGGTAGTCTTTTACAGCTTCATAAACCATTTGATAGCGATGATGATTGTCCAATAAAGACTTTTTAGTTTTAAATGGGCTCATGGGCGTAATAACAAACCAAATCTCATCTAAATTCGAGAACTCAACCATATGGTTAGCAATGGCTAAATGGCCAATATGAATTGGGTTGAACGTACCAAAATAAAGTCCAACTTTTTTCATTCACTCCTCGTTTATCGATTTATCAGCGCCAACAAAATCCGCGACCAGTGTATGGGCCTCATTAAGAGCCGTCTCCAAATCGTAATTATTTATTATTATATCAAATTGTGGTGCTGTGGCAAGCTCAACAGAGGCTTTAGCAATTCGCATATTTATCTTGTCATCACTTTCGGTACTGCGTTTTTTCAATCGAATCTTCAGTTCATCAACACTTGGGGGCTTTACAAATACTGCCAACGTTTCCTTAGGGAATTTCTTTTTTATTCGTAAACCTCCGACCACGTCAATATCAAAAATCACATTTTTCCCTTCAGCCCAAAGGCGCTCAACTTCACTTTTTAACGTGCCGTAAAAGTTATCACGGTATACTTCTTCCCACTCTAAAAAGTTATCATTCTTAATATGTTTTTTAAATTCTGAAACATGAAGAAAATAGTAATGTTCCCCGTCTTTTTCTTTTCCTCTCCTAGCTCTTGAAGTTGCAGATACCGAGAAAGCCAAATTAAGTTCTGGCTGTTTTAAAAGATGCTTTACAATGGTCGTCTTGCCGCTACCTGAAGGGGCAGAAAAAATAATTAACTTACCACCTTTCATTATAGCACGTTTAGCATTTGTTCCTTTATTTTTTCCAACTCATCTTTCATCTGCACTACTAGTTGCTGCATGGGGGCAAAGTTAGCCTTGGATCCAATAGTATTGATTTCCCGACCAATTTCTTGACTTATAAAACCTAGCTTCTTCCCATTGCTGTCATTTGAGTTTAAGGTTTTACTAAAATAATCCAAATGATTGGCCAATCTTACCTTTTCTTCGGTGATATCGTATTTCTCGAGGTAATAAATAAGTTCTTGTTCAAATCTATTTTCATCGACTTCGGTCTTAAGGTCATTTACTGCTTTTTCCAAGCGTTCACGAATTGTTGCCTGTCTTTCTGGATCTATGGTCTTAACCTTTTCCAACAACTCATTTAAAGTATTTAATCTTTGTACAAAATCCTTTTCGAGAACGGCACCCTCTTCAGACCGGAAATTATTGATTTCCTTTAAAGCTTCTTTGAGTGCCAATTGAATAGCTTCAAATTCTTCATCCTCAATATCTTCTCTCTCTGTTTTCATGGCATCCGGCAATCGCAAGGCCATTTCTAAAAGACGTAAATCATCTCCGTCCGCAATGGCTCTTAAGTTGCTCATGTATTTCCTTACAACACCTTCGTTTACTTGTGTAGATGTCTCATCACCAGTTTCTTCAACGTAAAGACCAAAATCAACTTTACCACGTAAAAGTGAATTGGCTATTGTTTTGCGAAGCTCAAGTTCTTTTGCTCTATAGGCAGAAGGCATTCTTGCATTTAAATCGAGGCTTTTACTATTGAGCGATTTAAGCTCTACTGTCACCTTCTTAGATGGAAGTTGTACAACATACTTCCCAAATCCTGTCATGGATTGAATCATAATTCAAAATTATTTTGACGCAAAGGTAAGTATTACGTGTAGATTGCCGTATTGCTGGGTTTTATAATCTCTTTTAAAATCAAAAACAAATCACCACTCTTACTAGACTCCGTAATTCCGCTAACTTGTATCGCTTGTCTGTCAATCTAGACTCCGAGAATTTTCTTCAACACTCCCTTATCAATTTCAGCTCCAGCGAAATCGTCAAAAGTCTTTTCGGTGGCTTCGATAATATGATCTTGGATGAACACAGCCCCTTCTCTGGCTCCCTGTTCAGGACTTTTTATACAGCACTCCCATTCCATTACCGCCCAAACATCACAACCATATTGAGTTAATTTAGAAAAGATACTCTTAAAGTCTATTTGACCATCGCCCAATGAACGGTAGCGTCCCGCTCTATCTCCCCAATCATTGTACCCTCCAAAAGCACCTTTTTTTCCAGTTGGGTTAAACTCAGAGTCTTTTACATGAAAAGATTTTATGAACTCATGGTAATGATCTATATACGTAATATAATCCAATTGTTGAAGAACAAAGTGACTTGGGTCGTAGAGTATATTCACTCTTTTATGATTGCCCGTGGCTTCTAAAAACCGCTCAAAAGTATCACCATCGTGAAGATCTTCTCCTGGATGTATTTCATAGCATACATCTACCCCTTGCTCATCAAAATGATTTAATATGGGCATCCACCTTTTCGCCAACTCCTCAAATCCCATCTCCACCAAACCAGCTGGTCTTTGAGGCCAAGGATGCCATGTATGCCACAAAAGTGCTCCAGAAAATGTAGCATGGGCTTTAATTCCTAACCTTCGGCTTGCCGTAGCTGCCTTTTTTACCACATCAACAGCCCATTCGGTTCTTGCCTTAGGGTTGTTCTTGACACTGTCAGGGGCAAAATTATCGAACATCAAGTCATAGGCTGGGTTTACTGCAACCAACTGACCCTGTAGGTGTGTTGAAAGCTCAGTAATCTCCAAACCGTATGAGTTTATTTTTCCTTTTAGTTCATCACAATAAGTTTGACTATCAGCCGCTTTATCTATATCTATCAAAAAATTCTCCCAAGTTGGAATTTGAATTCCTTTATATCCCAAATCCGCAGCCCATTTACACATTCCATCCAATGTATTGAATGGTGCTTTACTATCTACAAACTGAGCCAAAAATACCGCTGGTCCCTTAATTGTTTTCATTTCTTTATTTTTAATAAATTCATTATCGCTTACATAAATAATTTGATTAAGGCCAAACCAGATACTTAATGATTTAAATAATGGTTATGTCTAAAAACCTTGATTTATAAAGATATGGAATAGATCAGAAATTAAACAGGGTATCACATTGTTTTTGAACAGCGTAAGAATTTTACACTCGTTTTTTAATAAAAAAGCCGGTATAAAAAATTTGAAGTCTTGCTGCCAATCAATATTAAAGCACTAAACTAAAAGCTTTTTCGTTAAATTATTGTACATTTTTACAATACTATATTTAATAGAACCATAAACTTAAAATTTTCAATACAAACATGGACAATGCATCAGCCAGAAACATGTGGGGAGATTATTTGGACAATCATTTAGAGGATGCTTTTGCAGAGGCTCCGAAAGCGATTCATTTTTGCGATAACGAAAATGATGCTAATGAATGTGCTAAATTGGTAAAGAAAGGAATAAAACGTGCTACTTCTCACTCTCTCTTAGGTCTTCAATACCGAAAAGAACCTTTGCCAAAAATTGGCGATTTTAGTGTTGTTACAGATTGGGAAGGCAAAGCCCAGTGTATTGTTAAAACCACAGCAGTTAGAATAAAGCCTTTTTTTAGTATTGATAAATCATATGCTGAATTAGAAGGTGAAGGTGATAAGAGTTTAGAATATTGGAAAAAAGTACATTGGGATTATTATGAAAGAGAGTTGGAAGAATTTAACAGGGTTCCGAGAGACAGCATGATTATAGTTTGCGAAGAATTCGAGAAAGTATTCGAAAGAAAAAAATAAACAAAAAACGCCCTTATATGAGGGCGTTTTTCATTATAGGTATTTCAACAACTATCCCATTTTAACCCATACGTTTCCTCCTTTATGGGATTCAACTGTCGCTTCAATAAAATTCATTCCCCTTACACCGTCCAACATGGTCGGGAATTCGCCATCATTGTATTTTCGCCCTCTAATTGCCTTTGCAGCACCTTTATAAATATTGGCCATTGAATCGAAAATACCTTCTGGATGACCAGGTGGTAGTTTTGTGCCATCTAGCGATAGCTTTGTATTATAGGCATGTCCAGGTTTATAAACCTGTGTAGGTTTAGTATCACTCAAAACATAAAGAAAGTTGGGGTTTTCCTGTTCCCAGCGGAAAGCTGCCTTTTCCCCATAAATTGAAATAGCAAGGCCATTCTCTTCTCCTGTTGCGACTTGACTGGAGCGAATAACACCTTTAATATGGTCCCCCATGCGAATAAGCACCGTGCCGTCAACATCCATCTTATTATCCTTGTACAAGTAGTTGAAATCGCTTAAGATTGACTTTACCTTTAACCCTGTGGTATATTCAACCATATTAAAGGCGTGTACCCCAATATCACCTATGCAAGAGCTTATTCCTGCTTTTTTAGGATCAAGACGCCATACCGAAGATCTTTTCTTTTTATCGTGAATAATGGTATTTATCCATCCTTGATAATACACTGCATCGACTTTATGGATTTTACCTAAAGCACCTTTTTTGATCATTTCCCGCATTTGACGAACCATAGGGTAACCTGTATAGGTGTGGGTCAAAGCAAATACTGCTCCTGCCTTTTTATGCGCTTTCTGAAGTGCTTTTGCTTCATCCAAAGACGTTGTCATTGGTTTTTCGCAAATTACATGGAAACCATTTTCCAGAAGCTTCAAAGCCATCGGATAATGTAAAAAATTTGGGGTAAGTACCGAAACAACTTGAATCCTTATATTTTCAGGAAGCTTCATTTCTTCGTCTATGAAAGTATCAAAATCTTCATAGATCCTATCCAAAGGCACATCTATCTCCCGAGCAAAGGCCTTGTTCAGTTTGAAATCTGGGTTAAAGACCGCCCCTACAATTTCATAATTATCATTTATCTGTGAAGCTACACGATGTAAAATTCCGATTAGAGAATCCCCACCACCACCTATTACTCCAAGTCTTAATTTTTTTGGCATGATTGATTTAATTTAATATTAAGTATATCTACTTTTAATTTATATAAAATTACTAAGCTTTATAAGTAATCTTCTCGTTTTTAAAAAAAAGTGTGAAGAAAATGAATACAACAAAGGCAAATCCTGCAGGAAACAACCAAATACTGGCCCAATCATGACCTGCATTTTCATTCAAATATGAATCTGTTATCATACCGGAAACCCAAAAACCAATTAACATTCCTATGCCATAGGTTGCAAGCGTTATCAGGCCTTGTGCTGCACTTTTATATTTTTTCCCAGCCTTGCTATCTGTATATATTTGGCCACAGACAAAAAAGAAGTCATAACAAATACCATGAAGAAAAATACCCAAAACCAATAGTGAGAAAAGATCACCACTATTCCCAAATGAGAAAAGTATATAACGTGCGATCCATGCCAACATGCCCACTATTATCGTTTTTTTGAATCCAAATTTTTTCAAAAAGAATGGCAATAGTAATAAAAACATGATTTCTGAAAACTGGCCAATAGAAGACCAAGCCGTAGAATTGTCAACATTCGATTCCGTAAGAAATACGCTTAGATTTTGAAAATAAAATGCCAATGGAATACAAACCAATACGGAAGAAATAAAAAATAAAAGAAAATTTCGGTCCTTTAATAGAGCCAGAGCGTCCAACCCTAATATTTCAGAAAGTGAGGTTTTTTTATCTGAATTTTTTATTGGAGGTGTTCTTGGTAAAGTGAAGCTAAATACACCCAGAATTACAGAGCAAATGGATGCCATAAGAAAAGTATATTTTAACATACCTTCTGAGATACCTTTTGCCGAATCCCAGCTTAGATAACTAATAAGTAATCCTGCAGCTATCCAACCTAGTGTACCAAAAACCCTTATAAAGGAAAACTCCTTTGCTGGATCCTTCATTTGATTGAACGAAACTGAGTTTACCAATGCCAGCGTTGACATATACATTATCATATAAAATAATAGATAAGGATAAAAAGTGGTATAATCTGTAGCACTATACAAGAGGTACATGAGAAGTGCCCCCAACAAATGTAAAACCCCTAAAATCCTTTCCGCATTAAAATACCTATCAGCAATTAATCCAATTATAAACGGAGCGAGAATCGCACCCCAAGATTGTGTTGAGTATGCCATGGCGGTTTCAGGGTCGGTTGTCCCTAAAGTATTCGGCAGATAAGTACCCATTGTCACATACCAAGCTCCCCAAATAAAAAATTCCAGAAACATCATTACTGATAATTGAATCTGGATAATTTTTTTCATGTCTTGTTGTTCTTATCTCTTATAAAAAGCATAGTCCATGTTAATGGGCTCTATGTCGTTATTACGAAAATCCATGGCAATTTGTCCTCGGTGATGGGTCGAGTGGTTGATTATCTGAAATAACAATTCCTGTAGGGTGTTGGTGAACAACCTGCCTTCGGTATTCTCATAATCAATTCTTTTATCAAAATCCGTAGCATTGGTGACTATCTCAAACGAACTACGTTGATTTTCATAATGTATGTCTCCCCAATCCGAAACAGAGTGAATCTGCCATATACCGTATTCCATTGGTTTCGAAAGTATTCTTGAGTTCCATAAATGATGACAATTGAGAATATGACTAAAAAGTTCAATGCTTTTTTTAGGTGCATTATTCAACCTAATACATTCCTCAATTAATTTTTTATTGCAATAAAAATTGTAGTCGAACAAATGATTGAAAAATACCTTCATAACTGTTTTACGTTACTTTATTTTCTGAGCCGCGTTTAATAGTAAATCACGGGTTGCGATTATTCCTTGCTCTTCGTTAAGTTCGCTCCCTTCATATTCAACACCAATAAAACTCTTATACCCAGCATCTTTGACCATTTGAAGAATTCTCACGTAATCTATTTCAGTCTCGTTCCCCAACTCATCAAAATTATTGGATTTTGCACTAACTGCCTTTGCATGGACCATTAACTCTTTTACCCCTTTGTATTTATCATATGCCTCTTCACATCCTGTCGGTGAACGTTTGATACAGAAATTTCCAAAATCTGGTAACGTCCCACAGTTATCCATATTCACTTTGCTCATTACCTCAGCCAACAAAGCACCATTTGATGACAAGCCTCCGTGATTTTCTACGATAACGTTGATATTCTTATCCTTTGCGTAAGTCGCCAATTGAGTTAATCCATCAACTGAATTGGCCATCCACTCTTCAGGTTCATCACTCCCAGCGAGGTTCACACGTATAGAATGACATCCCATGGATGCGGCAGCATCTACCCATTTGAAATGCCGCTCAACTGCAGCTTTTCTTTCTGCAGCATCGCTTACGGCCAAATTACCTTGTCTATCTATCATAATCAAAACGTTCTGCATACCATGTTTTTTTGCCTCAGCGTTTGATTTATCAATAAAGGTTTTCATGGCTTCCTTAGAATATTCATTATTCTCTAAATCCGCTGGATATAATTGACTGACATATTCTAATCCGGTAAAACCCCATTCTTTCGCTTTTTCAGCAAAGGAGTAAGGATCGACCTTGTCATTACGAATCATCTTGTGTATGGACCATTGCGCCAATGACAATTTAAAAAATGGATCGCTTTGTTTGGCTTTCATTTCCGATGCTTCGCTATTTTTCGATGCCTCCTTTTTGGTTTCCCTGCATGAAATTATACAGGTCATAAAAAGTATTAAGGCTAAAAAGGTACTAGTGCGGTATACCATGGATCTTTTCATAATCTTGATTTATAACGGAAATTTTGCTTTGACTAACTATAACGTTTGCGTTATTTTATTGGGGGAATGAATGAATTTTAAATTTAGAAAATTAATTTAATATTTAATACATTTAAAGGGTAAACAATTTAAAATATGGGTAAGTTTTATTACAACGACGAGCAATCATCTTATGATGCAATCGTCGTTGGAACAGGTATTAGCGGTGGTTGGGCTGCAAAAGAATTATGTGAAAATGGGTTAAAAACATTGGTTCTAGAACGTGGTAGAATGGTAAAACATGTTGAGGATTATACCACAGCACATAAAGACCCCTGGGATTTTCCCAATGCAGGGCAACCAACAAGGGAAATGATTGCCAAACAGGAAAAACAGAATAGGACAGGGTACACAGCACACGCAGCTAGCTCACAATGGTTTGTAAATGATCTAGAACACCCCTACAATGAAACCAAGCGTTTTGATTGGATGCGTGGTTACCATGTTGGTGGGCGTTCATTACAATGGGGCCGTCATAGCTATCGTTGGAGTGATATTGATTTCAAAGCCAATTCAATAGAAGGTATTGCAGTTGATTGGCCGGTAAGATATAAAGACATCGCTCCTTGGTATGATAAGGTAGAGTCCTATATCGGGGTCACTGGTGAAAAATTGGGACTTGAACAGCTCCCCGATGGGCAATTTGAACCAATGATGGAATTAAATTGTCTTGAACAACATGTTCGTGAAAGTGTAGCTGAAAACTATGAAGATCGAGTAATGACAGGAGGTCGAATCGCTCATATAAACAGTGATAAAGATTTTAAAGGTAGACAAAGATGTCAGTTTAGGGATCGTTGTATTAGAGGTTGTCCTTTTGGAGCTTATTTTAGTAGTCTTTCCTCCACGCTGCCGGCTGCTGAACGTACAGGGAATATGACGTTGAGACCTGATTCTATTGTTCATGAGGTAATTTATGACGCTGATACGAAAAGGGCGACAGGTGTAAAAGTTATTGATAGAGAGACCAACGAAGAATTTGAATTCAAAGCAAAGGTAATTTTCCTTTGCGCTTCAGCAATAGCATCCACTTCTATTCTAATGCAATCAAAATCAAATCGGTTCGAAAATGGCTTGGGAAATGATTCGGATCAATTAGGACGAAATATTATGGATCATCATTTAGGTGTAGGTGCTTCAGGGAAATTTGATGGATTTCAGGACAAATATTATAAAGGAAGAAGACCCGGTGGAATATATTTACCACGTTTTAGAAATCTAGGTGGTGCCACAAATCGAAAAGAATACAAACGTGGTTTCGGTTACCAAGGAGGTGCCACAAGAGGAAATTGGGAGGAACAAATTGCCGAACTTTCTTTTGGAAAAGGTTTAAAAGACGCTATTTTAAAACCAGGAGGTTGGACCTTTGGTATGGGAGGTTTTGGAGAGGTCTTGCCTTACGAAGACAACCGAATGACCTTGGATTATGATAAACTGGATAAATGGGGATTACCTACCGTGACTTTCGATGCAGGATTCAAAGAAAACGAATGGGAGATGCGAAAAGACATGAAAGAATCTGCAGTTGATATGCTGGAAAAAGCGGGATTACGCGATGTACAACCCTTTGATAATCCAGGCGCATTAGGCCTAGGAATACATGAAATGGGAACTGCACGGATGGGAAGAAATAGAAAAACTTCGGTGCTTAATGGATATAATCAATTGCATGACGTGCCAAATGTGTATGTGACAGATGGTGCATTCATGACCTCAGCCAGTTGTGTAAATCCTTCACTAACCTATATGGCCTTTACTGCAAGAGCTGCTAACCATGCCGCTCAAGAACTTAAAAAAGGAAATTTATAATGGATAGAAGAAAAGCACTTAAAAATATGGGGCTATCATTGGGCTATGTTGTGGCAACCCCAACATTGATAAGCATAGTTCAGAGCTGTAAATCTGAAAATGTTCTTGAATGGACACCTGACTTCTTTTCCAAAGAGGAAGGTTCTGTTCTTACACACCTAGTAGACATTATACTTCCGAAAACGGATACCCCTTCTGCCACTGAGGTACAAGTAAACCTTTTTATTGATCGCTTTGCTGATCAGGTAATGCTTAAAGAGCAACAAGACCTCTTTAAAATGGCCATGAACAAATTCATTGATAAAGCTCTTAGGGATAACGGCAAAGAAAATGCAGCTGATTTAACCTCAAAACAACTAGAAAAGGTTTTGACCTCGGCGTTAAAAATTTCAAAAGTACAACAGACTACCTATGATGAGGCCTTGGAAAAATATATGGGTGCCTTGTCTGAAGGAACCAAGGTTGAACTTGATGATGAAGTAGCCAGAAATGCCTTTGCCAAAAATCTGCGAGGAATGGCGGTTTGGGGTTATAAAACCTCTGAGTATGTAGGAGAAAATGTTTTGGTATACTTGCCAGTCCCAGGGGAGTACATCGCATGTGGAAATCCAGAAGAATTAACCGGGGGCAAAGCTTGGGCCCTTTAAAATAACTATTATGAAAAGAAGAAACTTCATTCAAAAAACGGCAATGACCAGTGGGGCCATTGCAATTGGTGGTAATTTAGCCTTTGGTGCTAGCGATCAAACTGCTGTAAAGCATAAATTCAATCTAAAATATGCTCCACACTTGGGTATGTTCAAACATCACGCTGGTGATGACCCCATTGATCAATTGAATTTTATGGCAGATCAAGGTTTTACAGCATTTGAAGACAATGGTATGAGGACAAGGACTATTGAACTTCAGGAAAGAATGGCACAAACCATGAAAGATAGAGGTTTACAAATGGGAGTATTCGTGGCACATGAAATCTATTGGAGAGAACCTAATTTAGCGTCGGGCGACAAAACTAAAAGAGAAGAGTTTTTAGATTACATAAAAAAATCAGTTGACGTTGCAAAACGCGTTAATGCCAAATGGATGACAGTCGTACCCGGTCATGTGGATCTGAGACAACAACCTGGTTATCAAAGGGCCCATGTTATTGAAAGTTTAAAACAAGCTTCAGAAATATTAGAACCCCATAACTTGGTAATGGTACTGGAGCCTTTAAATTTTAGAAATCACCCCGGTTTGTTTCTTACAGATTCGCCCCAGGCCTATGAAATCTGTAAAGCTGTTGACTCCCCTTCTTGCAAGATTTTGTTTGATATTTATCATCAACAGATTCAGGAAGGTAATTTAATTCCAAACATGGAAGCTTCTTGGGATGAAATCGCCTATATACAAATAGGGGACAACCCTGGTCGTAAAGAACCCACCACAGGCGAAATTAATTATAAAAATGTTTTTAAATGGGTTCACGATAAAGGATTCAATGGAATATTGGGTATGGAACATGGAAATTCCAAACCTGACCAATTGGGTGAGCAAGCTGTAATCGATGCTTATAAAGAG
The DNA here is from genome assembly GCF_000153165.2 of Maribacter sp. HTCC2170. Taxonomy (NCBI): domain Bacteria; kingdom Pseudomonadati; phylum Bacteroidota; class Flavobacteriia; order Flavobacteriales; family Flavobacteriaceae; genus Maribacter; species Maribacter sp. HTCC2170. The sequence continues at coordinate 1,396,416 of NC_014472.1, forward strand.
GTAGATTCCTTTCTGTAGTTTTATTTTAGGGTTATCTCAATAATTGTATCAAAATCTGTTCTTTTACCTTTCGGTAGTTTGAGTAATAAGCCATATTCATTAAGCTTATATTGTACCTTAGACTTATCGTTATAGAATTTTATATCCCTTATTTTTTGGTCGAATGGTTGAATAAGCAAAGCTTCTTTTTTCCAATCCAAAATATGGATATACAACTTTTTTCCTTTTTGAGTACTTACACCCCAATCTTCAGCCCCTATTATTCCTGCTCTAGTGCCATAAATAGTTTCTCCGTTTATTTCCATCCATTTACCCATAGCATCTAATGATGCTTTGTGTTCAGGCTGTATTTTTCCATTGGGCATGGGACCAACATTCAATAAAAGATTGGCGTTTCTTCCCGCTGCTTTTACAAGCATATGAACCAATTCTTTTGGAGTCTTATGTTTTTGGTCAATAAGATTAAATCCCCATGAACCATTGATTGTCAAACACATTTCAAGCGGTAATTCACTTATGTGTGAACCCTGCCATCCTGTGGTGTTCTCACCAGGAAGATCTTGTTCAAACATCTGAAAATCTTCTCCAGGAAAAGGTTTAACATGATGATTGCTCCCAATCAAAGTTCCTGGCTGCAATTCATGAATAAGTTTATAAGTTTTGTCCAATTGCCAATTCTCATCAATCTTATCCCACATACCATCAAACCAAATACCACCAATAGGCCCATAATTAGTTAATAGTTCATTTAATTGGGTATTCATGAAATTTAAATATGCATCCCAATCTCCCTTTTCTTCTCTGCCCGTAAATCCTTGACCTGTTTTACCTCGAGGAAAGTAATCTGGATGATGCCAATCCAATTGAGAGTAGTAGAAAAAAAGTTTAATACCCTGTCTTCTGCTTTCCTTAGCCAATATTTTAATCACGTCCTTACCATAAGGGGTTTTGTCCACAATATTATAATCAGACACCTTAGAATCGTACATGGCAAAGCCATCATGGTGCTTACTTGTAATGGTAATGTATTTCATACCAGCATTTTTTACCATAGTAACCCATTCTTCGGCATCAAAATCTATTGGGTTGAAAAAATCTGGAACCTTCTCATACTGTGAAATAGGTATCTTTTTGTTTTGCATAATCCATTCTGCAATGCCGGTATCACCACCACCGCCTAACACACTATAAACACCCCAATGAACAAACATGCCAAATTTCGCATCTTGAAACCAGATCCTGTTCTCCAAATTCTCTGAAGTAGGTTCATATTTTTCTTGACTTTGAACAGTGCAAACAAGCAGTAAGGCCAGTGAAACTAGTACCCTTAAAATTTGATTTTTCATGATTCTGGGTTTTATCGGGTAGAATAAAAAGATACCATAAAGATAAGGTGCAAAAAAGGCATATACATTTAAGTTTTCAGATATTTTTATAGAAAAAATTACACTTCATCGAATAAATGTAATCTTTTACCTACTTTTTCGTTTCATATATTATGATATCGTATTTGACAGTTCTAAGTGTTTATATCTCATTGCTTTTTCTTTCCAAAATAGGGTATCGACAATTTCTTAAACGCACATTGAAAGAATAAATCCGTTCAAGACATTTTCATTCTCCTGGAGTTTTTTATTTATCTATCGCGCATACTTCATAATTTCATAAAATTGTCATAAAACGCGATATTGTAAATATTTAACATGTATTATTGACAAATAAATAAAGTCAAGGGCAACTTTTTGAGCTTTTATTGCGTATATACATTATAGAATATTTTATCGGGGCATGGACAAATATATCATACTACTTCTTATTTATGTTGCAGCTTACATTTTTTCTGTTGCAATAAGACCTTATTACTTTAAAAAATAATAAGGTGACTTTATAAAAGTTGTTCCTGTCATGAATTTTTGAGAGGAATCATATTAGGTTTATTAAATAATAAATTAATCTTACATAAGAGTTGAACAAAAAAAGCCCGGCAAATTGCTGGGCTTTTTTAATACACATAGTCATGAATTTTGAATCATTATGATCCGCACATTAAGCAATCATCATCAGCTTGCCCCTCTTTGGCTCGTGCAATCATTTCTTTCATCTCCTGTGGGCTCATTGGTTGAATATCCAATTCTTGTTGCGGTGCAACAGGGGTTGGTTTCACCTCAATTGCATTTGCCACCCCTGGTGCCGGTGTGGCAGCCAAAGGGACTTCAGCTTCGACAGGTTCCTCTTTCTTTTTACTATTGTCTAATGTGAATTTAATAGCATCAACAGCAGCCTTTGTTCTCAAATAATACATTCCTGTTTTTAAGCCACTCTTCCATGCATAAAAATGCATTGATGTCAACTTTGAATAGTTTGCATTTTCCATGAAAAGATTCAATGATTGACTTTGATCAATAAAGTACCCTCTATGACGACTCATGTCAATAATATCTTTCATGCTAAGCTCCCAAACCGTTTTATACAAATCTCTTATATCCTGTGGAATAGTTTCAATATGCTGAATTGAACCATTGGCGCGCATAAGTTCTTGCTTCATATTCTCATTCCACATACCAAGATTAACTAAATCCTCCAACAAATGTTTGTTAACTACGATAAACTCACCAGAAAGCACTCTTCGCGTATATATGTTCGAAGTGTAGGGTTCAAAACATTCGTTATTACCCAATATCTGAGAGGTCGATGCTGTTGGCATTGGCGCCACCAACAAAGAATTCCTAACACCGTTTTTCTTTACATCCTTGCGCAATTTGGTCCAATCCCAACGACCTGAGAGCTCTTCATCCTTAATTCCCCAAAGGTTATGTTGAAATTCGCCCTGTGAAATTGGGGAACCGTCATAAGATGAATATTTGCCTTCTTCTTTGGCTGCTTCCATCGAAGCTGTAACCGCCGCGAAATATAAGGTTTCGAAAATTTCTTGATTCAATTTTTTAGCCTCATCACTCGTAAAGGGCAAACGCAATAAAATAAAGGCATCTGCTAAACCTTGGACCCCCAGTCCGATTGGTCGGTGCCTCATATTAGAGTTTTCAGCTTCTTTGACAGGATAATAATTTCTATCTATGACCTTGTTCAAGTTTTTGGTAACGCGTTTGGTTACCCTGAACAATTCTTTATGGTCAAATTCACCGTTCTTAATGAACATGGGTAGGGCAATTGAAGCCAAATTGCAAACGGCAACCTCATCTGGAGAAGTGTATTCCATAATCTCCGTGCATAAATTTGATGAACGGATAGTGCCTAAATTCTTTTGATTGCTCTTACGGTTTGCTGCATCTTTATATAGCATGTAAGGAGTCCCCGTTTCAATTTGGGATTCCAATATTTTTTCCCAAAGCTCTCTTGCCCTAACCGTCTTACGGCCTTTATTTTCTGATTCATATTTTAGATAAAGCTTCTCAAACTCTTCACTATGGTTTGTAAAAAGCCCTGGACATTCATTTGGGCACATCAATGTCCATTCTTCATTGGCCTCAACTCTTTTCATGAATAAATCGGAAATCCACATAGCATAGAACAAATCACGTGCTCGCATCTCTTCTTTACCATGGTTCTTTTTTAGTTCAAGGAACTCAAAGATATCCGCATGCCAAGGTTCCATGTAAATAGCAAAGCTGCCTTTGCGCTTCCCGCCACCTTGATCAACATATCTTGCTGTATCATTGAAAACCTGTAACATGGGCACTATTCCATTGGATGTACCATTGGTTCCCGCAATATATGATCCAGTTGCCCTAACGTTATGAATAGATAATCCTATACCTCCTGCGGATTGCGAAATTTTAGCGGTTTGTTTTAATGTATCGTAGATACCATCAATACTATCATCTTTCATTGCTAAAAGAAAACAGGATGACATTTGTGGTTTTGGAGTACCTGAATTAAAAAGAGTGGGCGTGGCATGCGTAAAATACTTTTTGGACATTAACTCGTATGTCTCTTTAACTGCATCTAAATCATCTAAATGAATTCCAATAGATACGCGCATTAACATATGCTGTGGCCTTTCTGCGATCTTTCCATTCAATTTCAAAAGATAGGAGCGTTCTAAAGTTTTAAAACCAAAATAATCGTAGCCAAAATCCCGATTGTAAATAATTGTGGAATCCAAGGCTACTGAATTTTCAGCAATTACTTTGTAGACTTCATCAGATAACAACGGAGCTTTCTTTCCCGTTCTTGGATTTACATAAGTATATAGATCCTCCATAGTTTCTGAAAAGGATTTCTTGGTGTTTTTATGTAGGTTAGAAACAGAGATACGAGCAGCCAGTTTTGCATAATCTGGGTGAGTGGTTGTCATGGTAGCAGCTATTTCCGCCGCCAAATTATCCAGTTCTGATGTTGTTACGCCATCATACAAACCTTCAATGACGCGCATGGCCACTTTTAAAGGGTCTACAAGCCCATTTAGGCCGTAGCACAATTTTCGTACTCTCGCTGTAATCTTATCGAACATTATCAGCTCTTTTCTTCCGTCTCTTTTTACTACATACATGTGGCTACATTTGTTTTTTAGTGAACTATGGTTAGTCTATTAGTAATTACCCGAAAAGACATCCCAGTCTTGCAGGCATTTTGGTGTAGGTTAAATAATATTCGGGTGTCAACCAAGTTGATTTTTACATCCTCTTCGGTCTGAAAAAATTAAAAATCAGCGTCGAAACTGATTTTTTGGGCATCTTCATCCTTATCCTTGTTCAAGACACCAGCTTTTTGATATTCTGATACTCTTTTTTCAAAGAAATTTGTTTTTCCTTGAAGGGAAATCATATCCATAAAATCAAATGGGTTACTTGAATTATATACTTTGTCACACTCAAGCTCTACCAACAATCTGTCAGTAACAAACTCGAGATATTGAGTCATAAGTTTTGAATTCATTCCAATTAAACTCACTGGCAAGGATTCTGTGATGAATTCACGTTCAATGTTCAGTGCATCGACTATTATATCAGTAATACGCTCTTTTGTTACTTTATTTACAATATGATTCTTGTGTAGATGCACGGCATAATCACAGTGCATACCTTCATCCCTTGAAATAAGTTCATTCGAGAAAGTTAATCCTGGCATTAGCCCTCTTTTCTTTAACCAAAAAATAGAGCAAAACGATCCTGAGAAGAAAATACCCTCCACCGCAGCAAAAGCAATTAATCTTTCCGCAAAACTTGGAGATTCTATCCATTTCAATGCCCAATCGGCTTTTTTCTTAATAGCAGGAAAGTTCTCTATCGCTTTAAAAAGAATATCTTTTTCCTTATCATCTTTAACATACGTGTCAATCAACAAAGAATAAGTCTCCGAGTGGATGTTCTCCATCATTATTTGAAATCCATAGAAAAATTTTGCTTCAGAATATTGAACTTCATTCACAAAGTTTTCAGCTAAATTTTCATTTACAATACCATCGGATGCAGCAAAAAAGGCCAATATATGTTTGATGAAGTATTTCTCATCATCATTAAGTTTAGTATTCCAGTCAGTAAGATCTTGGTGAAGATCTATTTCCTCCGCAGTCCAGATACAGGCTTCTTGTTTTTTATACCATTCCCATAAATCATGATGTTGTATTGGAAAGATAACAAAGCGGTCTTTGTTCTCCTGTAAAATGGGCTCTACGGCTGTGGACATATTTCTGTTTATTTAAAAGTTAGCTATGTAAGATGATAATTACCTTACTGTTGGGACTAACAAAGATGAAAAATAGTGCCCGATTTCTAGGGGTAGAATATTGAATTCAACCACAAAGTTTTTAACAGAAAATGTTGAAATGTAGGTTCACTCACTATGTTTATTGCCTTTCTCAAAATTAATATTTTGGATAAAAAAGCGAACGAACAAAATAAACCAAAAAGTATATAACGTTATACTATTTGGTTTAATATCAAGGTAATACATTGAAAATTCTTTTTGAAGAAGCTTGAAGTAATAATACTGCCAAACTGTACGGCTCCCCGATAAATCAAAATCAATTTGACCACATTTTGCGCTGATCCAGGTAGTTCCCCCGAAACCTATAATCGAGCCACACTTCAGTTAACGAATTAACTTAGGTGCCAATATGTAGCTTTTCATCAGACAGGCTGTTCTTTGAACAGTTACATGTTCTTTTTCTTTACATGTCCCTTGAGCCGTACCTTTTTGATTGGCAGTAATTTCAATAAACCTATATTCTAGATACAGATTTAGTTTTTTATTTAAGGAGCGTTATAAATACAAATAAAACCACATAAACAACCTATGTTTCAGTAACTTACATAGCACTAATCATGTTTAACCGCATGAAAATCCCCTTTAATAAATAATTTTTTGCCCTTATTACACATAAGGACAACACTAACGTACCCTTTTAAATCTATCTTGCTCTTTCGAGTAATGACCACTTTTCCTTTTGTTGTAAAAAAAGGTTTTTCCCCAGTCATTTTAATATTTGCATAGCCAAAAACACCATCAAAACCGTTTAGCAATCCTTCAATACTATTTGATACCTCATACTGTCCAACACCCAATTCTTGAGGTTGACCTTTTTTTGAAATAATAAGCTCTATTATATGCGCTTTTTCTTGTTTGTTGCTTTTGAATTTCAACGCTAAAGAAGAATAAGGGGAATCATCGCTATCAAACCCAGGAGTAGTTTCAAAGAAGGCCTTGCCTTGCAAAGATTGTTCTACCACCCCACTGGTTTTTAAATGATAAAAGCCATCAAAATCATTAGGAACCTCAACTTTTTCTATACTAGTATCTAAGATGAGCAGCAAAGGAGCCAAAAACCAAAAACCAATTTTAATGGACTTGAAGATATATTGATACATGGTCAGTGTTTAAATTAAATTCAATAATGGTTCTAATCAAACTTTTATTTGTCCAATGAAATGTTTTCAATACTGTTCTCGCTTAATAGCAATCCCTTATCAGATACAATTTCGGAATCATTTTCCAACAAAACTGCAACCACTAGGGCAAGAACCAATAAAGTAAACATTAATATACATTTTTTCATGAGCTTGTTTTTTATTCCAACAATATGTGGGGGAAACAAAAACATAATTTAATTCCTCTAATTTATCCTATGCCGTTTTATTACCATTCGCCTTATGTATAAATGGTGATAAAACGTGTATAATCGGCAAATTCATATTTTGACGAGTGACATTGCGCTAGCATATTGTAAGATTTTACCTTATTTTGAGCAGAGCCAAATGATTCTAACTGTCTTTCATATGAATAAGACCGATCATACTTAAAATACTTCCATTGACACAAATTCCCTTGAATACTCCGAACTTAATTCTAAATTTGAGTAACTTACTATACTACTATTTAATATGTTAGAAGCGGTAATTGTTGATGATGAGGTAAAAGCCCTCCAAAGCCTTTCTTGGGAATTGACCAATTTTAGTAATGAAATCAAGGTCAACGCGTCATTTACAAACCCTTTCGAAGCTTTGGAATATCTCGAAAAAAACACTCCAGATTGCCTTTTTTTGGACATAGAAATGCCGACAATGGATGGTTTTCAGTTTATACAAAAATTGACAAACAAAAATTTCCCCGTTGTCATTACGACCGCCTATAATCAATATGCCATCAAGGCCCTTAAGAATGAGGCAATTGATTATTTGCTAAAGCCAATAGACACTGATGATTTGAAAGAAACTATTGTCAAAATAAAGAAATATAATTCTAGAAACTATACTTCGGAAAGATTAGAGAAAATCCTTTTGAATTTTAATTCAAATACCCACAATAAAAAAATCACTTTCAATACTGATGGCAAATTACTTTTCTTAGAAAGTGATGAAATCTTATATGCCGAATCCGATGGTAATTATAGCACCATTTATCTTACGGATGGCAATAAAATTGTCTTGACCAAAAAGTTAAAGGAAGTCAACGATCTTTTACCAGATGATTCCTTTTTTAGAATTCATAATTCATATATTATCAATCTACATAAAATCAAGGAGTTTTTAAAAACAGATGGTTATGTAGTACTCAGTTCTAATCATAAAATACCAGTATCAAGACAAAAGAAATCAGATTTCTTAGATATGATATAATCATAAATGTTCACCCAAAACTTCCACAATATAATTTTTAGATTACGTTTCATGGGTAAATGTAAATATGGTTTTTTCTTTTTCGCAGTCCTTTGTTTTTGCGTTGGGAGTAGTCAAAATATCCCGGATGATTTTAAAAGAATTTCTGATAGTCTAATAAATTCAGGTCCCACGACTTACGCTGAACTTGATGTGGTCTTAAGACCTTCAAGGAAAGATACCACTTTGATGAGGTATTTTTCAGATATAGCCGGTGAAAAAAAGTATTACAGTGGCCAAGCTTATGCCCTGAACCAACTTGGTCGAAGGTATCGCGATATTTCACAATTTACAACGGCCATAAATTTGCACCAAAATGCATTAGAGGCGGCAACTACAGGTGAAAACTTAGAATTCAGGGTTTACAGCCTTAATATGCTAGGTGTTATTTATCGGAGAAAAGATGCTATAAATTCTGCCTTGGACTATACTCAGGAGGCTCTTGAACTGGCCGAAACCGTAAAAAACCCTTCAAAAGGGTTAAAGAGAAGCATCAATGTTTCTTTAAACGGACTGGGAAATATATATCAAATCCTAGGGCAATACGATTTTGCCATTGAGCAATTTCAGAGATCACTTGAACTTGAAGCGGATTTGGGCAACAAATGGGGGCTTGCCATCAATCATCAAAATATTGGGGAATGTTACGAACTTCAAGGTGATCTTGACAAGGCCTTAGAAGGTTACAGAACTTCGCTTGCGATTAATGAAGACATTAACAATGAAAAAGGCAAGGTCATTTGTAAAAACAGTGTTGCCAATGTATATATACTTCAAGACAGATTGGATGAGGCTATTGACATACTTGAACCCGCCCTATTGGCGTCAAAAGAAATCGGAGATAAGCACATAACATCTGGAATTCATATAAACTTGGGAGCAGCTTATTTAAAGCAAAAAAAACTCGTAAAGGCAGAAGACAATCTTAAGACCGGTCTTTCTTTGGCAAAGCAATATAATTTTCCCATGAACATATCAATGGCAAATTCACATTTGTCGGGTCTCTCAGAAAATCGGGGCCAGTATAAAGAGGCTATGGAATATTACAAAATGGCCAAAGAATTCAATGAAGAAATTGTTAATGAGAGAAATCTGAGGTATGTAAATGATGTTATAAGTAGATATAAAACAGAAAAAAAGAATGAAGAAATCGAGGTTCTTGCAAAGGATTATGAGATTGCGAAAATAAAACTACGTAAAAACAAAACCTCCCTTTTAATTGGCGGATTTGGGTTACTGCTGTTAGCGGGAATATTCTATATTCTTTACAGACAATACCAGTTAAAGAATGATAAAAAACTACTAACTCTTGAACAATCGATGCTTCGCAGTCAAATGAACCCACATTTTTTGTTCAATTCTTTGAATTCCATTAAGCTTTACATCATAAACAATGAAAAAAAGAACGCAGTTCATTATTTGAACAAATTTTCCAAATTGATTCGAAAAATATTAGAAGCATCTTCAATGAAAGAAATTCCTTTGGCCGAGGAGTTGGAAACGGTTGAGTTGTATATGAATATAGAAAACATTCGGTTCTCCAATGAGATTAATTTCACCATTGCCATTGATGAAGATATTGATGTACATACCATAAAAATACCATCTCTTATACTTCAACCTTTCTTAGAAAATGCTTTATGGCATGGTCTTTCTCCGAAAGAAGGTGAAAAAAATATAGATCTGCACGTAAGCAGAGGAAGTAATAACTTTATTGACATAAGCATAACAGATAATGGCGTTGGAAGAGATGCAGCAGAAATCATTAAAGAAAGTAAAGTCTTAAAACGTAAATCTGTCGGCATTGAAATCACTAAAGAGCGACTTGCAAATTTTGCAAGGGATTACCAAAACACCTTTGATGTGACCATAATTGATTTATTTGACAAAGAAAGTAACGCTACAGGCACCAGGGTAGTCCTACACATACCTACAGTTTAGCATATTCTGCGGCAACTTTCTCCAATTCTTTGTACCAATCTTCACCAAACTTTCTAATCAAAGCCTCTTTTACAAATTTAAACACTGGAACCTTGAGTTCTTTACCTAACGAACAGGCTGAATCACAAATTTGCCATTTGTGGTAATTCACCGCTGTAAGTTCTGAATACTCCCTTACCCTTACTGGGTACAAATGACAAGAGACAGGCTTTTTCCAAGATACGGCCCCTTGATTATAAGCTTCCTCGATACCACATTTGGCCGTATTGTCATCACTATAAATCACATAAGCACATTCACTATTATTGATCAAAGTGGTTTCCCATTCACCATCGTCACCTTTCACAAATGCTCCCTGCTCCTCAATTGCAGCAATACCCTCATCGCGAAGAAAGGGTTTTACATCTTTATATATGTCGACAAGGATTTCTGTTTCTTTATCCTCCAGCGGAGCACCGGCATTTCCATCAACACAACATGCGCCTTTGCAAGCACTAAGGTTACATACAAAATCGTTATCTATAATTTCCTCAGATACAATCGTCTTTCCCAGTTGGAACATTATATGCTATTTTTTGGTCAAAGATAGATCTAACTTCTTAAATGTTCGGATGATTTATTACTTCCGAGATCCAAATACAGATTGATTAACGTAGATTTGTCGGCCATTTGAAAACTTATCACTATGGAATTAAATTTAAACTTTAGGGAAATTGCAACATCGAGCATGGTTCTTTTTGCTGTAATAGATATAATAGGTAGTGTTCCCGTAATTATTGGGTTAAGAAAAAAGGTCGGGCATGTTCAATCTGAAAAAGCTTCGGTTGTAGCGGCAATTATAATGATCGCCTTTCTCTTTATTGGAGAAGAAATCTTGAAGTTGATAGGAATCGATGTTTATTCATTCGCTGTCGCGGGATCTTTTATTTTATTTTTTCTTGCCATAGAAATGATCTTGGGCATTACACTTTATAAAAATGACGCTCCCGAAAGTGCCTCAATCGTACCAATTGCTTTCCCATTGATCGCTGGTGCTGGGACCATGACTTCTATTTTATCTTTAAGGGCTGAATTTCAGGTAGAAAACATTATTGTTGCAATATTGATAAACATTATCTTTGTATATATAGTTCTAAAATCCTCAAGTAAAATAGAAAAGGTACTAGGTAAGAACGGCATCAGTATCATAGAAAAAATATTCGGTGTGATTCTTCTTGCCATCGCGGTTAAATTATTTGCTGCAAATATTAATGTGTTATTCAAATAGACAGATTACCAATGAATAAAACCTTTATTCTTATATTGATTGTTCTGGCCATATTACTTATCGCCTACAATGTAACCTTAGTAGATTTCAACAACCCTTTTGAAGGAAATAGCTTCATTGCCCTTATAGGTATTTTGGCTGCTTTGTGCGCGATAGTCTTGTTGTTGATTTTTATGGTCTCAAAGAATATTCAAAAGAAAATAGATCAGGATTAATTTATCGCTTCTATTTTATCAGCTTCGGCCTGTTTTATCATCGGTCTATCTAAATCTAAAACCTTTTTCAGCATTGCGTCCGCTGAACCCTTGATTTTTGCGTGGATGTTGGCCCCAAAAAGTTGTTCTGCCAAAGCCGCCTTTAAATACAGCTTTATTTGATCTTCAAAATCGTAGAAACTCATTTTTAATCCTCGAGCTACCGAATAATCTACAAATTTTTCGAAAAGAATATCATCTACCTTAAAGTCTCGAACGAACTCTGCTTCGTCAACATCATTAAATCTACTTCTATCTTCATCTAGATATTCAAATACAAAGAATGATAGAAACCCAAGGCTGTCCATACTTTCTACCGCCTCTTCCTCATTAGTGCCTATCGGCACAAATACATCTGGAATAATACCGCCGCCGCCATAAACGATTCTGCCCTTCGGGGTTGTAAATTTTAACGAATCGGCCACTTTTATACTATCAACCGATACTAGTTCCCCGTTATGGTATCTGTCAGTAAATTTCTTATAATAATCTTTGTTCCCTTTTTCATAATTTCGTTGAATACTTCGCCCAGTGGGGGTATAGTATCTTGAAACTGTCAAGCGTACTGCGGAACCGTCCCCCAGTTCCATTTCTCTTTGCACAAGACCCTTTCCAAAAGACCTTCTACCAACAATTGTACCTATGTCGTTATCTTGTAGTGCTCCGGCAATGATTTCACTTGCAGAAGCTGAACGTTCATTTATCAATACGTAGACGGGCTTATCTTCAAAACTTCCCTTATCCGTGGCATAAATATTATCAATCTTACCTTTTTTGTTTTTTGTAAACAGTATTAATTTACCATCTTCCAAAAACTCATCGGCCATCTGCTCAGCAATTCCCAAATAGCCCCCAGGATTGTCCCTTAAATCCAAAGTAAGCTTCTTTGCTCCTTGCTTTCTCAGCTCCTTTAATGCTTTTTTAAACTCCTTAAATGTAGATTCGGCAAAACGATTTACTTTAATATAACCCATTGTTGGGGTCATCATAAAGTACGCCTCAACACTTTTAATAGGAACAACATCTCTCTTTATATTTACTTTAAAGGTTTTATCCTCACTTCTACGATAAACGGTGAGTTCAACATTGGACCCTCGTTCACCTTTAAGCTTTTCCACAATCTTTTCGCTTTCTAAATTCCGGCCAAACAGCGTGTCATTACCGGCCATTAGAATACGATCACCTGGTAAAATTCCTTTTAGGAAACTGGGGCCGTCGGTAACCGTTCTTATGACTGAAATCGTATCTTTGTACGGGTAAAAATTAACACCTATCCCAACAAAATCCCCTTTCATATTCTCTGAAACTTCATTCATATCCCGTTTTGGGATATAAACAGAATGTGGATCCAATTTTTCAAGAATATTGTTTACAGTAACATCAACAATACTATCGGTATCGATTTCATCTACATATTCGTAGTCTATGTAATCGATTAATCTATTTAGTTTGTCTTTTTTAGAGTTTGTGGTAAAAAGCTTTTCCGGCGAATCATTAAAATGAAGTTTCCCCCCGACAAATACTCCTAGTGCCAGAGCTGCGGCAATAATCGTTGGCAATATGTAATTGTGCTTTCTTTTCACTTCAAATCAAAACTATTCAACAACTGATTCTTCGATAACGGGCATATGAACCAAATCAACCCCTGCCTTTTCCAAAAATTCTAAACCAGAACCGTCTTTATAGGCCTTTTTATAAACCACACGTTTTATACCAGACTGGTGAATAAGCTTACTACACTCTCTGCAAGGTGAAAGGGTAATATACAGCGTGGCTCCTTCACAAGATTGGGTTGACGATGCTACTTTCGAAATAGCATTGGCTTCGGCATGAAGAACGTACCATTTGGTATAGCCTTCCTCGTCCTCACATACGTTTTCAAAACCAGTTGGCGTACCATTATATCCATCCGAAATAATCATTCTATCTTTAACCACAATCGCCCCCACCTGCTTTCGTTCGCAAAAGGACAACTTTCCCCATTCCTGAGCCATTCGTAAATATGCCTTATCGTATTTTTCTTGTTTGGTTTTCTTCATAAAATCACAAAACAGCTTTCATGGTAAAGGACTAATATACCTGCTTTAAAAAGGTTCAACAAAACAATAGGCTAAATTTAACATAAGCCTATCTAGGGAACGTATCTATTAACATGGGTATTGTAATAAGCAGAATTAAAATCGAAGAAATTGCAATAAAATAGGTTTGTTTAAATTTTAGAACGGATTGCACAAGGTAAGCAACACATAATACTACCAATACAATCAAGACCTGTGACAATTCAATCCCAGTTGCAAAACCCAGTAATGGCGAAAGCTTTTCATCTTCCTCTGCCATAAGCATTTTAAAATAATTACTGAATCCAAAACCGTGAATCAGTCCAAAAAAAGCTGTTGCCAACATATGGAGTAAAATACTCTTGCTATTTTGATCAGATCGTATATAGAATAGATTGAAAATGGCGGTCAAGGCAATTGTCACTGGAATCAAGAACTCAATGAGTGCAACATCAATCACCAAAACACCATACACCGACAAGGCCAAAGAAAGACAATGCGCAATAGTAAATATTGTCGCTAGTAACAATACCTTTTTCCAACTTTTAAAAGTGAAAGGTACACTCATCGCTGTTAAAAAAAGAATATGATCATAAGCGGCAAAATCCAATACATGGTTTAGGCCCAATTCTATATAAAATAAAAAACTATCCATCTTTTTTATTGACTAAATTTATGATATACCCCTCTCTTTTTGAATTTGTTCATAGGCTTTTTGTACTTCTTTAAACTTTTCCTCAGCTCCCTTCTTTATTGCCTCGTTTTCAGTATTCACGCGATCAGGATGATATTTTTTGGCCATTGTCCTATAGGCTTTCTTAATTTCATCGTTTGTAGCGGTTTTATCTATCTCCAAAATCTTGTAAGCATTATCAGCCGATTTAATGAACATGGCCATAATACTTTCGAAATCTCGTATCGCTACTCGTAAATACCCGGCAATCTCACGAATTTTAGATACTTCAGGATTACTGACAGACCCATCGGCCTGGGCTATCCCAAATAAGAAGTGCAATAATTGTAATCTTACCTCATACCTTGTTCTTTGATTTAGGTATGTGCATATTCGTTGTGCTGAAATCTCACGTTTTTTGTTGATATCATTGAAAGTCCTGAAAATAGCATTGGCTTTATCTTTTCCATAAGTAGCAACAAAGTATTGCCGCACATAATCCATTTCACGCTGATTTACATTACCATCTGCCTTAATAACAATAGAACATAATGAGAGTAAATTCAATTCAAAATCAGCCGGAGTAACAGACTGTCTTGTCATATCTCCAAAAACAGTACTTGGCCCTTTACCTCCACCACTTAAGCTATCAAAAAAACTTCCAACGAGAAATCCCAGAATTGCTCCTGAAAAACCGCGAATCGTAAATCCAATAAAGGCTGCAAACCATTTAATCATGCCCTAAATCAATTTTTTTGCCAAAGATATACTTTTACATCCCAATACAAGTGGTAACGAAAAGTTAAGGTAATCACACTAGCTACGACAAATTGGTTATCTTTGAAAACTTTTATAAATCGATAAAAAACAAAATATGTATCCTCCTGAATTGGTAAAACCTATGAGAGACGACCTGGCTTCTGCTGGGTTTGAAGAATTATATACGGCTGAAGCAGTCGAGAGTGCCATTAAAAAAGAGGGCACGACCCTTGTTGTGGTTAACTCGGTATGTGGTTGTGCGGCTGCCAACGCTCGCCCTGCTGCCAAAATGAGTCTAATGAATGACAAAAAACCTGATTTTGCCGTTACGGTTTTTGCAGGCGTTGACACTGAAGCTGTTAATGCAGCTCGAGATTTAATGATTCCTTTTCCTCCTTCTTCGCCAAGTATGGCACTTTTTAAAGATGGTGAATTAGTTCATATGATCGAGAGGCATCATATTGAAGGAAGGCCGGCAGAAATAATTGCTGAAAATTTAACTGAAGCATATAACGAATTCTGTTAATCATTCTTCAAAAAAAGTTCTTATAAAAACCACTCTTAAAAGAGTGGTTTTTTATTTTTGTAATATGCAAAAAATCATTGCCTATCCTCTTACTTTTCTATACTTCCTCTTGTTTGGATTGGCGCTTGCCATTTTTCACCCCATACAATGGATTTGTTTTAACGTTTTTGGTTACAATGCACATAGACTCAGTGTTGCTGCTTTAAACTGTGTTCTTATTAGATGCACCCATGTCTTGGGAACAACATATAAATTCAACAACTCACATAAGATACCTGCCGATAGACCTTTGATCATGGTTTTGAACCACCAGAGCATGAACGATATTCCGCCCATTATTTGGTTCATGCGTAAGTACCATCCAAAATTTGTTAGTAAAATCGAGCTTGGTAAAGGGATCCCAAGTGTTTCTTACAATCTTAGGCACGGTGGTTCAGTCTTAATTGATAGAAAAGATAGCAAACAGGCTTTGATGCAAATTGCCAAACTTGGAAAGTATATTGAAAAACACGATAGAAGTGCTGTTATTTTTCCTGAAGGAACCAGAAGTAGAAATGGGCATCCAAAAAAATTCCAACCCACTGGATTAAAGATTTTGATGAAAAATGCTCCTTCTGCTTTAATTGTACCGATTAGTATAAATAACTCCTGGGAAATGCTCCGATATGGCAAATTCCCATATGGATTGGGAAATAGAATCACTTTTGATGTTCACCCACCTATAGAAAATGACGGTGATTTAGATGCAATAATTGCATTGGCAGAAGAAAAAGTAGTATCAGGCATTAACCTCCCAAAATGACAAATCAAGACATTATTGAGCAAACCAAAACCTTTGTTCAAAAGACATTACAAGGAGCTGAGGGCGGTCATGATTGGTTTCACATTCAAAGGGTATTTTTAAACGCTAAACAAATTGCCAAAACCGAAGAATCTAATGAATTAATTGTTTCCTTGGGCGCCTTATTACACGACATTGCTGATGCTAAATTTTATGACGGTGATGAAACGGTAGGTCCAAAAATGGCCAAAGACTTTTTAAATTCTATCAACGTTGACCAAGATATTATAGATCAGGTTGTATATATCATCAACAATATTTCATTCAAAAATAGTTTGTCAGAAAACCAAAATCAATTTAGTTCAATAGAACTTAGGATTGTACAGGATGCAGATCGACTAGATGCTATTGGGGCGATAGGAATCGCCAGGGCATTTAATTATGGTGGATTCAAAAATAGGGAGTTATATAACCCTGATATTGAACCAAATCTAAACTTATCGAAAGAGGAATACAAGAAATCGGCAGCCCCCACTATAAATCACTTTTACGAAAAGCTGCTTTTACTCAAAGAAAAAATGAATACTGTTGGTGGGAAAAATATGGCGCAGGATAGACATGAATATATGCAGGGGTTTCTAGACCAATTCTACAAAGAATGGAATGGGGAATCTTAATCATCATCGTGATTCATAGTATTACTTAAAACAAGCTCATTTGACCTGTCTTAAACTGTTCATGCAGTTTTCTATTCAATGCCGGGAACTCCCTTTCTTTAAAATATGTTCGTTTTGCCAATCTAGCCAAATCATGTATTTGTTCAGCCACTTTACCCTCACCCCTACCTCTAATTCCTATTCTACTATCATTCAAAGTACCACCATGACAAGCTTTAATAAGGTTCAAGACTTTATCTGCCCTATCGGGCATGGTCTTACGAATCCAATCAGTGAAAATATTGCCAATAGCCCCATTTAATCGCACGACCATCACTGCAAATGACAGTGCTCCATTATCTGAAGCAGCTTTGGCCATTCCCATTATTTCATGACTGTTGATACCTGGGATTATGGGTGCCAACATTGCATTCACAGGTATTCCATTCCCAGATAACACTCGAATCGTTTCCAAACGCTTTTTAATCGTTGCTGTTCGTGGCTCCAAAACTCTGCGCGTGTCTTCAGATAAGGTTGTGATTGATATATTGACGGCTATTAATTGCTCTTTTGCCAATTCCTTTAAGATGTCCAGATCACGTAAAATCAAAGCGTTCTTGCTTATAATCCCGACAGGATGACGATACTTTAAAAACACGCTTAGACATTCCCTTGTAATTTTGAATTTATTCTCCGCAGGCTGGTAGCAATCCGTATTTCCTGAAAGAACAATGGTCTCAGCCCTCCAGTTTTTATTTTTAATCTTTTCCTCCAACAATTTTGGAGCATCTCTCTTCACTAAAATCTGTTGTTCAAAATCCAATCCAGCCCCATATCCCCAGAATTCATGTGTATTTCTAGCATAACAATAAATACAACCGTGTTCACAGCCTTGATACGGATTTAAGGAATATTTCATACCCACGTCAATACTTGTAACTTTATTGACAACGGTTTTAGGAAAAATAGGAAGATAATTGGTCTTTAAACGATGGGAAGCTTCGCCTTCAATACGACAGAATTCAAGAAAATCATCTCGTAATTCATGCTTAAATTCAAAGAATTTATTTGAAACAAATTGCTGGGCACCCCTGCCCTTTGTATCCATTTTCTTTTTCAAAATAGGATTTATTCCAAATTTATGGATTATTTCCTATTCATGAATAATTATTTTATTAATCTAGAGTAACTTTTACCAATTGCTTTTTGCTTCCTCTTTTGGCATAAAATACAATTTGGTTTTCAAGGGTATTTATCAATGGTATCGAAACCATTAGGGGTAAACGGGCATCCTTGTCATCAATCAATTTTTTGTAGCTCAAGTGTCCCTTATCATCAAGTTTAATGACGAATACATTTCTATTTCTACTTAGTCCTTGCTTAAATAGCAGGCGGTCACCCGTTAATAGTTGCGGATTTTCAGCCGCAGTGCTTATAAAGAAATAGGTGCTCCCGTCCTTTGTATATGAGCTATACGAAGCATATGCCCCATCGCCCTGTGTTACTTCCGCTTTATTGATATTTCTTGCCCAGACCATATCTCCGGTAGCACTGAGTTTTGCGCTAACAATATCATTATGGTGATATCTTGTGACCTTAAGTCTGCCACCACTCGAATTTGCCTGTACGCTTGATGTTACAAAATACTCCTCGGCATTAAAATGTATTGTGCCGTCGTTGGCAACATCAACATTTTTAAACACCAAGTTTTTAATCACCTTATCTTCCTCACGACCAAATTTATCCATCATGAACTGCTCCGAGAAAGGACTGTATTTTTTAGATTTTAGAACAAGTGATTTAGGATCTAGATTAAAATAAGCAAGCCCATTATATCGATTGTCCTTTCTATTTGCATAAAACCCAACACATAACAGATCATCTCCGCTTACAATAGGAATCAAAGCCTCCGAAAACTTTCCAGGGCCATCAAAGTTCTGAATTTGAGCACCACTTTTGGAGACCTTTATTAACTCATATTGAAATTTGCGTTCAAGGGCTTGAAACCTTTTCTTTTTAAAATAAGCCTTGCCGACAATATATGCCTCGGTAAGGTCCTTAGAAAATGCTACATTCTCAAAAGCGTAGTTTTTCTCTTCAACCTCTGCAGAAAAATCGTGTTCAACTACCTTTTTCAAGCTTGAATTAAATAGATATATAAAATGTTTGTTCTTTTTTCCTTTCTTGAAATGGGTGCTGATAACGAAAGCATTCTTTTTATCATTAAAGAGCACGGAAGTTGTAAAGCCAGATGAAAAATTTCTGTTATAGTAATTTTTATCCAATGGATTGGAAACCTCTTTTGACTGAATGGTCAACAGTGATTCTCTAGTAAAACTCATTCCTGAAAGCGGACTCCTATGTACAGAATATTCATAGGTCAAAGCCTCATAGTCATAATCTAAAAAGATAAGATAAATTTGCCCGTTGGCGACATAGCCATCAACTAAATTAGCGTTTTTGAGTTTGTAATTATACTCATTTACCAATTGCATATTTGCATCATAATGTTCAATGAAATATCCTTTTGGTCGTAATATAACACCCGTGTAATAGGACCTTACAAGAAAAGTTCCGCCAGTTCCATCTTCAGAAATGCTCAAAAGATTTGAGTATTTATACCTGTCGTTATATCTTTCTCCAATAGAAAAATCAAGAGGAATATCTTGTGCAGTCAATGTAAAAGATACCACAAGAAAAAGAAGTAGGGACATGCTTCTTCGTAGCTTCATAGGTAGAATTTTTAAGATACTTATTTACCCGGGAAATGTGCTTTTCTTTTTTCCATAAATGCTGTGGTTCCTTCCTTAAAATCGGCCGTTCCAAAGCACTTTCCAAAAGCATTAATCTCGGTAGAAAATCCGTTAACACTATTGTTAAAACATCCATTTATTGCTTTTATTGCATAGCCAATGGCAACAGACGAATTATTCGATATCTTACCAGCTAATTTTTGGCAAAATTCCAACAACCCATTTTGAGAAACTACGTGGTTAACAAGACCATAGTCCAACGCTCTTTGCGCATCGATCATATTGGCTGTCATAATCATTTCCATTGCTCTGCCCTTACCAACTAATTGGGGTAAACGTTGGGTGCCGCCATAACCGGGAATGACGCCTAATGAAACTTCTGGTAAGCCCATTTTGGCATTATCACTTGCAACCCTAAAGTGGCAAGCCATTGCCAACTCCAATCCCCCGCCAAGGGCAAATCCATTTATTGCTGCAATAACTGGGGTGGATAAATTTTCAACAAAGTCAAACAATATCTCTTGCCCTTTGGCAGCTAATTTTTTTCCTTCTTTGACCGAGAAATCGGCAAACTCCGAAATATCGGCGCCGGCAACAAAAGCTTTTTCACTACTACCAGTAAGAATTATGGCCAGAATATTTTTGTCTTTTTCCAATTTCGAAAAAGCCTGGTTTAATTCTTTAATAGTAACTCGATTGAGTGCATTAAGTTTGGTTGGGCGATTTATGGTGATAGTTGCAATAGCTGCATCTTTCTCGACCAAAATGTTCTGATATTTCATAAGATTAATTTTATACTAGTTTTTGGACATTTGCTCTTTTGGAAAAACCACGGTAAATACCGTTCCTTTTCCTGGCTGGGAAGTGTAATCAATACTGCCATTATAAGTTTCAACAATGTTCTTTACCATACCAAGCCCCAGTCCCATTCCACTGGATTTGGTAGTGAACTTTGGCTCAAAAATCTTATCTGTATGCTCATCATCAATTCCTACACCATTGTCAGCCACTGATATCTTCACATTGTCACCCTCTGATGATACTGAAACTAAAATTCTAGGCGACTCTACTTCAGGTACTGCTTGGGTGGCATTCTTCACCAAATTCGTTATTACCCTTATGAGTTGTGTTCTATCTAATTTTGCAATAATTTCCTCTTCATTTGAAATAAAGTGGATGTAAGGTTCATTGAATATGTCCAGTGCCAGTTTAACTATGCTAACCACATTTAAGGTTTCATTCTGCTGTGCAGGCATTTTAGCGAAATTCGAAAAGGCAGAGGCAATGCTGCTCATCGTATCTATTTGTTGTATTAGGGTCTTGGAATATTCTGCGACCTTTGATTCTATATTTGGGTCAGCAGCATTGAACTTACGTTCAAAACTCTGTACGCTCAATCGCATAGGGGTTAATGGGTTCTTAATTTCATGAGCTACTTGTTTTGCCATTTCCCGCCAAGCCTGCTCCCTTTCGCTTCGCGCCAATTTTACTGCGCTTTGCTCCAACTCGTCAATCATCGCATTATACGAAGTAACCAACTTCCCGATCTCAGAACCCGAATCTTCAATAAATATCTTTTTGTTGCGTTTTGTTAGGTCCGTTTTGAACATCATATCGGAAACCGTCTGTAAGGAACGAGTAATATATCTAGATATAAAATACGCAAGCCCAATCCCTATTAGTAGGATCAAGAAAAATGCCATCCCTAATCGAACCAGGAATTCCTTTAATTCCATATCATTGAAGGTAGAATCTTCGTAATAAGGTAAATTCAATATTCCTATAGGTTTAAACTTACTGTCATTTATGTAGGTATACGCAGCCTGGTACCTGTCACCAGCGGCTGAATTCCTTTCTACATAGCGTCGAGATACACTAGACCCTAGATTATTAAGTACTTCAGCATCCAGACAGTTTGAGTTTGCGTCAAATTCAAATCTTGGTTTGGAACTTTTTATTAATTGCCCTTCAAGGTCATAAATATTGAACGGAGTAGAAAGTACATCTGAAATCTGATAAATATCATACTGGAAAATCAATCCTAAATTCTCTGTCGTCTGCGGATATGTTGTTCTTTTCAATGTATAAGCAACACTTTGTCGAACTTGTTCCTCTTTACGGTCCAACCGATTGGAATGATAGTCCCTCAATTGCTCTCGAGATTGATAGATGGCCACTCCTGAAATTAATATCGAAGATATCAGCACTAGCATAACCATGCTGATTATTATTCGTGACCTAAGGGCAAGCTTATTGAACAATTTTATGGAATTTGAAGTTTAAAGATAGCAAATATCAAGCCAAGAAGATTGCCTATGCATTTGGATTCTTTTGTTGGGTTCGCCTGTACAATCTTATTCCCAACATCAACAAAACACCCAAAACGACAATGCCGATAACACCGAAAATCCAATTGAACGTGCCTTTGAGTATTACAAGGAAAACAACGGCGAACAAAATCAAAGTAGCACCCTCATTCCAAATCCTCATAAACCGCGATGTGTACTTAATCTCATCTCGCTGCAATTGCTTATAAATCTGATGACACTTTAGATGGTATATGAAAAGTAAAAGCACAAATCCTAACTTTATAAGCATCCAAGGCATTTTTAAAAAACCAGGCATTAACACCAATAACCAAATGGCAAAAATCGTACACAAAATTGCTGAGGGCCAAGTAATTATGTTCCATAGCCTTTTGGTCATCAATTTTAGTTGAGTCGTTAAAATTTCTTTCTCTGGAGATGATTTTTCCGATGCTTCAATATGATAAATGAAAAGTCTCGGAATATAAAACAAGCCCGCAAACCAGGTAACAACAAAAATGAGATGCAATGCTTTTATATAGTTGTAGTATTCTGACATTTGAGTTGTAACGCGTTATGAATTGGAAATAACGTAAAAATTAACTTCCTAAAGTTCAAAAATAAGAAGATTGTATGAAGTCTTGGAAGAGCCATTGACTAAATTATAATACTTTTACCCAATAATGAATCTTTACAATCTATTGTTTAGATTATTGTCAACCCATACCAACATTTTAAATTGCAATAGCATTGCCCTCAATTATGTCCGACATCAATAAAAAACTTCAAAAAAAATACGAAGATTTAGGAGAAAATCACGAAACCTATTTGGAAGGACTTTTACAGGCCAAACCTATTAATTATTGGGATTATATTGAGGTTGACACTTTGCTATCACTCCAAAAGCCGCGGACTTATTTTAAAGATGAATCTATCTTCATCATGTACCATCAGATTACTGAACTCACGTTAAAAATGATGGTGCATGAAGCGGAACAAATCGTAGAAGAAGAAAACATTACTGAAGAATTCATACAAACCAAAGTAAGTAGAATGAATCGGTATACTAAAATGCTGATCACTTCCTTCTCCATTATGAAAGATGGTATGAATTACGATGATTATAATACGTTCAGAACAACCTTAACTCCAGCCAGTGGGTTTCAAAGCGCACAGTTCAGATATCTTGAACTTCATTGTACCCCTCTTAAAAACTTAATAAACACCTCTGGCAAAAAGAGATTGCCCGACAATCCTACTGTAACAGATTATTTTGAAAACTTATATTGGAAAGATGCCGGGTATAATCGTAAAACAGGAGAAAAGAGCTTAACACTTATTGAATTTGAAAAGAGATATTTGGACAAGTTTAAAGGATTGGCAAAAAAAGTTGAAGGAAATACCATCGCGGATAAGATTTTAACCTTTTCCCCTATTTCTGAAGACCTTAAAGAAACACTTAGATCTTTTGATGAGCTGTACAATATAAATTGGCCAATGACCCACCTAAATACAGCCAAGCACTACTTAAGTAAGAAAGGAGAACAGAAAGAAGCTACTGGTGGTTCTGATTGGGCCAAATACCTTCATCCAAAATACCAGCAGCGTAAATTTTTTCCAACCCTATGGTCCAAGGCTGAAAAAGAGAATTGGGGAATATAAGCGGTTTTATAATCTAATTGCCCCTATTCCAGATTCCCATAGCTTTTTATTAAACTCAGGGATAGCCTTATTCATTAATCGCTCTGCTTCTGTATTAAGTGTTTTCCACTGGGCATCCAATTCGTTCTTACGGTCCTTTGAGGATTGATTCACTCTTGGAATACTGCTGTTCGTAGCATCAATCAAAAACAAATACTCAGCCGTGAATTTGTTCGGAAAGTTCTCAACATCATCATAGGCTTTCGACTTACGTTGAACCATGTCTTTGTCCCAAGCATCCAATTGTTTCAGAAGTTCATTGCCTTCATTTTTCAATGCTTCATCCCCAATATCCTTTATTACTGATTTTAGCTGTTTTTGAGCTTTATACAATCCATTTAACCTGTTATGCATTGTGGTCAATTTCTTTTCCATTTCAGTCATAAAATCATCATATGCATCATATTGCCCAGTTTTAGTTTGATAAGTAGGAACTTCAACAATGGTGCCTGCAGTAGTTGCAATCTTATCATTCACTTTTAACTTAAGGGCATAATTGCCAGGGGGTACAGTATGCCCACTAAAACGAGATTCTATATAAACATTGGGAATTCCGGGTAAGAGGGATGTTTTCATATCCCAGACAAAACGATTCAACCCCTCTTTTTTAGATAACAATGGCGCTTGCGACGGCCCACCTCCATTAAATCTAGGAGTTTCAATATCTCTTTTAGAACTAAAACTTCGTACCAGAACGCCTTTTGAATTTATGATATCCAAAGAAATATGAGTAGAATCAGAAAGCTTGGGTAACTCATAGTACATAACCATCCCATTGGCAGGGTTTACACCATTGAAAGGGTTAGTTCCCTTGAATTTATCTGAATTTCTACTTAATGGGCTTCGCCATGAACCGTTTAACGCATCATTGGGTCTATGAATTTTCAATTC
This sequence comes from Maribacter sp. HTCC2170, assembly GCF_000153165.2. Lineage (NCBI taxonomy): Bacteria > Pseudomonadati > Bacteroidota > Flavobacteriia > Flavobacteriales > Flavobacteriaceae > Maribacter > Maribacter sp. HTCC2170. The sequence goes on from NC_014472.1 coordinate 1,421,095, forward strand.
TTTATTTAAAGGTTCATATTGCTCCAAGACACTCAAATCATCCAAAATCCAAAATGAACGGCCAGAAGTTGCCACGACCAAATTTCCTTTATGCACCTTTAAGTCAGTGATTGGAGTTTTAGGAAGGTTCAATTGAAAAGACTCCCAATTCTTACCGCCATTCCACGAAACATAAACTCCTTTTTCTGTACCTGCATATAGCAAGTCTTGTCGATTCTGATCTTCCCTCACAACTCTGGTAAATGCTCCGTTCGGAATCCCTGAACTTATATTGGTCCAACTCACTCCATAGTCAGTGGTCTTATAAATAGCTGGAGTATGATCATTGAATTTATATCTGGTAGCGGCAATATAGGCCGTCGCAGGATCGTGCGGTGATACTTCAATCGCATTGACCAGGCATTCTTTCAATCCTTTCGGAGTCACATTTTGCCAAGTAGATGCATTGTCCCTTGAAATGTGAACAAAACCATCATCACTACCTGTCCAGAACACTCCTTTTTCATGGGGAGATTCAATCATATAAGCGATTGTCCCGTAATTCTCAGCACCAACCGCTTCATTAGTATACGGTCCTCCACCATTACCTTGTTTATCATCCATATTACGTGTTAAGTCTGGTGACACTTCTTCCCAAGTAACTCCCATATCCTTTGTTCTAAGAACCAATTGGGCACAATGGTAAAATGTATTGGGTTCGTGCTGTGACTTAATAATCGGAGCATTCCAATTATAGAGGTATTTCATGTTTCGTGCTTCGCGCCCTAAATATTGAATAGGAGCGGCCATTATTTGGGTAGAGGCTTTTGAATCCATGTCTAAGGCTTCAATGGTCCCCAAATAACTTCCTCCTAAAACATACCTGGGATTATCTGGATCAAAGGCCAAAAAGGCGCTTTCACCCCCCGCGGCATAAGTCCAATCCTGTTCTGTAATGCCACCTCTTCCTAAAGAAAGACTAGCAATGCGAACTGAAGTGTTATCCTGTTGTCCTCCATAAATATTATATGGAAATAGGTTGTCAACGCTAATTCTATAAAACTGGGCGGTTGGCATAATATCTTGCGAAGACCAAGTTTTGCCATAATTAAAACTAATGGCAGCACCACCGTCATTAGCAATCACCATATTGTTTGAATTATCAGGATTTATCCATAAATCATGGAAATCACCATGTGTTCCTGACAATCGCTCCCAAGTTTTACCCCCATCAATAGAACGTAAGGCAGGAGCACTCATTACGTAGACGGTGTTTTCATTGTTTGGGTCGGTAAATACTTCTGTATAATACCAAGCCCGTTGTGTTAAGCGATTATCCCCACTAACCAAACTCCAACTTTTTCCTGCATTATTTGACACAAACAAACCGCCTTTATCTTGGTTGGAATCACTTTCAATTAAGGCATATACTTTATTGGAATTAGCCGGACTTACAGAAATTGCCATCTTTCCTTTTTCCTTTGGAAGACCTTTTTCAATCTTGAACCAATTATCTCCACCATTAGTCGATTTATAAACACCACTACCTTCTCCACCACTAATTACTATATTAGGTTTACGTTGATGCTCCCACATAGTTGCATACATTACTTCCGGATAGTTTGCATCCATAGTTAATTCTGAACAACCAGTTAATTTATTAACAAATAAAACCTTTTTCCAATGTTCTCCGCCATCTGTAGACTTGTATATTCCGCGCTCTTTATTTGGCCCGTAAAGTGCACCTTGAGCAGCAACATATACGATATCAGGATTGGTTGGATGAATTATTATACGGGAAATATGTTGGGTTGCTGCCAACCCCATTTTTTTCCAAGTCTTCCCAGCGTCTGTAGATTTATACACTCCGTCCCCATAAGAAGTCATAACACCCCTAGGAGCATGTTCTCCCATACCACAATACAAAATATTTGGGTTTGAAGCTGATGCCGCAATTGCTCCAACAGACCCTAATTCAAAAAAACCATCAGAAATATTTTCCCATCGTTGACCTGCATCCGAAGTCTTCCATAATCCGCCACCAGTAGTTCCCATATAATAAGTCAATGGGTCGCCAATTACTCCAGTAGCCATAACTGACCTACCCCCTCTAAACGGACCAATATTCCGATATTTTAAAGGTTTAAAATAAGTATCGGCTGTTTGAGTAAACGCAGATGTAGCTGTAAAAGTTAAAAATAGAAGAACAAGTTTTTTCATTGTATAGGGAGTTGGTTCTAGTTTAATTTTTGAATTTCTACCCAAAATGGGAGTATTTTTTTATTGCCCAGCTTGTAAAAAGGAACTAAGTCACAATTCATCTTAGGTAAAGAGACATTAACCATTTCAATAATCTCAGTGTGGTCAAGCGTATTTTTCATTTGATTGATTCTTGCTCCTGTTTCAAGGTACATTTTACCTCCTTTGGGTACCGGTTTAATGAATCTGAACTTTATATTATAATAGCCTTCTTCGATTGCAACATTCCATTTACCATAAATCTCTTCTTGGTCCCAGATACCTCGCTCACCACCAGCATCGTTCCTATTGAGAAAAACCGGATTTTCAAACTCTGTACCGATTTTGATTTTTGGCTGTTCAATTATGTTTTCGGATGCTATTAACTCATTGAACCTTAAATCCAATTCATTTCTTAATGAAGCTGCAATTTCATTATTGTCAGCAACCAAATTATGTTGTTCGTAAGGGTCATCCTTAAGATTGAACAATTCAAAATCATTGAGTTGAGCATTATAATCCGTGTGCCCAACCAGCTTATAGGGTCCTTTTTGCAATGCCATATTTTGATACAATTCAGGGTAGCGTCGAGTCCAATAAAAGAATAAGGACCTGTCTTGCCACTCAGCTTCTTTTCCGTCAAAAAGAGCCGTGAAACTTTTACCATCAATCTTTCGATTTTCAGGTAACTTAACATCGCAAATTTCTGAAAGGGTAGGAAGAACATCAATATGCGCCGTGGTGGTTTCTACATCTTGATTTCCTTGCCACTTTGAGGGATATCTTAAGTAAAAAGGAACTCGCACACCGCCTCTGTAAACACTGCCCTTTCTTCCTCGCATACCTGCCACATATCTTACCTGCTGCGGTCCATTGTCAGTCATAAAGACAACTAACGTATTCTCGGCAATCTTGAGGTCATCAAGCTTACGCATCAACTTACCAATATTATCATCGATATTGGAAACCATGGCATATACCTTTCGGGCATCTTCTTTGTTCTTCTTGGTCATTTCTACAAACGGCCTGGAATCATCCTCAAAACCAGAAGAAGGGTCTATGTCTTTATACTGTTGATAATACTTGTCCGGAACCTGAAGCGGCGTATGCGGGGCGTTAAAAGAAAGGTAACAGAAAAAAGGCTGATCATGATTCTTTTCAATAAAATCTATGGCATTTTCTGCAAATATATCACTGCAATAACCCTCATATGATTCCCGCTCACCATTGTGCCATAATACTGGGTCAAAATAACTTCGTTCTTTTTGAAAATAAGTTGTAAAATCACCTACCTGTCCCATTCCGCCTGAAAGGTGAATCAATGATTCATCAAATCCTTGGTCATTGGGACGTGAGGGATAATTGTCACCTAAATGCCATTTGCCAAAAACTCCTGTTTTATAATTGGCCTGCTTAAGCATTTCTGCTATTGTGACTTCGTTGGACGCCATTATTGCCCCACCATTGTATGTGTCCCTAATTCCTGTTCTGAGCGAATATCTCCCCGTCATTAAACTCGCCCTTGTAGGGGCGCAAACAGGTGAAACATAAAAGTTGTTCATACGAATACTTTCACTTGCAAAAGAATCAATGTTTGGGGTTTTTACATGTGGATTCCCTGTATAACCTAAATCACCATACCCTTGATCATCTGTTATGATGATGATGACATTAGGTCGTTTATTTTCTTGAGATAAGCTCACCAGGGGATAAAGGAACATCAATGAAGACGTCCAAAAAATAGTAAATAAAAACCTTTTGCTTTTCATATTTGTAACTCTATGTTCAAAGGTCTCGACTCCGCTCGACCAGACAGGAATTAATGCTCACTTTTGTTTTTAAAGTGACTTTTATTTTTACATTCAGCCAACAATGGAGGAAGGTCATATTTCCCTTCCGCCAAAGCCAACTTCTTTTTTCTACTCCACTTTTTAATTTTCTTTTCAAAATATTCAGCTTGAACAAACTGCATGAATTCTTGATGAAAAATTAAATCTACTGGCCTTCGTTTTGCAGTGTATGAATTATCATTAATTCCAACATTATGTTCTTTTAATCTACGTTCTAAATTATTAGTGAGTCCTGTATAAATAGAATCATCCGAACATCTTACCATATACACATAATAAAACTTCAATTTGGTGTTTGATTTATTAAACTACTGTCACTTCGAGCGGAGTCGAGAAGAAATTAGGTGAAAAAATCCTTTATCTCGACTCCGCTCGATATGACTGATTTATTTGTATTTACCCTAGTCTTCTACAAACAGGTAATTCAATTTTAATTCATTGAAGGCATCATTGAACTCTTTTAGCTCTTTTGAAACTACCTCGTCAAACGCCTTTAGTTGATTATCGATTTGCCCTGTCAATTCATCTTTTACAACAATATCTTGCTCAGTGGGTGGGAAATCATCAATGGCAACCAAACTGTTTAAATGCCCTAATTTGTTATTCAATCGAATAGGGAAATTCAAAGGGTCTTGTCCACTTCTATTTTTAGTTTGATACAAGGCTTTTTCAACAGTGCCCAAGCTCTCTTTCATCTTCTTAGCTTTTTCTACCAATTCCTTGGTTTGGTCATTGTCCTTGTATTGTTTGGAGAAGGCGTCCAATTGCTTCGTTATTTTTCTGATTTTTTCTATTGATTTATGGGCGTTATCAATAGTAGTGTTGATATCAGTTATAAAATCGAATTGTTTTTGCATATCAGCAACAGAAACCTCTGCCCTTGGGTCAGGAATAATCTTAAAAGTCTGCGACTGTGAATCTCCATTCACATTTAAATGCACTTTATAATCTCCAGGAACTGCTTTTGCCCCATCTAAGCTTGCCCACCAAAGAATCATTCCCTTAAGTAGTTTAGCCCCTTTGCCGCGTGTATCCCAAACAAAGGTATTTCCTCCTTTTTCAACCTTTAGCTTTTTGTCTTTTTCTTTCGCTGTATTACTATAATTGGCCAAAGTATCACCCGCCATAGAAGTAAAGGTCAATTTAACAGTGTCTTTTTCAGCAAGGCTCTTTAAATAAAAATGTGTTATCACTCCGTTCGGATGATTAGCTCCAGAGGTTTTAGAAGGAGTTCGAGTGGTACCACCTTTTGTTCTATATGAATCTTTTGGTTGATATAAAATAGCAGAAGCATTTTTCTTGCTTGCATCTATTTGATGTAAGACTGTTAAGTCATCCAACATCCAAATACTTCGCCCTTGTGTTGCCACAATTAAATTGTTGTCTTTTATAGTCAAATCAGTAATTGGAACAATAGGTAAGTTCATTTGGAATGGACTCCAATTTGCGCCATCATCAAAAGAAATATACATTCCTGTTTCGGTACCAGCATAGAGTAATCCCTTACGCTTAGGGTCTTCGCGAACCACGCGTGTAAAATGTTCTTTTTTTATACCATTCGTTATTTTTTCCCAAGTTTTACCAAAATCCGCTGTTTTAAAGAGGTAAGGTTGGAAATCTCCCAGCTTGTATCTTGTAGCTGCAACATAGCAAGTTCCTTCATCATAGGCTGAAGGTTCAATGCTATTAATCATACTCCATTCAGGCATATTTGGCGGAGTAATATTCTCCCAATTAGCACCACCGTCTTTTGTAATATGAATCAAACCATCATCACTACCAACCCACAATAATCCATCTTTTAAAGGACTTTCATTGGCCGCGAAAATGGTACAGTAATATTCAACACTGGTATTATCTTGCGTAATCGGCCCTCCACTGGAAACTAATTTAGTTGGGTCATTTCTTGTGAGGTCATCACTTAATAACTTCCAACTTTGTCCTTCATTTTCAGTAACATGAACATGATTCGAAAAGGTATACAGTTTTTTAGGATTGTGTTTACTGAATATTATCGGGAAATTCCACTGGAATCTATATTTCATCCCTTCAGCTCCATGACCCATAGGATTGTCGGGCCAAACATTAATACCCCGAACCGTATTTTTATCGTGATTTACTCGGGTTAAGAAACCATCATAACTGCCTCCATACACAATATCATTGTTCAATGGGTCAACCGCTATATGCGCCGATTCTCCTCCGGCCGTAGGTTCCCAATCATTTTCACCAATGGTTCTACCATCACTGCGGTGATTAATTCTCAACGTAGAATTATCTTGTTGTGCTACATAAATTCGGTATGGAAACGCATTATCAGTCGTAACTCTATAAAACTGTGCTGTAGGCTGATTGTAGTATGTACTCCATGTTTCACCCCCATCATAAGATACTTGAGCACCGCCATCATCGCCAATAATCATTCGCTTACTGTTTTCTGGAGAAATCCATAAATCATGATGATCACCATGCGGAGCATTAAATGTGTTAAATGATTTACCACCATCGGTGGATTTGTGATAACGTACATTTAGGACATAAACAACATCCTCATCCTCCGTATCGGCATACACTCTGGTGTAGTACCAAGCCCGTTGACGCAACTTACGTTCGCTATTTACTTGTGTCCATTTTTTGCCACCGTCATCAGAACGGTATAGTCCGCCTTTTTCCTTGTTCTCTACAATGGCCCAAACGCGCTCTGAATTTTTTGGAGAAACTGTTACCCCGATAATTCCAAGAGTATCTTTTGGAAAACCTTCATTCTTAGAAATTTCTTTCCAAGTTTCACCACTATCAGTACTTTTCCAAAGTGCAGAACCGTCGCCACCACTACTCAAGCTGTAAGGCGTTCTTTGTGCTCTCCAAGTTGAAGCATATAGAATGCGTGGATTATTTGGGTCGAAAGTCAAATCAACCGCACCGGATTGATTGTTCACAAATAATTTCTTGCTCCACGTTTTACCTCCATCCGTACTTTTATAAATACCGCGCTCTTGTGTTGGTTTGTATATGTTGCCAAGTACCGCAGCATATACGATATCTGGATTTGTAGGATGGATTCTTATTCTTGGTACATGTCTACTATTTTTCAGTCCAGCTGAAGTCCATGTTTTCCCTGCATCCTCCGTTTTCCATATCCCATATCCTGAGGAAACATTTCCGCGAAGAGTTTTTTCACCGCCGCCAACAAAGATGATATTTGGGTCGCTTTTAGCAACCTCAACAGCGCCTATACTACCCCCGAAATAGCCATCGGAAATATTCTCCCAAGAACGACCACCATCCAAAGTTTTCCAAACACCACCGCCAGTAGCACCAAAATAAAAGAGGTTAGGTTCGCCAGGAACACCAGTAACAGCCGCCGAACGGCCACCACGAAACGGACCTACCAATCGGTATTCCATACTCGAATACAGTTCCTCTGGATATTGCGGCGTTACTGTTGTAGATTTTTTTCGCCTTTGTGCAAAAGTAGAAGTTGGTAATAGTAAAATGGCCAGCATAAACATGCTCGCCCAAGCGTAGAAAGTTTTCATTTTTTAAATGTTGTAATTAGTCAACACTAAATGTAAGGAAAAAGCTTGAATTTTAATTCAATGTGATTCATTGATTATTTAGCAGCACGGATAAGGAAACTACTCCAAAAATTCCAAACACACAGGACTAGATAATTTCTCTTCGTGAAGAAAAGTTAGTGTTCCATCTTCGGTATTTCTGCCATAAACAGTGATGTTGTTACTACGTTGATTAGCCACTAAAAGAAATTTGCCTGTAGGATCCAAAGTGAAATTTCTAGGCCAGTCCCCTTTTACAGATTCGCGCCCAACTAAACTCAACTTTCCATTGGTCTCATGAACTTTGAAGACCACGATGGTGTTTTCCCCTCGATTGGAACCATAAAGAAATTTACCGTCATCTGACAAATGAATGTCTGCACAATAACTATCCCCATCAAAATCGGCTGCAATTGTACTTTGGGTTTCTAATTCTGTATACGAGAAATCAGGATTACGTTGTAAAACTGTTATGGTTGAATTCAATTCATTAATGACATATAAGAATTTACCATCCTCATTAAACGTAAAATGCCTTGGACCTGCTTTGGGCGCCATTACTAACGGCGGTTGTTTATAGGGCTCCCAATTATCATTTTGAAAATTATATCGTAAAACGGCATCCAGTCCCAAATCGGCTACAAAGAGCTCGTCTTTTGTAAATAGGGCCGAATGAGCATGTGAAGTGCTTGTACTATCAAGTACTTTATGATCTATGAACTGGGGATTGGTTTTTAGTGCTCCATTTGGCCCCAATTTAAAGACCGCCACACTACCTCCACTGTAATTTGAGGTGGCCAAGAACTTGCCATCCTCAGAAATTCCTATATGACAAGGATGGGCGCCAAGAGTTTTACCATCATTGATTTTCTTCAACGAATCACCTATTATTTCAAAAGCAGCAACCGCACCACTTTTACCCTCATGACTGTCCGTCTCTTCAACGGCGTACAAATATTTTTTATCTGGGGAAATCTTCACAAATGACGGATTTCCTATTTTCACAGATAATTTTTTATGTGATAATTCGCCAGAGGTTGAGTCAAAGGAGTAACTATAAATACCTTCACTCCCATTATCTGTATAGGTACCAACAAAAAGTGTATGGTTTTTCAATGTTTCGGTTTTTTTGCATCCATTGATGGATATTACTATACAAATCAATAAAAAAAGATACTTTTTCATAGTGTTCAATTCAATTAAGCCTTAAAAATAACAAGTTAATTCGAGAATCAAATCTAAGTGGACAATGTATGCTTTACTTCTTTCCTTAAAAAATAACCAGTGACAATAGTTGCTAATAGGTCAGAAATAGGAAAAGATATCCATACTCCTAATTCCCCTAAAAAGTTTGGGAGTATCAATATCAAAGGAATAAAAAAGAAACCTTGACGTGTTAACGTCAACAACAATGCTGGAACCGCTTTACCCACGGCCTGAAAATAAGCCGCTCCAATCAATTGCAGGGCAATTATCGGGGTTGCAGCAAACACCCAACGCATCGCAGCTGGCGTATGCTCCAAAACGAAGGCATTTGTTGCCAATTCCAAATCAGACAGATCAGGTTTATTACTTAAAAACAAAGATGCTATTTCAGCAGGAAACACCATTAATCCAATAAAAACAAGAGTTGCCATCAAAGCTGAATATTTAATTGCCGTATAAATGGATTCTTTGACCCTTTTATATTTATGCGCACCATAGTTATACCCTGCAATAGGTAAAAACCCTTGAGTGACCCCAAAAACAGGAAATAAGGCAAACATTAGCATACGACCAATAATTGCATATACGGCCACCATGGCTTCTCCTCCCAGATCAAAAAGAATATTGTTCATCAAAAGGTAAATAATACTCACCACTGCTTGCCTTGCCATGGTTACAAAACCCAATGAGCCTATTTCTTTAAGAATCAAGATGTTCAAAGCGAAGTCTGGTAAACGTAATTTAAGTTCTGAGTTCTTGGATAAAAAAAAGTATAACACGTAGCTAAAACATAGGAAATAGCTAATTGTACTTGCCCAGGCTGCACCCGCCATACCCCAATCAAAAACATAAATAAATAGATAATCCAAAAACAAATTACCAATTGATGGGATTATCATGGCAATCATGGCAAATTTAGGTTTCCCTTCCGCTCTAATTACCGTATTCCCCATCATGCAAAGTGCAAGAAAAGGCACTCCACAGACCACAATAACATAATAGATTTTCGCAGGATCAAAAATGGCACCCTTGCCTCCAAAAGCAGGAATCAATTCGTCAACATAGGTCAACCCAAGAATCACCATGGTCAAGGTAATCGTTAGGGTCAACATTATTTGGTTACCAAATGTCTTTAAAGCTTTAGCCTTGTTTTCGGCTCCCAGCGCACGTGATATTATACTAGAACCCCCAATACCTATCGCCATGCCCAAAGCACCAATAAAAAAGGAAACAGGAAGCACAACATTGATCGCGGCTATGGCGATAGAACCAATCCAATTACCAACAAAAACCGAGTCGACCAAAACATTTAGTGACATAACCAAAATGCCAATAGATGCCGGTACTGCCTGTTTAACAAGCAATTTACCTATAGGCTCTGTTCCTAACTGGTCTGAAGTAACTCTAGCCATTTACCCAGGCAGTATTTCAGTAGTTTGCCAAGTATCTATCCAGTTGGCCATAACTTGTACCCAAACATCGCTATCATTCAAGCAAGCAATATGCTTATAGGTTTCCCCACCAGCTTCTTGAAACTGATGCTTGCCCTCCATGGCAATTTCTTCCAAGGTTTCAAGACAATCGGCAACAAAGGCAGGGGTAATAACCGCCAGACGTTTTTTGCCCTCTTTGGCTAAGCGAACAAATTCAAAATCGGTAAAAGGTTTTAACCAAGGATCATTCGGTAACCTTGATTGGAAAGAAATACTATATTTACTTTCTTCCAATCCCAAATTCCGGATCACTAATTCAGTGGTTTTAAAACATTGATGACGGTAACAGGAATGATGAGCAACTGAGTTCGTTGTACAGCAGCTATTATCAATCTTACAATGGAATTTTGTAGGGTCCGACTTTCGAATATGACGTTCAGGAATACCATGGTAAGAGAATAGCACGTGATCATAATCAAAACCGTTCAAACCTTCAGCAATACTATCAGAAAGGACTTTTATATAATCCGTGTTTTTATAAAACGCAGGCAAGGTTGTCAAATGCATACTGGGGAAAAACTGCTGTTGATCTTCCAACGCTTTTACGACCACGGTTTCAAAAGAAGACATGGCGTATTGTGGATATAATGGTACCAACAAGACCTCATCCACGCCCTTATCATGTAGTTCTTGTAAACCGCTCTTAATTGTCATACTCCCATAACGCATACCCAATGCAACCGGAATTTTAACTTCTTTCGTTACTTTCTCTGAAAAACGTTCGGAGATTACTACCAAAGGTGAACCTTCTTCCCACCAAATTTTTTGATAAGCTTCGGCCGATTTTTTTGGCCTGGTCTGAAGAATTATTCCACGTACAATGATATTGCGCAACCATTTGGGAACATCAATAACCCGCGGATCCATCAAGAATTCATCTAAATATGGTTTTACATCTTTGGGGGTAGGGCTATCAGGAGAACCCAAATTGACCAATAAAACTCCTTTCATAAATCATTTTCTTTGTTAGCGCAAAAATACCAAATGTGGGCAAACCTCAAGGGCATATCATTAATAAGTGTCAATATAGCCATAAGAAATCATGATTATCCAGAATGTCAAAATTTGAACACTACAATCAATCCCCATTAATCATTAACTTTGAAAACAAAATGCATCCTATGAGGTTTCTTTCTATATTTCTTATGCTTTTCGGTTTATTGAAAATAGGCAATGCCCAACAAATCACCTGTTCGGTTAAAGACAAGCAGGCTTTTGAAGATAAGGTCATTGAGGTAGATGGGTATTTAGAAAAAGATTTGGGCAAGACCTTAATTTCGGTCGGGAAAACTTTTTTGGGCACGGCTTATGTTGCCAAAACCCTTGAAATTGGAGAAACAGAAACTTTGGTCGTTAATCTTCATGGGTTGGATTGCACCACTTATGTCGAAAACGTACTAGCTTTTAGTCTGCTTTTAAAAGATGAAAAGTCCGATTTTGATTCCTTTGTCGACGCACTTGAAACCATTCGGTATAAAAATGGAAAACTCGATGGGTACGCGTCTCGACTACATTATTTTTCGGAATGGATCACCAATAATGAAGTAAAAGGACTTATAAAGGATATGACCTCTGAAATCGGTGGAGTTGAAATAACTAAGAAAATCAACTTTATGAGTGAACATCGTGAGCTTTATCCTTTCTTAAAAGACGACACCAATTTTGAGAAAATAAAAGCTTCTGAAAACTTTTTGAACAATGAAGCCATTTGTTATTTACCCCAAGACCAAATCGGGGCAAATGAACATTTAATCCAATCAGGGGATATTATTGCATTGACAACTTCAATAAACGGCTTGGATATTACGCATACAGGTTTCGCATCGCGAGAAAAAAATGGCAGAATTCACCTTCTGCATGCCTCTTCATCGGGTGAAGTTATGCTCTCGGAAGAACCTTTGGTCGATTATCTTAAAAAGGTGAAAAAGAATACAGGAATCATGGTTGCTAGGGTGCAATAACCATCCTATTAAATCTAAACAAAACAAACTACCTAGTTGGTTTTATTCCCAATGCACCTTTTTAAGTTCCGATATTTTGCATTTACCCGATATTTTCTGGATTTCTAACCTTAAAAATGCATGATTTAAGGTGCCAAGCACCAATAGACCACAAACTACTCAGTCGGTTTACCCTAAAATGGTATTATGGTCTAATGCGGTGGTTACAACTCTAAGATTTTGCCAAGGAGAGCACATATTTCTTAGGCGTAGTGCCGTATTTCTTTTTAAAAGCAGCAATAAAATGACTCGAGGTACTGTAACCTACTTTTAACCCAACTTCATTCACATTGTGCTGACCGGTTTCGAGCAATCTACGGGCATGTTCCATCTTATAATCAAACAAAAAACTATAGACTGAGTCACCATAGATCTGTTTGAAGCCTTCCTTTAATTTCTTTAAACTGAGTCCTACTTCTTTCGCCAATTCGGGCAGCGAAGGTGGTTCGGCCATATGGGAAATCATAACTTCTTTTGCTTGTCGAATGCGCTTTACATTATCTTCATCGACCAAAAACGGACATTGTTCTAAATCAGCATCGGTACTTTTATTAAAATACAATGAAATAAGCTCATATACTTTACCCATGATGTACAATTCCTTGATTGAGGGGTGCAGGTTGTAATTCATGATTTGACTAAGTACAACAGCTATGGCAGGGGAAACTGCTTCTTGGGCATAATACTTTTTCTCTTTGTTCTCTTCACTTAAAAAAGGAATGTAATCTGCTTCTTTTGAAAATAAGGAGTGAAACTTTCCTATGGTCATAACCACAGATACAATCCAAGAATTAGGAGCCATTTCGAGGTTCATGGGTAAATCTACCTGAGTATTATATAAAAGCAACGAATTTTCCTCGGTTACCTCTAGAGCATATCTACCTTCATTAAATACAAATTTGGCGTTGCCCTTTAAACAAAAATGAAATTGAATAAAAGAACTATCAATCTCACGGGTAACTCTTTGAATGTCATTATGATCATTTTGTAATTTCAGAACATAAAATCCGTCCTCAATCAGCACTTCATTAAATGACCCTTGAGCGACATTTTCTTTTAAAGTCATGGATTCAAATTAAATTTTTATTTAGAAATATTCTAAATAGTGATTATTGAAATCGTTCGAAACGATAAATAATTAATGGTTTAGGGCTAATTTACGACGAAAAGGTCTTAAAATCACCGAAATCGATATTAATTGTTCCTCTAGCGTTACTTTTATACAAATGATGCTTCTATTTTTGTGCACGTTCCAAACGGACCTATGAAAGATTATCATATTTCAAAACATAATTCTTTTTACACCATTGGCTTGAATTACAAAAAAGCTGATGCTCTTATTCGAGGTAACTTCAGTTTAGATGAAGCTGCCATGAAAAATTTATTGACTCAGGCCAAGGCACAAGACCTTGACGGTTTATTGGTTACGTCTACTTGTAATCGTACCGAGCTTCATGGTTTTGCCCAGCACCCCTTTCAACTTATAAAGCTTTTATGTGACAATACGTTAGGTACTATTGAACAATTTCAAGAAGTAGCTTATGTGTACAAGAACAATGATGCCATTTCACACTTGTTTCGGGTGGGCACAGGATTGGATAGTCAAATTTTAGGAGATTTTGAAATAATCAGTCAATTGCGTCAAAGTTTCAATCGTTCGAAAAAACATGACATTGCCAACCCTTTCATTGAGCGCTTATGCAATTCAGTGATTCAGGCAAGCAAACGTATTAAGAACGAAACCGAAATCTCATCTGGTGCAACTTCTGTAGCTTTCGCATCGGTTCAATACATCCTTAAAAATGTAGAGAACATTTCAGACAAGAATATTCTGCTCTTTGGAACTGGAAAAATAGGAAGGAATACTTGTGAGAATTTAATTAAGCATACGCATAATTCACATATAACATTAATCAACCGAACAAAGGACAAGGCAGAAAAAATTGCCGGAAAGTTCAACTTGGTGGTAAAGGATTATGGTGACCTACAGACTGAGATTCGGAATTCTGATGTGTTGATAGTAGCAACTGGGGCTCAAACTCCTACCATATCCAAAGAATTATTATATACCAAAAAACCTTTATTGATCTTGGATCTTTCAGTCCCTAAAAATGTTGCTGAAGACGTTACCGAAATGGAAAACGTGACTGTTATTCATTTGGATCATCTTTCTCAGATGACTGATGAGACTTTGGAGCGAAGAAAACAATTCATTCCCCAAGCGGAACGTATTATCGAGGCTATTAAAGGCGAGTTTATTCAATGGCTGGAAACTAGAAAGTTCGCACCCGTGATTAAGGCACTTAAGAATAAGTTGAATACCATGAAGGTTGAAGAGCTTGATTATCAATCTAAAAAGTTATCGGACTTCAACTCAGAACAGGCTGATGTCATATCGGACCGTATTATTCAAAAAATCACCAAACAATTTGCCAACCACCTTAAGGATGCCAATGGTGATGCAGGTGAAAGTTTGGCACTTATCCAAAAAGTTTTTCAGTTAGAACTAAATTCCCAATGAGTAAAATAATTAGAATAGGTACCCGCGATAGTGAATTGGCGCTATGGCAGGCAAATGCCGTTAAAAACCAACTTGAAGCTTTAGGACACCAGACCACTTTAGTACCTGTAAAATCTACAGGTGATATTGTTCTTGATAAACCTCTTTATGAATTGGGGGTCACTGGTATATTCACCAAGACATTGGATGTCGCTATGCTCAATGGCGATATTGACATTGCCGTGCATTCGATGAAGGATGTTCCCACAGCATTACCAAAAGGTATAGTACAAGCTGCAGTTTTGAAACGTGCTAATTATTTGGATATTCTTGCCTATAATGACAATGAAGAATTTTTGGGCGGCAGGGATGCCATTATTGCCACAGGGAGTTTGCGTAGAAAAGCGCAATGGCTCAACAGATACCCGACTCATACTGTAGTTGATCTACGGGGGAACATTAACAGTCGAATGCAAAAGCTGAACGATAATGATTGGAACGGGGCAATTTTTGCCGCAGCCGGTTTAGATCGTATTGGTTTGGAGCATGAAAACACAATTGGTCTTACTTGGATGGTTCCTGCTCCCGCACAAGGGGCAATTATGGTGGTTGCCTTGGAAAATGACGAGTATGTCCTAGAAGCCTGTGCTCAAATGAACCATGAAGCAACCGAAATCTGTACTGGATTGGAGCGTGAGTTTTTGCGCATTTTAGAAGGAGGTTGTACCGCCCCAATTGGAGCCTTGGCATATATAAACAAAGAGGAAGAAGTAAAACTTAAAGGTGTATTGCTTTCCTTGGACGGGAAGAAAAGATTGGAAGCAGAGTTTGCCGAACCTTTGGGCAAACACCAAAACATGGCACGCGATTGCGCCAATAGTATCTTGGCACGTGGTGGCAAACGCCTTATGGGTGAAATACTTAACAGTAGTACAAAAACGACCATTTTTTCAACTAAAAAATTAACGCAAAATCAGCGACTACAGTTTAAAGATGACCTTCATGTAGCCTCTGAAGATTTTATAAAAACAAGCCCCACGCGTATTCCACTTAAAGAATTAAAGACCGAAATACAGAATGTTGTTCTAACAAGTAAAAATGCGGTAGAGGCATTATTGACCAATATAAGTGCCAATGAACTTAAGTTCAAAAATATCTACTGTGTTGGGCGCAAAACAAAACGTTTGGTTGAAAACCGTATTGGAAAAGTCACTCATTTTGAAAGAAATGCAAAGAAGCTTGCCGAGCATTTGGTCGAATTCATGGATGGTACCGAAGTAACATATTTTTGTAGCAATATTCGGTTAGATGACTTTCCTAAAATAATGAAGGATAATAATATTGTTGTTCATGAGATTGAAACTTACCGAACTAAACTTACGCCCATTGAGATTGAAGATAGCGTAGAAGGGGTGTTATTTTTTAGTCCGTCGGGTGTTGAAAGTTATCTGCAAAAAAATAAGGCGAACAAAATAGCCTACTGTATTGGAGAAACGACCGCAAAGGCGGCAAGAGTACATTTTCAAGAAGTTAAAGTAGCCAAAATCCCTGACGTTAGCGGCGTTATTGATTTAGTGAATGAACATTTTAAAATAGCCAATAGCTAAGAACTATATGAAAAACGATTTATTCCTAAGAGCGTTAAAAGGTGAGACTGTAGAAAGACCACCCGTTTGGATGATGCGCCAAGCAGGTAGGTATTTACCTGAATTTATTGAGATTCGTAAAAAGTACGATTTCTTTACGCGTTGTCAAACCCCGGAATTGGCCTCTGAGATTACGGTACAACCTATACGCCGATACGGTATGGATGCTGCTATTCTTTTCAGTGACATTCTTGTGATACCGCAGGCAATGAATATAGAGGTGCAAATGAAACCAAATTTTGGACCTTACCTTCCCAACCCTATACAAACCCAAAAGGCTGTTGATAACGTAATAGTTCCTGATGTAACTGAAGAATTGGATTATGTGATGCAGGCTATAAAAATGACAAAAGAGAAACTGAATGATGAGATTCCATTGATCGGATTTGCAGGTTCCCCTTGGACGATACTTTGCTATTGCGTACAAGGTCAAGGCAGCAAAACATTTGACAAAGCCAAGGAATTTTGTTTTACACAGCCCGTCGCAGCTCATCAACTACTTCAAAAAATAACAGATACCACAATAGCCTATCTAAAGGAAAAAGTAAAAGCTGGAGTGAACGCCGTACAGGTTTTCGATTCTTGGGGAGGAATGCTTTCTCCTACCGATTATCAGGAATTCTCATTTCAATACATTCAACAGATTATTGATGCATTAAAAGAGGAGGCTCCTGTCATAGTTTTCGGAAAAGGGTGTTGGTTCGCTTTAAATGATATGGCAAAATCAGGAGCATCGGCCTTAGGCGTCGACTGGACATGCTCTCCAAAAAATGCGCGCTATCTGTCAGGTGGCAATATAACGTTACAAGGGAATTTTGACCCTTCACGGTTATTGTCTCCTCCTGCTGAAATCAAAAAAATGGTAACCCAAATGATCAATGAATTTGGCAAGGACAAATACGTTGTAAATCTTGGTCATGGTATATTACCAAATATACCATTGGATAATGCCAAGGCCTTCATTGATGCAGTAAAAGAATACAAAAGTTCCGTTTAATACCAATTGGTTTAATGATTTTAGAGCTTGAAAACTACAGCATAGAAGCCATAGCGGAGAAAGATGCATGGCGGCTTTGTGATTTTGTAGTTTCAAACGAAGACCGTTTAAAACGTTATTTTCCAAAGACTTTAGAACAAAATCTTAATCCAACTCTAGCCGCAAATTTCGTAGCTAAAAAAGCCCGACAATTTATAGCTAAGGAAGAACTATTATACGCCCTTAAACATAAAGAAAACAGAACAATCATAGGTCTGGTCTATATCAAGGAATTGGATTGGAAAAAGAAACAGGCCGAACTCGCCTATTGCATAGGTTACCAATATGAAGGTAAAGGTTGGATGTCTCGAGCCGTCGAAAAACTATCTCAATATGCCTTTGAGAATCTGCGACTAAACAAACTTCAAATTATAGTGCACAATACAAATATTGGAAGCATAAAGGTTGCGCAGAACAATGGTTATATTTGGCAACGTACTTTGAAAAAAGAACATACTCCTCCAGGGGAAGATGCCTTGGATATGGAACTTTACGAACTATACGGATGAAAGATAAATTTTACAATTACATACTTAAACTTCAAGACAGCATAACTTCAAAATTGGAAGAAGTTGATGGGCAGACGTCTTTTATAGAAGACCTTTGGAAAAGACCGGAAGGCGGCGGCGGGAGAACACGTGTAATTGAAAATGGTGCCGTCTTTGAAAAGGGTGGTGTGAATATTTCGGCGGTACACGGAGCTTTACCTGAAAGCATGCAAGCCTATTTTGGGGTTAAAGATGCTGATTTTTTTGCCTGCGGATTGAGCTTGGTCCTCCATCCCAAAAACCCAATGGTACCAACAGTACATGCCAATTGGCGTTATTTTGAAATGTATGACAAAAAAGGGAATATTGTTGATCAATGGTTTGGAGGCGGACAGGATTTAACTCCGTATTACTTATTTGACGAGGACGCTAAACATTTTCATGCTGTTTGTAAAAGAGCCTGTGACCAACATAATCCCGAGTTCTACCCTACCTATAAAAAGAAATGTGATAATTATTTCTGGAATGCACACAGAAATGAGGCCCGAGGTGTAGGCGGGCTATTTTTCGATTACTGTAAGGCAACCAAAGATATATCTATGCAAGATTGGTATAAATTTGTAACTGAAGTGGGAGATAGTTTTTTGTGTGCCTACGTTCCTATTATTGAGAAAAGAAAAGAACTTACGTATTCAAAAGAACAGCGCAATTGGCAAGAAATAAGACGTGGTCGTTATGTTGAATTTAATCTGGTTCATGATAAAGGTACCTTATTTGGTTTACGAACTAACGGTAGAATTGAAAGCATACTAATGAGTTTACCTCCTCATGTACAATGGCAATACGACCATCATCCTATAAAAGGAAGTGAAGAAGAAAAATTGATTAGTGTTTTACAAAGGCCTAAAAATTGGGTATAAGTATTCATATTATGGCTAAAAAGGGTAAAGAGAAAAATACGGTCAATAAAGCAAAGCATACAAAACTCTTAAACCAGAAAAAGAACAAACTAAAAAAAGAAAAAGAGACTCGTAAAGAAAGATTAAAGGCTATTGTTAAAATGCATCATGAAAAAAATGAGTAGACATTTCCTATTCTTATTGGCCTTTTTAAGCTTCTTTTCTTCCTGTAATTCAAAAAAGAAGACTAAAAGCGATTTAGAAATTGAATTTACCAAAGACACCTTAGATGTGGGATATACCTATTGGTGGCCAGAATCAGGTGCGTTCATTGGTCAATGTGGTGATGAATTATCCTTGGTGTTCAGTGGCACAATTACTGATATTCTTGAACCGACTGATGAAGCTGGCCCTTTATATACTTCCCAAAAAGGATATGTTCTTATTGACCGTGTATTCAAAGCAAAGGACCTTGGACAGCAGAGTTATAAGAGCCAACAATTTTTCGTAAGTGATTGTTTTAATGGATTAAATCTAAAAGTAGATGACCACCTTTTGGTCTTTTGTTATGATTATGAAAATGCCTTGAGTATTCCGGGGAATAAGTCTATTTTGAGAATAGAATCCTTGGATGACCCGCTGATTGATTCCATCAAAAAATATATAGATGCCGACCAGAATCCCAAAAACATCGAAAAAGATGTAAAGTTATGGGAGAAACACGGATTGAATGAGGATTTAATGCGCATCCTTGACTGTTCGCAAACCGTAGATCCTTGATTAATTACTAATTATGAAATTAAAAATATATCAAATAGATGCATTTACAGACAAGGTCTTTTCTGGTAATCCCGCTGCGGTTTGTGTGTTGAATGCTTGGTTAGACACCGAATTAATGCAAAAAATAGCAGCAGAAAACAATTTGGCTGAAACCGCTTTTATCGTAAAAAATAAGAACCGTTATGAAATACGCTGGTTTACTCCTGAAATCGAGGTTGATTTATGTGGACACGCTACTCTTGCTTCGGCCTATGTCTTATTCAATCGCTTTATTCCCAAAACCACTCATATAGATTTTTATTCAGAGAGAAGCGGTGCATTGGCAGTACAAAAAGAAGATGATGGTTCTTTTACGATGGACTTCCCTACTGATGAACTGATAGAAGTGAAATCGGTTTCAAAAATAAATGAAGCATTAAACATTTCACCTAGAATCACTTTTAAAGGAAAGACTGATTATTTGGTTATCTGTAAAAATCAAGCGGAAGTAGAGCGAATAGTTCCAAACTATTTTATTTTGGATCAAGTTGATGCAAGAGGAGTTATTGTTACAGCTCAAGGCAGAGAGGTGGATTTTGTTTCTCGGTTTTTTGCTCCACTATGTGGCATACCGGAAGATCCCGTTACTGGATCAGCACATACATCCTTAACACCTTATTGGTCAAAGGTTTTGGGAAAAGACAAACTTTTCGCCAAACAACTGTCGAAAAGAGGTGGAGATCTTGTTTGTGAAAATAGAGGTAATCGGGTAAGCATTTCTGGAAAAGCGGTAGCTTACCTAGAAGGTGAAATTGAGGTTTAACCCCAAATAACCGATTTCTTGGTTCTCTTTTCTTCTGAATTGCCCATGTGGAACATCCGAGCCTTCAGCAGCAACTTTCTGCCTTCTAAATGACGGGTATAAATAATTCGTGCATTGCCAACATTTGTTTTCCAATGCTTCAAAAAGATTAAGGCATTTTCCTTTTTATCACCAAACAATTCCGGGATAACAAAAAAGCGCTCTACACCTATCAGTTTCCGCATCCATTCTTTTCTTACTATCAAATACCTGGGATTTTCAATTGGAGCGATAACCTCATCCAACGCGTTTACAAATAAAGTGCTCTCATAAGTGGTCATACCTTTAGGAACGCACGAAACGGTACCATTAGGGCCAAGGTCAACTTCAATGTTAATATCGGATATCGTACTTTTTAAATAACCAAGTTCCTTGTGCGTCTTGATTATTGCCCAACCAATTTTAAAAATGTCTTTATGCAAACGGCCATGAACAATATATAATCTAATTGCCTTATAGGTTTTTGCCCCATAACCTAACACCAATGCTGACAAGAGAATGTAAACAAATTTTAACCAACCCCCTTGTAGTAATATGTTCAAATTCTTTAAAACAATTTCAGGAATAAAGAAGCTTAAACCTAGAATCAACTCCATAACAACATTCAAAACAACATCATTATAATAGAGTCTCTTTTGCTTGGAATAGTCTGTATCCCCCGAATAAAAATGTTTTAACTCCTTCACTAAACTACGCCCTGTGGTTATCGCTTTTTCCCACTTTTCTCGAATTATTGAACGATTCATGGCAAGAGACGAACTATAATTATTTATTCGTTCAACCTCGGTCTCAGTTTTTGGCAAACCAAGATTCAGCCTTTCAATGCCATTTTCAATTACCAAAGTTTCGGTATTGGATATTCCCATGAAAGCGGCGAACCTCTTACTAAGAATTTCATAATCGCTCCCCCCGTTCTCATCTGAAGGGTCCAAACATGCCAAATGCCAAATTGTCGCCGTTTTATCGGGAACTTGTTCAAAAGTCCTAATAGCTCTTCCTCGCATTTGATTCGAGGTCACGAAGGAGCCTACAGATGAAGCCAAAATCAATGTATTTATTGCCGGAGCATCCCAACCTTCTCCAAGAAGTGCTTTTGTGCCAATAAGAATTGTAATCTCCCCTTTTTGAAACCATTCGGTTACCATTTCGACCAGGCTTTTGGCATTACTGTTATTCCCTTTTAGAACTACAAAGGATGAATCGATTTTTAAAGGTGTGGTACTAAGGTTGTTTTGTCCTGAATTTTTTAAAGCAAAGTCATAGACCTGGGAGCTAACAATCACCACACTTCCTGTGAGAACGGCAATTTTGGATTTATTGGTCATTGAGGTTCTCAACTTTTGAAAAATGGGAATCACACCTAACTTTTCAATTTCATTGATTCTATCATCACCCAATTCTAAATATTCCTTTCGGATATAATCAGACAATACAACCGTCCTTAAATCCGCTCCCAGCTCGTGTTCTGCGGCTTTCGCTATTTCAACAATGCTTTTAAGTTTACTTGGACTATTGGAGAGTGTCTTATAAAATCGGTCATTACCAATTAAATCGACCCGATGTGTCTTTAGCACCCCTATTTTTTTGAGTTTTCTTTCGAAGGCAGTAACAATACCTTCTTCCGCCGACAATTGATCCCGGTCAGCGAAGAACATAAAATTGAGCAGCACACTGGCCCAGTCATGGGTAAATGATGGGTAAGTAACTTTTTCCTTAGCATTAAAACCCAATATCTTCAGTTTTTCTTTGGGAATTTCAACACCAACGTTGTTTAGAAAAATTAGTTGTGCCGAAAAAACAGCAGGATACCTGTAGATTTCCTCTAAACTGTTTTCAGTATCCGAATAAAATCTATGATTAATTACAAGATCAATGAACCCTTGGTCAAACTTTAGCCCTTCAATAAGTCGGGCAACCTTTAACCTGAAATCCACTATATAATCAATGGTCAACTGATCAGGTAATGAGAAATGAACAAAATCCTGATGCGGACATAGGTCACCTTCCTTAATTAAGTTAGGAATCGCAATTTGGTCATCTACCTCGCCACATAAATCAAAATATCGTTTTATCTCGGCTCTACTGCTATCAAAAGGTGGTGTTGCCGTAAGAGCAACTATAGTAAGGCCTTGATCCTCTTTAAGTGCAAATAAGCACTTCCACCATTCATTCTTTAAATGATGTGCTTCATCTAAAACAATGGTCTTTATTCCTTTACTTTTAAAATGTTCCAAAAAATCCTGAACATCATTCTGCTTTTTAAAAAAAGCATGTAACCCTTGATAGGTACTAAAAGTAATATCCCTTGGTTCATTTATATCAAAAGAGGTATTAACAAATGGTCTCCCCGTGGTAAAATATTGCTGTAGTCTGTCTTCCCACTGATTTCTAATAGTCAATGTTGGTGATAGAACAAGGGTTTTTTTTCCTATTTGTCTTAATATCTCAATTCCCAAAAGGGTCTTTCCTGAACCCGGTGGTGCGATTACATGAAGGTGATTGTCAAGAACATGTTCAGCAAAGTGCCGTAAGAACTGTTCTTGATACTTCCGCCAGGGAAACTTGAATTTTAAGGATTTGAAACTCTCTAACAAACCGGGGTTGTTTATTCAGATTAAAAATATGTATAGAACGTTAGAGGAACTAATTATATTGGCGGATAGTACTTTCTAAGCCACATTTTCTTTACTTTGTAGTGATTAACGCGTCAATATTAAAGACAAACCGGTTATGTATCCAATCATAAGAAATAGAAGGCTTCGCGCCAATGAATCAATACGCAGGTTAGTCCGGGAAACAACCATTGGCCCTGATGACTTTCTTGTACCTCTTTTTGTGGTTGAAGGAAAAGGAATCAAAGAAGAAATAGCTTCCATGCCCAATTATTATAGGTTAAGCCTTGATAATCTTGATAAAGAAGTCAAAGAGTTGTGGAAAATGGGACTTTGCTCAGTTTTGCTGTTTGTAAAAGTACCAGACAACCTCAAAGACAATAAGGGAACAGAGGCTTTAAATGCCGATGGTCTAATGCAACGTGCAATAAAAACAGTTAAGAATGCCTGCCCAGAAATGTTGGTCATGACTGATGTAGCCTTAGATCCTTTTTCATCTTACGGACATGACGGAATTGTAGCAGACGGACAAATATTGAACGATGAAACCACTGAGGTCTTGGCAGAAATGAGCGTATCCCATGCTGAGGCGGGAGCTGATTTTGTGGCCCCAAGTGATATGATGGATGGAAGGATTCTGACCATAAGAGAGGCTTTGGAAGAAGAAGGTTATATCAATACTGGGATTATGAGTTATAGTGCAAAATATGCGAGCTCATTCTATGGGCCTTTTCGTGATGCACTGGATTCGGCACCTGTAGATATTAAAAACGTGCCTAAAGACAAGAAGACCTATCAAATGGATTTTGCCAACAGATTTGAAGCGATTCGTGAAACCCAAATGGATATTGATGAAGGTGCTGACATTGTCATGGTAAAACCGGGAATCGCCTATCTGGATATTATTCGTGAAATAAGAAATGAGGTTGATGTGCCTATTGCAGTATACCAAGTATCTGGTGAATATGCCATGTTAAAAGCTGCGGCTGAAAAAGGTTGGTTAGATCATGATGCAGTTATGATTGAACAACTCCTGGCAATCAAAAGAGCTGGTGCGAATATCATCGCCAGTTACTTTGCCAAAGATGTTATTCGTGTTTTGGAGTAAAATATTATGAGATTCTTACTTATTATACTATTTGGTTTATTCTATTTGAGTGCCTATTCCCAGGAAGATACGGCAATTCCTCTTAATATTGAAGTTGATGATGGTCTATCATTTTCAACTTTATCTAATATGGGTATGGACTCTACATTTGTTTATAACAAAGTAGATTCAATAATAACGAATGGTATAAAAAAGAAAGCATTTCCGGGAGCGCAAATTCTAGTAGCAAAAAACGGTAGTATCGTATTTCATAAAAGTTATGGTCATCATACCTATGACAGTATTCAATCTGTCTCGAATGATGATATTTACGACTTGGCATCTGTCACAAAAATAAGTGGTCCTTTACCTGCATTGATGAAATTGGTACAAGAAGGCAAACTTGATTTGGACGAACCTTTTAGTACCTATTGGCATGACTGGAAAAGCAAAAAAGACAAAAAGGATCTTACCCTTAGGGAAATATTGGCCCACCAAGCTGGCCTAACTCCATATATTGTATTTCTAAGCAAGACCATTAAGAAAAACGGAAAACTGAAAAGCCGTTTTTTAAGAACTACATCCAATTCAAGGTTTAATAATCAAGTTTATGACCACTTATATGTGAAGAGCAATTTTAATCGAAAAATGTATCGGATAATAAAGAGGTCAAAAGTCGATGACGAAAAAAAATACAAGTATTCGGGCCTTACGTTTCTTATCTTTCCTGAACTCATTGAGAGATTGACAGGAAAGAGTTATGAGGATTATCTAACAGAGAACTTTTATGAACCTCTGGGTGCAAATACGCTAGGATTTAACCCAAAAACTAAAAACTTTCCAAACCAAATAGTTCCGACTGAAATAGATACTTTATATAGGCATGATTTGACCCAAGGCTGGGTACATGACGAAAATGCTTCATTACTGGGCGGTGTTTCCGGTAATGCCGGACTGTTTGGCACTGCTACTGATTTAGCGAAATTGATGCAGATGTATCAGAATTATGGTTCATTCAACGGTAAGCAAATCCTAACTGAAGCAACCTTAAAAGAATTTACCAAGGTGCAATATCCAAAGAATAAAAACAGAAGGGGATTAGGGTTTGATAAACCTATGATTGGAAATGACACATTGGTACTAAAAGAGGCCTACCCTGCGCCTGAGGTTAGTTCTTATAGCTTTGGACATAGCGGTTTTACAGGTACTTTCGTTTGGGCTGACCCTAAAAACCAATTGGTATATATATTTCTATCTAATCGAGTAAATCCATCAAGAACGCATAGAAATTTATATAATTTAAACATTAGACCTGCAGTTCAACAAGTGTTTTATCAAGCTGTTTTGTCCAATTAACACTTAATATCATTATTTTAGTCTTTACAAACCGAGTTCATGGGATTACTTTTATTTTACGCATTTATATCAATTTTTTTCTCTTTTCTATGCTCCATTTTGGAGGCTGTTTTATTGAGCATAAACCCAACGTTTATCAACTTAAAGTTGAAGGAAGGAAAGCCCTATGCTGAGACCTTGGAGGCTCTAAAAAAAGATGTTGACAAGCCTTTAATCGCCATTCTTACGTTAAATACTATAGCACATACCGTCGGAGCCATTTTGGTTGGTGTACAGGCAAAAGCAGCGTATGGCAGTATGTACGGCAGCGCTCAAAGAACCATTCTCGGAATAGAGTTTACCGAAGATTTAATGGTTGGTGTGGTTTCAACCATTATGACCATTCTCATTTTAGTGGCTTCCGAGATAATTCCCAAGACCATTGGTGCTACCTATTGGAAGAAGTTGGCAAATTTTACGGCCAAAACATTAAAGGTCATGGTCATGATCTTGAAGTATACAGGATTACTTTGGATATTGCAGTTATTCACCAAGTTGGTTGGTGGCAAAGGGCATCACGGTAGCGTACTGAGTCGGGAAGATTTTACAGCAATGGCAGATATCGCCCATGAAGAAGGAGTATTTCAAGAATCTGAATCACTTATCATAAAAAATCTATTGAAATTCGATGAAATCTTGGCAAAAGATGTGATGACCCCAAGAACGGTAATGAAGATTGCTCCTGAGAGTATGACCATCAAAGAGTTTTTTGATGATAATCCAAAACTTCGATTTTCTAGAATTCCAATTTATAAGGATAAGATGGATAATATCACTGGTTTTGTCTTAAAAGACACGGTCATGGAAGAAATGATCTACGAAAATGGTGACAACCCTTTGTCATCTATCAAAAGGGAGGTCTTTGTGGTTGACCGCAACAAACCCATCCCAGATTTGTTCGAAACATTTATCTCTGAAAGAAAGCACATAGCGCTTGTTGTTGATGAATATGGTTCAGTAAGTGGATTGGTGTCAATGGAAGATGTCATAGAAACACTCTTGGGCCTCGAAATAGTAGATGAGAGCGACAATGTGGAAGATTTGCAACACCTTGCACGTGAAAATTGGAAAACTCGCGCTAAACGCTTAGGTATTATTGATGAAGATGCAACAATAGACTAGTGGATACTGCATTCATACATACACCACTGGGAATTACCAAAGTAGAAGGTGATGAAAATGGTTTGACTTCCATTACAGTTCTCAACAGTGAAACACCTATCAGTACCGTAATCCCTGAGTCCCTTGAAGATTCTGTTTATCAACTTCAAGAATATTTTAAAGGAGATAGAGAGGCATTCAGTTTAACACTTAATCCCAATGGTACGGAATTCCAAAAAAAGGTTTGGAAAGCACTTGAGCAAATCCCTTTCGGAAAAACGGTTTCTTATCTAGAATTGTCTAAAACACTGGGTGACGTAAAAGCAATTAGAGCGGTTGCAGCAGCCAATGGTAAAAACCCATTATGGATTGTTGTTCCCTGCCATCGTGTTATTGGTAGCGACGGTTCTTTAACCGGTTATGCAGGTGGTCTTCATCGTAAAAAATGGTTGTTAGACCATGAGTCACCTGTAAAACAACAATCTCTCTTTTAGAATTTACCGACCAGCTAGTTTGTTATTCCCTTCTTTTTAGAATAAATATTCACTTTTGTGCATTTCATCGATCTTCTCTGGTCCCAAATTGGGATTTTGGCCGTTACGAAGGCCTGAAATGATACATTTCACAAACCACTCGGTCGGTTTTACCAGTTTTCGAGAAATCATGAAAATATCCACATTTTTCGACTAAAATTGAACCGAAACACCTCAAAAACAAGTTAGAATTTGTTTGTATATTTAAGTGATATTGCTCAATATGAATCTACCCTCAATCAATGAAATCACCCAAAAGGCACTCAATGCCTTTAATAGATTTCCTATTACAATTTCTTGGGCAATTGTAGGGAGTCTCATTTGTATTGCCATTGTCAATGTAGATGGAAACCTTTTCTCTGATGAGTATTCAAGTCTTTTACAAACCTTTGTATTAGGAATAAGTTGGTTTATTGGAGTTCGCTTTTTTATTGAGCAGTCAAAAAATCCAGAGAAATGGGAATGGCTGAAACTGTTGACACTGATTCTTTTGGTGTTGTTTTATTTGCATTTGCCAGAGTTCAAAACCTACGATATAGACCCAAAATACAATATCCGTTTCTTTTTGTACTTCCTAGCTGGTCATTTATTCGCCTTCGTGGCTCCGTTTATCCTTAATTGGGACAAAAAAGCATATTGGAATTATCTAAAATCAATGTGCATTGCTATTGGTCGAAGTGCCTTATTTTCAGGTGTTCTATATTTAGGACTGGTCTTGGCATTGGCGGCAATACAGGCCTTGTTCGATGTAGATATTAAACCAAAACGCTACGGG
This sequence comes from Maribacter sp. HTCC2170, assembly GCF_000153165.2. NCBI lineage: Bacteria > Pseudomonadati > Bacteroidota > Flavobacteriia > Flavobacteriales > Flavobacteriaceae > Maribacter > Maribacter sp. HTCC2170. Next base: position 1,449,111 of record NC_014472.1, read on the forward strand.
CAGCTATTTATATTTTGCCTGGGCATCGTCAACACCTGGACATACCTTTCTGATTTCCCCAAAAATGTATTGGTACAGACAACTATTAACTACAATAAGGCGCTGGAAGTTTTTGTGAAATACATTTTGATACCGCTTGTGATATTATATCTGATAATTCTTTATGCCTACACCATCAAAATAGTATTGGAATGGAGCTTACCAAAGGGCTGGGTTTCTTATTTGGTTATTGCACTTTCATTATTGGGATTCATCATCCAGGTCATGATCAATCCCATCCAAAAAACAATAAAGTCATGGATTATAAATAAGTTTCGTCCTTGGTTCTACATATTATTACTTCCGTTAGTAGTATTGTTATTCGTTGCAATCTTTAGACGTATTGGAGACTATGGTATTACTGAAAACAGATACTTTGTACTGCTCATCGCGTTTTGGATTTTAGGAATGGCTCTTTTCTTATTGTTCAGCAAGAGAAAGCAATTAAAAGTACTGCCCATAGCTCTCTGTGCTATCGCCCTGTTGTCTTCTTTTGGATTCTGGGGAGCCTTTAGTATCTCAAAAAATAGCCAATTAGCACAGTTTCAAAATATCTTTCAGGAGGTCAAAACAAATAAGAATATGGCCTCAAATGAACAGTATGAACGCCTAAGGTCTATAATTGACTTTCTAGCAGACCGAAAATCAGTGCAAATGCTGGATGAAATTGTTGGTTTATCAACCCACGAAATCTGTCGTGATACTAGTGAAAATTCTAGACGAACTTATGATTATGGTGCTGCAAATATGCTTCTGGATAGTCTCAAGATTGAGGTAGAGCCAGACAGTACTATTAACATCATAAATGGTGAATATTACCATTATTCTTCTTGGAATATTGAAACAAATACAGATATATCAGGGTATGACTATTTTACTACACTTTCTTTAAATGACCGCGAGGAATATGAAAAAGAAATCGGCAAATACAAAGTATATTATAGTCAAAAAAGAAAAACGCTTTCATTTTTTACAATAAGAGACAGCAAATTGATCCTTGACGTGCCCATAAGACCAAAGTTAATGCATTTAACAAAGCACGGTCAAAATCTCAATGGCGCTCCAAAAAAAGAATTGGAATTAGACACTGGAAATGACAGCATTATGTTTAAGCTTATGTTTTCTGACTTGGATTATTATATAACTAACGACACAATAGAGTTGAATCAAGCGAGATCTTTTATATTTCTAAAACATAAGTGACATGTTGCACAAACTTCATTTAGAGAATATTCTATTCCTGGATATTGAAACGGTTCCAGAAGTAGAGAATTACGTTGATTTGGATGATTCAAAAAAAGAATTGTGGGACCATAAATCCCAATACCAACGAAAAGACGAATTCACTGCTGAAGAATTTTATGAAAGGGCAGGTATATGGGCAGAATTCGGAAAGATTATTTGTATTTCTGTTGGGTATTTCAACATGAAAGGTGATATAAGAGAGTTTAGGGTTACGAGCTTTCACGGGGAGGAATCAAAATTACTCAGAGAATTCAAAACCCTCTTGAACAGTCATTTTAGGTATCCCAAGAATTTGCTTTGTGCACATAATGGCAAGGAATTCGATTTTCCATACATAGCAAGACGTATGATCATTCATGGAATTGATTTACCCCATAAATTAGATCTTTTTGGTAAAAAACCTTGGGAAGTACCGCATTTGGACACCATGGAGCTATGGAAATTCGGAGACTACAAACACTTTACTTCACTAAAATTAATGGCAAATATTTTGGGCATTCCCTCTCCAAAAGAAGACATAGACGGTAGCATGGTGAGAGATGTATATTATATTGATAAGGACATCGATAGAATAATAAAATATTGTGAACTGGACGTTGTTACGACCGCCCAAGTCTTCTTGAGGCTTCGCAATGAGCAACTTCTTGTCGACTCTGAAATCAAGAAAGTTTAAAATCGATTTAACCTCTTTATAATGGAATTTTTTAGAACAATTGACATTAAAACCACCGAAAATAAAATTCAAGAAACATTTATTTTGGAAAGACTAGAGGAATTCACTGATGAATTTGTTTTACTCGAGCAAATCAATGAAATATCGGCCTCAATTGGTGGTATCTGGGGGGAGTTTACTTTGGAGAAAAGCACAATTAATGGTGGTGTGCGCTATGCATTGAAGGAATGTCCAAATGCCTTAGTATGGACCATTACCACAGGATATCCCCCAGCACCCGATAGCATTATAATCCATTTAACCATGAACAGGCATGAAAAACCCAATGATTTTATAGAAGAAACTGAAGAGTTTCTTGATAATCACAGGAAATGCATTCACAATTGTCTAGTAAAAAACAACCCATCTAATTAAAGACAAAACTATTAGCTAACCAATGAAAAATAACTACAGAAATCTACCATTAATAGGGTCAATATTTTTTATACTTCTCTTAATGTCGTGCAAAGAACAAAAAGAGACTATTGAAACTGTTAGGCCCAATGTACTTTTTATTCTTGCAGACGATTATGGCAATCATGATTTAAGTAGTACAGGAAGTAATTTTTATGAAACTCCTAACATAGACCGTATTGGTAATGAAGGGATGACCTTTACAAATGGCTATGCCACTTGTCAAGTATGTAGCCCCTCAAGAGCAAGTATCATGTCCGGTAAATTCCCGGCGCGCCACGGAATTACAGACTGGATTGGTGCCCGCACAGGAACTGAATGGCGAAAAGTAGGAAGACATAACAAGCTCCTCCCACCGAAGTACGTTCATAACTTATCACACGACATTACTACTTTACCGGAAGCGTTAAAGGCAAACGGTTATAAAACCTTTTTTGCAGGAAAATGGCATCTTGGTGGCGAGGGGTCTTGGCCAGAAGATCACGGTTTTGACATTAATAAAGGCGGTTGGCACGCTGGGAGCCCTATCGGAGGTTACTTTTCACCCTATGAAAATCCTAATCTAATAAATAAAGAAGACGGTCAAAATCTTTCCATGCGTTTGGCTCAAGAGACAGTTCAATTTTTAGAGGAAAATAATCCCAAAACCACAGGTCAGCCTGTTTTTGCCTTTCTCTCTTTTTATGCCGTTCATGGGCCAATACAGACCACAAAAGAAAAATGGACCAAATACAGGAAAAAGGCCATGGATCTAGGCTTGGCGGATAAAGGGTTTGAAATGGGTCATTTTCTTCCTATTCGGAAAGTACAGGACAATCCCGTTTATGCAGGGCTTGTTGAAGCTATGGACGATGCCGTTGGGACGGTATTGAATAAATTAAAGGCAATGGGGCTAGATGATAACACTATTGTAGTGTTTACCTCTGACAACGGAGGAGTTGCTGCAGGAGATGCCTTTGCCACCTCCAATTTACCGCTTCGGGCAGGAAAAGGATATCAGTTTGAAGGTGGAATTCGAGAACCCTATTTTATAAAAGTGCCAGGTCTGACCAAAAGTGGTCAGCAATCAGATATTCCAGTTACCGGAACGGATTTCTATCCCACACTACTTGAATTGACCGGAATGGATTTGAAACCTGAGGAACATCAGGACGGTGTGAGCTTAGTGCCACTACTTAAGAACAAATCAATTGAAGAAAGATCACTGATATGGCATTATCCCCATTATGGTAATCAAGGAGGAGAGCCCTCATCGATAATCAGAAAAGGAGAATGGAAGCTTATTCATTATTATGAAGACGGTAGGGAAGAACTATACAATCTTGAAAACGATTTGTCTGAAACTATGGATATTGCTAATGAGAAGCCTAAATTGGTTCAGCAATTAAGTAAAGACTTATTTAACTATCTAAACGAAGTCGGAGCAAGATTCCCAGAAAGGGATCCAGAACACGACATATCTAAAGAGCAAGCTTACCTAAAAAATGTGGTTGAAAAAAAATGGCCGCAATTGGAAGAGCAACGCATGGAATTTTTATCCGAAGACTTTGACCCCAAAAATAATTGGTGGGGAAGTCAATTAACCAAAGATTAAATAATTTTAGGTTAACCGTTATATTTCAATTGAATATAGACTGGGAAGTGATCGCTATAGCCACCTATATATTTACGACCAGCATAGGTGCGAAACGGGGTTCCCTTAAATTTACCTTTCCATTCCGTCAATAGGTTATCATCAAAGATGTTGGCATGAGCGAAACTGTGCGTGCCTTTTTCATAATTAAAGAAATTATGGGAGACCATAATTTGGTCAAATAGACTCCAACTTCTTCTGTAATTGGCGCTTCCTCTTTCCGGGGATCCCAATTTTTCCATTGGGTTATAGAGATTGGAATCCTCAAGCAACAACTGAATACTTTTAGAATCAGGGTTATCATTAAAATCACCCATGATAATATAATTTGGATTTTCAAATTGTTCCTCAATTTGCGCCATTTTAAATTTAATGGTCTTTGCTGCCTCTACCCTCTTATAACCTGTTTCCTCCTCACCATCACGACGCGAAGGCCAGTGGTTAACAAAAACATGCACTACTTCACCATTCAACTTTCCGTGTACATATAAAATATCACGGGTTGTGTCCCGTGCTCCATCAGGATTATAGACCATTAATGTAATAGGTTCTGAAAACAGAACTTCAAAATAGTCTCTATGGTATAGTAGACCAGTGTCGATTCCACGCTCATCGGGAGAATCATAGTGTACATAATCATAGGCTGTCTTTCGTAAAGGTTCGGCATTTATCAAATCCTGTACGACCATTTCATTTTCTACCTCAGCAATCCCAACCAAAGCCGGTGGTCTATTCGCAGATTCGAGCCCAATTTCCGATATGGTCTTGGCCAACTTATATACTTTTTTCTTATACCGCTTTGGTGTCCATTTTTTAAATCCTTCTGGCGTGAAATCATCATCCATGGTTTCTGGATCATCTATTGTATCAAAAAGATTTTCAAGGTTATAGAATGCAATCGTATGAAGATTATGTTTCTTTTTTTTCTTGAAAAGTGAAAATACCATGCATTTTATTTAAAGGGACACAAATTTACAAAAATAGCTTGGTCAGTATTATGTAAATTTGCACTTTAATTCAAAGTATGCTAGAAAAGAAATCCATTGAATACGAAAAAGCTGTCCTAATTGGTGTCATCAATAGAGAGCAAAATGAGGAAAAGGTAAATGAATACCTAGATGAGCTGGAATTTCTAACCTATACGGCGGGAGGTGAAGTCTCCAAACGCTTCGTGCAACGTGTAGAGGTTCCCAATCCCAAAACCTTAATAGGAAGTGGGAAGATGCAAGAGGTAGAACATTATGTCGAAGAAAATAAAATAGGGTCGGTCATCTTTGATGATGAACTATCCCCCGGTCAACAACGAAATATTGAAAAGCAATTGCGATGCAAAATATTGGATCGCACAAGTTTGATTCTCGACATATTCGCCCAACGGGCGCGTACAAGCTATTCACGCACCCAAGTAGAACTTGCACAATATGAATATCTTCTACCAAGATTAACAGGTCTGTGGACTCACTTGGAGCGTCAAAAAGGGGGTATTGGTATGCGTGGTCCTGGTGAAACCGAAATTGAAACCGATAGACGTATAGTTCGGGACCGTATTTCATTGTTAAAGAAAAAGCTTTTAAAGATTGACAAGCAAATGGAGACCCAAAGGGGCAACAGAGGGGCTATGGTACGTGTTGCACTTGTGGGGTATACCAATGTTGGAAAATCAACCTTAATGAATGTTATCAGCAAAAGTGATGTATTCGCCGAAAACAAGCTATTTGCAACTTTGGATACAACTGTTAGAAAAGTTGTGATTGGAAATTTGCCTTTTCTATTGAGTGATACTGTTGGTTTTATCAGGAAGCTCCCTACCCAGTTGGTCGAAAGCTTTAAGAGTACATTGGACGAAGTACGTGAAGCAGACTTATTACTACATGTGGTGGATATCTCGCACCCCAATTTTGAAGAGCACATAGAATCGGTAAACAATATTTTGGCAGAAATTAAAAGTGCCGATAAAAAAACCATAATGGTCTTCAACAAGATCGATCAATATAAACATGAAACGATTGATGACGATGACCTTATTACTGAAAGAACTTCTAAGCATTTTACAATCGAAGAATGGAAACGTACATGGATGCAAAGGATGGGCGAAAATGCCTTGTTCATTTCTGCGTTGAACAAAGAAAATCTTGATGAATTTAGAAAAAGGGTCTACAATGTAGTTCGGGACATTCATGTTACCCGTTTCCCTTACAACAACTTTTTGTATCCTGAGCATTTAGATCAATATTAGAGCCATATTCTGGATAATCACAGGTAGTTCATCGAGGAAATCATACCGTTAATTTTTTCACCACAAATTGACCCTGCTTCACAACATTATTTAGGTAAATGTAGAGGTCTCAACGTATCTTTACATTGTAATTAAGTGATAGTGTTGACCCCAAATCATATCATGAACTTAATCTAAATTAAAGTATTTGTTTCCCCAAAACCTATACATAGCCTAAATAAGCTAAAACCAAATTTTACAGACCTACTTAACTAAAAAAAAGGCCCTTTCAAAAGGGCTTTTTTATTTTCACATACTTCGCTTAACTTCATTTTTTTTCGGCGTAAAACAAACCGTTCATCGAAGATATCGCACCTTTAATTTTTTCACCACATTTTAGCCTTGCTTCACAACATTATTTAGGTCATTTTATGTGACCAACATACCTTTACATTGTAATTAAGTGATAGTGTTGACCCCAAATCATATCATGAACTTAATCAAAAAACAAAGTGTGTGTTTCCCCAAAACAAACACAAACCTATAAAAAGCTAATACCCAAAATTACAAACCTACTTTACCTAAAGGCCCTTTTGCGAAAGGGCTTTTTTTGCACTTAATCCTAAAAAACAAGCATTTTATCGGATAAATCATACATTTTAACGTAGTTCACCACATTTACAAGATGATTCACAACAAAAATTTAGTGGAAGAATATAAGCCGTTTACATTCGTCCTGTATTTATGATTTATAACACCCAGATTAAAACATTACTTAACCAAATAAGTATTTGGATTTTTCCAAGTCTAAATGTATTAGACAAGGATTAATTTTGACTGATTAACCCAATATTACAAATCCTACTTAACAAAAAAAGCCCTGACGAAAACGTCAGGGCTTTTAATGTATCTAGCAATACTATTTTTAGAATGCATAATTAAGTCCAAACAGCCAATACGTTTGTAACTCATTATCAACATTGTCAAATGTAGCTCCAGTGTCAGGTGTAGGTCCGTTCAATGCATAATTAAGTGCTTCTTGTTTATTGTTTCTAAGACCAAATTCAAAACCTAAACCAATACCGTTCCATATGGTATACCCCAATGAGTTAATCCATGTCCAATTTGAAAGATTAGATGATTTATAACTGTTGAACATCGAAAGGTTGGTCTTGAAATTAACAGCGCCAATTTTTCTAGTATAATCAGCAACAATTTTAGCACCTAAAGAAGATTCGAAGATTGCATCCTCATCACTGAATACAAAGTTGTAGTTCAAAGGGTGTATAACAATAACCAAATCAGTAATCGGAGTCCAAGTTCCACCAACACCAAGATCCAAATATCCAGGATCATTAAAATTGCTCAGTAAAGTTGTTCTATATTCCCCTAAAGCAGAAATAGCAAATTTTTCACTGATTTTTTGACCGTAAAGTGATGTGATTGTAAATACATCTGTTGCTTCTTTGAAGCTGTCATCATCCGTGGAATCATCTTTATCATCGAATTTAACCCAGGCAACATTTACGTTACCAGAATTTCTCCAGAAAAACTTCTCTTGATTTAGGTTGGCAAAACCGTTTACGGTAATTCCAATATTACCAGCACTTGAATTAGCCTGACCTTTCGAATACCAATTGCTAAAACCAGAAAGGTTAGCCCCAATAGTACCGAAGGCACCTTTTTTCCACCCGGGGAGGGCATCAATTTTTGCTTGAAGGGCATCAACCCTTCCTTGAATTGCCGCAATAGAATCTTTTTTAGGTCCTTGTAGCGCTTTAAGCTCATCTGCAGTTTGTGCATTGGTAGCTGTCAATGTTAAGATAGCGACCAAAGTAAATACTAATTTTCTCATAATGTTTAGTGTTTAATTAATGTTATGAGGTGCAAAAATAAGAATTGTTAACTATAAACAATTACCGTTATTAACAATTATCGCTTTTTAAAAAGTGGCACCGAAGAGCATGCCTCACCGTACATGACGCTTTTTGCAACAGGAATCAGTTTTGCAGTTATCCACAAATATGCATTGGGAGGGACAGGTTTATTACTACACCCTTTTATAATAACAGGTTTGTCCTTAAATTCCGAAATATCCAGATTTTCAATGATGGTCTGGTACAAAGATGTTTCCAATTGCTCCAAATTTCCTTGAACAGTTTTATTGGCAAAGGGTTGCAATTTGGATGCGATTAACATATACGCCCAACCAGGAACAATTGCATCGGAAGAACAATCCATGGCCACATATTTGTCTTGATATTGATTCCAATCATGTGCTTTGATACTGGACCTGAAATCTTTTTCCCGAAGTACAAAGCCCTCATGAAGCCAATCTTTTATATCAAGCAAGACCCTTTCCCCAACTGGATAATAGTCTTCAAGATCAATAGTCATTAATTGACTTTGAGCAACACGATTTATGATTTCCTCTTCCACGGGTTATTAGATTTCAGGGATCAGGGTATTTAAAATGGATTCTCTCCTAGCGATAGAACGACAACCAAGATGGTTAAAGCATCCCCAGTTCCAATTTTGCTTCTTCACTCATCAAATCTTGGGTCCAAGGTGGGTCAAAAGTAATTTCGACCATAGCATCTTTGACCGCATCAAGTGACTTTACTTTTTCCTCAACTTCAACAGGAAGCGTCTCTGCTACAGGGCAGTTAGGTGATGTTAAGGTCATTAAAATCTTGACATCATAATCCTCATTTACAAAAACGTCATAAATCAATCCCAATTCATATATATCAACAGGGATTTCTGGATCATAAATTGTTTTCATGACCTGTACTATTTTTTCTCCCAATTCCTGGGTATTTATCTTTTCACTCATTTTTCATCCTTTAGTTCAATTGAGTTTGGTATGCAATAGCATACATTTTCAACTGTTTAATCATGCTCACAAGTCCATTTGCCCTTGTCGGAGACAAATGCTCCTTTAATCCTATTTCATCAATAAAACTTGTATCTGCATTTATAATATCCTGTGGTTTTTGATCACTGAAAACACGAATCAATATTGCTATGATTCCCTTGGTAATAATCGCATCGCTATCGGCAGTAAAAATTAATTTATCACCATCCAATTCAGCATGTACCCATACCTTACTTTGACAACCTTTGATAATATTATCATCGGTCTTAAACTTCTCATTGATCAAGGGAAGGGATTTGCCCAGGTCTATCATATATTCATAGCGCTGCATCCAATCCTCGAACATCGAGAATTCATCAACAATTTCTTCTTGTATTTCTTGTATTCCCATTACCTGACTTTGTGCAAAAATACGATAAGTATCTGTGGTTTTCAATTCTGCCTTTTCACACACAAATACTATTGAAGCATCGATTTAGCGCGTTTTATACTTTCGACCAAAACATCAATTTCTTCCATAGTATTGTAAAAGCTAAAACTAGCCCTTACAGTACCGGGTATTTTATAAAAGTCCATTATTGGTTGTGCACAATGATGGCCAGTTCTCACGGCAACCCCTAATTTATCGAGAATTGAACCAATATCATAAGGGTGAATACCTTCGATGTTAAATGAAATTACTGAAGTCTTATTTTTTGAAGTTCCATAAATACGTAAACCATCAATGCTCAATAGGCGTTCTGAGGCATATTGCAACAATTCATTCTCATAGGCAGCAATTTTGGAAATGCCAATAGAGTTCATATAATCCAATGCGGCACCAAATGCTATACCGCCACAAATATTTGGCGTACCAGCCTCAAATTTATGAGGTAGATCAGCATAGGTTGTTTTTTCAAAAGTGACTTCAGCTATCATCTCACCCCCACCTTGATAAGGTGGTAATTTGTTTAACCATTTTTCTTTTCCATATAGAATGCCAACACCTGTTGGGCCACACATTTTATGGGCAGAAACCGTATAAAAATCCACATTCAATTCTTGTACATCCGCCTGAATATGAGGGGCAGCTTGTGCGCCATCAATCAATACGGCTGCTCCAACCTCATGCGCTCGGTCAATAATCTCTTTTATAGGATTTACAGTTCCCAAGGCATTTGACACATGATTACAAAAAACCAATTTGGTTTTATCTGACAACAAACTATAATATTCATTCATAACCAATTCCCCATCTTCATTCATGGGAATAACCTTTAGTACAGCTCCTGTACGTTCGCATAACATCTGCCACGGCACAATGTTCGAATGGTGTTCCATGGCCGAAACAATCAACTCATCCCCTTTTTTTAAGAGAGAAGTAAATCCATTTGCAATCAGATTTATACTATGTGTTGTCCCAGATGTAAAAATAATTTCATGGGATTCGGCAGCATTAAAATGTCTTTGGATTTTTATACGTGCCTGCTCATATTTATCCGTCGCCTCTTGAGAAAGTGTATGTACCCCTCGGTGAATGTTGGCATTATAATTACTATAATAGCCCACAATAGTGTCTATCACTTGTTGTGGTGTCTGCGAAGTGGCCGCATTGTCAAGATAGATTAACGGTTTGCCATTCACCTCGCGATTAAGGATTGGGAAATCTTCTCGTATTAATTTTGGATTGATAGAACTCATCTCCATTTTACAAATCAAACCCCAGACTAACTCCTAATTTCTCAGCAATCAATTTGTTTATTCTTGATTTTAGCTCAGGAATAAGCACACTTGCCAACACATTATTGGCAAAAGCATACATTAGTAGGGCTCTTGCTTCTTTCTTAGGAATTCCCCGTGATTGAAGATAAAAAAGTGCATCTTCATCCAATTGCCCAATGGTACACCCATGCGAACATTTTACATCATCCGCAAAAATCTCTAATTGTGGTTTGGTGTTGATTGTTGCCTTATCACTGATCAATATATTATTGTTCTGTTGAAAGGCGTTGGTCTTTTGCGCAATTTTATCGACTATGATCTTTCCGTTAAAAACACCGGTCGAATTCTCTCCATAAATGCCCTTATAATCCTGATGACTCTCACAATTTGGTTCAATATGGTGCACCAGCGTATGGTGATCAACATGTTGCTTATATCCTAATATAGTAACCCCTTTCATGGTCGAATCAATATGCTCACCATTCTGATAGAAGTTCAGGTTATTTCTTGTCAATTTCCCGCCAAACGAAAAGGTATGCACCTTTACAACACTTTTGCTTTTTTGATTGATATATGTATTGTCTATCAAAGATGCCGTTTTGCTATCATTTTGAACTTTATAGTAGTCTATAATGGAATTCTCTGCGGCAAAAATCTCTGTCACTGCATTCGTCAAAACTTCATTGGAAGTCAAACTTTGGTGCCTTTCAATAATCTGCACCTCAGCATTTTCCTCAACAACAACCAAACTTCTTGGTTGCAACATTAACGAAGCTTCATTTCCCGTTGAAAAGTACAAGATTTCAATCGGTTTTTTAGGCATTTTGTTCTTGGGAATATAGATATATGCCCCTTCCCTACTAAACGCTGTGTTCAACGTTGTTAGCGTTTCGTCCTTAGAAGCAATTTTATTAAAATAGACATCAATCACCTGCTTGTACATTGGCTTTGTAAGCGCCGCGCTCATCAAGCAGATATCTACTCCATCATGTGTGGTTTCAGAAAGAAAAGAAGAATATATCCCATCAATAAAAACAATCTTATAGGATTCAATCTCATGCAAGAAAAATTTCTTTACATCTTTATATTCCAAGGCATTTACCTCTTTTGGGAAAATGCTAAAATCTATTTTCTGTAAACCTTTCAATGAGGTGTACTTCCAAGCTTCATCCTTTTTACTTGGAAAACCTTTTTCCTCGAAATTCTTGATAGCCTCGGAACGAATATCGTGAACAGGGTGTTCAACATCCACTTTATTCTCAAATGCCATGAATGAAGAAACCAGTTTATCTTTTAAATCCATCTTTTATAATTTACTTTGGATTCCTGACTTATCAGGAATGACATATCAAAGGTTATACTGCTGCCTCTTGTTTGATCCAGTCGTACCCTTTTTCCTCTAATTCATGTGCCAACTCTTTAGTACCTGATTTCACGATTTTACCTTCATGCAAGACATGAACAAAATCTGGTACTATATAATCCAATAATCTCTGATAATGTGTGATAACGATGACTGCATTGTCCTTGCTTTTCAATTTGTTCACCCCATTGGCAACAATACGCAAAGCATCAATATCAAGACCAGAATCAGTTTCATCCAAAATCGCCAACTTAGGTTCTAGCATGGCCATTTGAAATATCTCATTTCTTTTCTTTTCACCACCGGAAAACCCTTCATTCAGTGAACGCGATAAAAATTTTCGGTCAATTTCCAATAATTCAGATTTTTCGCGAATCAACTTCAACATTTGATTGGCAGGCATATCCTCAAGACCTTTGGCTTTTCTAGATTCGTTGATAGCCGTTTTCATAAAATTGGTAACAGAAACTCCTGGGATTTCAACAGGATATTGGAAGGAAAGAAAAATACCTTTGTGCGCTCTTTCCTCTGGAGCATCATCTTCAAGATCCTCGCCGTCCAAAACAACGTTTCCTTTTGTAACCTCATATTCTTCTTTACCGGCAATAACTGCAGCCAAAGTACTTTTACCTGAGCCATTTGGCCCCATAATCGCATGTACTTCTCCCGCATTAACCTCAAGGTTTATCCCTTTTAGTATATCGTTATCTTCTATACCTGCGTGCAGGTTGCTAATCTTTAACATCTTTTCTTTTTTATAATAAATATTATCCTACTGAACCTTCAAGACTTATTTCCAATAATTTTTGGGCCTCAACCGCAAACTCCATTGGCAATTTGTTCAACACTTCCTTGCTAAAACCATTTACAATCAATGCAATGGCTTTTTCGGTTTCAATTCCGCGTTGATTACAATAAAATATTTGGTCTTCACCAATTTTACTTGTTGTCGCCTCGTGTTCTATTTGTGCCGTTTTATTTTTAGCTTCTATATAAGGGAATGTATGTGCACCACATTCATTACCCATTAGCAGCGAATCACATTGCGAAAAGTTCCTAGCATTCTTAGCACGCCTATTAACTTGTACCAACCCACGGTAACTGTTTTGTGATTTACCCGCAGAAATACCTTTAGAGATAATCGTGCTCCTAGTATTCTTACCTATATGCACCATTTTAGTGCCTGTATCTGCTTGCTGAAAATTATTGGTCACAGCAATCGAATAGAATTCACCTATCGAATTATCTCCTTTCAAAATACAAGATGGGTATTTCCAGGTAACAGCAGAACCTGTTTCTACCTGCGTCCAAGAAATCTTTGAATTCTTCTCACAGATACCACGTTTAGTTACAAAGTTGTAAACACCGCCTTTACCTTCTGAATTGCCAGGATACCAGTTTTGTACCGTTGAGTATTTTATTTCAGCATCATCCAACGCAATTAGCTCAACAACAGCTGCATGTAATTGGTTTTCATCCCTTGATGGTGCAGTGCAGCCTTCTAAATAACTCACGTAACTACCTTTGTCTGCAATTACAAGTGTTCTTTCAAACTGACCTGTGCCACCTTCATTAATTCTAAAATAGGTAGATAATTCCATAGGGCACTTCACACCTTTTGGAATATAACAGAAAGATCCATCTGTAAAGACAGCTGAATTTAAAGCCGCATAAAAATTATCTGTCTTTGGAACAACAGTACCTATGTATTTTTTTACCAACTCTGGATGTTCCTGAATTGCTTCTGAAATAGGCATGAAAATAATTCCTTTTTCCGCTAAAGTCTTTTTGAAAGTTGTTGCAACCGAAACGGAATCAACTACAATATCAACAGCTACATTTTGCAATTTCTTTTGCTCATCAACAGAAATTCCTAATTTTCGATACATTTCCAACAAATCGGGATCCACATCATCCAATGTTTTATTTGGATCTGCTGCTATAGGTGCGGAATAATAACTGATAGCCTGAAAATCAGGTTTCTCATAATGAACATTTGCCCACTCCGGTTCTTCCATTTCTTCCCAAATACGAAAAGCTTCCAAACGCCAATCGGTCATCCATTCAGGTTCGTTCTTTTTTTTAGAAATCGCTCGAACTATATTTTCATTTAATCCTTTAGGAAAAGTATCCGATTCAATATCAGTATAGAAACCATACTCATATTCTTTGGTTTCGAGCTCCTTCTTTAATTCCTCCTCAGTATATGCCATGCTTTGTCTTATAATGAAAAACTCTCGCCGCACCCACAGGTACGTTGCGCATTAGGGTTGTTGAATACAAATCCTTTTCCATTCAATCCTCCTGAATACTCCAAAACGGTTCCTACAAGATATAAAAAGCTTTTCTTGTCAACGAGAATTCGAACTGCGTTGTCCTCAAAAACCTTATCGGTTTCATTGATTTTGTTATCAAAGTCCAGCTCGTAAGATAATCCGCTACAACCTCCGCTCTTAACACCAACACGCACATAGTCCTTTGAAGCATCAAAGCCTTCTTCTGTCATTAGGCTAATAACTCTTTGTTTTGCCGTTTCTGAAACTTGTATCATTTTTCTAGTTCTTTGTACCAATCCTTATTTGGTACGATTCTAAATAGTTTACAAATATAGGTTATAAGTAGGGTTTTGCAACAAAACCTAACATTATTATAACGTATAGATTTATAAGATTTTTCTATGGGTAAAAGGATAAATAAGATTAACTATTTGATTTTGATCACTATTAAATCTGACATTCCCTTATTTTGAAGATTAGGAAAATCAATACTTGCACTTTCGCCAACGACTATTACGCTTTTATCAGCATTTTCAAGAACATCGAAACCGTAGTCCAAGTCGGCACCACCAAAGGTCTGCTGCCATATTAAATCTCCGTTAAAATTGGTTTTTACGACCCACAAGTCGTTTTCGCCATTATTGGATCTTGTATCAAAATCCGAGCTTTTGGAGTTCCCTGCTATAAGAAAACCTCCATCGATACAGGTGCTTACTCCCTGAGCCGCATCAAACTGGGTACCTCCATAGGTTTTTTCCCAAATGAGATTACCACTGTCATCAATCTTAATCATCCAAATATCCGATTCTCCACTATTCGAGGTAACATCGGCATCATCACTAAAAGTATTACCCGTAATAACGTATGCGTTGTCCAAAGTTTTTGCAATATCGTAGGAAATCTCAATGCCTGACCCTCCAAACGAACGTTCCCAAACCAAATCGCCGCTACTTGTAATTTTAACTACCCAAAAATCATAACTGCCCTTTGTCTCACTGATATCAAAATCGTCGCTTTCGGAAAAACCCGCCATCACAAATCCGCCATCGTTTGACTGTACTACGGCATGCGCTCTGTCATTATTTGTACCTCCAAAGTATCTACGCCACTGAATATTCCCCTGCTCATCAATCTTGGTACCCCAGAACTCACCCACACCGTGTCTTGTCAAAAAACGTCCTTTCTCAGTATAACCATCTGCCTTGGCTGCCGTAATATCTAAAAAACCAATAAAAAAATATCCACCATCTTGTGTTTGAATAATGTCGTATGAATGGTCATGGCCAGAGAAACCAAAACTTCTTTCCCATTCCAATTCTCCCGATGCATCCAGTTTTAAAATCCAATTGTCATGAAATCCTTCGTTATTCGTTCCGTCACCATCATCACTCATGGCATAACCTGTAAGAATATAGCCTCCATCATTGGTCTGGGCCAAAGATTGACCTCTATCATCTTTGCTGCCGCCATAGGTTTTGTTCCACTCCAAATTCCCAGAACCATCCAATTTTAAAAGCCAATAATCATTTACAGCTGTCGATTTGCCCACGATATCACCATCGGTACTGTTTGAATATCCCAAAATGGCATAACCATCATCTATGGTTGAAATTACTGCCTGAGCCGTTTCTTCTCCTGAGCCACCAAAACTCTTTACCCATTCAACTTCTTCCAGAAATTCAATTTGTCCGTCGGGTTTTAGAATAATCCCGTCCTTGCCATCATCTGAAGAACAGCTAAAAAGACCAAGTACAATTAGGAAGGAAAAAAGCCTTTGCATTATTCTGATTTTTTAATCACAAACAACCCAGAGTTAATATCGCTCACTATGATTTTTCCACTTTCAAAATAGGGATAAATACTCCACACCCCATCAAAACCAGCACTATTACTCGAAGGAAAAGTATCGAAGAAGCTTTCTTCTGCAATATTTTTATTTGCGATATCAGAAATATCCAACACTCTCATTCCGGCTCTATAGTTTGCCAAGAAATACTGATCCTCTTTTACGTAGCCATTATGATCAATAGCCGTTGTTTGCCCAGAATATGTAGTGTGCAAAACAGGACTGTCCAAATCAGTTAGGTCAAAAACCAGCGTTCGTGAATCAAATCCAAAATTAACCTCATCCAGTTCATCCCCAAGAATTAAATACCGCTGATCCTCTGTAAACCATCCTTGATGTGTATATGCCAAATTAGAGTATCCGAATGTTGATATCTCAACAGGATTATCCTTATCGGTTATATCTACTATGGCCACTTGATTTTCATTCGCTCCTATAAAAATCTCGGCGCCCGCATAATCAGTATCTGGGCCATTGTATATAACGACTTGAGCATCGTGGGAATAACCATTAACGCCATAACCGCCAGCGGATATAGGGTTTTTTGGATTCTGTAAATCTAAAAAATGAACACCACCATTAAATGCATCATCCCTTGCTGTTCCTACGGGATAGGCAAAACCTGTTTCTTCATTAATTACCACATTATGGGCATTACCAAAACCTGTATAAAGACCATCATCTTCAAAAACTTGGGGAGCATCGGTTGTATTACGTAAACGGGTCAGGTCAAAAACCTGCATGCCATGGCCATCAGCTTCAGAAACAATATAGGCGTGATTTTGATAAACCTTAATATCTCGCCAAGAACTAGAACTTGTTGCTGATGGTAATTTGCCTAGGTACACAAGGTTTTCTGTATCGGTTATATCAACAAAGGCCGTTCCGTTATCCAAACCCAATAGGGCGTATTCTTTATTTGTTGTAGGGTCTGTCCATCCCCAAATATCGTTTCCTTTGGATGCCGAAAAATTAGATAGCGATATTCTTCCCAGTAAATCGTAACCGTTACAAGGGTAAATGTCTGCCATGCCGTTTTCACATGGTGTAAACACAGCTGTTTGTTCATCATCCAATAAATCAGTATCAGAATTGCCATCATCGCTTGAGCAGCCAAAAACTAGCATTAGGGCAAATACAAGTGCGTAGAACCTATTCTTAATCATAGCATTGATTTAGTTCTTTTTACTCAAAGATAGGGTTTATTACTAACCTTGCTTTGATAGTAGCACTCAACACCTAATTAAAACAACAGGACTATGGGGCTCAAAGTCCTAGGTCATCACCGGGTTTTTTTGTCATCGTATACCATGTTTCCGTTGACCACAGGGATTGACCATTCTCACTTTTAAAAGGTTTCTTTATATGAATGTAAACTACTTTTTTCTCTTCTATTCCATCAATTTCCAAGAAAACCTTCTTTCTGTCATTCGATAAATTCACTGAAACAACCTTCAAATCCTCTTCCCCCATTTTAGGGCCGCCGTATTGATCGGTCGCCACATAATAATATTGTTGAGCATCAAAATTTTCAACACCTAATTGTGTATCGGATGCAACAGGTTCGGTGAATTCTATTTCCATTCCATTGCGCTTTGCCCTTACGGCCAACATTT
The DNA here is from genome assembly GCF_000153165.2 of Maribacter sp. HTCC2170. Lineage (NCBI taxonomy): Bacteria > Pseudomonadati > Bacteroidota > Flavobacteriia > Flavobacteriales > Flavobacteriaceae > Maribacter > Maribacter sp. HTCC2170. The sequence goes on from NC_014472.1 coordinate 1,467,049, forward strand.
CGAAAGTTGATTTTTGGTTATAGTTAAATCGATGCAGGGCATACCATAGTCGACCCTCGTGTCTCCAATTTCCACCAGATCCAACTCCGCCTGCATACAAATTCCCGTCGGGACCCCAAATCGTTCTGTTTATTCCTGCATCCAAACCTTGAATAAAACGGAAAGCCGCTCCTTGTTTTACACCATCAACTTCATCAATAAAAACCCTTTTTATTCCACCATGGGTGACATCGCCATGAATCATTTGATTTTTATATGGTCCAATATTTAAAATTGCAGGCTGACTAGGCGAATTGCTAATTTCCCCATGGGGTAGCCAAACCAAAGGTGGATCTTCTTCATAATCTTTCACACGTTCCCAATCGGCATGTTTAAATCCATAAAACTTACCTTTTTCCACACGAACAATTTTACTTGTGGGTATCCAATTTCCTTGATTGTCAGCAACATAAAGTGCGCCATCAGGACCTTCGGCAATACCATTAGGTGTTCTAAAGCCTTCTGCTATGAACTCAATTTCACTGCCGTCTTTTCTAATACGCACTACTTTGCCCCGATGTTCCACATCTTTGAATTCGGACCCTAAATCGGTGGCCAAAGTGGCGTAAAAACTACCCTCTTTATAAACCAAACCAAATGCAAATTCGTGATAATGTGAGGTAACATTCCATGAATCACATACTTTTTGGTATTCGTCTATGATTTCATCACCGTTGGTGTCTATCAATTTGGTAAGCTCCTGTTTTTGTAATACAAACAACTCCCCATCAACATATTTTATTCCTAAGGGTTCTGCCAATCCTGTTGCGATTTGTTTTACTTCAATTGACTCAGGGTCATTGGTATTATAGTTTTTCAATATATAAACTGCACCTGTTTCGTCCCAAGTGCAAATCACCATTTTATCCTTGTCTATAAAATCTATTCCCCCTATTCGTGGATGAAAATCGGCTGGTTTTGCTTGGTACATATCAAAGGAAGGATGAACTGCGTCTAATGACATTTGATCGCCAGGTGTTTTACTTGCCGTTTTTGGAACATACGGCGTTAGCTTTCGAAAAGCCGATGCGTCATGGTAAAAAACAGAATCAGGAACAACCGTAAAGTTTTCTCCATCATCCGACCATTGTAATGAGAGTCCGTATCCGCCACCACCTTGATGAAATTGCAATAGAAAGTCATTAAACCCTTTGTTCAACCTTATTTGAGCATTCACTGCCTGAGGTGCATGATATCCCTTGTTATCAATGGCCTCCTTACCATTAAGTTTAAGAACAGAACCGTCATCACTAATCAATCGAAACGTTTTTTCAACTTGGGTTTCCGATTTAATAAAACCATTGAACTCCATATAAAAGTTCTCGTTGATTTCACCCAAGATGCCAGATGTTGGCATATGTATAGCAGGTGCTACAGTATTATAAATTGGCAAGGTGCTTTTGGTCAATTCCTCATAAAGGTTTCCACTATCGTCTTGCAAATAAAAACTGATGGCAACTCCTTCTTTCTTTAGATACTGGTCTTCTATTGTTCTATCAGTAACATCCAATTCAATTGGTATATCAGGAGTATCCAATGCAAGGTCAACACTCCTTGTAGATGGCTCAGCTTCCCCATCCAAGGATAGAATATAATACGCCATTTTTTGCGTATCAGCCTTAGAGAGGTCGGGATGTGCAGTCATTAAAAGGTCTCCCCAAACACCAGTACCGCCCAGTTTGATTTTGTCTGCAAGCAAATCTACACTCGCCCAATCAAAAGGATATCTCGTGGCGATGGAATCATATGCAGGCCCAACTAAATTCTCATTGATTAAATGACACGCTTTACAATCACTTTGTTCAGCCAATTGCATCCCATCAGAAATAAGGCCCAAATAATCAATGACAGGTGGCTTCCAATCCTTGGGAGGTTGATTAAAATAGGTTTTTATCGTTGTGTTTTTGGTAATTTCCAATTGATCTGAAACTTCATTCCTGGTACTTCCGGTAATTGTTTCATTTTGAACTTTTTCCTTATCCAGGTTATAGGTCAAGATTGGCACCATCTCCATCGAAGAACCTTCCAAAATTTGAAATTTTCGAATCATACCTATCGTGCTATCCTTTAGGCCCACTTCTGGTATTTCACGAATTTTTATTGATTTTCCCGCTTGTGATTTTAGTTCAAAATCAAGAGCTACCTGACCTTTGATCAAGGTATAGCCCAAATAATTGATTTTTGGGATTTCCAGTGTTTTATCTGATTTTATAGCCCATTGGGTCTCAAGCGAATCGTCTTGCATGTACGGAAAACCGAAACTGGTGGGTTGAATCCCATGAGCTGTCGTGTAGACCGCCCCATCGTAGTTAACACCGCCTTTCCAAATCTTATACAAATTCCCAGATTGTAGATTGTAACACGCATATAAGTCTTTATGCAGAGCTACTGTGAGCATTCTTGGTTGCTTGTCTATCACGGAGCGAAAAACCCAATTCTCAATAGGGCGGTCGTGGTCAATTGTTCTTTCACATGAGATTGTGCCAACCGTAATAATCAGAATGATTACCAGTTGGAAAAGTTTGGTTTTTTTCATGGTTTTGGTAATTGTATAGCTATAAAGCTAACAGATAATCGCCGATCTACAAGTAAATTAAAACCCATTTTATATAATGAACAGACAAAGAGGCCTTAGCTTTAATCATAATTTAAATGCTTGTTTTGTAATTACTACCTACTTTTGCCAAATGCTAGAAGACAAAAATCAAGAAAAAACGGACTTGGAAAATTTGGGGGAATTTGGGTTAATTGAGCACCTGACGAAACACTTTTCCATTAACCATAAAACAACCTTCAAGGGAATTGGTGATGATGCGGCGGTTCTGGATTTCAAAGAAAAGCAAACCGTGGTTTCTACTGATCTTTTGATTGAAGGCGTACATTTTGACCTCAGCTACATGCCTTTAAAACATTTGGGCTACAAAGCGGTTATGGTGAATCTTTCTGATATATACGCCATGAACGCGAAGGCAACACAGATTACGGTTTCGATTGCCGTATCAAATAGGTTCCCCTTAGAGGCCTTGGAGGAATTATATGCTGGTATTGCCTTGGCCACCAAAAGCTACAATGTTGATTTGGTAGGTGGTGACACTACTTCATCTTTGACCGGGCTCATAATAAGTATAACTGCCATCGGGGAAGCAAACGAGGATGAAATTGTCTACAGGTCTGGTGCAAAAGCCAATGACCTACTGGTCGTAACTGGAGATTTGGGAGGTGCCTATATGGGGTTGCAAGTACTTGAACGTGAGAAAGAGGTCTTTAAAGTGAACCCTAACAGCCAGCCAGATTTAGAACCCTACTCTTATATCGTTGAGCGCCAATTAAAACCCGAAGCAAGAAGGGATATTTCAGAATTACTAAACAAATTAGAGGTGCGACCAACTTCAATGATCGATATTAGTGACGGCCTCTCTTCTGAAATATTGCACTTGTGCAAACAAAGTAATGTAGGCTGTAATTTGTTCGAGGATAAAATCCCGTTGGACCCAACAGTGATATCCGCCTGTGAAGAATTTAAAATGGACGGCACTTTGGTCGCCCTTAGTGGTGGTGAGGATTATGAGTTATTGTTTACTATAGACCAAAAAGAATTCCCGAAAATAAAGGGCAATCCTAACTTAACAGTCGTGGGGCACATGACTGCTGAGAACGAAGGTGCACACTTAATTTCCAGGAATAACTCTAAAATTCCATTGACCGCTCAGGGTTGGAATTCGTTTGCCAAAACATAATTAGGCTGCGTGATCCGCAGTTCTATGTCTTCTTTGATAAATATTTTCTAGAGTTTTGTTGATATCTTGTAATTCTGGTGTTAACACAGATAGATTTCCATCCACATCAGTAGTTACTTCTCTATCGCAATGAATGCATTTATATTCCTTGATGTGTTTGGTGACTTTTTTGGAGACTGTGTAGTGGTGTCCAAAAAGTTGGCATATCATTTTTTTCATGCTGTAGGTTTTTAGGCGCGCATTTATTGAGATTTGGGAGCCAAATAAATGCTATAGTTCGATTTTAGGTTATTCAAAAAAGTCTCTTATAAAACTCTTTATGCTACAACGCCGCATTACTGCTTTTTATTGGCACTGACACCATTTTGGAGTCGTTTATTCGTTGAATTGCACATATTTCGATTATCGGTATGCTTTTATCGACGAAATACATAATCGTCTTTAGCTATTTTTGCTCTATCTTTCCAATCAATTTACCAACAATGATTAAAACCAAAGAAACCCTAGTAATTGCCTTTGCCCTTTTTTCATTATTCTTCGGAGCAGGGAATTTAATCCTCCCGCCCTTACTGGGATTCAAATCAGGTGATTTTTGGTGGCTGGTAACTTTGGGGTTTTGTGTTTCAGCCGTTTTGATACCCATTCTGGGAATTTTGGCACATGCCAAATTACAGGGCACTATGTTCGATTTTGGCAAGAAAGTTTCCCCCACCTTTGCCCTGGTATACTCTTTTATCGTTTATGCCATCTCTATTGCATTGCCCTCACCCCGTACAGCATCGGTCACCCATGAAATAGCCATACAGCCTTTTTTTGAATCTTCGTCTTTGGTTACCAGTTTTATTTACTTTGGCCTGGTCTACCTCTTTGTAATAAATAGATCTAAAATATTGAATGTAATAGGCAAAATACTTACACCTGCAATTATTAGTATTCTGTTGTTGATTATAGGCGTGGCTACCTTCTCTTTTGATTTTGACTTTGGGGAAATCATTTTTACCAAACCTTTTACCGATGGAATTCTGGAAGGCTACCAAACTTTTGATGCTATCGGGGCGGTGGTCGTTGGTGGGGTCATTATTATTTCGATAAACCTTAGAAAAAAGAATGCTTCCTATGCCGAGAAAAAGAGTTTGATACGCCGAGCAGGTTGGCTCGCTGGTCTGGGCTTGTTCCTGATCTATGCCGGACTCATTTTTACCGGTGCCCTGATGCACAATGAGTTTGATGCTGATATTTCACGTACTGCATTGTTAAATGGTATTAGTATTAAAACATTGGGCAACACTGCAAACCTCTTTTTAAGCATTTTGGTTAGTTTGGCCTGTTTTACCACAGCGGTAGGTATTGTTACCGGTACAGCCGATTTTATGAAATATAAATTTGGAGACTCACAATTGGCGTATACCATTACGGCAATCGTAGGTTGTGTCCTTGGTGTGGTCATGGGACAGTTTGATGTACATTATATAATTGCGGTTGCTGTGCCTGCCCTAATGTTCATTTATCCCATTACCATAATATTGATTTTATTGAATGTGATGCCAGAAAAATATACCTCCCCTCTGGTTTTTAAAGCAGTTGTTGTTACCACCATCCTATTTAGTATACCTGACTTTTTAGGGAGTATTGGGTTTGAAAATTCCATTGCCTCAATTAAAGAGTTGATCCCTTTGGGCACTTTTAGCATGGGATGGGTATTACCTTCTTTATTGGTAATGCTTCTGGTTAATGCGTTGAGAAAATAAAGGAAGGATTAAAATTTATCAACTATTACAGGATTAACTTTTTATCCTTTTCATCCATGGGTAAGAAGTTGATATCCAAATAACCACCACTGGCATTGTCATCTGCAACTATTTGTGGTTTTCCTTTGATCATTTCAATAGAATTTCGATGAATATGTCCCGCAAAAATGCCTAGTACATTTGGCGCATTAAAAACTTTCTTGTGAAAATCACGCGTTGTTTGCGTATGTCCACTTTCTGGCCATTTAGGGCGTCTTTCCAGATTAAAATTGCGATCAGTGGCTGCTCCCCAATCCGGATTTCCGCAACCAAAAGAAATACTCTTTCCAGGAGCGTACATTGGAATATGAACCAATAAAACCAATGGCATTCCAGTGGCAACTTGGTCCGTAAAAAAGGCCAATTGCTCCTCATTGATTTGATAGGTAGAGTTATCAATGGCCAAAAACCGGATTCCTTTGATATCGTAAGCCGCCATTAAAGGGTTATTTCCTTGATACAAGGGCAATAATCGCTTTGCAATCCACGTATCACGTAAAGATTCCAATGTGCCTTTCATACCTTCATAATGCCAATCGTGATTTCCTGCTGTATAAATGTACGGGATACCCGTATCCTTCAATTTTGAGAGAACCCACTCTATTGCCGCTTCAGACGGGAAACTAAAAATATCACCTATCAAGGTTATCACATCGGCTTTTTCTTCTTTGGCAAATGCCAGTGTTTGTTCAAAGGCTTCCTCCGGAGTGGTATTTATGCCCGTTTGAAAATGTATGGTTTGATTGTAAGCCTTCGCCATTCGATCACTATACTCCTGGTACGGAATTCCTCTTTCATCATCTTTAAACAAATGCGTGTCGGCTATGTGAATTACCTTTATCGACTCATTGATAACCTCAGCGTAGAAAGAAACTTTTTGCTGGTCAATAGTTGCACAAACCTTAACTGGTTTCTTGATTTTCTCCTGAGTTGTATTGGCACAAGAAGTTGTAAGTCCAAGTCCTGCAATGGCTGTGGTGGTTCCTTTTAAAAATGATCTACGTTTCATAAACTGTAGTTGAATGTTAGCGGTTGGTTTTTGTTCAACAACCTAACCTGCGATAATCGAAGTTATAATAAATTCAAGTATTGAGGAAATCAAAAAACACCTGAACTAGTAAGAAATTTTAAATTGTTTACCTTGTATAGCTCCCCCAAAGAAATTAGATACGTTAATGAGTACAAACCATAAATTGGACGATAGTTTTCAAAAAAAATCCTCGGGTGGAACTTTGGTCGATAAACTGACCCAAACAATTGAGTCCAATCTTAATAATGAGCAATTCGGCGTTGATGATCTAGCACAAGCGGTTGGCATGAGCCGATCCAGTCTTCATCGAAAACTGCAAAAGCTATTGGGTATTTCAACCAGCCAATTTATTCGAGAATATCGGCTAAAAAGAGCCTTGGAGATTCTAAGGAACGAAAGGGTAACCGCTTCTGAGGCTGCATATCGGGTAGGTTTTAGCAGCCCCACCTATTTCAATACCTGTTTTCATAAGTTTTATGGCTTCACCCCAGGAGAAGTCAAATCAAAAACCAACGATGAGATTGAAGGTCTTATCAGTGGAGAAAGCACCAAAACGGTAAGAAAATCTACGAACAAAAAATTACTTTGGGCCATATTTTTGGTTCCCGCAATTCTATTGGTAATCTACTATTTCTTTGGATCGGATACCACACAGCATAAAGAATCGCTAACACAGGCAACCGCCATCGATAATAAATCAATAGTTGTATTACCCATTAAAAACTGGACAGGGAATCCCGAGTTGGAGTATATTTCTGATGGTATGACCGATGCCATTATCTCTAGACTCACCAAAATCGAGGCTATTGATAAGGTAGTTCCTTTTACCTCTGCCCTTCAATACAAGCAGACCGAAAAAACCTTACAAGAAATCGGCAAAGAATTAGGAGTGGCGAATGTTTTACAGGGGAATCTCCAGATTTCCGGTGATCAGATAAAAATCAACCTACAATTGATCCATGGGCGCTCAGATGTGCATCTTTGGTCCGAGGAGTATATGAAAGAATGGAAAAGTGACGAAATTTTTAAGATACAGACTGAGGTGGTCGAAGCCATAGCCAAAAATATGAGTGCTACAATTTCAGAAAACGAATTGGCAGCTATCCAAAAAATACCCACACAAAGTAAACAGGCCTATTCCTATTTTCTTCAAGCTGAGTTTCAACGCAACAAAGCCAATGAATCAACGTATAAGAATGCCATCGCTCTTTACCAAAAAACGATAGAAATAGACTCGAATTTTGTTGAGGCCTATACCAGCCAGGCAAGGGTATGGAGTTTTGGGGGATTGGTTTGGGGAATTTTTGATGAACAAATTGCCTGGGAGAATACAAAAAAGTTGCTGGAAAAAGCATTGGAGTTGGATCCTGACAATGCAGCCGTAGAAGAAGAACTATATTCTGGTTATTACTATTTTGATTGGGATTTTGAAAAGGTAGAGCCCTACTATCAACGATTGTTGAAAGATCCTTATTACGATGATACGCCATCAATCAATGCGGATTATGCAATAAAAACAGGAAGATATCAAGAGGCTATAGATGATATGAACGAATTTCTTATGATCGACCCTTCTTTTGGTGTTCTTTTTTGTTTCAAGGCGGAAGCTAACCTATTTCTTGATAAAAAGAGTGAAGCATTCGATTTGTTGGAAACCAACAATAGTTTATATGACGACAATTTGTGGTATTTACGAGAATCTGCGAAGATCTATTTCTATTTAGGGGAATATGAAAAGTCAAAGGTTCAGCTACATAAAATATTGACCAAATTTCCTGATTATCCGCCTATTTTAATGTGGCTGAATGCGGTTTATGCCCAAATGGATGGGGATTCAAAAAATACAGCCAAGTACTTGGCCGAGCTGCATGCAGCATACAACGCTGGTTCTTCCGGTAGCCCTGCCTGGTTTCTTGCCATGTATTATTGCAGCTTAGAAGATTATGAAGCGGCATTTAAATGGTTACAAAAATCGTATGACAGGCATGAAGTTGAAATGACCTGGATACGCGAAGAACCCCTTTTGGCCCCTTTAAGAAACGACCCACGGTACAAGGAGCTGTATGACAAAGTTGGCTTTTCAAGTATTGGTTTGGCCATAAAGTCCACCTCCGAGTTTTGATTTCCACAAATAACCATTTCAACACCATTTAAAGGTTCTGCACCATAATTTAAACCCTCGAACAAAAAACTAACAACATCGCAACATGCCTGTTTAGTGGTGTTTTACACTTCTTGTCATCTTTATTACATACAAAATCTTGGTGTAAGAAGGTCTTGCACCAAAACAAAACCAACCATATAAATTATTTAGTATGAAATCAAGATTAACGTTAGCAAGTATTATTCTATCGGGTTTTTTAACTGCCAGTTGCGCCGCACAGGTAGATTTGGTCAATGATGAATTTCCTGAAGCCAAACAAGAAGTAATGGAAACCTTTGGGGCAATAGCACAGAGTATTAAAGACAAAGACCTGGACAAGCTCATTTCTTTTCACGCCTACAGCCCAAAGTTCACAGAATTCAAAAATGGTGAACCTAGAAATGGTGGTGAAGCAAATGAAACACACGAACGCAGTGTTTTTGGATCTGTGACCGAAGTCGTAAAATTTGATGCCAACGATCTACAGATTGCCGTATATGGCGATGTGGCCAATTTAACCTTTCATTCTGATTTTCAACTCAAATTTGGGGAAGACCTTGTAGTGGTAAACGATCAGATTACGTTGCTATTTGTTAAAACCAAGGATGGGTGGAAGATGGTTCATGAGCACCATTCGCCTTTGAAAAAGGAAGAGGGTTAAAAAGTGACATTAATGTAAAAAAGGCGGACTTTCTAGTTATACCGACACTTCATTTAACATGGAAAACAAAAAATAAAGGCGGTTGTGATAATCCATTCTTTTACGCCCGTTCAGGGCGTATACTAACGCAATTGGTCAGTGTATGAATGTAGTTGCTGCTGTTTTTTGAATCTGTAAAAAAAGAACTGGTGGATTTGCTTGCAGAATAATATACACTGAAGCCTTGGGATTCTGTTTCTTTTCCTCCGGAATCTGCCTAAAAATGAGTATGAGCCTATGGTCCTTGTTTAAGAAGGAACATATACCTGGAACCTTGAACGTTCCTTGACATCCTCCTGATTTTTCAGCAATCTTAATATAATTATCATGAAAACAAAACTAGTAGTAACTGTATTTCTTACATCCTTATTATTTTTATATGGGTGTTCGCAAAATGAAGACAATGTTCAAGAGACACAATCGAAATCTCAAGATTTGACTAAAGTCAAGGGCAAATCCGCATCAAAGGGCTCATCTGAAATTCACCGGAGATATCCAAAAGAACAAGCAGAGGTCTTAGCAACTTTTGGGGCCATTGCAACAAATATTACACTCGGAGCAGGACTTGGACCTAATTCCGACTTTATGGACCAACTTATCTCTTTTCATGCCTATGACGATAATTTTGTTGAATTCAATAATGGACTATCTTACGATAGTGCGGGTAATGAAGCTAATGAACGTGCGCTTTTTGGTACTATAGTAGACCCAGGAGGAGTTCAAAAATTTGCAGCTGTTCCTGGAACTTTGAAAGTTGCTGTTTATTTTGGAAATGTAGCTAATTTGACTTTTATCTCAGATTTTGAACTGATGATAGGTGGAAATTTACATAAAGTCAACAATCTAATTACTTTATTATTTGTTAAAACAAATGGTGAATGGAAAATGAACCACGAACATCATTCTCCCGTCAATGTTGAAGAAGCAATAGAGAGCTCAACTGGATCCAACCCTTCTGTTCCTGATTTTGGTTCAGAAGCGCAGCAAGAGGTCTTAACAACTTTCGGAGCTATTGCACAAACTATAATAGACGGAGCCGGAAAAGGATATGATAGCGAATATATGGACAAGCTGATTTCTTTTCATGCCTATGGAAAGAAGTTTGTTGAATTCAATAATGGAGAATCTTTTGATAGTGCGGGCAATGAACATAACGAACGTACTTTATTTGGCGAAGTAGTGTCTAATGTTCAATACTTTAACGCTGCCCCTGGAACTTTGAAAGTTGCTGTATATAATGGGAATGTTGCTAATTTAACCTTTCTCTCAGATTTTATACTGGATTTTAATGACGGGACAACAGGTTTTAGAGTCAATAATCTAATTACATTATTATTTGTTGAAGTAAAGGGTGAATGGAAATTGGTACACGAACATCATTCTGATTATAAAGGCCAAATCGATTGGCCATACCCTCTCTAGACTCAAATTTTTAAACACAAAAAAGCGCAAATTAATCTCTTGCGCTTTTTTTGGTTACATACTAATTTCACTATAAGAATAAAAAAGTAATTATAAATTCAGCTGCTCTAATCTACTATCATTCTATACCAAAAGAAATTAATTGTAGAGGGCATATGTCATAAGAGTGTGCAGTACTGATCCTTGTCATTGCCGACCGTAGAAAAACACGATAGTTTTATTGGTATAAACAGAAGGGGCTATGCCCCCCTCTTCAAAAATTTATCGCTATGAAAACGTACCTACCACTCTTTTTGCTCGCTTTGATTTCCCTGACTTTCTCCTGTACTAAGGATGATGATCCCGAAGACCTACTCACCAAAGACGGTAAGTTCCCAATCAGCGAACTCGCTGGAACCTGGGAGGCCACAAAAGCCCAATTTAGTGTAAGCTCCGTATCAGTAGACGTGGTCGAAGACGGCGGTACAGCCAGCATGACTGTACAATCTAATGGAAAGTTTGTTTTGACCATAAATCCCTTGGACCGCAATGCATATACTGTAAGTGGGGAACTGTTCTGGGAAGAATGGCAAGAAACCTACTACTTTGCAATTGTCTGGGATGATTATCCTGATGATTGGGATACCTACGGCCATACTTTTGATGGGACAACCCTATCCTTTAACGGGGGCACCGATAACGGAGAATATGACTTTAACAATGACGGGAATTCGGTGTCGTGCTCCATTCATTTCATTTTCACTCGTTCCTAAGGTTTCTCGACACTCCTAATCATAGTTGATACGATTACGAATGGTGCCATCTGCGCTATGAATGATCACATTGGCCTTATATTTTCGAACAAGAATATATGATGGTGGATTTCTAGCCTATATTTACACTCCTAATTGGATCAATCATGGAGCATTTTACTTTGGCGCGGGTCATTCACGTTATCGCCGTCGTCTTATGGATCGGTGGGGTAAGTATGGTGACCACCGTAATCATCCCTGCCGTAAAAAAAATGAAATCCAAAGAGGAGCAATTAAAGACTTTTGAACAAATTGAGGGCAGGTTTGCGCTACAAGCCAAAATCACTACCGTTTTAACAGGTCTCTCAGGATTTTATATGCTTTACGTTCTCGATGCTTGGGATAGGTATTTGGATTTTAAATTCTGGTGGATCCATGCCATGACCTTGGTCTGGATACTCTTCACCATCGTATTGTTCATCCTAGAACCGCTGGTGCTACATAAATTATTCAGAAAATATGGGAATGAAAACCCAGGGCGCACATTTGCCATCATGCACAGGGCACACTGGATATTATTGATACTTAGTTTAATTACCACAGCCGGAGCAGTTGCTGGTAGCCATGGCTGGTTATGGGTGAACTAAACAGGCTATGCCTGCTGCATCAAGTCCTCGATTTCTTCTATTTCAATAGGAATATTGGCCATTAGGTTGAATGGTTCTCCTTTTTCCTGGATCACCACATCATCTTCTAAACGAACACCCATATGCTCAGCAGGGATATAGATTCCCGGTTCTACCGTAAAAACCATATTGGCTTTCATAGGGGTTTTGAGTTCTCCATAATCATGGGTATTCAATCCAATATGATGGCTCGTGCCATGCATAAAGTACTTTTTATAGGCTGGCCAATCCTTATCCTCGTTCTGGACATCGGCCTTGTCCAACAAACCTAAATCCAATAATTCTGAGGTCATGATCTTACCTACCTCTTTATGGTATTCTGCCCAAATGGTTCCGGGAACCAATAGCTTGGTCGCTTCGTTCTTTACCTTTAATACCGATTGGTACACAGCTCTTTGTCGCTTGGTAAAGCTACCATTTACAGGGATGGTACGGGTTAGGTCACTGGAATAATTGGCATATTCAGCAGCGACATCCATCAACAACATATCGCCATCTTTACATTGTAAATTGTTCTCTATATAGTGCAACACATTGGCATTGCCCCCAGATGCAATTATGGGTGTATAGGCAAAACCCTTTGAACGATTACGTACAAACTCGTGCAACAATTCCGCCTCGATCTCATATTCCCAAACTCCCGGTTTAACAAATCCCAATAATCTTCGAAATCCTTTTTCGGTGATATCACATGCATTTTGCATCAATGCAATTTCCTCAGGCTCTTTGACCCCACGAATTTCCTGCATGATCGGGAAACTTTTGGCCGGTTGGTGCGCTGGGAATTTTTGTTTGCAATCCAAGATAAAACGGTCTTCCCTTGTTTGGGTGGTTACCGCTTGCCGGTAATGTTCATTGGTATTGAAATAAATGGTGGATACCTCAGTCATTAAATCGAAGAAAACCTTGTCAAAATCGGTCAACCAATAAATAGTCTCTATCCCCGAGACTTCGGTCGCTTTTTCTTTGGTCAATTTTGGGCCTTCCCATACCGCAATATGGTCGTTGGTCTCGCGAACGAACAAAATTTCCCGGTGCTTTTTATCCATCGCATCAGGAAACAATACTAAAATGGTTTCCTCCTGATCGGCACCACTTAAATAAAAAATATCGCGATGCTGTTCAAAATCTAAAGTAGAATCTGCACCTACCGGATAAATATCGTTGGAATTGAAGACCGCAATGCTCGATGGCATCATTTTAGACATAAATTTTTTGCGGTTCTTAATGAAGAGTTGACTGCTAATCTGTTCGTATTTCATATCACTATTTATAAAGGATAAATTTAATAATTAGATATTTGAAAGGGTCAATTTCTGAATTTAATTATCTTAGTGAATGCAACTTATCTTTGAATTTCCCCGATTCATTCAAATAGCAACCAATTAAAGGAATTTTTCTGCAGACAACCACCATATGAAATCAAAACTATTCACCCTTTGCCTTCTCTTTTTAGTAACATTTTCCAACAACGCACAAACCGATAACGAAGTTTTTAAAAACCTGAAATTCCGATTTATTGGTCCAGAAGGCAATAGGACCATAGCCATAGCCGCAGTGCCAGGCGACAATATGATCAGTTATGTTGGGGCTGCATCCGGTGGCCTTTGGAAAACCGAAGATGCCGGGGCCACTTGGAAATCTATTTTTGACGACCAAGATGTTTCCTCTGTTGGGTCTGTGGCCATAACCCCCTCTAATCCTGATATTGTTTGGGTAGGAACGGGCGAAACCTTTGTAATCAGGCCAGCGCATGCCATGGGTGATGGTATTTACAAGTCAGAGGACGCAGGTAAGACCTGGAAAAATATGGGTCTTGAAAAAACTGGGCGAATTGGTCGTGTTATTGTACACCCTACAAATCCCGATATCGTCTATGCCGCGGCATTGGGTCACACGTACGGACCTCAACAAGAACGTGGTATCTATAAAACAACCGATGGTGGTAAAAACTGGAAACGAATTCTATTCGTCGATGAAAATACGGGTGCTGCGGATATTGGTTTAGATCCCCAAAATCCGGATCGCCTTTTAGTCGGCATGTGGTCTATTCATATAAATACCTGGGGATTACGCAGTGGTGGTCCTGGCGGAGGAATTTATCGCTCTTTGGATGGTGGTGATTCTTGGGAAGCCCTATCCAAAAATGGGCTGCCAGGAGGAAAAAACAATCCCGTGGGAAAAACCGGAATAGCCATTTCGCATTCCAATCCCAATGTGGTATATGCTTTGTTTGAAATTGATAGTCCGGCTTTATATAAGTCCGAGGATTTTGGTGAAAGCTGGACCTTACAGACACGTAATCACGATATTAATGAGCGTGCCCCGTATTATACCCGAATGGCGGTTTCTACGGCTGATCCCAACGAGGTTTATTTTGCCAACGTAAAATTCAGCACCTCAAAAGATGGTGGTAAAACGATAAAAGGCGGTTATAAGGCAGGAGGGGATAATCATGATATTTGGGTAGACCCTACCAATGCAGATCGCATAATGGTCGCGCACGATGGTGGTGCCAGTATAAGTTTGAACCATGGTAAAACTTTTCAAAGAATAGTGCTCCCCATTGCCCAGATGTATCATGTTTCTGTTGATGATCAAATACCCTATAATGTCTACGGTAACCGTCAGGACGGGTATTCCTATAAAGGCCCCAGCAATAGCCTACAAGGTTATATACCGATTGGTCTTTGGGAAGGCGTAGGTGGCTGTGAGAGCGGGTTTGCGCAACCCGACCCGTTTGACAATGATATAATTTGGTCCGGATGTTATGATGGTGGACTCGAGAGATTCAATGCCAAAACAGGGCATGCGCAAGATGTTCGGGTTTGGCCAGAAGCTGGTTACGGTTGGGCACCTGCGGATATGAAATACAGATGGTATTGGTATTTTCCGCTTGAGTTTTCAAACCATGTAAAGCATCGTGTTTATGTAGGTAGCCAATTTGTACATAAAACTGACGATAATGGGCAAAGCTGGCAGGTGATCAGCCCAGATTTGACCTTGAACGACAAATCGCATCAACAGAGTTCTGGCGGTATTGCAACCGACAACCTAATGACCTTTGATGGTTCTACCTTGATATCAATTTCAGAATCGACCCTAGAAGAAGGGGTCATTTGGACGGGTAGCAATGATGGCCAAGTACATATTACCCGAGATGGTGGAGAAAATTGGACCAATGTGAGTTCAAATATCACGGATCTTCCAAAGTGGAGCACCATATCAAATATAGAAACCTCCCGTTATAAAAAAGGCACTGCTTATATAAGTGTTGATTTGCACCAAATGGGTGATTTTGACCCGTATATTTATAAAACTGAGGATTATGGGCAAAGCTGGAAGAAAATCAGTGACAATATCCCGAAGTCCGTTCATAGTTTTGTGCACGTGGTTAAAGAAGACCCAAAGCGTGAAGGTATGCTGTATGCCGGGGTTGACAACGGGCTTTACATAAGTCATGATGATGGCGAACACTGGATGCGTTTCCGAAACAATTTGCCGCCAGTTCCGGTATACTGGCTCGCAATTCAAGAACGGTTTGATGATTTGGTCGTAGGAACCTACGGAAGAGGCTATTATATTTTGGATAACATTGCGCCACTGCGAGAGTTTGATTTAGATGCAAAAGATAAACAAGCGCATCTTTTTAGTTTGCGACAGGCTTATAGATTCCATGATAAGCAAAGCATAAAGACGGATGGTCCCAGTAATAATTCCGGGAAAAACCCTGGTTATGGGGCAGACATTCACTATTACTTAAAAGACAGTACGGATCAAAAGGTGGAAATACAGATATTAAATGCCAATAATGAAATCATAAGAACCTTAAAAGGCAAAAACGATAAGGGCATACATAGAACCATGTGGGATTTGCGATATGAACCCACTTATAAACCAAAATTAAAATCGACCCCTCCAGGAAGACCATGGGTACAGCTGAAAGGAGAAGGTTGGCGACCATTAGTGACTTGGGATTTGGATCTATGGCGCGGACAATTTGGTCCAAAAGCGGTTCCTGGCAATTTCAAGGTAAAACTTGTTATTGGCGAGGAAGAATATGTACGAGATCTGGAAGTACTCAAAGATCCCGTTTCAGAAGGGTCCTTAGAGAGTATACAGGAACAAGTAGCTTTTTCATTGGAACTGCGTGATGCCATGAACCTTGCGGTTACCATGATCAATGATATTGAGGACATTCGTGCCGAACTGAACGAAATCATCCCTGCCTTAAAACGTAAAAGCGATATTAATCACGCAACTGAGTTACGCTCTGTGGCAGAGGAAATTGTAGGCCATCTTTATGATATTCATTTGACCGGAGCAAGGGAAGATGCCTTTAGATCTCCGATGAAATTATACGGTAGACTAAGCGCTTTGGCAAGCGATATTGGCGGACATGGAATAGACTTTAAACCCACCGATCAGCAACGCGATGTGTATGCAATCTTTAACAAACGATTGGAAAATGTGAACAAGAAGTTCAAAACCTTTATGAAGGTAGAGGTGAAAAAGCTTAATTCCCAATTGAAAAAAAGCAAGCTGCAGATCCAATTGGACAAAAAAATTAAATCGTAACCAATAGATTATTTTATTACACCAAACTCTTGAAGGTCTTTTGCTTTCATTTTAATGATATTCACATCCATAGTTATTGGGGTAAGGGGTTCGTCTATTGAATCCCTTGGGCTGTTAACGATAGCATCGACGACACCCATCCCTTTTATCACTTTTCCATAAACGGTATAGTCGCCATCCAAACGATGCTCCCCTTTCTTATTGTGTACAATATAAAACTGACATCGTGCCGATAGCTTATCAGGGTTACCATCCCTACCAGCACCAAAGGCACCATATTCATGTAAAAGTTTATCGTTGAATTCTGGCTCCAACAAATATTCCGGGTCATTAAAACCCTCAGGAGTATCTGGGCAACCTCCTTGGGCAACAAAATCTGGAATAACCCTATTAAAAGTGAGGGAGTCCCAATAACCGTCATTTGCCAGTTGAACAAAGCTATTCTTATGATTTGGGGTTTCTTCATAAAGCCAAACCAGTATTTCACCCTTTGGAGTATCTATCTGCCCTACGTCATACATCTTTTCAGAAGAGCAGTTTGACAATAAAAAAACGATGGGAATCAATAACTTATACATGTGATGATTTCTTTTCAGGAAAGATAAAAAAAAGAGGCCAAATTGACTTAGCCTCCTTCCTTGATTTAAGTTGGTTAATTTACTTTATTTAGCCATGGCTTTTTTAATAACACCTATAATTGCCATTAAAACACCACCACCAACACCACCGCCAGCAACACTACCTAAAATTCCTGCTATGTCCATTCCTCCAGCATCAACGTCCATTCCAAGCATGCCTAGAAGTTGACCTCCCAATCCACCACCTAGAATACCAACAATTGAATTTCCTAGGGTACCCAAGGACATATTCTTTAATAACTTTCCAGCTACATTGCCCCCAAGGGCACCTGAAACCAGTTGAATAATTAACGGTAAATACTCTTCCATTTTTAAAATGATTTAGTTGATTATAATCATAAATTTAACAAAATATTGCACATATATTCATTTTACAAGTTAATTATTGCTGATTTGTAATTTTTAAACTCTTTTTTATAACGATTTGAAAATCAAGGAAAACACCAGTGAAACCTTGTAAATTGAAGTATGATACCTTATTTTTAATGACAGTTAAATTCTTATAAAATGCGATTGAAATCCCTTATACTATTACTAACATTATGCCTTTCCTTTTCAGCAATTTCCCAGGAAAGATCTAAAGGTCAAGAGAAGAAAATAACGGCACTTATCATTGATGGTCAGAACAACCATGATCAATGGCCTAAAACAACTTTCATGTTGAAAAAATATATGGAGGAAACGGATTTGTTCAAAGTTGATATAAAGCGTACAGCATATACTTGGAAAGGCGAGCCATTTTTATCGGATTTTGCTATAAAAGGAATGGATAAAACAATAGCTAAGAATGAGCCACAAACCGACCCTGATTTTAAACCTGATTTTTCCAAGTATGATGTAATCCTATGCAATTTTGGATGGAATGCCGCACCTTGGCCCAATGAAACCCAGACAGCATTTGAAACGTACATGAAAAATGGAGGGGGATTGGTGGTTTTTCATGCCGCAGACAACTCTTTTCCAAAATGGACCGCATACAATCAAATGATTGGCTTAGGGGGCTGGGGCGATAGAACGGAGAAGGATGGTCCTTATGTTTATTATAATGATTCTGGTGAAGAGATTCGCGATATGACCCCGGGAAATGGTGGCTCCCATGGACCACAACATGAATATACCATTCAACTAAGAAATTCAGAACACCCGATAACCCGAGATATGCCCTCTAAATGGCTGCACACCAAAGATGAATTGTATGAGCAACTTCGTGGTCCTGCCAAGAATATGGAGATTCTGGCCACTACATACGCTGCCAAGGAATATAAAGGAACAGAAAGGCATGAGCCAGCATTAATGGTAATAAATTATGGTAAGGGACGTGTTTTTCATAATATCATGGGGCATGCAGACTATTCGGTACAATGTGTTGGTTTCATAACCACCATGCTTCGTGGCGCAGAGTGGGCTGCCACCGGAAATGTAAGCATCCCTATTCCGGATGATTTTCCCACTGCTAATGAATCAAGTGCTCGAATTTTTACAAAAAAAGAATAGATGCAGCTGACCTTAAGTATTCCCGCGCTGCTTTTTCCGGCAATTTCATTATCAATGTTGGCATATAATGCGAGATACTTGGCAATTGCCGCTTTGATTCGACAATTGCATCAGAAATATCAGGAAACCGAATCTACCACTGTGGGTTTACAAGTTAAAAAACTGAGAAAACGATTAACTATTATCAAGAATATGCAGGCCGTAGCTATAATAAGCTTTCTACTGGCTGTTATTACCATGTTTTTGATATATGTTGAGCTTGATTTTTGGGCCAATCTGGTCTTCGGAATAAGTTTATTCGCCTTGATGGTTTCTTTGATTCTATCATTGATTGAAGTACAATTATCAACGAAAGCATTAGGAATACAGTTGGAAGATATGGATGTCTCTTAAAACTAAAAGGATTAGCGTAAAGAACTCATTATGAATCGCTTTTTAATGAATATTGTTAATGTAATTTGTCTGATTCCTTTATGTTTTTTTTCACTTCTAGGATCAAGTCAGGATATTGGCAATGGGCAGGCGCCTAAGGAAATTAAAGGACGTTTACTCAATAACACTGAGCTACATTTAGATGGTATAGTAGACGAGGAATTTTGGGTGAATATTCCGGGAAATGGAAATTTTCTAATGCAAGAACCGAAAGAGGGCGGTGAACCAACGGAGCGCACAGAAATAAGGATCGCATTCGATCAGCAAAATATCTATATCTCAGTAATTTGTTATGACAGCGATCCATCAGGGATAAAGGCTTTTCAAATGAAAAGAGACGCATCACTGGAAACGGACGATCGATTTAGATGGGTTTTTGACACATTCATGGACAAACGAAGGGCTTATTTTTTTGAAATAAATCCTTTGGGATTGCGTGGAGATGGTCTTATTTCTTCAGGACAAGGGCAAACTCTGAATCAAGACTGGGATGGTATCTGGAAAGCATGGACACATATTGGCGACTTTGGCTGGTCGGCCGAAATTAGGATTCCTTTTAGGAGCATAAACTTTGATTCCAAAAGTGATACCTGGGGGATAAATTTTCAAAGAACAATCCGTCGTAAAAATGAGGAACTACTATGGACAGGTCACCACCGTAATCAGGGATTGTTACGACCACAAAATGCCGGCATACTTACAGGCCTTGTTAATCCATCACAGGGAATAGGGCTTGAAGTCGTCCCTTACTTCATAACACAGGTAGGAAAGGAATATAACAATGAAATAGATGAGTATACAAATGACGAATCTGCGGATATGGGATTTGATATTAATTATAACATTACGCCCCAATTGAAGGCTTCTTTCACGTATAACACTGATTTTGCACAGACCGAGGTAGACGATAGACAAATAAACCTTACTCGTTTTCCTTTACGTTTTCCTGAAAAAAGAGATTTTTTCCTTGAAGGATCTTCAATTCTACAATTTGCTCCTCAAAGTCGTGTAGATCCTTATTTTAGCCGTAGGATCGGCCTAGTTGACGGGGTGCCTGTCCCCATTAAGTATGGTGGTCGTCTTATAGGAAATATCGGCAAGAACAACATTGCACTTATACATACTCGTACAGGGGAAAAGGGGGAATTGAATCCGGAAAGTTTTACCGTGGCCAGATATAGACGCGATTTTTGGAAAGAGAGTGCAATCGGCATATTATATACCCATAGAAGTACCGAAAACGATATGTTGTTTGGTAATCCCGTTCAAGATAGAAAAACATTAGCGGCCGATCTAACTTTGAGCACTTCCGAATTCTTGGGCGACAAAGTACTGCAGTTCTCAGCTTTTTTTGTTGGGCACAATCCTGATTCGCCTTTTGACGACTCCACAACATTGTCAGATCGATCGGTACGCGGTCTACGATTTAATTTTCCGAACCAACCTTGGTCTGCCTGGGTTTCGTATAGGGAATTTGGGGATGAGTACAATCCAGCGGTTGGGTTTAACCGAAGGAATGGTTTCAAAAGATTACAACCAACAATTAAATACGCTCCTTTATTTGAAAAAAGCAATGTCATAAGAGAGATAGAATGGGGTATAAACTACGAGTATCTCACTTCATTAGAAAACAAACTTCTTACCGAAAATCTTAGGTTTACCTTAGGTGAAATCAGATTCGAATCAGGTGAGAGTTTAGGTGTTGAAGTATCTAGAAACTATGAACTTCTTGATGAAAATTTTGATATACTTGGAGACGGTTCAGTAATCGTGGTTCCTGGAGAATATGTGAATTGGAATTACGAATTAGAGGCCTCTTCCGCATCATTTCGGAAGATATCTGGTTCTATTGAATACGAATCCGGAGGGTTTTGGACTGGGAATATTTCCAGCTTGGATTTGGGCTTAACTGTTCGTCCTGTACCTGGTATTAATCTACGCAGTGGGTATAGATATTCAAAAGTAACAGCTGAAAATAGTGGGTTTAACACAAATTTGTTTCAGATAGATCTAGGGCTTGATTTTACCCCCGATATTTCGTTGTCATCAAATATTCAGTTTGATGATGTAAGTGAGATTTTGGGCACTAATACCCGTTTTCGATGGATAGTTACTCCTGGGACCGATGTTTTTTTTGTATATAACCACAATTGGCTGAACAACCCCACATTTGACAATAGGTTTTTTACAATACAACAAGGAGGGGCTATGAAAATTGTTTACACCTACCGTTTTTAATGGAATGGTATTGAAAAGAACAGTAAATTCTTGTTTTTTAATCTTAATTCAGATGCAATGGAGGAGTTCTTTACAAACTCCTTGGTTTGTTCGTTCCGCATTTTCGGCATTATGATAGATTTATTGGTTGGTTATCGATGAAATTAAGGTTGAAATCGGATTAAACAAACCATTTAAAGATGGTATCAGCTTGCAAAAACAAACTAGTTAGTCTATTCTGGAAATCCTTGGTTTTTTTAAGGGAATTAATGAGTTAACGCCATTTTTACCCTTTTCCAATGTGAAATAGAGCATCTCCTTGGTTCACCACGGCCTGATGATTAATACTAAAAACATAACCATCATAGGGTGCTTTGATTTTTTTACTTCGCTTTGCATATGTATCAGTTATCAATCCTAGTTCTTGACCTTTTTTAATCTCACTCCCATTAGTAAGCTCAGGAATGAACATTCCTGCTGTTGGTGCTCGTAACCATTTACGCTCCTGTAATTGAACTGTTTTCATCCGCTCGACATATTTGGGCTCTATTTTAGAAATCATACTAAAATGCTTCAATACATTTAAGATGCCCTGCATACCTTCTAAAATGGAATAATCATCAAATCGCATACTTTCCCCAGCCTCAAAAACAATGGATGGCTTGCCCATACGAAAAGCTGCATTACGAAATGACCCTTTTATCAATCTGGATGAAAATGAGTAAGGGGCATTGAATATATGGGCCAATTCGCTACTATAATCATCTTCTTTTGTAAATCGTATTTGTGGAAAATTGTGACGCTGCGCACCTCCTGTATGCAGATCTATCGCAAAATCCATCTGATGCATTATCTCTGACACATAATGGTAAGCAATTCTGCTGGCCATTGAGCCCGACTTTGTCCCTGGAAAACTTCGGTTTACATCCTTACCGTCAGGAACATCCCTGGAAAAATGAATAAAACCAAAAATATTAAGTATTGGTACAGCAATTACAGCACCCTTCTTAATTCGAAACTGTTGTTCATCAAGCATTCTCCGAACGATTTCAATACCATTGATTTCATCACCATGTAAACCCGCTTGAATCAAAATGGTTGGTCCAGGGTTTTTAGCATTGAACACGTAGATAGGAATATCTATCAGTGTTCCGGTCGGAAGTCTGTCAATATTTATTTTCAATAGCTTTTCTTCCCCCGGAGCAACTGTTTCACCTCCGATAATAATATTTCTATTTTCGTTTTCTTTGAACATTTTTCTCAACAAAAAGTATAATTTCTTTAGCAATGTTTACGCCTGTGGCAGCCTCAATTCCTTGTAAACCTGGAGAAGCATTTACTTCTAACAACAATGGCCCTTTTTTAGATCTGATCAGATCCACCCCTGCAACACCAAGACCAAGATATTCAGTTGCTTTCAAGGCTATATATTTTTCCTTGGGAGTTATCTCAATACCTTCTGTAAGACCTCCCCTATGTACATTGGAGCGAAACTCATCAACTGGACTGGTGCGTTTCATACTAGCTATAACTTTATTTCCAACTACGAAAATTCGAATGTCCTCACCATTGGATTCTTCAATATATTTTTGAAGGAGAATACTAGTATCCATCTTATAAAAAGTATCAATAATTGATTTTGCTGATTTCTCAGATTCCGCCAATATAACCCCTAGACCTTGCGTACCTTCTTGAAGTTTAATAATCACTGGAGGGCCGCCCAACAATTCTATCTGTTCTTTTATATCGTCTGGATTTATTGAAAATAAGGTGTCGGGAATAGGAATGTGTTTTCTTGAAAGAATTTGCAACGTTCGGACCTTATTTCGTGCTCTAGAAATGCTTAGCGCTTTCGCAGTACTGAAAACTCCATTCATTTCAAACTGTTTTACTATTGCTGCCCCGTGTCTAGTTACTTTAGCTCCTATTCTAGGTATGATGGCATCAAAAGCATTTGTCACATTTTCATTTAAATAATACACTTTTGGTCGAGATGACCCCAATTTAACGGAACATTTGGTGTGGTCTATCAACTCAATATAATGTCCAAGTTTTTCAGCTTCTTCTGCAATGCGCTTGGTAGAATACACATTCATACTCACTGAAAGAAGTCCGATATCCATTAAATTAACTGGTTAGTGATTCAATTGGTATGTAATATCGGTTAAAAATTACAATTTTACCAAAACCAAAAAGGCGTTTTATACGAATTGAATCCAAATTGATTAAAATCAATCTAAATAAGGCGCTAAACCCCTGCAAAGTTTGTTAATATTTTAGCAGATCAGTAAATTTGCAACCTAAATTCAACTACCAATGAGCGGGTTCTTTAATTCTTCAATCGGTAGGAAGTATGCGATGGCACTTTCTGCTTTTTTTCTTATTATTTTCTTAGTCATTCATTTAGCGGTAAACATAACTTCACTTTTCAGTGAGAACTTATTTAATGAGCTTTCCCATTTTATGGGCACGAATCCATTAATACAGTTTGCAATGCAGCCTGTTCTTATCTTTGGGGTTGTATTTCATTTTGTCATGGGATTTGTTCTTGAACTTAAAAATAAGGGGTCAAGAAATGTAAAGTATACCAGAAACAATGGCGCTGCAAATTCTACTTGGATGAGTAGAAACATGATTTATAGCGGTTTGGCAATCCTTGCCTTTATCGTGTTGCACTTTATCGATTTTTGGATTCCTGAATTGAATACTAAATATGTTCAAGGCGATATGACCGGAATGTTGGAAGGTGCAGACGGTTATCGTTATTTTGAAGAACTACAACATAAGTTTGTTGAACCTTGGCGTGTTGGTGCCTATGTAATAGCCTTTGTGTTATTGGCATTGCACTTGCTTCACGGATTTACCTCAGCGTTCCAATCCATTGGAGCGACAATGGGAAGAAAAAAGTTTATGAAAAATATTGGCACGGCATATTCAATATTGATTCCATTAGGATTCATTATAATAGCTCTTTGTCATCATTTTAACCATTAATACCATTTACTTATGTCTGTATTAGACTCAAAAGTGCCTGAAGGGCCAATTAAGGACAAGTGGACCACCTATAAGGACAAGATAAATCTTGTAAACCCTGCGAATAAACGTCATATTGATATTATTGTTGTGGGAACTGGACTGGCAGGAGGTTCTGCCGCTGCAACCTTGGCGGAGTTAGGCTACAATGTAAAAGCATTTGCTTACCAGGATTCTCCACGTAGAGCTCACTCAATAGCAGCACAAGGTGGTATTAATGCCGCTAAAAACTATATGGGCGATGGCGATTCTACTTATCGTCTTTTTTATGATACTGTAAAAGGGGGTGATTACCGTTCTCGTGAAGCGAACGTACATCGTTTGGCTGAAGTTTCTGGAAATATAATTGACCAATGTGTAGCTCAAGGGGTTCCTTTTGCTCGTGATTATGGCGGTCTGTTAGACAACCGTTCTTTTGGCGGGGTATTGGTTTCAAGAACTTTTTACGCTAAAGGACAAACTGGGCAACAATTATTGTTAGGTTGCTACTCAGCAATGAACAGACAAATTGCTCGTGGTAAGATTGATATGTACAATCGTCACGAAATGTTGGATGTGGTTAAGGTTGATGGGAAAGCAAGAGGTATTATTGCACGTGATTTGATCACAGGTGAAATAGAACGTCATTCAGCACATGCCGTTGTTATTGCAACAGGAGGATATGGAAATGTATATTTCTTATCAACCAATGCAATGGGATCCAATGCAACTGCTGCTTGGAAAATACATAAAAAAGGAGCGTTTTTCGCAAATCCTTGTTTTACTCAAATACACCCAACCTGTATTCCACGATCAGGTGATTATCAATCAAAATTAACATTGATGTCTGAATCATTGCGTAATGATGGTAGAATTTGGGTGCCCGCAAAGTTAGAAGATGCTAAAGCAATTCAAGAAGGTAGATTAAAACCTACTGAATTGGCTGAAGAAGATAGAGATTACTACCTAGAACGTCGTTATCCTGCATTCGGTAACTTAGTGCCACGTGATGTAGCTTCAAGAGCTGCAAAAGAACGTTGTGATGCTGGTTACGGAGTAAATGCAACTGGTGAAGCTGTTTATTTAGATTTCGCGGCTGCTTTTGTGCGTTATGGATCAGAACAAGCAAAAATAAAAGGGCTTAAGAATGCTTCGAAAGAGGAAATAATAAAATTAGGTCAAGAAATTATTGAGCAGAAGTACGGTAACTTATTTCAGATGTATGAAAAAATCATCGCTGAAAATCCGTATGAAACACCAATGATGATTTATCCTGCAACTCACTATACTATGGGTGGTGTTTGGGTTGATTACAACTTAATGACAACCGTTGATGGTTTGTATTGTATTGGTGAAGCCAACTTCTCGGATCACGGGGCAAACAGACTTGGAGCTTCTGCCTTAATGCAAGGTTTGGCCGATGGTTACTTTGTATTACCTTATACTATTGGCGATTATTTAGCTGATGATATTCGTACTGGTCCTATTTCAACGGAGACAAAAGAATTTGATGAAGTTGAAAAAGAGGTAAAAGATAAAATTGACTTCTTTATCAATAATAACGGAACGAAATCTGTTGACCACTTCCACAAACGTTTAGGTAAAGTAATGTGGGATAAAGTAGGGATGTCTAGAAACGAGAAAGACCTAAAAGAAGCGATGGTTGAAATTAAAGCCATTCGTGAAGAGTTCTGGAAAGAGGTAAAAGTTCCTGGTGACGCAAACGAAATGAATCCTGAATTGGAGAAAGCAGGTCGTGTAGCGGACTTTTTAGAATTAGGAGAGTTGTTCGCTAAAGATGCATTGATAAGAAATGAATCTTGTGGAGGACATTTCCGTGAAGAATCTGTAGAATTGGACGGTGAGCAAAAAGGAGAAGCAAAACGTAACGATAAAGACTTTGCTTTTGTATCTGCTTGGGAGTATAAAGGAGAACCTGCAGATGCCGTACTTCATAAAGAAGAATTAGAATTTAAGGATATAGAATTAAAACAACGTAGTTATAAATAGTGGTGAGGTATTAGATGTGAGATATTTATTTTTCTCATTTCTCAATACACAATACTTATTACTCAATACTCATATAGTATGAATCTGACGCTTAAAATTTGGAGACAAAAAGGACCACAGGATAAAGGCAAGATGGTCGATTACAAGGTTTCTGACATTTCAGAACATATGTCATTCTTAGAAATGATGGATGTTCTAAATGAACAGCTTGTAAATTCGGGTGAAGAACCAGTTGCTTTTGACCATGATTGTCGTGAAGGTATTTGCGGCATGTGCTCCTTGCATATAAATGGTGAAGCCCACGGTCCCGATAGAGGTATTACTACCTGTCAATTGCATATGCGTATGTTCAAAGACGGTGATACTATTACTATTGAACCTTGGAGAGCAAAAGCTTTTCCTGTAATCAAGGATTTAATAGTTGATAGAATGGCTTTCGAACGTATACAACAAGCTGGTGGATATATTTCTGTAAACACATCAGGAAATACCCAAGATGCAAATGCCTTACCTATTTCAAAACACAATGCAGATGAAGCCATGGATGCTGCTGCTTGTATAGGTTGTGGAGCTTGTGTTGCAAGTTGTAAAAACTCTTCCGCCATGTTATTCGTTGGAGCTAAAGTTTCTCAATTTGCATTATTACCACAAGGACAAGTTGAAGCTGCTGACCGTGTTAAAAACATGGTTGCCCAAATGGATTTGGAAGGCTTTGGAAACTGTACAAATACGGGAGCTTGCGAAGTTGAATGTCCTAAAGGAATTTCTTTAGAGAATATTGCACGTATGAACCGTGAATTGGTTAAAGCAAGTTTAATTAAGTTCTAAAACACTTACCCCGACTATAAATTTTAAAAATCCCATCTGGTTTCAGATGGGATTTTTTTATCTTTAGTTATGCCAAAACCCTATTCCAAAGAACCCATCAAGGTTCCTCGATTTAATGAAGAATCTGGGTTTTATACTACCCCTGAACGCTCTAAAATCATGAGCAAGATTCGTGGTAAAAACACCAAACCAGAACTTGCTTTTCGAAAAGCACTATGGGCTATAGGATATCGATACAGGGTTGATTCGAGAAAATTAATAGGCAGACCCGATATTGTTCTCAATAAATACAAAACAGTCGTCTTCATTGATGGCGAGTTTTGGCATGGTCATAATTGGGAAGAACGAAAGCATAAAATAAAATCGAACCGAGATTTCTGGATTGCCAAAATTGAACGGAACCAACAGCGAGATGCAGAAGTGAATTTAGCACTTGGCCAACAAGGGTATAAAGTATTCCGGTTTTGGGAGCATCAGATAAAAAAAGAATTGGATGAATGTCTTCAAAAAGTAATTGACCATCTTCAAAAAACAAGTTCTCTAAACCTTTAAGGTTTTATTACTTTTATAAATCGAGAACTAAATTATGCCCAACTATGCCCATAAAATCAAAGCTCCCCAATGTAAAAACAACCATTTTTACAACTGTCGGGAAAATGGCCAAACAGCACAATGCCTTAAATCTATCACAGGGCTTTCCCAATTTTGAACCCGATCAACACCTACTCGATTTGGTTACAAAAGCCCTGAATGAAGGGCATAACCAATATGCACACATGGCGGGTTTGCCCAAACTAAGAGAAGTCATTACCAATAAAATATTGACCTTGCACCACAGGGAATATAACCCAGAAACAGAAATAACGGTTACGAACGGAGCTTCACAAGCTATTTTCACGGCTATTACAGCATTCGTTGAGCCCGGAGACGAGGTAATTGTATTTAAACCTGCCTATGATTGTTACGAACCGGCTATTGAGGTAAATGGTGGCAGCCCTGTTTATTTACAATTGAATCAAAATTTCAAAGTTGATTGGGAAGTATTCCGAAATAAAATAACACAAAGGACCAAAATGGTCATTGTGAATACCCCACACAATCCGAGTGGCACAATCTTTTCCAAAGAAGATATGCTTGAACTTCAAAAGAGTTTAAAAGACACCAATATTATCGTTATAAGCGACGAGGTGTATGAACATATCGTCTTTGATGGTTATGTGCACGAAAGTGCATCCCGTTTTGATGATTTGGCATCACGCAGTTTTATCTGTGCTTCTTTTGGGAAAACTTTTCATGTGACAGGGTGGAAAGTGGGTTACTGCGTCGCACCTGCCGAACTAATGCATGAGTTCAGAAAGACTCACCAATTCAATGTATTTTGTGTAGATCACCCTCTGCAACATGCACTGTCAACTTATCTTCAAGAACCTCAACATTATTTAAACCTCAATAATTTTTACCAGAAAAAGAGAGACTTATTCCTTAATGGCCTCAAGGGTTCACGTTTTGAGATAGCACCTTCAAAAGGCACTTATTTCCAATTGCTTGGATATTCAAAAATCACGGATGAAAGTGATGTCGACTTTGCCAAAAGATTGATCATTGAATACAAATTAGCATCAATTCCCATTTCAGTATTTAACGTTGGAGGTCAAGACAATAAAGTCCTTCGATTTTGTTTTGCTAAAACGAATGATACGCTCGAACAAGCAACTGAAATTTTGAAAAAGCTTTAAACTAATCTACAGGTACAATTTTGTAATTAGGTATATAAGAGGCGTTCTGAACAATAGCTTTTAGGTCTTTTTCCAAAGAAACCTTAGGGGTTTCGACAATTCGGTTTACTTCTTTCCCATCTTTCAAAATAATAAATGTGGGGACTTTTATAATGTCATGCCCTCTTTCCTCACCAGTTGGGCTGTTTTTATAATTCTCACGTGCATTGTCCACTCCAACCATAGTGAGATTTTCCATAGGGAAATCAATACTATCCAAAATTTTATAAAAACGAGGGATTTCACGTCTGCTATCACCACACCAAGTGCCCATAAAAGCCAGAATCTCATATTTCTTCAATCGCTTTTCAATGATGGTTAGTACTTCCGAATCTACCACATAATTATCATAATTGGTTTTGTACCATTGGGCAAAAGAATTTTGCTTTAGGCCTTCTTCATTTATAACACCCAGAAGCTTTTCTCTCCCGTTGGTGTCAGTTGATTTTTGATTGATTTCCTGAGCCCAAGTATTTAGAGTGCCCAAGCCGAATAAAACTCCGATTATCAGTATAGTTCGTGTCTTCATAATAAAGGTTGTCATTTCTTCAAACCTAGGGTCAAATGGCATAATTACCCATAAAAATGTACCATCTGCATTGAAAGTCATTTCAACAACAGTCCTGTATGAACCAACTGTTCTTTAGCGTTAATTGACGTTTATACCTTTGAAATAGCACTTTGTACACCAGATTTGAGCATCTTGTACATTCTTATTACTTTTCTCATTAAATAAGTCCTATATGACATTTAAAGGCCTACATATATCCAAAATCCTAATCCACCTCCTTTTTTGGGCCTTGTTTGTATTCATATCACTTTTCGTATTTTCCAATTACTACTGGAAAGAGAATCCTTTTTTACAGTATTTCTTTATTCTTGTGGCCATTGTATATGTGAATAATGGCATTCTTTTGCCATTTTTTGTCAAAAGAAAAATGTACTTGGTCTATGGTTTGATAATTGGGTCAATAGCATTTTTAGGTACACAAGCCTATTGCAATTATTTTGCGCAGTGTGGATGTTCGGTCATGAAATGCCTATCTGACTACCTCTGGCAAACCCTTGTACCCATCGTTTTCTTTTCTTTCCTATGGATGTTGTATAGCTACCTTGAAAAACAGGAGGAGGTAGAACTCATTAAACAGGAACATACCGAAATGGAACTTCAATTCCTGAAATCACAGATAAATCCGCATGTACTTTTCAATAACTTGAACACCATTTACTCCTATTCCCTTGAAAAGCCGAAAGAAGTTCCTGGAATGATCCTAAAACTCTCCGATAACTTGAAACATGTATTGTACGAGAGTGATGCCCACAAGATTGATTTACAGAAAGAGTTGGATTATATTGATAATTATATCGCCTTTCAAAAAATTAGAACCGAAAATATAAAGGAGGTTGATTATAGCAAGGAAATTGAAGGCAATGACTTTGTAATTGCACCCCTTTTACTTATAACCCTCATTGAAAATGCTTTTAAACATAGCGCATCGAACAGCAAAATTACAATCCGTATTAGAGTAAAAAATGCTTCTTTGGAATGTATTTGTGAGAATGCTGTGAATCCAAATTATGATTCAGAGGAGAACACTAAGATTGGTATGGTAAATTTGAAAAAACGATTAAATTTAATCTATAAAGACAAATATGAATTGAAAATCTCCAATGAGAATCTTTACAAGGTGATCCTAAAAATTCAGCTTATATGAACTGTATTATCATTGAAGATGAACTTCCAGCCCAACGGATTTTGCAGAACTATATCTCGAAATTACCAGATTTAACAATCGAGGGCTGTTTTCAATCCGCCTTGAATGCCAATACGTTAATTTCAAACCAAAATATTGATGTTGTTTTTCTTGATATCAATCTCCCAGATATTTCAGGAATTCAATACATAAAGACCCTTGCCAATCCTCCTGCTGTGATTATGACGACTGCTTATCATGAACATGCGGTAGAGAGTTTTGAATTGGATACAATCTGCGATTATCTTGTAAAGCCCTTTTCATTCGAGCGTTTCTTAAAGGCCGTAAATAAGGCAAAAAAAAACCATCAAAAAAAGGCACACAACATCATCAACGTAGAAACAAGTACAGAACATGTTTTTTTAAACATTGATAAAACCCTTCATAAAATCAACTTCAGTGACATTATCTATATTGAATCTGACAAAAACTACGTGACCGTGGTAACAGATCATGCAAAATGGTCCTATATTGAATCACTCAAAAATTGGATACTGAAATTGCCTGCTGACGATTTTATCCAAGTGCACAAATCATTTATAGTTAGCTACAATAGAATTGAAAAAATTAATGGGAATCAATTGATAATGAAGGATAATAAAATTCCTATTGGAAGATCATTCAAGACTTCGCTTCTAAGAAAGGTTAACGGCAATGACTTAGGTTAATCCAGGGCAGCATTGACCTTGCTCATGAAATCACCTATCTTATTTGGCTCCAACCACCTCGTAACAATCACCAAATCGTTTTTATTGTCAATGACAATGAAATTGCCTCCAAATCCCGCAGCATAATAAATGTTCTCCGAGAGTCCTTTCCAATGGCGATTACCCTTTTTATTTAACCACCACATATAACCATAATTTACATTGGGTTTTGAGGGTGTAATAGCTTTTTGAATCCATTCCTCGCTAATGATCCTTTCATTTCTCCATTTACCATTGTTCAAGAACAATAAACCAAAACGTGCCATGTCTTCGGCATTTATGAATATTCCAGCACCTGAATGACCTCCACCCGTTACCGATTTCATTTGAATTCCGTCTATCTCTGTCCAAGCATTTTTATAACCATGCCAACGCCATGTAGTCGATGCTCCAATTTTATCCATCACCTGCTCTTTTAGAATCATTGGCAATGGTTTTCGCCACACGTGGGTAAGGGAATAAGCCAAAACATTTACACGAACATCGTTGTATTCCATAACTGTTCCCGGCTCATTGAGTTTTCTGAATTTCCAATCATCAATGTCACCTTCCTTTGGCGGTCTATCTCCCCAATCCTTACCACCCCAAAGTTCTCCAGACCAATCTGAATTTTGCTGCAAGAGATGCTCCCATGTAATCTTGCCATTATGTTCACCTCCAAATGTACCATCCCAAATGTAATCCTCAACTATATCTTTCGTGTTTGCTATCAGCCCATGGTCCTCAGCCAATCCGGCAATGGTTGATAAAAAACTTTTGGTAACACTAAAGGTCATATCAACTCGTTTGGTATCTCCCCATTTTGCAATTACATACCCGTTCTTTAAAATCATTCCTGCCGGACCTCCACGCTTTTTGGTCGGCCCTAATATTTCATGAAATGGCTCTCTTTCAAATCCCTTTAATATTGCTATTCTAAGATCCCGCGAGCCAGAATATTCGTTGTTATTAGCAAATTCAACAGCAGCCTGAAGTTTTTCGGTGTCTATTTTAAATTCTTCGGAAGATTTCACCTCCCATTCTACATTTCGTTCCGGAAAGTAGAATTCTTCTTGTGAAATTGCAAAATTTGAGCATATAAGGGCTAAAAGAAGTAGTTTAAAAACTCGCATGGTGATTGGTTTTATTCCTGGTTGAAGTTAATCAAATCAAATTGCATAAGCCAATCCAATTGCCTGTCTTTTCCAATGTAATAAGGGTGCATTCCAAACTTTGAGAATCCATGCCTTTCATAGAACTTAATTGCTGCTTTATTAAGTTCCCAAACTCCTAGCCATAAGTATGACTTATTGGTCTTCTTGGCCAATTTCTTTGCCTCTTGAAGTATTTGCAATCCCAAACCCTGACCCTGATATTCATTTATAACATAAATTCGTTCCAACTCAATCGAATCCATGTTTTTTAAATCAGATTGAGCCTCGTTTTGATTCAATTTAAAATACCCTACGAGGTTTTCTTCTAAAAAAACAAAGTAAAAAGATGTGTTCGGATTTTTAAGTTCCTTATTCAATTTAGTCTTGTTGAATGCAAGGTCTATATAGTTTTTAAAATCTTCCGGGTCATTATCTTT
Source organism: Maribacter sp. HTCC2170 (assembly GCF_000153165.2). Classification (NCBI taxonomy): domain Bacteria; kingdom Pseudomonadati; phylum Bacteroidota; class Flavobacteriia; order Flavobacteriales; family Flavobacteriaceae; genus Maribacter; species Maribacter sp. HTCC2170. The sequence continues at coordinate 1,500,339 of NC_014472.1, forward strand.
TTCAAATGCATCAACGAATGTTGCTATCGAAACCTGCGTTAGCTCATTTATATCTTCCGGGCCACATTTTTTATATACAAGTTTGTGTTGCTTCCTCATTACCCTTAAAATTAAGCAAAAAAAGAGCCACGTTGTGGGCGTGGCTCAAGGAATAAATTCTATACTAGTATTTAAAGCATAAATAATTTTTTGGTCAATAAGACAACTCCACTGAAGAAGTCATTCTTGTAAACTTGTATTTTTTTAGGACTTGGGGCATGGTTAATTTGGGCTTCCATAATAAAGTAGGTTTATAGTTTTGATTTGGGTTTCAACTTTTTATTACAAAGTAAATTTAGATTAAAACGTATGTCTTCTCTAAATTATTGTTGTGAAATAACTTTAAAATGTTGTGAAAAAAGTCAAAGGTGATTTTCATCGATGAACTACCTGCTTTTTTATTTTAAACCTGCATTTCAGGGATATCTCCATCGATAATCAATACTCCTTCGGTCGCATTTTTTATGTCCTTAACGCTAACACCTGGAGCACGTTCTAAAAGTTTGAATCCTTCTTTTACCACTTCAAGGACAGCAAGGTTTGTAACAATCTTTTTAACACAACCCACTCCTGTTAAAGGCAAACTACAATCCTTAAGTAATTTGGATTGACCAGCTCTATTGGTGTGCATCATAGCGACAATAATATTCTCTGCTGAAGCAACTAGATCCATCGCGCCTCCCATTCCCTTAACCATTTTACCTGGAATTTTCCAATTGGCAATATCACCTTTTTCCGAAACTTCCATCGCACCCAGAATAGTAAGGTCTACGTGTTTGCCCCTAATCATGGCAAAACTGGTTGCCGAATCAAAGAATGAAGCTCCCGGTAAGGTTGTAATTGTTTGTTTGCCTGCATTTATGATATCTGCATCTTCTTCCCCTTCAAACGGAAATGGCCCCATACCCAAAACCCCGTTTTCACTTTGAAATTCCACACTAATATCATTGCGTACAAAATTGGCAACAAGGGTGGGAATGCCTATCCCCAGATTTACATAATAGCCATCTTTGACCTCCTTTGCGATTCGCTTTGCGATTCCGTTCTTATCAAGCATGTTAATTTCTTTTAATAATATAGGAATTAAACTTATGAGCTTTCTCACTATCATGTCTCCAAAACATAATAGGTATACTGAATGTAAAAACTGCAATTGCTCCTAAAAAGCTCCAAAGAACTATTGTCGATATAATTCCAAGTCCAACTCCTAACAAAACAATTCTGTTATCAACAATGGCCGTAATTCTATTTAGATGTTTTTTATCCATTTTACCGCAGTTTTGGCAATTTACATGGACTTCATCACCTCTCAATTTCATTTGTAACTCAGCTCTAGTGTTCTCTTTTTCTTTAAGTGTATTTTGTTTTTTACATGCAGAGCAGGTATATGATAACTTCATTTATTGAGTATTAGTAATCAATCCCTTTGTCTTACCGTTCGTTGTTCTATTCGCTTCTCGTAATGTTCACCTTGGAATATGCGTTGTACAAATATTCCAGGTATATGTATTTCGTTTGGATTCAAGGAACCTGCAGGCACCAATTCCTCAACCTCGGCTACTGTAATTTTGGCCGCCCCACACATACAAGGATTAAAATTACGTGCAGTACCTTTAAATATTAGATTTCCTGCCTCATCCCCTTTCCATGCCTTAACAAAGGAAAAATCAGCCTCATAGGCGTTTTCCAGAACATACATCTTACCATTGAATTCTCTTGTCTCCTTTCCCTCGGCTACTTCTGTGCCGTATCCTGCAGGAGTATAGAAAGCGGGGAAACCAGCTTGAGCGGCCCTACATTTTTCCGCCAAAGTGCCTTGAGGGGTGAGCTCCACCTCCAACTCACCACTTAGCATCTGTCGTTCAAACTCGTCATTCTCTCCAACATATGAAGATGTCATTTTTCGTATCTGTCGTTTTTGGAGTAAAAGCCCCAGACCAAAATCATCAACCCCAGCATTGTTTGATATACATGAAATATCTGTAATACCCAATCGTACCAATTCGGCTATTGTGTTTTCAGGAATTCCACAGAGACCAAAGCCGCCCAACATAAATGTCATTCCGTCTTTTACCCCTTTTAATGCCTCACGTACATTCTCTACTGTTTTACGAATCATAAAAATTGTCTTGGATTAAACAAAAATATCCCTATTACTAAATTAGCATTTTAAAAAAGAAAATGCCCTTACTTTATTTTAAAAAGTAAGGGCATTTAGCTTTTAAGATATTAGGTTATCTATGCCATTATTAGAAGTCCAAATCATCTAAATCATCTGTTTCTTTTGGTGCATTGGGGTCTTCCACTGGTTTTGAACAATCCAAATTAATTGACATATTCTCAGGTTCAATGAATTCGCCATCAGAGACTCCCAATTCTTCATTTGCGTAATTTTTCTTCATGTACAGTCCCCAAATAGGCAATGCCATAGAAGCCCCTTGACCATATCTAAGGGATTTAAAGTGTATAGATCGATTATCACCACCAACCCATACTCCGGTTACCAAATTGGGTACCATTCCCATAAACCAACCATCACTTTGATTTTGTGTTGTTCCTGTTTTTCCGGCAATTGGGTTTTTGAACTCATAAGGGTATCCAGTTATAATCTCTTTGAACTCTGGTCTAGATTTAATTTTATCGTAACCTGTAGTTCGCAAATGAATTCCTGAACCTCCCTGTGTAACCCCTTCCATAAGGTTCACCATTGCATAAGATACTTCCTTGCTTAATACGTCCTTGGTTACAGGAACATATTCATACAATACTGTCCCGTTTTTATCTTCAATACGGGTAACCATAACCGGTTTCACGAAAACGCCCTGATTGGCAAAAGCACCATAAGCACCAACCATTTCATAAACATTCATATCTTCCGTTCCCAAAGCAATTGAAGGCACTTCTAAAATATCTCTATTAATTCCAAGGTTTTTTACAATGGATACAACAGATTTTGGACCAACCATATCTATTAGTTGGGCAGTTATTGAGTTTTTTGAATTGGCCAATCCTCTTTTCAAGGAATACATTTCACCAGAAAACCTTCCGCTTGAGTTGTCGGGACACCAAGCTTCCATATTTCCGTGTTTATGTGCCTCTATACAATACTCCAAGTCTGGCAGTTCGTAACAAGGTGATAATCTCAACTGATCGATAGCAGCCGCATAAACGAAAGGTTTAAAGGTTGAGCCCGCTTGGCGTTTACCTTGGTACACATTATCATATTGAAAATGCCTGTAATCAACGCCTCCGACCCAAGCTTTTACATGTCCGGTTTGTGGTTCCATGGACATCATTGCCGTTCTTAAGTGCGTTTTATAATACCTGATTGAATCTATCGGAGTCATGATAGTATCTTTTTCATGACCTTCACTCTTCCAATCAAAGACAGCCATTTCAGTCTTTTTTGTAAAAGAACTGCGAATATCCTTTTCTGATTTGCCTTGTTTTTTCATTTGTCGCCAACGATCAGAAGTTTTTATGGCCTGTTCCATAATTCGGTCTATCTCCTCTTTTTCCAGATTTAGGAAAGGAGCAGTTCTGTTCCGCTCAGGTGTATTCTGATGAAAAAACTCAGCTTGTAACTTTTTCATATGTTCCTGAACTGCCTCTTCAGCATTCAATTGCATACGGGAATCTATAGTAGTGTAAATTTTTAATCCATCTAAATAAAGACTCCATTTATCACGTTCACCTTCAACCGCAGGCTTTGGGTTCTTTGCTATCCACTTGTTCATAAAGCCTTGAAGGTACATTCTAAAATAGGTGGCAAGGCCTACACTATGGGACTGTGGATGGTAATTTAAATCCAATTCCAGAGCTTGTAAAGAGTCTTTTTCTGCTTCAGTTATATATTCATATCTACCTAATTGACGTAAAACGAGGTTTCTTTTATTCTGTGTTCTCTCAGGGCGGCGTAATGGGTTGTACAAAGAGGAATTCTGTAACATGCCTACTAGCATTGCAGATTCTTCCATTTTCAAATGTTTTGGCTCTTTACCAAAGTAGATTCTTGATGCAGATTGAATTCCATCTGCATTATTGCCGAAATCATAAATGTTCAGATACATCGTTATAATTTCTTCTTTGGTATACCTTCGTTCTAGTTGTGTGGAGATTACGTATTCTTTCGCTTTTTGTTTTATTCGTTCAATAGGGTTTCTTGATTTAGCACCAACATAAATTTGTCCTGCAAGCTGCTGTGTGATGGTACTTCCACCACCGCGACTACCTAAGTAGAAGAGTGCTCGCAATGTTCCAAACCAATCAATACCAGAATGGTTATAAAATCGAATATCTTCACTAGCGACAAGAACATCTATTAAGTTTTGTGGAAGGTCTTCATAACTCACATCTGTACGATTATCATCAAGATAAAACTTACCAAGAACTTCATCGTCGGATGATATGATTTGGGATGCCAAATTGGTCTGTGGGTTTTCTAGAGCTTCATATGTCGGTAGTGGTCCAAGCCATCCCCAAGAAGCCGATAAAAATAACAATGCAACGGATAGCACTCCAGTGGCAAAAAGAATCCAAAACCATTTAATAAAACTAATAAAACTGTTTTTTGATGTTTTTCTTTTGGTCTTTGCCATACGTTTACTCATTACTTTTTACAATTTCATACCCGACATCTGTAATGCCTTCGAGGTTAATAATCCCATCTAAATTGCCGTTTTTACGCATGGCATGGGACAACCGTAATGTATATACGCCTGAAGAGGAAAAAACGATGTTTTCTTTATACCATAGTTTATTTTCTTTAGTATTTGCATACCCTTTACCTAACCATGTGCCGTCCGGTTTGGCCATTATAAACTCCAAAGTATCAGTGACAGTGTCACCATTTGGTTTATCAAGTTCCGCTATTAAAAATAGATTGCTGTACAGAAAAGTATTATCGTTGCGCACATTGATATACACATGATGATTTTGAACGGTGTCCATCTCAGAAAAAGTGAATTCCACAATATTATCTTTGTTCCAAGCACCATTATTTGTTGCCTTAAAGCCTGTTTTCACCAGAGAATCATCACAGGAAACCATTAAGGCAATAAACACAAATGATAAAAGTACCCTATGCATTTTTTTGTCGTCTTTTTCTATTATCGTTTCTTCTCCTTTTGCTTTTGTTTCGGTTATTTCGGCGTTTTGGCTTGTCAAAACGGGTTAGACTGTCTTGACCCACAACATTCTCGAAAACTACCTTTTCTTCAATAATATTGTCAGCAGCATATTCCTCTAAGCTTGCAACTTTTTCTTTCTTTTTGTTTTTTGCAACAATTTCAATTACTTGATCCTTTGAAAGTATGTGCCAGTTGGCAGGTTCATCTTTATAAGAAAACCACAATGTGGCCTTAAAAATGTCGGACTTTTGACAGAACGCCATTCCCTTTTCAGTAAATAGTTTGGTGTCCTGAGGCGGAAAATCTTTCAAGGCTTCCAAATACAAATCGAGTTCATAATTAAGGCAGCATTTTAATTTACCGCATTGTCCCGCAAGTTTTTGGGGGTTTAGAGAAAGCTGTTGGTAACGCGCTGCCGAAGTACTCACTGACCTAAAATCAGTCAACCACGTAGAACAACACAATTCTCTACCGCAAGAGCCAATACCCCCTAAGCGTTGGGCCTCTTGACGGTAACCAATCTGGCGCATTTCGATACGAATTCCAAAGGCTTTGGCCATATCTTTTATCAATTGTCGAAAATCGACCCGTTCTTCCGCTGTATAATAAAAAGTTGCTTTCGACCCATCACCTTGAAACTCAACATCAGAGATTTTCATCTGCAATTTTAGAATTATGGCAATTTCCCGGGAACGTTTCTTTATTTCTTCTTCTCTATCCCTTGACTTTTGCCAAATGTCGATGTCTTTTTGGGTAGCTTTTCGATATAATTTTGCAATCTCCTCAGAGTCGGATTTCACCTTTTTCTTTTTCATTTGCACTTTAACAAGTTCCCCTGTTAATGTAACCATGCCAATATCATGACCTGATTGTGCTTGGGTGGCGACTATGTCACCAATTGAAAGTGATAGGTTTTCTGTATTCCTGAAGAACTCTTTTCTGCTATTTTTAAATCGGACCTCAACAACGTCAAACGGTTTTGCACCACTTGGAAGTGACATGTTGGAAAGCCAATCAAATACCGTTAATTTATTACAGCCGTCTGTGCCACAAGTACCATTGTTCTTGCACCCTTTTGGCTGTCCATCCTTACCGGTTGAACAACTGTTACAACCCATATTTTGTATCTTGATTTGGGAAAAACCAAAAATTTTCCCCAAAAAAGGTTCATATTAATCTTAAATGTAAAGATAGTATAATTTGTTGCAGATATAAAGCATGCTCTTGCAATTGAAAAAATACCCTGTCTACAGTTCTTATTTTTTAAACTTCAAAACCTCGGAACGTCCTTTTTTGAAGATTTTATTACTCGCAGTTTTCCCTTTTCGCAACCTTTTTTGCTCCTCAAAGGGCAATGCTGAAACATTCTTACATTCCTGAGAGCAACAATCACTCATTTTTTTTGCGCATTCCTCACATTGGATAAATAACAGGTGGCATGCCTCATTGGCACAGTTTACATGAGTATCGCAAGCCTTACCACATTGATGGCATTGAGCTATGATATCTTCTGAAATACGCTCACCTCTTCTATGGTCAAAGACAAAATTCTTTCCAATAAACTTGTTTTCTAGATTTTGGTCATTGGCCTGTCTTGCGTATTCAATAATACCCCCTTCCAACTGATAGACATTTTTGAAACCTTTGTGCTTATAGTATGCGCTTGCCTTTTCACAACGAATACCTCCTGTGCAGTACATGACCAGTTTCTTGTTCTCTTTGAAGTCTTCAAGGTCTTTCTCTATTATATCCAACGAATCACGAAAAGTATCAACGTCAGGTGTAATGGCATTTTTAAAATGGCCTATTTCACTTTCATAATGATTACGCATATCAACTAAAACCGTATTGGAATCTTCAATAAGTTCATTGAATTTAACGGCGTTTACATGGATCCCTATATTGGTAACATCAAAAGTCTCGTCATTAAGACCATCTGCCAAAATCTTCTTCCTGACCTTTACCTTTAACTTTAAGAAAGATTTGTTGTCCTGCTCTATGGCTATGTTCAATCGTACATCTTTCAAAAAAGATATGCTGTCCAAATGATTTTTAAAGGAATCAAAGTTTTCAGCTGGAACCGATAATTGGGCATTTATGCCCTCATTCGCAACATAAATCCGTCCCAAAACATCAATTTCATTCCAATTGATGAATAAATGATTTCTAAAAATAGAAAGGTTCCCTATGTGTGCATATTGGTAAAAGGAAATTGTTAAACGTTCTTGTCCCGCTTGTTCAATAAGAGATTCCCTTTCCTTTGCACTTAATGTATTGTACAGTTGCATGCTATACCAATCGTTTAAGTTAAAGAATAGTTTAAACGACAAAGATAGAATAATCCTAAGTTATTTTGGTGGTTATAATCTTCACCGGGCAAGCCAACTGTGCCTGTAAACAAGGTTCGTAAGTACTATGGTCATGGGATTTGATGGTAAAAAACCCTTTCTTTTCTGTAGATTTCAACAAAACGGTCTTTCCATCTTTTTTGGACATTTGAAATTGTTCGGGTGCCAGTTCAACACAATAATTGCACCCAATACATTTTTTACGTTGTAGCGTAACAACTACCATTATTCTTGGACTATTTTATACAATTTATCAGAAGGGCGGACCTTAAACCCTGTAGGGATTGTACAATTATGGCCTTTTTTTACTTGGTCAGCTATGACATCGTCAACCATCATTTCTTTTAGTTCCAATTCTTCAACCCCAGTTGTAGGACCCGTGATCAGCAACTTGTCCCCGACTTTTATATCAAAAGCTTCAATTTTGAATTCAGCGATACCAGGCCTTGGATAATAATGAATTCCCTTACCAACATACAATTTCTTTTGAGTGGCATGAGAACCAGAACCGTCACTCCATTCTCCAAGTTTTTGACCCAAGTAATAACCGCTCCAAAACCCCCTATTATACACTTTTTCAAGCTCAACCATCCAATCTTCTATCTTTTCTTTGGAGTAGGTATTATTTTCATGGGAATCTATAGCATCTCTATATGTTTTTATAACGGTAGCTACATATTCAGGTGCCCTACCTCTACCTTCAATCTTCAAAACTTTTACACCTGCTTCAATTATTTGATCCAAAAAATCAATTGTACACAGGTCTTTCGGTGACATCATATATTCATTGTCCAACTCAATCTCAAAACCACTTTCCTGATCAATAACTGTGTATTTCTTGCGGCAGTTCTGCTTGCAAGCACCTCTATTTGCCGATGAATTATGGGAGTGTAGACTTAGGTAACATTTCCCAGACACAGCCATACACAAAGCCCCGTGTCCAAAAATCTCAACTTCAATTAGATTGCCAGAAGGCCCTTTTACCTCTTCCTTTTGTATTTGATTACAAATGTTTTTGATCTGTCGTAAACTTAACTCGCGACTCAAAACCACTGTATCTGCAAATAAGGAGTAAAACTTTACAGCTTCAATATTGGTGATGTTGATTTGGGTTGAAATATGGACTTCCAAATTTATTTGCCTAGCATAGGCAATCACAGCTTGATCCATGGCTATCACCGCCGTAATATTGGCTTTTTTGGCCAAATTCAGAATGGTTTTTATTACTGAAAGGTCATGGTCATATATAATCGTGTTAAGGGTAAGATAGGTCCTAATATTCTTTTTAATACATCGGCTTGCAATCTCGGGCAAATCCTCCAAAGTAAAATTAATACTTGCCCTGGCGCGCATATTCAGCTGTTCAACACCAAAGTAAACCGAATCAGCACCATTTTCAATAGCTGCTTGCAAGGATTCAAAATTCCCGGCCGGCGCCATCAATTCAATTTTTCCACTTGTTGTCATACCTGCAAGGTCTTTGATTTTGGACCGCAAAGATACGTTTTATAAGAAAATTAATAAGTAAGCCCAATATCTTGTGTATTGTAACTCTAAAATCTGAATGTATTGCATAAAAAAGAGTCTTGAAATTTCAAGACTCTTAATTGGCCACTCCATTTTTTCTTTTTCATAGCATTCTTAAAATGCAAAAGGGAAATGACCACCGTTGACCATTGTCCTGAGACAAATGGTTTATATATAGAGTTAGTATATACAGTTTTTAGTAAGATGTACTTTTTGCAAAAAGGTTGCGTCATAAAAAAATACAGCACCTAAAAACTGTGTATAAAATAATTTGGGGCAATGGTTTTATGAAAAAAGAATTGGTAAATTAGCGTTCCTAATTTTATACGAAATGAGTTCTGAAAAAGAAGCAAAATTAAAAGCATTAAAACTAACCCTTGATAAATTGGACAAGACTTACGGCAAAGGTGCCGTAATGAAAATGGGAGATAGTGTTGTAGAAGATGTTGAAGTAATCCCATCTGGTTCTCTAGGTCTTGATATTGCCCTCGGTGTTGGTGGTTACCCACGCGGCAGGGTTATTGAAATTTATGGTCCCGAATCTTCTGGTAAGACGACCTTAACACTACATGCGATTGCAGAAGCACAAAAAAATGGTGGAATAGCAGCTTTTATTGATGCGGAACATGCTTTTGATCGTTTTTATGCCGAAAAATTAGGTATTGATATTGACAACCTCATTATTTCGCAACCAGACAATGGTGAACAGGCCTTGGAAATTGCTGATAATTTAATCCGTTCAGGAGCAATTGATATCGTAGTGGTCGATTCTGTTGCCGCCTTAACTCCAAAGAGCGAGATTGAAGGTGAAATGGGAGACTCAAAAATGGGGCTGCATGCAAGACTAATGTCACAAGCCTTAAGAAAATTGACAGGGTCAATCAGTAAAACCCATTGCACAGTTATATTTATCAACCAGTTAAGAGAAAAAATTGGGGTTATGTTCGGTAATCCAGAAACTACAACAGGTGGTAATGCTCTTAAATTCTATGCCTCCGTTCGTTTGGATATTCGTCGTTCAACACAAATCAAAGATACAGACGGTGCCGTGCGAGGAAACAAAACAAGAGTAAAAGTTGTTAAAAACAAAGTTGCCCCGCCCTTTAGATTAGCCGAGTTCGATATCATGTATGGTGAAGGTATTTCTAAGGTTGGTGAAATCATAGATTTAGGTGTTGAATATGAAATCATAAAGAAAAGTGGTTCTTGGTTCAGTTATGGTGATACTAAACTTGGTCAAGGTAGAGATGCTGTAAAAGCGTTACTAAATGATAATCCAGAATTATATGAAGAACTTGATGTAAAAATTCGTGAGGCCATTACAACAGTAAAATAGGATTCAATCATTAAATAGTATAAGGCACCTTTACGGTGCCTTTTTTTGTCCTAATTTTTTGTAGCTCGAAGGAGAATTTCTTGAGCTGAACAACTTTTCTTGTACCTTAACGACAATAAACGCAACCATAGTCAAATAGTTTCATCTTAGAAATAAATTATCAGCTTATGAAAAGGATGTTTTTGGCACTATGTGCCCTAGCGGTATCCCTAACCTTTAGTTCTTGCGATTTAGAAGATGATGGCCCAAATTTTCATTTTGTTCCATTACAAATAGAAAGTGTTGAAATGCCTGAATCGTTTGACCTCGAAGAAACGTATGAAATCAAGGTTACATATATTCTTCCTGATGGGTGTACTTATTATGAAGGTTTTGATGTGTTTAAGGATGATTTGACCACAAGACAAGTAGTGGCAATCGGCTCACAACGCACTGATGACGAGGCATGCACACAGGCAATTCGTGAAGAAATGGCATCATTCGATTTCATAGTGCTTCATAACCAAACATATTTATTCAAATTTTATCAGGGTGAAGATGCAGATGGTAACCGACAATATTTAGAGGTTGAAGTTCCTGTGAACTAAACCTACACCATAACCTAACCAATATTTTGAGTCTGGAAGAACTCATAGATAAATGTAAAAAGGGCGATAGAAAGGCGCAGGAGCAGTTATATAGGAAGTTTTCCCATATACTGTTCGGTATCTGTCTCAAGTATTCGCGCAATAAAACGGAGGCCGAAGATAGTCTCCATGATAGTTTCATGACCATTTTTGAGAAAATTGGACAGTATAAATCAAAAGGTTCTTTTGAAGGTTGGATCAAAAGGATCACTGTAAACACAGTATTACAGAAATATAGAAAAGAAGAATACTTAAAGGTAGTTACAGACAATGTGGAAGGGGAGGAAGAAATTGAAACGGAACATACTGATGTTGGTCTCCAAACACTGCTAAAATATATTCAGGAACTCCCAAATAAATATAGAATGACCTTTAACTTATACGTATTGGACGGTTATTCGCATAAAGAAATAAGTGCAATGTTGGGAACGTCAACTGGAACGTCAAAATCAAATCTTGCTAGAGCAAGAATGATATTAAAAGAGAAAATCGAAAACAAAACAAACAAGGCAATCATTGGAATTTTAATCATTGCGTTGGGTATAAACTTGTGAGCCAATATTTAGTTCACATCAGAATCAAAAAAATGAACCTTGCTTAACAAATAGCAAAATGAGTAAAAAGAACCTGGACAAAATATTCCAAGAGAAATTCTCGGAGTTTTCAGACATCCCTACAGAAAAAGTCTGGAAATCTATTGAGGCCTCTTTGAATAAAAAGAAGAAAACCCGCATGGTTATCCCCTTTTGGTGGAAACTAGGTGGTATTGCCGCAGCTCTGGCAATTGGATTATTTCTCATTAATCCTTTCAAGAATGGCGAAAACGGGACCAATACAATCATTACGGATGTAGAAACCCTGAATGAAAAACAAGGGATTAATCAATCGGCAACCTCTGAACAGAAAGAAGTTGTTGAAACCACGAAATCTGATAGTGGGACTTTAGAAGAATTAAACAAGGGCCCAAAGGAAAGATCAAACATCGAGAAAACGGTTGATACCAACATCAGTTTGGCAGAAAACGACAAACCTGTAAATACTGAACAGAAGCAAAACATTACCAAAACAGGAATTGCAATAACAAAAAGTGAAGTTACGGTTGAGAAAAGGAACGATATTGTTAATGATGTTATTTCCAATAAAAAAGAGACCGAAATTGCTGCCAATCAATCCAAGGATCCCAATAAAAAAATAGCCGAGGGCATTTCAGTCATTACAACTGAAAGTGAAACAGGGACCAAAGATTTAAACGAGCGGAATATAATTACTGAAGTAGCCGAAGAGAAAACCGACAATCTCAAACAAGAAATTGAAGAAGGTAAAAAATCAATTTTTGATGAGATTGAGGAACAGAAGAAAGAGGAAATTGTGGCAGAGGCTACAAAAAGCAGATGGTCTGCTGGTCCTAGCATAGCACCTGTTTACTTTGACGCCATTGGTGAGGGTTCCCCTGTCCATTCAATATTTGTCCCTAATTCAAAATCGGGCGATATTAATCTTAGTTATGGACTTGCCGTCTCTTATGAAATAAACAAAAAGCTATTAATAAAAACTGGGGTTCATAAAGTTGATTATGGTTATAACACAAATGATATTGAGTTTTCATCATCATTGGAGGCTTTGGGGGGTGGCCAAATTGACAATATTGATTATAGTCTTGCTTCAAGAAATATTGTAGTTGAAAGTAAGGTAAATGGACGAAACTCCTTTGCAGAAAATGCTGCATTGGATGCTGCTGCACAAGATCCATCCTTATTGGGAGTAATGGCACAACAGTTTGGGTATTTAGAAATTCCATTGGAACTCAATTATTCCCTAGTTGATTCTAAGTTTGGTGTTAATCTTATCGGTGGTGTTAGTTCTTTGTTCTTGATTGATAATTCGGTTACACTCACCTCAGGTGAATTGGTTACCAAAATGGGCGAAGCCAACAATGTAAACGATGTGAACTTTAGTACCAATGTTGGTTTTGGCCTAAATTATAAATTCTCTCCTAAAGTACAGATGAATATTGAACCCGTCTTCAAATATCAATTGAACACATTTTCTGGTACTTCGGGCGATTTCAGACCTTTTACCATTGGTGTTTATAGTGGGCTGAATTTTAAGTTTTAAAAAAAGTTGGTTAGGTAGGTCATTGTTGGTCACAATGACACCCAAAGCCCTGTCGATCTCTCGGCAGGGCTTTGTTTGTTGTTTTAATTCTATATTAGACAATCAAACAAATTTAAAGAGATAGATGCTACTAATAAAAACAGACAGAATTATTGTCCAACGAGCAGTATTAAGTGATGCCCCTTTTATTTTTGAATTGTTGAATAGCCCTACATGGCTAGAATTTATAGGAGACAGGGGTATTTCAAACTTAAAAAAAGCCGAAAGGTATATTCAAGAAAGTTTAATAGATTCCCTTGATAAAAACGGTTATGGATTGTTAAAGGTCTGTTTGAAATTAAATGAAACGCCCATCGGACTTTGTGGTTTTTTAAAACGAGACTATTTAGAAAGTGTTGACATTGGCTACGCAATTCTTCCTGCATTTGAAGGTAAGGGATATGCCCATGAGGCAGCCCAAGCTGTAATAGACTATGGTCAAAAAGAATTGGGTTTGAGTCCAATCCTGGCCATTACCTCTCAAAAAAACAAAAAATCGCAGAATCTGTTGTCCAAAATTGGTTTGAATAAAAAGGGTTTAATCAAAATTGACGGAGATATAAAAGAGGCGTTGCTATACTCAACCTGAAACAATTACGAGTTAGTGATAAGTTCATTTAAAATGATATTTCGTACCTCTTCCCTTAAAGTGGACTTGTCCTCATCTTCTAAAATTCCTGTTTCAAAAAAAGAATGCACTTTGGCCCTAATCATTCCCGGGCCTCCACTTAAAAATGTAAATGAAAAACGTTTTTTGTTGTCATAAAATGTCATCGGCACTACTGGTATATTATGCGCAATGGCCATTTTAAAAGCACCATCTTTAAAAGAATCCAATAATATTTCTTCCTCAGGCACCCCTCCCTCGGGAAAAATACAAATACTCAAACCTTGGTCCAATCTTCGTTGTGCCCTTCTGTATACACCTGTCCTACTCCTGCTATCTTCTCTGTCGACCATGATACAAACACGTTTATAGAAAAACCCAAAAAGTGGAATTTTTACAAGCTCTTTCTTTCCGACAAAAACAAAAGGGTTTCTACTAATACGGAGCATTAACATAATGTCCAACATACTGGTATGATTGGCAACCAACATATAACTCTTGCCACTTACAAGCTTCTCTTTCCTGATAATTCTTTGGGGACAGCCCATTCCCAACAAAATTGGTCTGGCCCACAAATTCCTGGCCAACCAGAAAAATTGGGGATACCATTTTTCAGACAAGGTTGAAACCACCAAAAACGGAAAGAAAAGGATTATGGGCAATGTGACCATTACATAAAACCAAATTCGGTATAAAATATGTCCTATGTTACGTACAAATTTCGGCATTGATCAAAAATAACAATTTGATGTTGTTATTTATGATTTGTTTTACCTTTGTGCTTCCTTGAAACCAAACCAATGGCAAGAATACTAACAGGCATACAGAGTACAGGGGTTCCCCACTTAGGAAACATCTTGGGTGCAATTGCACCGGCGATACAAATGGCTAAGAATCCCAAAAACGAATCATTTCTGTTTATAGCGGATATGCATTCGTTGACCCAAATTAAAAATGGGGAGGAACTAAGACAAAACACTTATGCAACTGCTGCTACATGGCTTGCTTTTGGGTTGGATATAGATAAAACTGTCTTTTACAGGCAAAGTGATGTTCCTCAAGTAACCGAACTAGCTTGGTATCTCAGTTGTTTTTTTCCGTATCAACGTTTAACTCTCGCACATTCTTTTAAAGACAAAGCAGATAGGCTTGAAGATGTAAATGCAGGATTGTTTACTTACCCGATGTTAATGGCTGCTGATATTTTATTGTACGATGCCAATATTGTCCCTGTGGGCAAAGACCAGTTGCAACATATTGAAATGACACGAGATGTAGCTTCTAGATTTCATGCCCAACTGGGAGAAGTATTTGTGGTTCCTGAAGGAAAAGTTCATGAAGAAACTATGTACATTCCTGGAACCGATGGCCAAAAGATGAGTAAAAGCAAAGGGAACCTTATCAATATCTTTCAGCCGGACAAAAAATTACGAAAGCAGATAATGGGCATAAAAACGGACAGTACGCCAATGGAGGATCCAAAAAATCCTGAAACGGATAATGTCTTCGCGCTTTACAAGATTCTTGCGTCTCCTGAACAAATTGCTGAAATGAGATCCAATTACAAAGGTGGAAACTACGGATACGGTCATGCAAAACAGGCATTGTATGAAGTGCTTTTGGAAAAGTTTGGTTCGGCACGCGAAAAATTCGATTACTATATGACTAATCTTGATGAGGTTGATCATGCCCTTGAAATCGGGGCTGAAAAAGCCAAAAAAGTGGCAAATGAAGTTCTCCAGAGGGTTAGGGGCAAGGTTGGTTATTAATTTTTGGTCAAGGGCTTGAAATTGTATGATTTTTGATACAATTTTTGTATATTTTCTTTGCAAGTGAAGATGCGAAGTGGATGCATATTGATCTTAACTCTATTACCGCCCGTAAAACCTTTTTCAATTAATGAAAAATCCAACCACAACCATTCAATGTCTTATTTTTTTTCTTTTACTAGGGTGCTTTGTCAATAGCCAGAATCCAGAAACATTGATACTATCCGATAAGATCAATGGGCTGATTTTAAAGGAGTTGGATTCCAGTGTTACACAATACAGTTATCATAATCCTGTAGAAAAAATGTATCTCCATACAGACAGGGATTTTTTCTCTTCTGGGGAAAATCTATGGTATAAAGCTTATACCGTTCTAGGAGAGCGCCACCTATTTTCATTGGCCAGTAAGGTCCTTCACGTTGACCTCATTGGTCCTGATACTCAAATCTTGGTTTCTCAAACACACGAACTTGTTGATGGCAAGGCCATTGGTTCCATAGCACTTCCCAAGGATTTCATTTCAGGGAATTACCAACTACGAGGCTATACCAATTGGATGCGGAATTTTGACGATAATTTCTTTTTCACAAAAACGATAAAGGTGGTCGGTGCAACAGATATGCATCTTCCGCCCCAGAGTATTTCGGATTCAATGGACCTACAGTTCTTCCCGGAAGGAGGACATTCTGTGTTAGGCCTTATGGGGCAGGTGGCCTTTAAAGCCATTGGGAGTGATGGGCTGGACAGAAAAATTCGGGGTTATATCAAGGATTCGAAAGGAAAGCCTGTGGCGCATTTAGGCACCATTACAAGAGGAAGTGGCTTTTTCTATCTTAAGCCTGAGATAGGTGAAAACTATACTGCTATCTTGGACAATGGCTCGGAGTATCCACTTCCCAAAATTATGAATCAGGGTTATAGCATGACCATAAATAATACGGGCAAAAAGAACATCAAAATAAAAATACAGGCTACAGAATTTTTAAGGAAAGTACCTTTTTATATCCTAGGGATTATAAATAACACAACATATTTTCAAGGTGCGTTTGATTTTGATAGTAAGAAATCAGTTAGCTTTGAGATTCCAAAAAATGGAATTCCAAGTGGTGTAATGGCCCTCACCCTTTTTGATCAGAACAAGAAGCCTTGGTGCGAAAGGGTGGTGTTTATCAACAATCAGAAAGAGTTGGTGATAAATGCAAAAATAAGCCCGGAAAAGCCCTTAAAAAGAAGTGAAATCACAGTTGATGTAAATGTCACCAACAATGATGGAGAACCAGTCTCTACAGAACTTTCCTTGGCCATAACCGATGCGGGTCAAGTCATAAAAAATCCTAATTCAGGAAATATATTGACTCACCTTTTATTACAGTCCGATATCAAAGGTCATATAAGCAATCCAGGACTTCTTTTTCAGAATCAAAATAGATTAACATTACATGCCATGGATTTGGTAATGCTAACCCATGGCTGGCGAAAATTTCCGTGGCTAGATCTTCATGAAGGCACCACCCTCCCCTCCAAGGAATTCGACTTCACAAAAGGACTTACCATATCGGGCCAGGCCAGAAGCAAATTTGATAAACTTTTTAAAAATGTAGATCTTAATGTAATTGCCAAATCTGGTGATTTTGTGGGTATGTTCTCCACTAAAACAGGACGGGATGGAAAATTCATAATACCTGATTTTAATTTTAGTGACACTACGCGAATTGTTTTCAATGCGCTTAGTTCCACAAAAAAACCCATGAATGTAAAAGTGGTCTTGGACACCAACATTATAACAGTGCCTTTGTCTCATTTTAAAAGTATGCCTACAGTCAAGGATATAGAAGCGACTAATGAATACTCCAATTTTTCGGCAACACGAAAAAATATGCGCCTTTTGTACGATTATAATAAAACCACTGAGCTTGACGAGGTCGTAGTTACAAAAAGAATTGCAAAAAGGATAGACCCTTCAATGCCCTCCACCCTCGGTCAGACCCCAGATGCGACCTTACGAACAAAAGACACGCGTGAAACAGGTCTAAGCTTAATGGACTTCGTTGCAAGATTCGCAGGTGTAACAGTTTATGGATCATTTCCATACATTGCCGTAAGTATACGTGGGCGTGGTGCTCCGTTATGGGTACTCAATGGTATTCCAGTCAGTAACGATATTGGAAGTTTAAGACCAAGTGTACCTGCGCAAATTGCTTCAATGGATATCTCCAATGTAGAAAGGGTAGAACTTCTTAAAGGACCATCCGCGGTTATTTGGGGTTCGAGGGGTGCCAATGGGGTCTTCCTTGTTTATACAAAAAGAGGTGGTGGAAGTGAACTTGTACTCTCCCCAGAATTTGATATTATGGGGCATGCAAAAGAAAGAGAGTTTTATTCTCCCAATTACAGTGTAAAGCTTGACAGGCACAGTCTACCAGACCATCGCGCAACGCTCTATTGGAACCCTTCGTTTACAACGAATGAGAGTGGTAATGCCTCCCTGAAATTTTTCAATTCAGATAATGCCCGTCAATTTCAGGTGGCCATTGAAGGGCTTTCTAATCAAGGAACCCCAGGGGCCTATTTGAATTCTTTTAACGAAGTAGAGGAAAAGCCATGAAAATTGTTAGTCGCAAATCGGATCATGGGTAAGGTAGGGTATTAGTTTTATTGTTTTCACATTAACATTCTGAGCTTTAGTTCGTAACTTTAGCTAAAGAGGTATTAGTCATGGGACGAGTCACAAGGTTTCTCACAATTTTTTTCATAAGTGTAAGTGCGTTTTCCCAAACTCCCAATCCAAAGGAAATTAATGGTAAGGTCATTGACAATGCTACTGGTGAACCTATACCCTATTGCAATATAACCGTGGAATCATCCTTCACCGGTACTGCAAGTAATGAGCTAGGAGAATTCGTCCTGGATGTGGATTCATTACCCACTAAACTTGTCTTTTCTCACCTCAACTATGAAAAACAGCAATTGGAAATATCAGATGCCTCGGATTTGACCATCAATCTTATACCCCTGACCAATAATCTTGACGAGGTGGTGGTCGTGGATTCCAAAAGGGACAAATATGCCTATGAACTGGCCAGAAAAGCATTTGAAAAGGCTAGTCGAAATTCTAACAAACGTAACTATGGAAGGGCTTTTTACAGGCAGAAATCAAAAAACGATGATGCTTATTCCGAGTTTTCAGAAATTATCTATGACCTTCATTATACTTCAAAAGGTATCGGGAATTGGGAAATATTGGAAGGGCGTTATGCCTTAAAACCGGGAGGTGTCCATAATAAAAACTATACGCTTCTTTCTCGTTTATTAACTCCTTTGCAACCGGCTACAGATGATCTAATTTTTCCAATGCATTCTGATCTTGCCTCATTTTATACGGTCAAAATCATCGAATATATTTCATCTGAAAATGGCAAAATTGCCGTGCTATGGTTCAAACCAAAAAAAAATCTTCAAATTCCAATCTTTGATGCTGAAGTATATGTTAATACATCCAATCATGAGATTCTTAAAATTAAAGGTGATTTGGCCCATGACAATTTGAAATTGGTAAAACTTACTGAAAAAAATAGCTCATGGAAAGACTATTCCATTTCCTATGAAATTGTTTACCGGCAGGACAGTGTTCTTAAATCGGTAGTTGATTATATTAAAATTGACCAGGAATTTGACTATTATAAAAATGACAGCCTCCAATATCATACTACGTCAACATCCAATTTGACTTTTTTCGAACATTACATCCCCACCTCACGAAAAAAATTGGGTGGCCAGTTCAGAAAAAATAAAAGCGATTGGCAGAAGCTAGATGAAATTGGTTATAACGAAAAGTTTTGGCAGGACAATCCTATCATAAAGCGGACACCTGTGGAAAAAGAGGTCATTGATTCTTTTGAAAAGAACGGGGCGTTTGGTTCTATATTTTTGAACAGTCGTAATCAAATAGCACTGATGAAATCTAATTTGGCAGGTGATCCATTCATTAAAGAAATGGGTAAGAATGTTGGTCTATATAACAATTATAATCCTGTAGAAAAAGTATACCTGCATATTGATAAAGAGTTGTTTTCTGCAGGAGAAGATGTTTGGTATAGTAGTTATGTGGTATTGGGATCCCATCACCATTTCTCAACGGGCAGTAAAGTTCTCTATGTTGACTTAATAGGGTCTGAAAACAAAATAATACGTTCACAGACCAATGAAATAATTGGAGGAAAATGTTATGGTTCCATTAAACTTCCTGAAAATTTACCATCCGGAAAGTATCAAATACGTTCTTATACCGATTGGATGCGAAATTTTGAATCTGAATTCTTTTTTACTCGTACAATCGAGGTTGTAACTGAAGGAGGCAAACCACAGGTATTGTCCAAGATGGAAGATAAGATTGATCTACAGTTTTTTCCGGAAGGAGGTCATTCAGTTGATGGTCTTATTAGTGTAATGGCTTTTAAAGCCATTGGAAGTGATGGTCTCGAAAGAAAAATAAAGGGACGAATAGTGGATTCGCAAGGTAAATTTGTGGCTACCTTAGGAACCATGGCAAGAGGTTCGGGTTTTTTCTCTTATAAACCCAAATCTGGGGAGCGGTATACGGCAATTTTAAATGACGGGACCGAGTTTAAGCTTCCTGAAATTATGGAAGAGGGCTATACGATGACCGTGAACAATGTTAATCCAAAAAGCATTCAAGTAAAAATACAGGCCACCTCACTTTTAAGGAAGAAACCCTTCTATATTGTAGGTCACTTAAACAATAAAAAATATTATCAGGGCAAGTTTGAATTTGAGGATTTGGAAACTGTTAGTTTTGAAATTCCAAAAAATGGAATTCCAAGTGGTGTAATGGCCCTCACACTTTTTGATCAGGACAAAAAGCCTTGGTCCGAACGTGTGGTTTTCGTGAACAATCAGGATGAATTGGTTGTTACTGCTAAAATCAATCAAAAAAAATTCAAAAGAAGAGATAAGGTTGCCATAGACGTTCATGTGACAGATACTTATGGACGGCCTATTTCGGCAGAACTTTCTATGGCGGTGACTGATAAAGGACAGTTAGTTAAAAATCAGGATTCAGGGAATATCCTTACTCATCTCCTCCTGCAATCAGACGTAAAAGGTCATATAAGCAACTCCGGCCTACTCTTCAAGAACCAAAGAAGGTCAACAATGCACAGTCTTGATTTGGTTATGCTAACACATGGTTGGCGAAAATTTCAGTGGCAGGATATCAATAAAAACCATAATACTCCAAAGAAATATCCTTTTTCGAAAGGACTTATAATATCTGGGATTGCCCAAAATTTAAGCGGCAAAACCTTAGATAATACAACACTAAATGTAGTAGGCAAATCCGAAGAGAATTTAGATATGTTTTCTGCCAAAACATCTCACGAGGGTAAATTTTCAATACCTAATTTTAATTTTAGGGATTCTACAAAGTTAGTGTTCAACGCGCTTGACAAAAGAAACGCTGCAATAGATGTTCAAATAATACTGGACACCAACAAAATCAATCTACCCTTGCCAAGACACAGCGGGTTCCAAACAAATAAGAGTACAGAAGCGATTAAGGAATATGCCAATTTCTCGGCGACACGAAAGAATATGCGTCTTATATATGATTTTCAGAATGCCACGGAGTTGGAAGAGGTAGTACTTACTGAACGAATTATAAAAAATGATATGCCAACAATGCCCTCTACTCTTGGGCAGACACCTGATGCTACTTTATATACAAAAGACACTCATGAAACAGCTTTAACCTTAATGGCCTTCATAACA
The DNA here is from genome assembly GCF_000153165.2 of Maribacter sp. HTCC2170. Taxonomy (NCBI): domain Bacteria; kingdom Pseudomonadati; phylum Bacteroidota; class Flavobacteriia; order Flavobacteriales; family Flavobacteriaceae; genus Maribacter; species Maribacter sp. HTCC2170. The sequence goes on from NC_014472.1 coordinate 1,521,661, forward strand.
AGATTTGCGGGTGTAACGGTTACAGGGTCCTTTCCTTACATTACAGTAAGTGTACGCGGAGGTGGTGCTCCTCTATGGGTGCTTAATGGTAATCCAGTCATTACTGATATTGCACAGTTAAGACCTAGTGTACCTAGTCGAATTGCCTCAATGGATATCTTAAACGTTGAAAGGGTAGAGCTCCTAAAGGGGCCTTCTGCAGCCATTTGGGGTTCAAGGGGTGGCGATGGAGTCTTTCTCGTCTATACCAAAAGAGGAGGTAGTGAAACCCTTGACCTTCCGCAATCACCAAGTTTTTCAATTTTTGGGCATGCCGCCAAGAGAGAGTTTTATTCACCGAAATATGATGCTAATTTTGAAGGAAATGATGTTCCCGACTATCGTGCCACGCTATACTGGAACCCCTCTTTTACCACTGACAGAAATGGTAATGCCCAGTTGATTTTTTACAATTCTGATAATGCAACACAACTTCAAGTAGACATCGAAGGACTATCAGAATATGGTACCCCTGGTGTTTATCTTAAAACTTTTGGTCAAAAAGATTAAGTTTCCCGGAAACAAACCACTTAGTTGGTTTTAGATTGATTGAGTTTTGTATCAAAAGCTCCATTGTTCAGATTTCAATCCACGCTTTATCGATGAAATACCGTCTTAACGTAGATTTGATGGAAACAGGGACAATGAACAAACTACTCGGTTTGTAAATTGTGGATTGAAACTCGTGCTAAAATGACAATAAAGTGGTCTGATTTAGATTACTTCGAACAATTTTCCTGGCAATGGCCGAACAACACCTTTCATTTCCATATTCAGTAGCGTAGAGGAAACTTTGAAAATTGGCAAATTGCAATCCAAGGCGATACTATCCAATAATTGTTTGCCTTCCTTCTCCAAATATGAATAAATAGCTTTCTCAACCTCATCCAATTCAACGAACAACTGTTTTTGAATAGTTTTACCTTCTTTTTCCTCGAGTTCCCAATTCAATAAATAGATTAAATCTGCAGCTGATGTAATCATATGTGCTTTTTGCTGTTTAATCAAGTTATTGCAGCCAGAACTGTACTTGTCTTGAGCCCTTCCAGGAACGGCAAATACATCACGGTTATAACTGTTTGCAATGTCGGCCGTGACCAGACTGCCGCCCTTCTCTGCTGATTCTACAACAATGGTAGCCTCACTCATACCTGCAATAATCCGGTTTCTTTTTAAAAAATTCTCTCTGTCTGGATTACTGGTGCTCCAAAACTCGGTAAAAAAGCCTCCATTTTTCTCTATCTCCTCAACATATTTTGAATGAACCTTTGGGTATATTTGATTTAATCCGTGGGCCAAACACCCTATGGTCTGCAAACCGTGTTTTATTGCTGTTTTTTGTGCACAAATATCGACCCCATAAGCAAAACCACTCACTATTACAGGGTTAAGTGGTGCCAAATCTTCTATTAACTTTTCACAAAACGCAGTGCCGTAACTCGTGACTTTTCGAGTACCAACAATACTTATAGTTTTTTGCTCCTCAAGGTCAATATTGCCCTTCTTGAACATAATCAATGGGCCGTCAACGCAATGCTTCAAATACTTAGGATATGTACTATCAGTAAAATATGAATAGGAAATGTTATGATCCTGAATGTATTTTAATTCATTCTCGGCGGCTTCTTTATGTTCTGAATCATGAAGTCCTTTGATGGTAAAGCTGCCAATCCCATCTATCTTAAGCAGGTTTTGCGATTTATCGTTGAAAACAGCCGTTGGACTGCCGCAATGCGAAATAAGTTTTTTAGCCGTGACATCCCCAATATTGGGAATGCTCTGCAGTCTTAAAACCGCAATTAATTCATCTGTAGTCATTTATGGTCAGTGCTTAGTTATCCACAAATTACCAAAAATATAATGTTAATAAAAAGTCCATTCCAGCCTATTGATGCTATGAATTTTTTACAATATTTGTTGAAATGGTCTTAGAACGCTATATATCAGATTTACTTTACCGTTACAACTGTGTGGTTGTACCTAGTTTTGGTGCATTTTTGTCCCAACACAAATCGGCGGTGCTCAATAAGAATTCCAACTCATTTTATCCTCCTTCAAAGTCATTGTCCTTTAACAAGCAATTATCATCGAATGATGGTCTTTTGGTTTCGTACATGGCCGAAATTGAAAATTGCTCCTATGAGGAAATGTTGCAAAAGGTATTGGAAACGGTAAATGAATGGAAGCGTGTATTGGATAAAGGCGAGCGTTTGACATTAGAGAATATTGGTGATCTGAAATCAAGTAAAGAAGGAAGAATGTTGTTTCAACCTTCTTATCAACTCAACCATTTAACCTCATCCTTTGGATTGTCATCATTTGTCTCTGCCCCAATTATCCGGGAAGTCTTGAAAGAAGAGGTAGTTGCAATTGAGGAAAAAGTACCTTTTATTATTACTCCTGAGCGCAGAAGCGAGTCATCACTAAGACCCTATTTAAAATACGCCGCTATTATTCTTTTAGCGCTTTCAGCAGGATTAACTGGATATAGACTTTATAATGAAGGCCTTAACCAGCAACAAATAGTAGTTGAAAAAGCACAGGAAAAAGTTTCAAAAAATATTCAGGAGGCAACTTTCTTTGATACTGCCCCCTTGGAATTACCAACATTAAACCTTGAAGTAATAACCAAGAAACCACAATTGGCCATGCACCATATAGTTGCTGGTGTATTTAGATTCAAGCCAAACGCGGATAAAAAAATACGCCTTTTACAAAGACAAGGTTATGATGCTACTTATCTAGGAACAAATGAGCATGGTTTACATATGGTAACCTATAGTAGCTATACAGATGCCCAAGAAGCTTTACGGGTTTTAAGGCAAATAAAGAGAAGTCATTCAAAAGATGCTTGGATGAAATCTGTTAGATAGACCCTATTCTGCCCCCTTTACTTTCTTTCAATAAATTATCTTTGTCCAAAACTTGAATATGCATTCAAAGAATCCCAGTGAATCCCGTACCATAATGACCGATATGGTTCTCCCTAGTGAGACCAACCCTTTAAATAATCTTTTTGGAGGAGAACTACTAGCACGAATGGACAGAGCTGCAAGTATAGCTGCACGAAGACACAGTCGAAGAATTACTGTCACGGCCTCTGTAAACCATGTTGCATTCAACCACGCTGTTCCGTTGGGTAGTGTTGTGACTGTTGAAGCTAAGGTTTCACGAGCGTTCAACACCTCTATGGAAGTATATATTGATGTTTGGATGGAAGACCGTTATAACGGCAAACGTTCAAAGGCCAATGAGGCTATTTATACGTTCGTGGCCGTTGATGAAACTGGCAAACCAACTGAAGTACCTGCTATTGAGCCTGAGACTGAATTGGAAAAAGAACGTTTCGCCGCAGCTTTGCGCAGAAAGCAATTGAGTTTGGTACTTGCCGGCAAAATGAAACCCAATGAGGCCACGGAGCTAAGAGCCTTATTTATGGGTGAATAGTCTGTTTTAAATAAAACTAGAAATCAAAATTATCGGGGTCAGGGCCAAATCTTTGCCCTTTTTCCAAACCATCCAAATAAGCGACCTCGTCATTCGAAAGTTCAAAATCGAAGATATCAGCGTTGTCTATTATGCGTTCTTTTTTAGAAGATTTAGGAATGGTTATCACACCTTTTTGCAAATCCCAACGTAGAACTACTTGAGCAGGAGATTTGCCATGCCTTTCCCCTATTTCTTTGATGCTGTCCAAATTAAAGATTCGACCTTGCATCATAGGAGACCAGGCCTCATATTGTATGTTATTGGTATTACAAAAATCGATTAAGTTTTGTTGAACCAGATATGGATGAAACTCCATTTGATTGACCATCGGTACAATTTCAGCTGTACCCAACAAATCTTCCAAATGGTGTTGTAAAAAATTACTTACTCCTATAGCCTTAACTTTTTTCTCTTTATATAACTGTTCCAAAGCCCTCCAAGTTTCTTTATACTTGCCTTTAGTTGGCCAATGTACAAGGTATAAATCCAAATAATCCAACCCAAGTCTATTTAGGCTATCGTCAAAAGCTTTCAACGTGCTTTCATAGCCTTGGTCTGCATTCCACACTTTACTTACGACAAAAATTTCTTCCCTTTTAATTCCACTTTGCTTAATACCTTCTCCAACTCCCTCCTCATTATTATAGATTGATGCAGTGTCAATATGCCTATAGCCGGTTTTAATAGCCCACTTTACCGCATTTATAACTTCTTGCCCATCTTCAGACAAATACACCCCTAATCCAAAATAAGGCATTTGAACACCGTTGTGTAGTTTGAAGGTTCCTGCTAAATTGGTAATAGTCTTTTTTTCGAAGGTCATTTTAAATGATTAAAGTTGATAAACCCATTCCTCGGGGTTTAGACGTGAGGTATCTTGATAAAGGTAGAATTTTAGGCGAGTCTGACCATTAGACCGATTGGTATAAATTTTACCAAGCTCAGATTTAATGGCAACTTTATCTCCTTTTTTTACATATAGGTCAGATAGATTGTAATAGGTGCTGATAAAATTCCCATGTTTTATCTGAACACCTTTATTACCCCCTGGCACCGATAGAATAGCAATTACTTCGCCTTCAAAAATAGCTCTTGCTGTTGCCCCTTCATCGGTAGTTATGATTACCCCATTGCTCTGATGCTTTATTCCAGGGTACACCGCATCTTTATAAACCCCAAAACCTTGACTCTTTATTCCCTTTTCAACGGGCCAAATGAGTTTCCCCTTATTAGCCGAGAAATTGTTGGCTACCAATGTGGCTTCTGGCGTTAGAAAGAATTTATTGGCAGAGGTTCGTCTAGTTTTTCCCGCTCCTGAATTTTTATTGGAAGCAGCAATTGCCGTACGAATCAATTTTTCAATTTGTCTATCTATCTTGCGAGCCTCCCTTTTTTTCTTTTGAATAGCAGATGCGTACTTACTTTCATTTTGACGAATGCTTCCCAGTAATGTCTTTTGGGATTTCATTTCTTTCATTAATTCCGCCTTCGCACGATTGTTTGTTGCTATCAATTGGTCTTTCTCTTTGCGCTGAGCGGTTAAATCAACATTCAATTGTGTAAGTTCGTCTGTTTTGACCATAATCTGCTCTCCCTGTTCTTTGCGGTACTGCGTATACTGTTTCATGTACTGCATGCGCTTGAATGCCTGAAAAAAATTCTCGGAGGATAACAGAAACATTAATCTGCTTTGCTGCGATTTATTTTGATACGATTTCCGAATCATAGTAGCATATTCCTCCTTAAGCAATTTTAAATCCTCACGAAGTTTTGAGATATTTCGAATATTGGCATTGATTTGCCTATTCAATAAATTTGATTGTTGATTGGTGACTCGAATCAACTGTTGCCGAACATTTATCTTTTTGTCCAAGGCCTCCATCTGATCCAATACATTGCCCCTTTCTTTCTTTTCGGCAAAGAGTAGGCGATTAATTTCATTTATCTCTTTTTGAAGCTGTTCACGTTTGACCTCCAATGCTTTTTGTTCATTGGTTTGGGCGTAAACGTTCCCTAATGACAAAAAAGTCAAAAGCAGTACTAAGCAAAAAAGTGAAACTTGTTTATAGGGCATTAGTGTCTATAGTGATCTTTTTAAAACCTTTTGGTATTTTATATGGAAAGTTCAACGATCCATTGAATTCAATATTACGATAATCTATGTTGATAATACTCTCAGTATTGACCTCCACTGCAGTAACCACAATCTCATTGGGCAGAATCTTTTTATCTATTTTTTGATAGTTCTTGTACTCAATGTCCAATAAGCGTTTCTTTAAGGGTTGAGATAGCTGTTGAGAGGATATTTTAAAATTCTCAGGTTCAATCCTATACATGGTTTTGAACAAAGTCAATGGCTTTTTTGGGTTTAGAATATAGCCAGTTGATGCAATTGATGCTTCATATTTGTCTTTTCTCAAATCAAAAAGTGCCTGGCCCAAAAGCAGATTTTGGAGTTTATCAAAATCCAATTCAGTCCCTAACATATTACTCAAATATGAAAAATCACCATCAAAATACTCGTTTTGCAACTTATTGTAAAAAGAAACCCTATTGGGTGTAACGTAGGCTTTGACCACACCGAAAGGCGCGCTGATCCAAATGGCCTTGTCTTTTTCCATTCGCAAGCTAACTGTTGTGCTTTTTGAGGATTCCCCATCAAAATACCCAATCTTCATCCTGCCCCTTAAGGTTTTAAAATTTATCTGATTTTGATAGTGTGTTCGAATAATAGCCTTTGCAGACATATTTTCATCAACCGTACCATCTGAAACAAGTTTTTTGGATTTGCAGGAAAATATTAGCAGTACAATAACACTGAGCTGTGCCCATCGAATAAAAGTAGTCATAGTCTAAAACCCGGGTTTTATCATTCGAAGATACGTATTTGCCTTCGAAGAATTATTCAAGGCCGTATGTGCATCGACCAATTCTTGATATATATTGTTCAACAATGGCACATCATCAAGCATATAATCCAAAGCAGCTTCTAAGATTTCTATGGCCTCTTTGTGTTTTGCACTTTTATTCAAAGCGTGCCCATTCAAATAATAAAAATAGGGTTGGGAGGGGTAATTCTCTATTGCTTCTTCACTTTGTTGAACCAATTCCGAAATTTTGTTTTGAACCATTAATTCGGTCAATCTTGTCTTAAGTTCCTTTAAGGGGTACGTCTTGACTTCAATTGGAACAGGAGCATTTTTATTTTCTCTTCTTACTTCATTCTCCTTAATTGAATCGTTTATTTTCGAAGTTAAATCTTGTTTAAAAGATGACTTCTTAACCTCTGATAGTATTGCCAATGCATTTTGATAGTTCTTCTGCCTAAAATAAATCAATGCCAGATTTTCTTTAAGTTTGTTATTGCTCCAAGGAATGCCCAGATTCTCCTGATCTAAAGAACTACCCTGCATTTGTATCGTCTGGACCATGGTGTCAAGATACCAGAGATTGGTGGGTTCTGCCAAAAGTGCTGAAAGTGCATAATCCTGAGCGGAAATATATTGTTTATCGACCAAATAGACTTTGGCCAATTCATGATCGACCACGTGGTTTTTTGCATCCAGCAACTTGCATTCCAATAGCAAATTGATGGCCTTGTCATAATTTTCAATTCCCTTTTGCTTTAACGCTTCAAAGAAATTTTCTTGAAAAGAATCGGAATATTCCTCTAGAAAGACTTCGGCACTATCTTCAATATTGATTTCTTGGTCTTGAGCAACAACCAAAAAGGTATTTAGCATAAATGCCATTAACAATACCGATACCGATTGTACTTTTTTCATTCTAGTCTTAATGAATTACTCTTTGAAATGAATAACGAAGTAAAATTATCAATAAGTATTCCAGAGCCCTTCTGTTTTTTGTTAAAACACCCTTAAAGAAACCCTTAACTGATTAAAGCCTACCTAAAACTACTTTGTGCCTGTACTTCCAAAACCGCCAGCACCTCTTGAAGTATCCGATAGCTCTTTTACCTCTTGCCACTCGGCACGTTCGTGTTTTGCAATAACCAATTGTGCCACCCGTTCCCCGTTTTCAATGACGAAGGGATCATTTGATAAATTTACTAGTATAACCCCTATTTCACCTCTATAGTCCGCATCTACCGTTCCTGGAGCATTTAGTACTGTTATGCCTTTTTTTGCAGCCAGACCGCTCCTAGGGCGAACTTGCGCCTCATATCCAATGGGTAATTCAATAAACAAACCGGTTTTGACTATTGTGCGTTCTAAAGGTTGTAAAGTTATTGTGTCCGTGCTATTTGCCCTCAAATCCATACCAGCCGAAGCAATAGTTTCATAATGTGGCAGGGCATGGGCAGATTTATTAATTATTTTAATATTCATTTTTTAAGAAATATTTTTTTTAGGTTATTATTTTCAAGCTTATAGACCATTCCCAAAAATAACAGCAACAAAGGAATACCATAGAACAAATTACGATCAAAAACGTAAAATGACAAGGCCGAAAATAGTATTGAGATTAATAGATAAAAAGTTATTTTTCTGAAATTATACGGAATAGGGTAGTACATTCTGCCAAAAAACAGGGAAAGTATCGTCATACTTCCATAAGCCGCCAATGTTGCCACCGCAGAGGCCATATACCCAAAATGCGGAATAAACACAAGGTTAATGATAATGGTTATAATGGCTCCAATAATTGAAATATAAGCCCCATATTTGGTTCTATCCGTTACTTTATACCATACTGAAAGATTGTGGTAAATACCTAAAAAGAAACTAGCAAGAATTATGATAGGTACGATGCTCATTGCCTCCCAATATTTGGGGTCCCTAACAAAAAGCTCCTTCAAAACATCTGCAAACACAACTACCCCCAATAAAATAATACTCCCCAAAACAACAAAATAATTGGTAATTTGGGCATATGCCTTTTGTGGATTTTCTGTTTTTGAATGGCTAAAGAAAAACGGTTCAATTCCCATACGAAAGGCTGTTGCGAACAAGGTCATGAACAATGCCAGCTTATAACAGGCCGAATACATTCCCACTTCGCTATCAGCAACATCCGCTGGCAGTAACCTCTCCAACAATATCCTATCAAAAACTTCATTAATTGTAAAAGCGACGCCAGCCACAAGAACAGGCATTGCATATTTCATCATTTTCCACCAGAGCACCTTGTCAAAGACATACTTGGTCTTTAAATACAGCTGCAGCATAAGGAAAAGTGTAATGGCACTGGCAATGAGATTAGCGATGAAAATGTACGATATTTCAAAATTTGGCCGATAAATACCACTGAACAAACCATCTGGATTCGATTGCGCCAACTTAGGCAAGAAATAAAGAAAGAACACATTCAGTCCAAGGTTCACAACAACATTCAAGATTTTGACTACGGCATAGCGCATTGGTCTTTCATTTGCACGTAACCATGCAAACGGAATAATTACCAATGCATCCAATGTCAAGATAAATATGGCGTATCTCAAATAATTTGGATTTATATTGGTTGCCACGGAAATACTATTTTGAAGCAATAAGGCAATTACCATAAATGCCACAGTAGTTATTATTACTGATACCAATGAGGTTGAAACGACTTTTTTCTTACTGTCAGTGCCATTGTAAAAGCGGAAAAAAGCAGTTTCCATTCCATAGGCCAAAAACACGTTAAAAATGGCAAACCAGGCATAAATAACAGAAAGTTGGCCATAGTCAGCAGTTTGTAAAATATCTGTATGAAACGGCAATAGAAGAAATGAAAGCATTCTGGGAAATACCGTGGCGAGCCCGTAAATCGCAGTCTGCTTAAAAAGTTTGTTCAAAAGGTTCAAATGAGAGTAATTAGAGCTTAAAAATAGGTATTTATCGCAAGGCAACAAAGAAGGTCCGTTCCATTAGATTTAATCCAAAAAAAACCTCGCATGATGCGAGGTCTGTTTTTTATTAAGGTTTCAGCTTCCGAATTAAAAGCCAAATTCTAGTTTTTAGTTATTCAAAGCTTCCGCTCCACCAACAATTTCAAGAATTTCATTTGTAATTGCAGCTTGCCTCGCTTGGTTGTAGGTCAATTTCAATTGATCTCTAAGCTCTGTAGCGTTATCTGTTGCCTTATGCATTGCTGTCATACGTGCGCCATGCTCACTGGCAAAAGAATCACGAATTGCCTTGTACAATTGTGTTTTCAATGATTTTGGAATCAATTGCTCAACAATCTCAGCTTTTGAAGGCTCAAAAATATAGTCAGCACCCGAAGCCTCAGAATCTTCAGAAGGAACAATTGGTAAAAATTGTTCGGACATCACAATCTGCGTAGCCGCGTTTTTAAACTTGTTATAAACCAATTCTATTCGATCATAAGAGCCGTCTCTGAACAACTCCATTAATTCCTCGGCTATGACAGCCACATTTTCGAAGGTCAAATCATCGAAAACATCACTATGATTAGAAATTACGGCTGCGTTTTTGCTTAAAATATCATTGGACTTTTTCCCAATCGCGACAAAATCAACTTGCTTACCTCCGAATGATTCGTCGGTTAAAGTTGCACATTGTTTAATGATATTGGTGTTGAACGCACCACATAATCCACGATTCGAAGTAATAGCTACTACCAATACTTTATTTATTGGACGATTGTCGGCATAAGTGCTCCCAGAATCAGCATCCAAACTCGCACTTAAGCTCTGCAACAGCTCAGTAAGCTTGTTAGCGTAAGGCCTCATTGCGGTAATTGCATCCTGTGCCTTCTTTAATTTTGCAGCTGAAACCATTTTCATGGCACTGGTAATCTGCATCGTTGAAGAAACCGATGATATTCTGTTACGTATTTCCTTTAAATTTGCCATACTTCTTATTTGTCATATCGCACTAAGTGCGGAATCAATTGATTACGGATTCCTGCCCTCGCAGGAATGACAATTATTTATGATCTATACTTCCCTGTCAAATCTTTACAAACACTTGTCAGAGTTTCTGTAACCTCATCTGTAAGCTTCCCTGCTTTTAACAAATCCAATACATCTCTATGCTTGGCATTCATAAATTCGATAAAATCATTTTCAAATTCTTTTACCTTCTCTACAGGAACATCACGTAATAAGTTTTTAGATCCTGCATAAATGATTGCAACTTGATCTTCAACAGTGAAAGGATCATTTTGAGCTTGTTTCAAAATCTCAACATTACGACGTCCTTTTTCAATAACGTTCAATGTAGCCGCATCCAAATCGGAACCAAACTTTGCGAACGCTTCCAATTCTCTAAACTGGGCCTGATCCAGTTTCAAAGTACCTGCTACTTTTTTCATTGATTTTACCTGTGCGTTACCACCCACCCTTGATACCGAAATACCTACGTTAATAGCAGGTCGAACACCTTGGTTGAATAAATCTTGTTCCAAGAATATTTGTCCGTCAGTAATAGAAATTACGTTTGTTGGAATATATGCTGATACATCTCCCGCTTGCGTTTCAATAATTGGCAATGCGGTTAACGATCCCCCACCTTTAACCAAAGGTTTCAAGGCATCTGGTAAATCATTCATGTCTTTTGCAATATCATCATCAGCAATCACTTTTGCGGCGCGTTCCAATAATCTTGAATGCAGATAGAATACATCACCTGGATACGCCTCACGTCCCGGTGGACGTCTTAGTAATAATGAAATTTCACGGTAAGCAACAGCTTGCTTAGACAAATCATCATATATAATCAAGGCTGGTCTACCAGTATCTCTGAAATATTCACCTATCGCAGCACCAGCGAAAGGAGCGTAAACCTGCATTGGTGCAGGGTCAGAAGCATTAGCCGCTACAATAGTTGTATATGCCAAGGCGCCTTTATCCTCCAACACTTTCGCGATGTTCGCAACGTTGGAAGCTTTTTGGCCAATAGCGACATAAATACAATAAACAGGCTCGCCTGCATCGTAAAATTCTTTTTGGTTTAGGATGGTATCAATACAAACCGTTGTCTTACCTGTTTGACGGTCACCAATCACCAATTCACGTTGTCCACGACCAACAGGAATCATAGCATCAATTGCTTTAATACCTGATTGTAGTGGCTCGGTTACCGGCTGACGAAATATAACACCTGGAGCTTTACGCTCTAAAGGCATTTCGTATAAATCTCCAGATATAGGTCCTTTACCATCTATAGGAGCTCCTAGAGTATCTACTACACGACCAACAATACCTTCACCTACATTTATCGATGCGATACGTTGAGTACGTTTAACTGTAGCTCCTTCTCCAATTGCTTTGGAGTGGCCTAACAATACAACACCTACATTATCTTCTTCTAGGTTCAAAACGATACCCTCAAGGCCTCCTTCGAACTCAACCAATTCACCATACTGTGCATTTGATAATCCGTATACCCTTGCGATACCATCACCAACCTGCAATACAGTTCCTACTTCGTCTAAAGAAGCGGTTGCTTCAAATCCTGATAATTGTTGTTTTAAAATTGCTGATACTTCAGCGGCTTTTACTCCTGCCATTTGTTTTAGATATAAAGTTTTAGACCCAAAGGCCTTAAAATATATTAAAGACTATTTGTAAATTCTCTTTTTAAACTACTTAATTTATTGGCGACACTTGCATCAAACTGCAAATCGCCTACTCTTAGCACAAAACCTCCGATGATGTTTTCGTCGATTTTATTCTCAATAGTTACTTCGTTACCCGTAATCTTATTGACTTGTCCCAAGATTTTCTTTTCCAAGTCCTTGGTCAACGGAACAGCTGTGGTAACAACAGCAACATCCTGACCTTTTAATTGTTCATTGAGAATGATGTACTTTAAAGCAACCTCATTCAACATGCCCACTCTTTTATTGTCTACCAAAAGCTTGATCATACCTTCAGTAATAGCATGACTTCCTTTGAAAATCTTAGATAAGGCAACTTTCTTGTCTTCTCCCTTAATGATAGGACTTGACAACAAATCTTTTAGTTCTTTACTATCAGAAATGGTACTCACCACAGAGCGCATATCTTTTTCAATTGCATCAGTTGCTTTATTGTCAACTGCAATATCCAAAATTGCTTTTGCGTATCGTATGGCTGCTCTAGTATCCTTCATTCTTACCTTAGTTCAATTTAATGTCACCCAACATATCATCAACCAATTTCAACTGTTTGTCTTTATTGGCCAATTGTTCTCTAATGACTTTCTCAGCAATATCAACTGACAGTTCTGCTACTTGGTTTTTGATGTCTGAAACAGCCGCTTTCTTTTCGCTCTCGATTGTAGCCTGAGCCTGCTTGATCATTTTATCACCTTCAACCTTGGCTTGCTCTTTTGAATCAGCGATTAATTTATCTTTTATTTCACGAGCTTCTTTCAACATAGCTTCACGTTCTGCTCTAGCCTCTTTTAACAATTTCTCACTATCAGCAGTGACATTCTGCATTTCCTTTTTTGCTTCCTCAGCAGCAGCGAGCGCACTTTTAATTCCATCTTCACGATCATCTACCGCATTTAGAATTGGTTTCCAAGCGTACTTGCGCAATAATAGCAGCAACAATACAAAAAGTAATATCTGCCAGAAAAATAGCCCAAATGAAAAATCATTAATTAACTTATCCATACTATTTTATTTAATCAATTTATAAAAAAACAAAGGCCACAACCAACCGTTATGGCCTTTGTTCAATACTACTAGCCCACAAACAACGCTGCAAAGCCAATACCTTCAATAAGCGCTGCTGCTATCAACATCGCTGTTTGAATCTTACCAGTAGCCTCAGGCTGACGGGCGATAGCATCCATTGCTGAACCACCAATTCTACCGATACCGATACCTACACCGATTACGATCAAACCTGCTCCTACTATAGTTGGTACTTCCATAATATATATAAATTAAAAATTAAACATTCAAAATTAATGTGCCTCATCATGCTCGTGCTCCTCTACTGCAAAGCCAAAATACAAAGCCGATAATAAGGTGAAAATATAGGCCTGTAAGGCCGCAACCAATAACTCAATAATAGAAAGGAAAAAGGCAAGCACTAAAGACAACCCACCTCCAAGCCAATTCTGGACTGTGAAAACCAAGGCTATAATACTCATTAGAACCACGTGACCTGCCATAATATTGGCATATAAACGAATCATTAGGGCAAACGGTTTGATAAACACACCCAATAATTCAATAGGGGCCAAAATAAACTTCATTGGCACAGGCACTCCAGGCATCCAAAAAATATGCTTCCAATAATTTCCATTTCCGGAAAATTGAGTAATTAAAAAAGTTATTATTGCTAGGGCAAAAGTAACTGCGATATTGCCAGTAACATTTACTCCAAGCGGAGTAAGGCCAAAAAGATTCAAAAACCATACAAAGAAGAATACCGTCAATAAATAGGGCATAAATCGCTTGTATTTCGTTTCGCCAATGTTTGGTCTTGCAATGTCATCACGAATATAAAGTACTATAGGCTCAAAGAAACGACCGGCTCCTTTAGCAATAGGTCCTTTTCCGAACGACTTAGCCAAACCACTAAACAATAAAAACATTAACAAGCCTGTCACAAACATCATTACCACATTCTTGGTAATCGAAAAATCAATTGGCTTTACATTAGTGGCGTGATGGTCCTCATCATAATTGATGGTACCCTCCGCGTCCGTCTTATAAATTTTACTGTGGTATAGTTTATAATAATTGCCATCTACCTCCGCCAATGTTTCGCCATGATGGAATTTAGATGAAGAGAATACTTTTAAACCGTCATCCCATAAAATTACAGGAAGCGAAAAGCCGTAGTGTTTATTCTTCTTAGAATCTGAAAAAAAAGTAAACGAATGTGAATCCTTAATATGATGATCGATATCTTCCTTGATTTTGGTCTTTAAATCCTTTTCAGGCTCTTTAGAAGAAGTATCACTTATGTTCGCAAAAGAGATGTTGCCCAAAAGAAGAACAGCGGCCAAAAGAAATTTCAATAAAAATGGATTTCGCATATCACTCAAAAATATCGGTCTCTAAAAATCGGTGCAAATGTATGATTTTCTACTAAAAAGAAAAAAGCATTTTAGAGTTTATTTTCAGGGATTTGGCAAAGAAAAAGGAATAGGATAATTAATCAAGTTTTTTTAACAGCCTGGCGGTAAAAACCGTCTCAACAACTAAAGAAATACCATAAGGAATAAAAAAAGAGGCGAACTCCATTCCGCTCATTTCTCCATCCGCTTTATAGACGGGGTAAAAAAGAATGAAAAAGAAGATGAATTTCAAGAAACTACCTCCTATAAATAAGAAACCTATTTGATTTTTAAGCTTATTTCTAAATGCATAAAGGCCAGCGAAAATAGTCCCAGCCAAAATACCATTAACAACATAAGAAAGTACAATAAGATTGTCAAATTGTGGTAGTTCATTAGTTTTAAGAAAAACAATGTGCAGAAAAAATGCTACAGCCAATGAAGTTATCAAGAGGGCAATAAATTGAACGATTGGGTTAATCTTGGCCATTAGTTTCTAATTCTTTTAAGCTGTCGTAAAACTACCCAAATAGAAATTGCCACACCTATGAGTGTAGCAATTGCTGTAAATATTCTTTTATCTGTTTGATAGTGTTCGTCAAGCCAAACACCCCCTTTGGCCGCTAAAAATATTATAGCGCCCATCTCAAATGCAATACCCGAAAGCATTGCAAAATTTTTAAGATTATTCTTTTTCTTAGGAGGCTTTTGCTGGTCCATTACTACTTACAGCGGATTTAAAACCGCCAGTATTGGATGGGTTGTTTCCACTTTTAAATGATCCGCCCTTACCTTTCATGGTACAAGAAGCATTAAAGGTGGCCCCAGGTTCAACGGCCAATTTTGTCACAGCCACTGTTCCTTCAATAACTGCGGAAGCTTTTAACGATAATAAATCTGAAACCAAAAGTTCTCCATTAAAATTACCTTCGATATCGGCATTTACACATTCTACTTTTCCGTGTATGTAACCGTCTTTTCCAATTACCACTTTACCGGAAGTTTTAACATTTCCGTCTAATTTTCCGTCGATTCTAAAATCTGCTTCAGAGATGATGTCTCCTTTGATTTTTGTGTTTTTCTCGATTCTGTTTGGTTGTCCACCGATTTCATTCATAGTTCTAGGTTTTTTGTTATCTGAAAACATGTTCAAGGTTTTGGGGTTAAAACGATATTCTTATAATCTAATAAGTTTTTATGTATTTGTATGATTTTATAGTTGGAAGATAAAATTACAAAATTCTCTTTGCTAACCTTGTAATCCCTGTTAATTTTTAGGAGTTCGGCATATCCCAAGGCAAATTCCTTTGATTTAAAACCGTGAACTACCACAAATTGATCTTCGAGATTGTAAATATCTTTTGAAACAATGTTCCTGTATTTAAGATCTACAATCGATTTCTCCAGAAGCTCCTTGAGTTTCAACGCCTCTTCATTGTTATGTCTTTTAAAAGGAAAAACCACTTTCCAATTTCCTGCGCCAGAAGAACCAACTTCCGGCGAGAATTCCTTAGGCTCCAATTTTGGTAATTGCTCGGCAACCATTTGCTCCGCCTTTTTACCTTCAGGATTATTCGGGTATGTCAAGGCAACATAATTAAGGGCTTCCTTAAAATCCTCAAACCCTTGTAATCTACCAATCGCATTTGCCTTCAACATTTCAAATTTAGGTACAATTGGATCACCAGTGTATTTGTTTATGCTTTCCTCGGTGGCAGTTATCACTTTCAAGAATTCTTGCCCTTGAAACAATTTATAAAGTTTTACATATTGGGCATCCGGGCTATCCGAATTACCCTCTAAAACAGCCGCAGGATTCAACAAAATCTCAGCATATCGAGAATCGGAATGATTTTGAATGATATTCTCTTTCATGTTGGCCGCCAATGGGCTACCCTCTTCTTCGTAAATTTTATACAGATTATATTTTGACGGAAGTATCAA
The DNA here is from genome assembly GCF_000153165.2 of Maribacter sp. HTCC2170. Classification (NCBI taxonomy): domain Bacteria; kingdom Pseudomonadati; phylum Bacteroidota; class Flavobacteriia; order Flavobacteriales; family Flavobacteriaceae; genus Maribacter; species Maribacter sp. HTCC2170. The sequence goes on from NC_014472.1 coordinate 1,538,103, forward strand.
TCGCTCCTCTGGTTTGGAAGCCAAAACATCCTCCAATTTGCCCGTGGCCAAAAGGTTCTCTTTGAATTTTTCTTTATAAATCAGTCCCAATTGATAGTTGGCAAAATTTCGCTCGGTCTTAAGACTATCGATAATGGCCACATCGTTAGGTATCTTATCCATATAAAAATCCAACGAAAATTTCTCATCCTCCGAAGGTTCCAATTCCTGATCGTTGGCATCGACAATGGATTCGCCATTTTCATCCGAAATGGCTATAGTGTTTTTATTCGACCATCGCCAGTCATCTTCAAGGGTACGTTTGCCCCATTTGTTGGTAAAATCATTCTTACCATAACCAAGGCTGGTAATATTATAAAAATAGAATTTGCCCTTGTTTTCTTTCCCGCCTTTACTCTCTGTAAACGCCGCAAAACCTTCCGTAATTCGTTCTACTTCCTTTTTCTCAGCTTCTTCTTTTGCTTTTTTCAAAGCTTCGATATGCGCTTCAAAATAAGCTATTTGTTTGTCTTTGGGTAAATCAAAAAGTGTAATTACACTATCAGTATAATGAACTATGTCCTCATATTTGATTACGTCTTCTAGATTGTCTAGTTTCTTTTTAATCGATCGGTACTTCTTGGTGTTCTCCGGGAGATTGGTCAAAACGCTATCATAATAGGAACCAGCTGCTTTGTACTCGTTCAAATCAAAATTATAAACCGCTAAATTCTCATAATTAAGGGCGTTCAATTTTGGTTCATTTTGTGTTGCCCGTAAAGACTTGTTAAAGTAAACCAATGCCAAGCTATCAGAATTGCTTTCTAAATGATATTCTGCCAATTGACGATATATCTTATCCAAAAACGGCCGGTTCTCCCGATTTTCTTCCAGTTCGGTCAAATATTCAAATAACTCTAAGCTATTCTCATCTGTAAGTTCTGTGTTTTTTATTTTTTGGAGATGCGCATTTATCATATATACGCGTGGAGATTTTCTATTCAACTCAATCACCCTATCAAAAGCATAGCTAGCGCTGTCTTTATGCTGTAATTGATTGTACAATTGCCCTATGATGTAATAATATCGTCCTTTTTCAGGGTTCTTTTTAGTGTAATACGACGCTACTTTTAGATGCTGTATGGCAGTATCTGGTACGTTTAGATTAATATAGGCCTGTGCCATCATTGCACGGGCATCGGCATATTCTTGATCCTTTAGGTTCTCAAACTTCATTAAACGCTTCAAGTTCTTAATGGCAAGTTCTTCGTTTTCTAAGCGAATGTTTACTTTTTCCCTCCAGATATTGGCCTCGTTTAATTTATCGCTTTCATAGTATTTTTTAAGGATATAATTGAAAGCTTCCAATGCTGGCATATAACGTTGATCAAAATACCTTGCCTTCCCCAAAAGCAAAAATGCCTCATCGGTCATTGGGTTTCGTTCTTCCTCATTAATATCCATACTATGTTTCTGTATGGCCTTGGTCGCCTTCTCTTCTGCTATTATAAAATTGGGGTTGTTGTCCTCGGAATCGAGTTTTATATTTTCGGTTACTTCTAACCGCTCTATGGGCAGAACCTCCCAATAATCATCCTGATAACTGGAGTTGAGTTCTTCTCTCCCTTGTTCAAATGCAATATCTCCATTGTACAAAGTGTTGAACTTTGTATTCATAGCATGCCAATTTCTATTGAGAAATGCGTCTTTTTTGGTAGAGCAGGCACTTAAGATGAGCGTTGCCAAAACCGCGGTTAAGATGATTTTATATTGAAGCTTCAAAATTCTCTGTATTCGTACATCTAGTAAACTGAAAAACAGCGGGATTATTATGCTGTTTATCGACAAAATGCATAATTTATCCAATGCCACTTATTTCCTAGATTGTAGCGAACGGGATATTTCAATAAAAATATGTGAAGCTTTTCGCTACAGGTTTATTCCTCAGTCTCAGAAACAGGGCTTCCTGCAAAGAAGCTTTCAAGTTCTCGAAGTGTTTCGGCAGAAGTCTGAATATCTTTTACGATTTCGCCCTTGTTCAATACAACTATACGTTCGCAAACCTCAGTTACGTGCATAAGGTCGTGACTTGAAACCAGAACGGTAACTTCTTGTTTGGCTGCCAAATCTTTTATAATCGCTTTTAATCTTATTTGGGTCGTTGGATCCAAGTTAGCAAAAGGCTCATCCAAAATTATCACTTCGGGATTACCTATGAAAGACGCTACAATACCTGCTTTCTTCTGGTTTCCTTTAGATAGGTCACGTAGAAACTTTTTCTGCCCTAAAATCTCACCATGGAAGAGTTCTTCAAAATTGGATAACAGCGAATCAACATCCGCCTTATTTTCACCACGTAATTCACCAATAAAATAAAAGTACTCTTCGGGTGTTAAATACCCAATTAGAAATGATTCGTCGATAAAAGAGGAGGTAAAAGGTTTCCAATCCTCACTAGTGTTCACTTGTACACCATTGTTCACTATATGACCGGTCGTAGGTTGAATCAAATCCAACAACAAACTAAAATAAGTGGTTTTACCTGCACCATTATTTCCTACCAAACCAAAACTCTGGCCTTTAGGAATTTCTAAATGCTCAATATTCAAAACCAACTGGCTGCCGTATTTTTTGGTCAAATTTTGTGTTGTGATCATACTTTACTTTTAAGTGTCAAGTTTTATTTTCTATTAACTGTTCTGTTCTTTGAACCCAGCTATCATTCCGTATTTCTTTTTTCTGTATGCCTCTGTTACTTTATCTAAAAGCGATTTCCTAAGTGCAAAACCAATTATTCCCAACACCGCAAGTGTAATAATAGCCGCTTCGAAAGAAACCAGCATTTTTAAACCAAAATAGATAAGACTTGGAACGACCATTAGAGGTAACAGTACCAAAAATTGGGTCGCACTGGTTCCTTGCATATTTCCAATTGCGCTTTTTGTAAGATCTATTCGTTTTTTATTGAATGATCCAAAAAACAAGATCACCGGTACATTAACTCCCAAATTGTACAAGGCACACGCAAAATTTATGGCCAAGGCCTTCCAACCAAAATAAACATAAGGTATAGACAACAAGAACATTACTACAATACTAACTGATATTAGTCCTGCTTTTGATTCAAGATATTTTCGTAGCGGAATATTCTGTGACATCATCATTCCATAGTATTCGCTATCCCACGCGGGAATGAATTGCCCAAAGTTAGAAAGGAAAATTCCCGTCATAAAAATCCCCACAAAAAGGAATATGGTGCTTGTTTGGCCGTAAGCATCCATTCCATAAAAAATCAATCCATAAAGAATCATTGCCAAGGATATGAAGACCTGCATTTTGGTACGCTTGTTTCTCCATATCAATTTTAGATCTAATTGAAGAAAGGGGGCAATGTCCCCAAAACGTTTTGTCCAAGACAAATCTGAGGTAACCGCTTCTTTGGCTTTCTTTTTAAGTGATGCGTCTAAAAACAGACGCTTGCGAAGGAAATTATAATTGACATAATACGTTCCTAAAGCCAAACCAAATGGCACAAAGGCCAAAATTGGGTTTTGGTATAAATAGTAGAATACCTTGCCAGCATATTCTTTTACTGGAAAGAAGTTGAAATACTCCAACCCATAAAGAGTCAAAATTAAAGTAGCCAAGACTATTAAAATCTTGTCGCTTTTATTGATTATGAAATTGGTGTAGTTGATTGTCAATACAATACATACTACCGCAAACAACCAAACCAAAACGTTAAGCATGGGATAACCCTGTACTAACAATACAACAGAAAATGGCACAGCGATAAACAGGGCCATAAAGTTATACCCTGAGAGTCCGGATTTTGCCAATATATAATGGGTGATGCTACTTTTTTTAATTGGATTGTTAAGCAGAGGCTTTACATCCATTACCGGTAATTTTTGCATAAAGTAACGAACTAGAAGCTCTATCAGTACCCAATACAACATAAAGCCACTAACGGTCAACATAGGGTCAACATCTGGGTATAATTTTTTAAGAATAAAGAAAAGCCCAACACCAAGGCCTGCAAAAGAGACCATCATGTAAATTGCGAAAAAGCCCATTAACAATTTAAGGGCAAGGCCCTTTCCAAAATTGGATGACCTAAAAAATGCTTTCCATTGTAGCTTAACAAAGTGTTTGAACATAGGTTGGTATTTTGCTCTGTGGAGTTAGTATAAAGGAAAGAGGATTTGTTACATATTAAGTTACCATATTATACTCCGGATAGGTTTCGGACAAGAGTTCCACCGCTTTTTGGGGAATAACTTTGACGACCACGTAACAAAACACTATCAAACAAACTACCAACAATGCAAAAGAGAGGTCAATAAGAAAACTATACTCCATAAAGTAATTACTGAAAAAAGGTAAATTAAGCATTATAGGGAAGAGGTTGATAATCTGAATACTATTTGCAAATGAATAAATCTGATCTTTTAGCATCCACTTTTTACCATCTTTAATTCGTTCCGATTGATAATTATTTCGATTCCGGAAATAGATGACAAATAGGATTATTTCAATTGCAAATAAGATGCCCACAAAAGTATAATGCTTAAACTCCATTGGAATCAACCTGCATAATGCAGTTACGACTAAAATTGAAGTAACTGTCATTGCCAACTTAGGAAGCTTGAAATATTCTTTATAAAATTGAAAAATAATCTTCCAGTAACGCCAAGACATGGCATTTGTCTTTTTATTGATAACTTCCTGAAAACCAAAAACCCCGAATTTCTTGAATTCCAGATTAAGAGCCTCTTTAAACGTTATTTTGGGTTGTAGACTTATTTGCTCCTCAATGCCATTTGCCAAATGATCAACCAATTCGGTCTGCACATCGTAATGCTCCACATAATGTTTGCGAGTAAATTTAAACAGTTCTTGTATTTGGTCTTGAGTGAACTTCATGCAAAAGTCAACTTTTTTGAACTCTGATGCGATTTATATAAGTCCCAAAAGGTATATGCGAAAGACAATAGGAACGAATGAAAGAACAAACCCCAATAATATGTCTTTTCTATATCGAAAATCATGTTCGATTCAGGCAACAATGGGTTAAAAGCCAGGTACATAAAGGCAAAACCAATAGTGTTTATTTTATACAAATAACTATAAGTGGTTTGGTAATCCGTCGCTTTAATTCTCCAGAAGAACAATAGCGTTAAACCTAAAATTGCGATATAAACCAATCCTACAAAGCCATCCATTATGTTCAAATGGTCATTTCCTATTAAACTTATATAGGTCATGTGAATCATTAAAGAGATAACTGCAGTGGCCAACAAACTCTTTAAATAGAATTTCTTTGTTTCCTTAACAGCTTTTATAATCATTAATTTAGGTCCGGTCCAAGCCCATCCTATCCAAAAACTGGAATAATTTACCAGTTCTGGATTCCATTTGTTGATTTCTTGGTTAAAGGCTTCTTTAAAAGTCAACCCTTCTTCTTGAATTGATTCTTCAATTGCATTCGCCATATGATCTAATACTTCATTTCTAAGATCTAAATGGGTAAGCTCCTTAGAATCAAGATAAGTCTCTATTTGTTGTATCTGATTTTGAGTTAATTTCATAAAATCTAGTTTATACTCCAATCAGGGTTTACCAAGTTTTGCATACTGCGAATAAAATCCTCCAATTCGGCCAAACGGTTTACGGTTTCTTTTTCTCCTTGTTCTGTGAGTTTATAATACTTGCGCAGCCGGTTATCAACTTTGGCCACCTCAACATCTAAAAGACCTTCTGCCTCCAGTTTATGCAATGCAGGGTAAAGCGCTCCTTCGGTAATGTTCAATTCTCCTTTAGTGAGTTCTTTTACCTTTTGTGTAATCTCATAACCATACATCTTCCCCTTTTCCTCCAATAATTTGAGGATTATCGTATTTAGACTGCCCTTGTATAATTTAGAATTCGCCATTCACATTTAACTTAAATTCCCGACTGCTCCTTAACCAGTAGTTGAATCAAATATATACTTAATTTTCTTATGCATAAGTATTTTAGGTATGTTTTTTTTTAGTTTCCGTTTTAAATCGATTTACCAATGCTTAGCTTTGCAGATTAATTTCAATGAAACAATAAAATGGCCGATTTATATCCACTTACGGTACAAAGCATAAAACCACTTACCCCAACATCTGTAGCTATCACCTTTAATATTCCCAAAGAGTTGAAACAAACCTTTGCCTTTGTTCCTGGGCAGTATATAACCATTAAGAAAGAAGTAAATGGTAAAGAACTGCGCCGTGCATACTCAATTAGTTCTTCCTCAAAACGAGATTATCTGACCATTGGGGTTAAAAAAGTGGATAAGGGTGGATTCTCAGCATACGCCAATACTAACTTAAAAGAAGGTGACGTGCTTGAAGTTATGCCTCCTGAAGGCCGGTTCATTTTCAAACGTGCAGATGAACCCAAAAACATCGCGGCATTCGCTGCCGGTAGTGGCATTACGCCAATAATGAGCATTTTAAAGTCGGTATTAACAAGTAATACCAGCAACAAATTTGTATTGGTGTATGGTAATAAATCAAATGCAGAAACCATGTTCTATAAGGAATTGGTTAAACTTCAGTTGGAATATGCTAATCGATTCTTTGTCTATTTCACTAACAGTAAAACCCAAGAAGAAGGTTCGCTTTTTGGTCGCATTGATACATCAACGGTAAATTATGCCTTAAAGAACAAACACAAGGACACCCAGTTTGATGCTTTTTATCTTTGTGGTCCTGAGGACATGATTCATTTAGTAAGTAATACACTTCAAGAAAATGGAATTAATAAAGAAAAGATTCATTTTGAGCTTTTCACCACTTCTGAAACCATAGCTGAAGTGACCCCTACAACTTCTTCAGACGGTAAAACCCAGGTCACGGTAGTTTTAGACGATGAAGAATATGCATTGACCATGGGTAAGAACGATGTGGTTCTTGATGCGGTTTTAAAAGAAAATATTGACGCGCCCTATTCCTGTCAGGGTGGTGTTTGCAGCAGTTGTATTGCCAGAATTACTGAAGGAAAGGCCGAAATGGTAAAGAATCAAATACTCACCGATGGCGAAATTGAGGAAGGTTTGATCCTTACCTGTCAGGCTAAACCAACGACCCCTTCTCTAACGGTTGATTATGATGATGTTTAGCAATTGGCACCCTTTATAAGACCCTTTTTGTTTTTCAATTTACAAACCACTTAGTCTGTTGGGTTGTTTTCTTTCACTTAATGTTTAGAGCTTATTGCCTTTCATCGATCAATACGGGTCTACAATCCCAATTCAGTGATTTAGCACATCTATTTTAACTTCACAAATCTGACCTGATGGTCGGTTAAGCGTTTTCATCCTTTAGAATATGATTGAAGCTTGTTTGTTAAGTTATTCTATGCTTATCGACTCATATTAAACAGGTATTATTGTAAATTTACTACTACATTAGTTAAAATGCGAGCACCGATTACACATAAAACTGCCATTTTGGTTTTTGCCCTTTCACCACATGAGGAAATGAGGCGAAAAAAAATCAATGGTGCTGGCTTATTGTTTTCTACACTTTCAGCACATACTCTTAACACCGTTAAAAAAACAGCTCTTCCGTATTTCTATCTTACAGAAAAAGAACAAAACGGAATATCTTTCGGAGAGCGTTTTACCAATGCATTTCAGTTTGTTTATGACAAAGGGTTTGACCAAGTCATCGCAATAGGCAACGATACTCCACACCTGAATGCTTCCCAAATAATCAGGACAGCAGATATATTATCAGAAGAAAAAGTGGTTTTAGGCCCTTCAACTGATGGTGGATTCTATTTGCTGGGAATGCATAAGGTCAATTTCAATCAAAAATCCTTTAAGTCATTACCATGGAAGACCATGGGGTTAAACGGTCAATTTATAAATGAGTTTATTACAGTTGGTGTTGAACTTATTCAACTAAAGAGACTGAAAGATATTGATGATTCGAACGATATAAGGTACATTATTTCGTATACAACAGGATTACCCATACAGGTTTTTAGAATTCTCCTCGCCATTATTAGGCAAAATCCTGTGTTTTATAAGTTCGGTTTACCTCTGGTGGAATCACATGGCCTTGGCCTACTTCACAACCGTGGTTCTCCAATACAATTGTAAAAATCCCATCACCCTGGATATTCACTTAAAATATCCACAATCATCTATTTAATTAATCAACACGTGAATTTGTTGTTCGCATCAAATGTGAATGGTTTTCACTAACACAATTACTAATAAACTATTATATGGCAAACTCATATTATGACCCAACGGATTTAAGAAAATTTGGAAAAATAACAGAATGGAGTGAGGAACTAGGGACCAAGTTCTTTGATTATTACGGAAAAGTGTTTGAAGAAGGAGCACTTTCCGCCCGTGAAAAATCACTAATTGCATTGGCAGTGTCACACGTGGTCAAATGCCCATATTGTATTGATGCCTATACCAAAGACGGGCTTCAAAAAGGAATCACCAAAGAAGAAATGATGGAAGCAGTTCATGCCGGGGCCGCTATTGAAAGTGGAGCAACACTGGTGCATGGTGTTCAAATGATGAATAAGTACAATAAAATTTCAATGTAAAATTATTGTTCGCTGTTAGTTCTAAAGAAAACTTACAACTAACGAACAATATTCAGATAAAAAAATGGCTCTAAAATCTCTAAAAGCAAGGCATGACGAACTTGCAAAAACCAATAAGCAGTTAGATATTCTTAATGGTGGAATATTCGAAGAAGGCGAGTTGCCCTACTTTAAGGATAAAATAGCAAATACTGGTAATTTTCCTCTTCGCCCCAAAAAATTAGAAGTTTTACAGATTAATGTGGGCTATATGTGCAATCAAGTTTGTGAGCACTGCCACGTAGACGCGGGACCTGACCGGAAAGAGATTATGACCAGAGAAACAATGCATCTTTGTCTTGAGGTAATTCGCAATACAGGCGCGCATACGCTTGATCTCACCGGAGGTGCTCCAGAAATGAATCCTGATTTTCGATGGTTCGTCGAAGAAGCGGCCAAGGCGGGAATTAAGGATTTTATCGTAAGGTCAAATCTGACTATAATTCGGGCGAATAAAAAATATCATGATCTTCCAGAGTTCTTTAAAAAACACAATGTACATGTGGTTTCCTCTATGCCCCACTATACAAGAGGTAAAACTGATAAGCAACGGGGGGATGGTGTTTTTGACAAATCAATAAAAGCCTTACAAGAATTGAATTCCGTTGGTTATGGTATGCCAGATAGCAATCTAAAATTGGATTTGGTCTATAATCCTTCAGGCGCTTTTCTTCCCGGGGACCAAATGGCAATGGAAAAAGATTTTAAAAAGGCCTTGAATGAAGATTTTGAAATTCAGTTTCACAATCTATTTGCAATCACGAACTTACCTATTGCCCGGTTTCTTGATTATCTAATTGCTTCAGATAATTATGAAGATTATATGTATGCTTTGGTAGAAGCATACAATCCTACCGCTGTTGAAAATGTAATGTGTACCAATACAATTTCAGTAAGTTGGGACGGGTGGCTCTATGATTGTGATTTTAACCAAATGCTGGATTTAAAGGTTGCGAGTAAAATAAAGCATATCAAAGATTACAATGAAGATATTCTCAATGACCGAAACATTATTATTTCGCAGCATTGTTACGGTTGCACTGCTGGTGCAGGTAGTAGTTGTCAAGGTACAGTTACGTAAAACAATCCTAAAATCAAGCAATATGTAGGAATACTCCTATCTCTTTATCTTGATAAACTAACACTTAAACCGACCATGTGGTTTGTCCTCCACTCAAAAAATAAGGTTATACATCGATAATTACTCATTTCAACGAGTTTTTCTCTTGCTACGTCTTTGATAAATGCTTATAACCCAATTCCGAGGGTTCTTTGTATATGACTTAACGGTCGGTTTAACCCCAAATCAAAAACCATTATGGACAAGAATCTAAAACGCATGGCAACCATGCAACGTATGCAAGTAACAGGCTTGGAATTGTTTTATAGAAAAGGATATTACAATACAAGCGTCGATGACATTCTCAAAGAGCTTTCGCTATCTAAAGGAGCTTTCTACTATCATTTTGACTCCAAAGAGGATTTCTTTATTCAAATCATAGAAAATTTATTGGTACGTAGAGTATATAGTTTGCTTATTGAACCAATAGAAGGTCACGACAATGCTTTAGATCTTATCACAAATTGCTTTGAAAACGCATTGGAAACTGCTGTCCATAATGAGTTGGACTATGGTTTTGTATTGAACAATTTTGTCAATGAATTCAATGGTAGAAATGATAAGATCATGAAACATTTGAATGACATCCTTAAAATATGGGAAGTGAACTTGGTTTCAACCATCCAAAAAGGAAAATTCAATGGTCATATAGATAGACATGTTGATGCAGAAGGTGTTGCTTTGTTTTTGATGAGTTCTTTTATCGGTGTACGTACCCTAATGGCAGAATCTACCCCTAGTGCTCGTAAATATCGTTTCATGGCTCAATTGAAACAGTATTTTAAATCTATAGAGGTAAAGCAATCTACTTTTTAAAAATCAACGTAGTTTTATCCCAAGAGCTGCTTCACTTTTTTGATTACAACTGAAGGTGGAATGGTTTCCATAACCTTTTCATACCCGTTAGGAACCTTGTTACCATAAACAGATGTCGGAATAAGCGGAAATTTATTTCGGTCAGATAGTAGCGCATTTTGAGGGTCTTGTCCAAATGGGGCAAAACCAGCATACGGGTGTGTTACCCCCCAAAGGGTCACAGTGGGTATTCCATATAATGATGCGAGATGGGCATTGCCACTATCCATAGATAGCATTACATCAAGGTTTGATATTAAAGCCAATTCTTCCTCAAAGGAGAGCCTACCAACCATGTTGGTACAATTGATGAATTTGCCTTCCCAGGAACCCAGAAGTTCTTTTTCTTTTTCACCGCCCCCAAAAAGCAATATTTTATACTTATTGGTATTATCTATTTTTTGTACCACTTCTTCCATTAACTTAAGTGGATACATCTTTCCTGAAAATGCAGCAAAAGCTGCTATTCCCAACCATTTTTTGTCCTTCTTCCCAACAATACTTATGGTATTGGAACTACATTCCTTTTTTGGTAATACATTCTCCGCCAATAAAGAAATAGGGAACTTAAGTTTGTCAAAAACATCGGCATAACGTTGGTGGGTAGACTGCAAAGGGTTAAAAACTTTATTCTCAAGTGATGTGAGTCTCTTCTTTTCATTTCTTCCTTTATCAATCTGAAGGAACGGAGTGCCACTTAAGCGAAAAAACTGCATCAAAATATTGCTTCGCAATACGTTATGTAAGTCAGCCACAGCATCAATATCCAAACCCCTGAGTTCTTTGTATAGTCTCCAAAGTCCAGAGAGCCCTTTATGTCTTCCTTTTACCTCAGCCTCATATACAGACACATTTTTCATCTCAGCAAATATTGGTCTGAAAAAAGCTCTTGTCAAGACTGTAATCTTCAATTTGGGATAGGTAGTGGTCAATGCTTTTAGGACATGAACAGTCATTGCAACATCTCCCATGGCAGACAATCGAATTACCAATAGGTGTTTATAACTGCTCATTCTAAAAAAGTAAGAAATTATTTTTGATTACGAAGAACAGGGTTCAATTCATCATCATTGTACATCTTCATTTGTTTATAGACCTTCATGTATTTGTTGCCATCTTCAATATCAGTAAGAAGTTGGTCAATCGCCGTAGATAAATCTACTCGTTGTTCCAAGAGTACATTAAGTTTCTCCTTACATTTTGTAATATGTTCGCTAGAGGCATCATTTCTGTACGCCTCTTCCTGCATATGGTAAATCTTCAATGCTAAAATTGACAATCGGTCTAATGCCCAAGCAGGACTCTCAGTGTTTATTGATGCACCTTCTTTAATCTGGACCGATTTATATTTTTGAAGAAAGTAACTATCTATATACTCAACTAAATCGGTCCTATCTTGATTACTGCCATCAATTTGTCGTTTTAGACTTAATGCCGCCATAGGATCAATATTTGGGTCGCGTATAATATCTTCGTAATGCCATTGAACCGTATCAATCCAATTTTTACGATATAAAAGATGCTTAACATCGTCTTTTGAATAAGGGTTTTCAAACTGTTGATCTACTGCATCAATCACATGATATTTCTCAATACTCTTGGCAAAAATCTTATTGGCTAACTCGCTGAACATAGGTATTATTATTTATTACAAAGATACTTCTATTTACTTTAAAATCAGGATTGAAAGGAATACAATAAAGGGAATAAAAATAGAAAACATGAGCACTATTTCCTTTATGTTGGGCCTTTTAATCGACTCAACATAATTGGCCATTAAGACAGCCGCAGGGAAAAAAGTAAGTAGGATTGGGTGGTGCTTTTCAGAAGAAACCATAATATTCAAAACCAACCCTATTATAAAAAAAAAGACAATTAGGCGAGTTGTAACAATTTTCCCAACTCCTGAATTGCCTAGCCTTAAAAAAGCAACTGTTGATACAACCAAAAAAAGCAGTGTATAAATTATTAGTTTAGAGCTATTTCCCCAATTTAGATAATAGGCAATGTCGAATTCTAATGAAAACCTATAGTGGTCCAGAAAAAATTCTTGACTATTGGTTATAATCAAGAAACTATATACAATCATCAATACCGTAAAAAGACTGGTAAATGGTGTTATCCAGTTTTTAAAATTCTTTGGCTCGTAGATATAGATTGCCATATAAACAACAAGTAGGTAAATTATAGCCCAATCATAAAACAAACTGGCAAAAATTATCCATAATGATGCATCAAAAATTTTTAATTTCATGCTTTTCAAAGACCGCATGCTTATAAGTCTTCTTGCTGCCAACAAAAGGAAAAAATTACAAAGTATAGCTTTACTATCTGACAGAGCCTCAGGAAAAACAATCATTAATAAAGCGAAGAACAAAATTGTATAAGAGTTTGTTCCTGTCATTTTATTTCTTTTAACTATAAAATCGACCACAAAAAAAGTGAAAAGTAAAAGCGCTAAAACAAAAACCTGCCATAGAAGTTCATTTGGCCCATATACCTTCTGATATAGAAAAAGGTGTACCAACCAATAGAATAGAAACAGAAAAGTAAGTACTATTATAAAATTTATTGGTTTAGTTTTTCCAAAAATGCTTGATATCATCTTGGGTTTTTATATTTTTGCTTCGTAAATATACTATAACATGAAGGCATTTTTTGAAGGCATACAGGATTTATTTGTAAACGGACTTTTCTGGCCCTATGACTTTTTTAGGTTTATGGAAAACTGGTGGGCTGCCAATACCGTTAATTGGATATTTATGATTATCTGCGCCACTGCTTTTGTCTATTGGATGTTACAGCTAAAGACTTATAACGCTAATAATGAAGAGGACAAGTCTATTACCTCTCATTCTTACTTATAGATCAAACCCAATATCTTTTCTGTAATTCATTTTATCAAAATTTATCTTTTGGATGTTTTGATATGATTTTTGCAATGCATCCTTATGGTTATTGCCATAGGAAGTTATTGCCATTACTCGCCCTCCACTGGTAACTACCTTACCATTCTTGATTTGGGTGCCTGCGTGAAATACTATTGAATCTTCGATATTTTCATACCCTTTTATTTCTTTACCCTTTTCGTACGCTTCAGGATAACCACCAGACACCAACATCACGGTAGTTGCCGTACGTTCATCAAATTCCAGATCAATTGAATCCAAAGACTGGTCCCCAACGGCCTTAAAGACATCAACCAAGTCATTTTTGATTCTTGGTATGACCACCTCGGTCTCTGGGTCTCCCATTCTTACATTGTATTCAATTACGAAAGGATCATCATTTACCTTAATCAATCCTATGAAGATAAATCCTTTGTATGGGAGATTATCTTTTTTAAGCCCATCTACGGTAGGCTTAACAATACGTTCGTGTATTTTGTCCATAAAAGCATTATCGGCAAATGGAACCGGGGAAATAGCTCCCATTCCTCCCGTGTTCAATCCTTTGTCACCTTCGCCAATTCTTTTATAATCCTTTGCCGTTGGTAATACTTTGTATCCTTTACCATCGGTCAAAACAAAAACACTTAACTCAATACCCGATAAAAACTCTTCAATTACTACTTTGGCACTTGCATTACCAAACTTGGCATCAACTAGCATTGATTTCAGTTCTTCCTTTGCTTCATTCAGGTCGTTCAAAATCACAACACCCTTCCCAGCGGCCAGTCCATCTGCTTTGAGCACATATGGAGCCTTTAACGATTCAAGAAAAGTATAACCTTCTTCAAGGTCTTCAGAAGTAAAACTTTGATATGCAGCAGTTGGAATATTGTGTCTGTAAAGAAATTCTTTGGCGAACTCTTTACTGCCCTCTAATGTTGCCGCAGCTTTTTGCGGTCCAATTACAGGGATTTCTCTTAATTCAGAATCATTAAGAAAAAAATCATGGATTCCATTAACCAAGGGATCTTCAGGGCCAACAATAACCATATCAATATCGTTGGTCAATACTGCATTTTTTATACCTTTAAAATCATTTACACCAATTGGTATATTGATGCCAATATCAGCGGTTCCAGCGTTTCCAGGCGCTATATAAAGGTTAGAAAGGTTTTTACTTTGGTGTAGTTTCCAAGCGATGGTGTGTTCTCTACCACCAGATCCAAGAATAAGGATATTCATAAAATAAAGTTTGCGCAAAAATACAGTATGGAACCCAAAATTGCCCTCTTAAAACACAAATTCTACACTCTCTTGTTGGCAATAACCATATATCTATCTAATTCGGTCTGAAAAATCCCTGTGTTCTGTTTTTTTCAATTCTTCTTCAGAAAGAGTTTTAAAATATTCGAATGTTTTTTTCATTCCCTCTGCTCGTCCAACTACAGGTTGCCAACCTAATAATTCTCTTGCCTTACTAATATCGGGCTGACGTTGCATAGGATCATCCACTGGCAACGGTTTGTAAATCACTTTTTGGTTGGTTCCGGTGAGTTTTATTATTTCCTCAGCGAAATCACTTATCGTTATTTCATGTGGATTACCAATATTGACAGGCAAAGCATAATCGCTCATCAATAGTCTATAAATTCCTTCAATCTCATCATCCACATAACAGAATGATCTGGTTTGAGATCCATCTCCAAAAATAGTAAGATCCTCACCTCGCAAAGCTTGCCCCATAAATGCAGGAATAACTCTTCCGTCATTTAATCGCATTCTAGGTCCATAGGTATTGAAGATTCGAACAATTCTTGTTTCTACACCATGAAATCTATTATATGCCATAGTAATTGATTCTTGAAATCTTTTGGCCTCATCATAAACCCCTCTGGGCCCTATGGTGTTTACATTTCCGTAATACTCTTCAGTTTGTGGGTGAACCAATGGGTCGCCATATATTTCTGATGTTGACGCAATAAGAACCCTCGCACCTTTTTCTTTTGCCAGCCCTAATAGGTTATGCGTTCCCAATGCTCCAACTTTTAATGTTTGAATTGGTATTTTCAGGTAATCAATAGGACTAGCGGGCGAAGCAAAATGTAAGATATAGTCCAGTTTTCCTGGCACATGAACAAATTTTGTCACGTCATGGTTGTAGAACTCAAAATTTTTCAATTTAAAAAGGTGCTCAATATTTTTCAAATCTCCTGTAATAAGATTATCCATCCCTATTACATAAAAACCTTCCTTTATAAAACGATCGCACAAATGGGAGCCCAAAAAGCCTGCTGCTCCAGTAATTAAAACTCTTTTCATAAATAATCTTTGTTGGTGGGAAGTCTATGTATTATTCTATCGTTGATCAAATGTAAAGTTGTAAATAGTGTCCAGCAATATATTCTGTTAAATTACCATTAAATAAGACAAAACAATTTTCTAATTTGCTCAATATGCCTTCTCTTCTCCTGAAATGGCATTCAACACAGTTTGTAATATAATTTTAATGTCTAGAAAGAAGGACCAGTTTTCAATGTAAAAAATATCAAACTTTATTCTATTTAAAATATCACTGTCTTTTTCTATTTCTCCCCGATAACCCCGAATTTGAGCCAATCCTGTAATCCCAGGTTTCACAAAATGCCGTAGCATATATTTATCAACTTTATTGGCATATTCATCTGTATGCTTGAGCATATGAGGCCTTGGGCCAACGACAGACATATTTCCGAACAAAACATTATAAAACTGTGGCAATTCATCTATGCTCGTTCTTCTAATAAATTTACCTATTCTGGTAACCCTCATGTCGTTTTTGCCAGCTTGAATATCATCGGCTGAATTGTTCATGCCCATAGACCTGAATTTATAACATTGAAATTCCCGATTGTCGATTCCTGTTCTTTTTTGAATGAAAAAAATTGGGCCTTTGGATTCCAAACGGATTAAGATTGCCAATAAAGGTGCAATCCAAATCAAAAGCCCAAAAATAACTCCCAGTGAAAACAATATATCAAAAGTTCTTTTAATGAAAGCATTGATAGGGCTGTGTAGAGGTATATCTCGTAAAGACAAAATTGGAATATAATCATAATACTCAAATTTCAACTTTTTCGTAAAAATGTTTTTATTGTCAGGAATAAACTTGAGGGTTTTAAGGTTATTATCAGCAAAATCAATAAACTTTACCAGTTCTTCATTTGATATGGCTGAAATAGAGCAATAAATCTCATCGATTTTTTCTTTCATGATGTACATAAAGCATTCGCGGATGTTCAAGTTTTCATCCTCCGTGCAAAATTGCCTTTTGAATTGGTATCCAAACTCTGCCCGTTCCTCAAACACAGAGATTAGCTGGTCGGTTGATTTATTCTTGCCAATAACCACGACGTTTCGCACATTACCCTTAATGCGCTCTCTATATTTCAATAATAATATATAGTTGAGGAATTTTATAATAAACACAGTCACGAATACATAAAAGAAATACTCGGCCAAGGCAAGCCTACTCATAATAGGTTGCTTAAAAAACCCGATAAATGCATATAAAATCAGAAAAAAGAAAGCGAATTGGGTAAATAACTTTCTTAAGATAAAGGCTACTTTAGTATAACGTTGAACTTGATAAAACTCATTCTTGAATGAAAGAATAATCCACGATAAACTTAGGTAACTATGAAAAAGTATAGGGTTTTGAAAATTGATCGGCAAAAAATAAGCAAACAAGTTAATCACCAATAAATCTATTATATACGAAATTGGAGTGATAAAACCGGAATATCTTCCCTGCTTAAAAAACATTTGCAAATCTATTATAATGTTTTGATGATAGAAATCAATTGATTGTTGAACTCTTTATTGTTTGAAACAAACTCCTTTGGTATAAATTCATTTATCATTTTAATTTTTTCAGAAAGATCACTCATGTCATTACTGGTTCCAAGTATATAACCCTTCTTCTCAAAAGCCGATTTGATCTCCAATTGATGATTATCAATATGTTCATTGTGTTCCGCCAACCTAGCTGCCACGATTACCTTCTTATTGTTCTTTATTGCGTTTATTATTGAACCAGTACCTGCGTGGCAAATAACGAAATCCGCTCTATCAATGCATTGATCAAACTCTTCTTTTGACAAAAGTTCTTTGATTTTTATTTTGTCACTCTCAAAATCAGTATGGCCAACCTGTGCCAATATTTCCTGTTTAATAACACCCTCTTTCTTTAGCTTCTCTAAGCTGGTCAACAATCTTTTAAATTGGAAATTTTGATTTCCTAAAGTTACAAATACCATATCATCAATAAATATGTCCTATATAAACAGCTTTGGGATAAATTTCAAGTAACTCCTCCCACTGCACTATGAACAAATCAGCAAAAAAATAAGCTACCTTCCCCGTTTTGGTCTTGGATTCTATTCTCGAAAAAGTCTCAATAAAAACCACTTTGCTTCCAAATAATTTTCCAATCAGGCACATTGGCAAAACCGCACCTGAACCTGTGGTCACAATAACATCCGGTCTTATCTTCGAATAATATCTAAAGGAGATAAAAATGCCCTTGATAAAATTGATTATAAAGCTCAAAAGATTTTTTCTGGACAAATAAGGAATAAAGAAAATACTGGAATATTTATTTTCTAGATTGACTGTTGATTTGTTCTTCTCAGTTACGATATAGGTTTCAAATTCATCAATAACCCCTTTTAACCCTAACAGTTGTTCCAAATGCCCGCCAACACTGGAAATCAACAAAACCCTTTTGGTACCACTCATAAACCTTTAATAGCAATTGATTTATTCTATTTCCTTACTCAAAGTTACACTAATATTGTCATTTTTTAAGTAATGGATAAAAAGCATGAAAAAGAAAGAAAAAAACAGTACCCCATGATGTCTTCTAAAGATAGATTCTATTAAAAATACAAAAACAATACTAACGCAAAAACCGATTGGCAAAAGATGCTTTCCTCGATTCTTAATAGCACGCTCATACAGCATAAAGAAGAAATAAAAAAACAGCAACACTAATAATACGCCACCACCCAGAAGAAACTCAAAATACTGATTATGGGCATGATACTTATTCTTAAATTCCCAACTTCTAGGCTTCCTTGCCGCCTGCATTATTTCAAATTCTTTACCCAGGCCATATCCAAAAATCGGGGCTTGACTTACCAATTCCTTATTGGTGTTAAAGTTTCGTATTCTAGAATTTTCTCCATCAATCTTACTAAAGACATTTTGGACTGTTGGATTTGTCAAAGCAATAAAGATCAAAAGTGGTAATACAACCATCACATTCGAAACAATCGAGATATACTTTGGTATAACATGATAAACCACAATCAGAAAACTCAAAACCATCAACAAACCGATTCCACTTAATGAACCGGTATACCAGAGTAACAAAAGTGATATTGCGCAAATTGCTACAATCGAAATTACTTTGAACTTCATATTACTCTTTACCAATTCATCAACAATAAACAAATAAGCCAAATTAAGGTAAAAGGCATAGTATATTTTTTGAATATCTATAATAGAATACTGCTGCCAGGAATTGTAAAGAGAATTTGCACTAAGATCTATTATTTCAAATGAGGCAACGGTCAAGTTTATAAATCCCACAAAATATACTCCGCTTGCAAACGAAATCAACAAATATCTATGCCAACTTGGTCTAAGGCTTGTGTGTAAAAACAAAAAATAGAAAAAGAAAACTAATCCGATAAGAATCAGAAACGATTCATCAAAACGCTTGGCAACTAAAAAAATATTCAATAGGGAGAATACCAGAAGCGCCAACAATGCGTACAAAAGTTTACTATTGAACAATTCTCTTTCTATTTTCAAGTTAAAAAGAGCAACAATTCCGACAAAAATCAGTGATTTACTGCTCCAATCTGGATCAAAACATAAGCTAAATGCTAATACGCATAAACTAAATAGATAGAGCTTTTCTCCCCTTGACATTATTATAATTTAACCCTATTAAAAATAAAACCATCCCAAAGGCATATGGCGAAAATGCCTCCTCCTGATATATTCCCTGAACAAAAAGAACAATAGTCAATATCTTGATAATATTTAACTGTACAACCGAAGAACCAAGTGATATAAATAGTTTTTTAATTGTGTCTATGAAGTAATAGATATAAAATAACGACATAATTCCCAGACTAGAGAAAAGTACTCCAAATACACTTTCACTCCCATTTTGGAATCTTGTCCAATACCCAAGATCTGGAAGTGGATTGCCAGAAGGGCCGGAAACCAATGAATTTGATAAATTTCCACCAAAACCAAGGCCGTTACCCAAAGTTGGTAAATACTCTACACCAGCAAAAAAACCAACTATATGTTCATTTCTGCTGTACACACCAAGGCAAATCAGCAGAATATTGATAACGAAATAAAGGGTGATTGCTAGATTTTTTGACAAATTGGTCCTATACATTAAAAAGTACAGCAACATCGCGAAAAAAATTACCAAGAAAGCACCTTTGGAATTCACTGATAGTACAACCAACACAAAAATCAGAAACAGCCGTATTTTCTTATGGGGCCAATAAAAGTAAATTCCCAAAATTGACAAGAAATACCCTAATGAAATAATACTTTTGATTAAAGATCCTATCCTCGCAAGCTTTACATCAAACCAAGAGATATTGAACAACTTCTTTTTTCTGTAAAAAGCAAGCAACTCATCCCAATCTGCCACACCTACTTTAATGCCAAAATAACTAAGGTCATTAAGAAAGAAACTTACAATTAAGGGGAACAAAAACTGTAGGGTGGTAATAATCGCACATATAATGAGTAAGCCTTTCATATTGTTGTTAAGAAAGGATAGTTCTAACCTTTTAGAAAAATAAAGCCCCGCTAACAAGTAAAGTATTGGAGCCACAAAAAGCCTTAAATATACAACGCTATTGAGAAATCCATAATTCAATACCCCAAAAACAAAATATACTACCAATAGTAAAACAATCCCAATAGTTTTTAGATAAAATGATCTGTTAAGAAATGTTGAACTATCCTTAAATATAAATAGAGCCAGAAGTGAAGGTACTAAAAAATTAATGCCATGCAATACTTTAAATTCAGCATCGGAACCAAGCAAATCTGAAAAAAAAGCAATAAAAGTATTTTGAAAGAATATCGTTTGAATAAAAAATGCGAAAAACAATTTTGAGTTACTGACAACTCCAAAAAAAATCATCAGAAGTATCACCAATCCCAAAAAAAGATTAACTGATAAGGAGAAAAAAAGGACCAAGTTCAATCCAAAGGCGATTAGCCCCAAACTGTAAATTTCCTTTTTTAGAGATATGGTCATTACAAAATTATTCCAGTTTAATGATTTTTACGTTTTCACTTTTATCATACTCTCTATAGAGCTTGTAGGTGTTATGACCGTTAAATATGTGTTTTAGGTTAGAAATTTCAAAAGATCTGAATTGAATGTTGGGAATCAATTTCAAAATTGTATAATAGGCGGATGAGGTAAACATCCCAAATTCAACAGGCAAATAACTCATTTTCATTAGAGACAACTCTATTGGAATACCAGGTTCTATAATTTGCCATCCATGCTTTTTTACAATTAATTTATGTTCTTGGCTTTCATATCTGTGTGGAAAATAAACCACCTTTTTATCATGATAAGATACTGCTACTTGTTCAAAAATGTGTTCTGCTTTATTATATGATTCAGAATTCCAATAAAATGGGGTTCCTATGAAATATACCGTGTTTGCGTCAATGTCCTTTTTGGTATACTCCTTTTTAAGATAGTTGAAACTGTTGTACTTATATTCTAAATAAGGGTGGTCATTTTCCATTAACTCCCTATACATGGTAAAAAAACTTATTCTATCATTATTAGTTTTAATATTGGCATTTAACCCTACCAAAGTTGGGAATATTCTTTTGTAAATTGAAGAAAATGATTTGATTTTTTTCTTTTTAAGTACCTGGTGTTCATGGAATGCAGCAGTTCCATCATCTAGATATATGCAATGTGCACCCTTTGTGCTATTGGCCATAATAGCTTGGTATATTGATGCAATATGCCCAACAAGCACTAGGTCATATTTGTTTTTTAAATTACTCCTTGCCGAATGAATAACTTTCTTATAAAACTTTAAACGCGTGATAAAACTTTTATTAATGTCCTGAACGCTAATTATTTTGACATTACCACATAATTCTAAAGTGCTGAATGTATCTTTTATCTGGTTTAGGTTGTTCACTTCTCTTGAACTGATCAAATAATAATCAACCTCATAGTCAACTGCATGCGCTTTGAGATATTCATTTGAATTAATTAGCTGAAGTGGTGACTCAATTATTACAAGGGCCTTTTTATTCATTAATCAAATTTAAAAAATAAACATTTTTAATCTTTACTTATTACTTCGATGTAATCTTTTTACGTAAAAATCTCATCAATTTTACATACAAATCTTTAAAGTTCACCAATTTACCAATGAAAATATAACTAATACCAAAATAGAGTATTACCCTAATCAAAAATTCAAACTTAGAGTTCTCATTTGCACTAAAAATCATATAGATAGAAATACCTATGAGCGCGAGGCTTGAAAGGAAAAACCATTTCATAAAATAATCTCCGCTAAAAGCCTTTTTTGAATAGTGGTAACTAAACGGAATAGAAATAAAATAAGAAAATGCAGTAACTATTGCAGCCCCGTTGATGCCATAGATTGGTATAACAATTATGTTAAGAATTATATTAATAACCCCAATGGTCATGAATATTATCGATTTGTATTTTACGAATTCACTAAAATATGTCATCGATGGTTGCAATATCAAATTATAACCATTTATATAAGAAGAAAATGATAATATAATAAATATAATAAATGAAGTTTGGTAATTTTCTCCTATTATGTAGAAAATCTCTTTCGAAAATAAAATCAAAGCAAATAATAAAACAAAAATAGCAATAAGAAAAAACTTGATTAGTTGATTAAATTTATTACGGTTTTTCTCGCTAATACTCTGATATATCTGAGGGGTGAAATTTTTATTTACCGTGGAGATGAACTGCCCTGGAATATTCACAAGTCTAGTCCCCATTGAATATATTCCTAAACTGTGATATCCTAACATCAATTGAATCATAAGTCTATCGGAGAATTTAATTAAAAAAGTTGATAAAATCGCCGGGAAGAATAAAATTGAGTACCTACCCATTTCCTTAATGAAAGTGCTTTCTATTAATCCAACTTTTAAACTTTTAAAATAATATGGCATGGAAATCAATAGACCCAACAACTGCTCAATAAAATTGGCTAACAAAACAGCCAAAATTTTATTTTCCATTTTAAGAACTAGAATCAAGGCAAATAAACTCCTTACTATCGAGATCACAATAGAAATCAAACCTATTTTTTTCACGTTACCAACACATATCAAATAAGAGCTAACTACTGGGAAAAAAATAGCAACTACGGATGTAAAAAAAACCAAATCCAAATAAGCTGTATTTTCAATGTCAATTAAATCAAGGATGGAGACCCTTAATGATAGATATAAGATACTTCCAAAAAGTATTGAAATACATTGTAGTACGGCAAGGTTGGTGAATAAAGCGGTCACTGGCTTTCCATCATTATCAAAGTAATACTTATCAAAAGTACTTTTGAGTGAAAATGAAATTATTAAAAAAAACCCTGTGAAAAAGAGTTGTAAGATTGCAATTTTACCGAAGTCCTCTGGTGCTATCACAAAGGAATACAGGGGAATCAATAGAAAGGCAATACCTTTAGCTATGAATTCTGAAGCCAGTAGAACCCCAGTATTTTTAAGAATGCCCATTCAATGAGTGTTGTTGTCTAATCAAGGTCCTCGAAAATTCTTTCGGCGAGTAACCAATCCATAGGAGAGTCCAAATCTAATGAGTATTGTTCCTCCATCACATATTTTCTTACTTTTTTAAAACTTAAATGGCTCCTGTTCTTTAGAGAATTGACATTTATGATATAGATAGCTCCATTATATTCCCATACTTTGGGACAATCTTGGCGTCTAGTGAAATTGCCTTTTTTCGATTTTGTCAACCACTTTTCATGATTTTCTTCAAAAAGCACATAATAAGGATTTGCCTTTGTTTCCTTGACCGAAACAACCATATCACAACTTTTGTCATACAACTCCAATGCTTCACTTATATGCTTAGATGTACGGAATGGTGATGTTGCTTGCAAAAAAATAATCACATCAGGGAAGTAATTTTTCTTTTCATAAAAATCTAAGGCGTGCAAAAGAACGTCATAAGTGTTTGCGGAGTCCGTAGCCAATTCTTTTGGTCTAAGAAAAGGAACGGGTAATCCAATTTGTTCTACCACTTGTTTTATCTCTTTGGAATCCGTTGATACACAAATAACCTCATCTTTGAAAAGCTTTCTCGCAGCTTCAATGGTATAGTGAATTAAAGGCTTTCCATTTAATTTTTTAATGTTCTTACCAGGGATACCTTTTGACCCTCCTCTTACTGGTATTATTATCAATGGATTCATTCTCTATCACCATTAAATCTTGGACAGTTCAAATTCCATCATAATATCAACCAATTCCTCAAATTTTACACTGGCTTCCCAATTTAATTTTTCTTTGGCCTTAGTCGCATCCCCAATAAGAATATCGACCTCAGTAGGTCTGAAGTAATATGGGTCAATAGTAACTAATATTTGATTCGTCTTACTGTCATAACCAACTTCATCAACACCAGTTCCTTTCCAAGCAATGTCTATCTCTATGTAATTAAAAGCCTTCTCAATAAACTCCCTTACTGTATGAGTTTCTCCGGTAGCAATCACAAATTCTTCAGCGGTTTCCTGTTGTAGCATTAACCACATTGCCTTCACATAATCTTTTGCATACCCCCAATCCCTCTTGGCATCTAAATTTCCAAGACGCATCTTTTCAAGTTTACCTGCTTTAATTTTAGCGACAGATTCCGCAATCTTCTTTGTGACAAAACTATTCCCCCTTCGTGGGCTTTCATGATTAAAAAGAATGCCGTTACAAGCATATATGTTATAAGCTTCCCTATAATTGATCGTTAACCAATATGAGTACATTTTTGCGACCCCATAAGGACTTCTGGGGTAAAAGGGTGTAGTTTCTTTTTGTGGTATCTCTTGAACCTTTCCGTAAAGTTCACTTGTCGATGCCTGATAGTATTTGGTTTTGTTTTCAAGCCCCAATATTCGGATTGCCTCAAGAATTCTTAGGCTTCCAACTGCATCGGCATTGGCCGTATACTCCGGGATATCAAATGATATTCTAACATGGCTTTGGGCGGCCAGATTATATACTTCATCTGGTTGAATTTGTTGTAATAATCTCATTATGTTAGAAGAATCCGTCATGTCCCCATAGTGAACATGAAAATCGAGTTCATGACTGTCAACACCTTTATAAAGATGATCAATCCTTAATTTTTGTTCTAAACTTGCTCTTCTGACCATGCCATGGACTTCATATCCTTTTTCCAATAAAAATTCGGCCAAATAACTTCCGTCCTGCCCAGTAACCCCAGTAATTAGTGCTTTTTTCTTCACAATCTATTTAATATTATTTCTGATTATTTCTATTATTCTATCTTGTTCATTCTTCTTCAATGCAGGAAAACTGGGTAAATTCATTCCCCTTGCCGCAACTTCCTTGGTATGCGGGCAATCTTCGACTTTGTTATAAAAAGGCAGTTCGTCTATAGGAGTAAAAAAAGGCCTTGTCTCTATATTCGCTTTTTCCAGGGCATTTATGATGTTTTCCCTTTCATCAATTGATTTAAACAAAATTGAACACATCCAATATGAAGAGGTGGAATTTTCTGGCAACCTCTGGAAACTCACCAAATCTTTAAGCCCCTCCTCATAATTTCGTTGTAGCTGCCTTTTTAGTTCCAGTATATCATCAATTTTGCCAAGCTGGGCCACACCAATTGCAGCCTGAATATTAGTCATCCTATAATTATATCCGAGAACATCATGATAATACCGAATGGTATCTGAATTGCCTTGGTTTTTCAGCTTTCTGATTTTATCTGCCAGTTTCTTATGAGGGGTCAATACCATACCTCCTTCTCCTGTTGTTATGGTTTTGTTTCCAAAGAAGGAAAAAGTAGAAATATCACCTAATGTTCCTGACATCTTCTCCTCATAAGTAGCCCCGAAAGATTCTGCTGCATCCTCAATAAGATAGATTCCATGCTTGTCGGCAATTCTTTTAAGCTTATTGTATTCGACAGGAGCCCCATATACGTTAGTATACAGGATGGCTTTTGTCCTTGAGGATATTTTTGCCTCAATTAGAGATGGATCCAAATTCCAGCTGAAAGGATCAATATCGACAAAAATAGGGGTTGCACCTACATACAAAATCGAGTTTGAAGAAGCTACATAAGTAAAGTTCGGAGTGATTACTTCGTCTCCAGGTCCAATGCCTAAAGCCAACATAGCCAAATGAATCGCTACGGTACCGTTACTAACTGTAATAGCATGATTTGCTTTAGTATATTCCTGAACTTTCTCTTCAAAAGTCTTTATAAACTTTCCCTGACTAGATATCCAAGTAGATTGCATACATTCTGCAACGATTTTATTCTCGTTTTCCCCTATATAGGGTTTATATATTGGAATTTTTTTAGTGTCCATGAATCTCCAGCAAATTTAATTGATTTTTAATTTGAACTGTATCAATATTTTTCACCTCCAAAATATGAATGCAGTCTTCAAAATTCCTCATCTTAGATAGAAACCAGTAGTTAGTTGATATTGATTCATTGGTATCTCTTTCGCCGTCATTATCACTATGGTGTAAATATTTCACAAATGGTGTTATTTTATCAACCGCATCTTCCATATTAAAATTCAATGCCTGCGAAGATACTTTCAAATGTGCCGTATCCAAAAGTAATCCAAATCTATTAGAAGATATTTCCTTTACAAATTTTATCATTTCCTCTGCCCTAGAACAAAAAAGTACCTCCTGCCCATCATCACGAAGATTAAATTTGGCTGTTACATTATTTTCTATCAAAAATGTAAGATTCAAACGTTCAGCCTCCGAAAGGATAATTTGAACCGAATCCAAAAACAATTTCCAATTTAAATCACGATCAATAGACACATTCACATCTAATTGTTTTCCCAATTCATAAGGATCCGGATCAATGCAAAATCCTGCATGAGCTGAAAAAAATTTCGCTCCACACTTTTTTGATAATTGAAGACCTTGGATACAATGTTCAATTGAACACTTACGTATTTCTTCATTGGCACTGGCAAGATTAATGACAAATGGCTCCTTAGGGGCAGGAAAATAATTATGAGCAAGACGTTTAATATCTGTCCCAATAAAAAAATCGACCATGTCCTCCTGAAAGGGAAAGCTTGAACTAAATTCAATCGTCCAGTTATTTTCCCTAGCCTGGTCAACAATCTCTTCCCTACTGTTTTTATGAAATGCTAGTGTACTTATACCAATGGTCATAGCTTTTTGTTGATTACGGGATATTTCTTTTCTCAAAATGGAATATCCCTCATTCTCTGAAACTACTTCGAATCCAAAACGCTTATATAAAGCTAATGCCCTTACATTGTCATTATCTACCGACAACTGTATACTATCTAACCCTAGTTCCTTAGCTTTATCTATTAAGACCAGCATTATTTCTTTTGCGAATCCTTTACCCTGATACTCTTTTTTTACTACAATTCCTAACCAAATAATGTTATCTTCCGCGTCTAAATGTCCATAACCAATAGGGGTTTTATCAAGTAATAAAAGGAAAGTAAAAACATGGTTTTCCAATGCCTTTACATCCCTACTCTTAAAATACCTGAAAGATTCTTGCTCATCACCTAGGTTTTTGATAAAGGACACCAACTCACTAGTATTTTTCTGAGAAATTTGTAATACATCCAGACCTAATCCCATAAAATCATGTTTTCTTTAAGGGGCACGTCCAAATCTATATCCACTGCGGCCTTTTTGCCAATCAAATCCTTTTTTCTTTTTGGGGCAATTCCTGTGGCTGGCCTTTTAAAAGCCATGTTCCCCATAGTAATGGTTTCACCTTTCTTAATCGGACTATTAAGTACAATACTCCTTCGCATCCCCTTTGTATTTTGAATCTCTTTTAGGGAAGGCCTTTTTATTGGACTGCCCAAGGCGGTTTCCGTTTTTCGAATTCCTTCAATCAAAGACCCGAATTCCAAAACA
Source organism: Maribacter sp. HTCC2170 (assembly GCF_000153165.2). Taxonomy (NCBI): domain Bacteria; kingdom Pseudomonadati; phylum Bacteroidota; class Flavobacteriia; order Flavobacteriales; family Flavobacteriaceae; genus Maribacter; species Maribacter sp. HTCC2170. The sequence continues at coordinate 1,565,859 of NC_014472.1, forward strand.
TTCAAAGAGGCTTTATGGTCCGGGCCTGGTAAATTCCTGTCAAGGGTAAAATGCTTTTCAATAACTTTTGCACCTAATGCCACAGCTGCAAAACAAGCATAATTTTCTTCAATATGATCCGAATAACCATAAATCAAATCAAGAGAATTGCCCATGGAAATCATCGCCCTGATATTAGCATCCTCATTTTGGGAAGGATAATTGGTGGTACATTGCAATATGGCCATCTGATTGTTTCCAGCTTCTCTAATAGTCATTACTGCCTCATAAACTTCGGCCAATGTAGCCATCCCGGATGACAAAATTATTGGTTTGCCAAATTTGGCAACATGCTCAAGAAAGGCAAGTTCCACTATTTGTCCAGAAGCTATTTTAAAGGCAGAAACTCCAAGTTTATTAAGAAAATCTGCATCTTCTTCGTTGTAAGGTGTAGAAAGGAAGGTAATATTCTGCTTGTTGCACTCTTCAATTATTTTTATATAATCATCACCAGACAATTCCAGCTTTTTTAACATTTCAAACTGACTTTCTGCTGGATCAGTCACCTCTAACTGATAGTTGGCTTTTGGTGCCTTTTTCGTGATAACACTTTCAGCAGTAAATGTTTGAAACTTTACGCAATCCACGCCTATTTCCTTAGCTTTCCTAACAAGCTCCAACGCCATCTCAAGTTTCCCATTGTGATTCACACCTGCCTCTGCAATTATAAAACAAGGGCTCTCCTTGCTAATTAAAAAATCTTCTATTTTAATAGATTTCATTATTCTAGTCTTAGAATTTTACAAAATTAACCAAACTGGTAGGAACTATATAGCTCAAGATCTGCTTTACGATATAATCGATATGTCTTTATTTGTTAAAACATCAAGACTGGTTTTGAGTATTTTTAATACTTAGGACGCTGTTTTTTGGCCTTTTAACAAAAGTACGATTATTCTTATCGCGAACAACCTCAACGGTGTTTTGTAAATTATTTTCTTTGATTATATTTTTTGCAAAATCAAACCACGTCATTGGTTCGCAATCCGTAAAATGAACGATGCCGTAATCCAACACTATTTCATTACCTATAATCTGCATCAAGTAAGCTGCTAAATTATTAGCATTGGTTGGGCAGCCTTTTTGTTCATCGGTAACTCTTAGAATTTTGTTTGATTTGGCCAATTTCAAAATGGTCGTATAAAAATTTTTACCGAATTCAGAATAAAGCCACGAGGTTCTTATGATATAATATCTCCTCGTCGTTTGCTGGATCTGTCTTTCCCCGGCTAACTTGGATTTACCGTATTCGTTTATAGGGTTGGGCATATCATCTTTTGTATAGGGAGTACCCTTCTCCCCATCAAAAACGTAATCGGTTGAAATATGAAGTAGTACAACTTCTTTTTGCCTACATAGTTCAGAAATGTTTCCAGTGCCTTCTTCATTAATTCTAAAAGCTTGTTTTGGGTTTTTTTCAGCCTCGTTTACATTAGTGTAAGCTGCACAATTAATACAAAAATCAAAATTGAAAGAATCAAATAATTTAAAAACTGCTGATTTATTGGTTATATCCAGCTGGGATGCATCTTTAAAAACAAAAGAAAGTTCTGGATAATCACTCTCGATTTTCCTGAGACACTTTCCTAATTGACCTGAAGCACCTGTTACAAGAATTGATTTTTTCTTCATATGGTTTTAAAGGGGGTTAATTGTAAATCTTTTTCCGATAAAATAAACCTATTCCCAGGGTATTCCCAGTCTATTGCAAGGTCAGGGTCATTATAAAAGATACCTCCTTCAGCCGCCTGATTATAATAGGCATCACACTTATATGAAAAAATAGTATCATCAGCCAGACTTAAAAATCCATGTGCCATACCTTTTGGTATAAAAAGCAGTTTTCTGTCTATCGAATCCAGTTCTATTTTAAAATGTTGGCCATAAGTCGCACTATCTTTTCTAAGGTCGACCACAACATCCAAAACCCTACCCCTTACCACATTAATGAGTTTTGCTTGGCTATAATCATTGATTTGAAAATGCAACCCCCTCAAAACCCATTTTTTAGAAATAGAAATATTATCCTGAACAAAATCAATTTTGAAACCTAGGGCGTTTTCTAGATTTTGTTTTTTAAAGGACTCGATAAAAGAGCCCCTTTCGTCTTCAAAAACATTTGGCTCCAGCAATAGGCAATCTTTGATTTTTGTTGGTGTTATTTTCAATTTTCAATAGTTATTATATGATGATTTTCTAAAATGGAAAAGACAATTTGTCAATATAATTCAATTCTGATTTTATTCTATATCGAGAAGATACGAACCATAACCGCTTTTAACTAAGGGCTCGGCCAAATCTGCCAATTGTTTTTCGGAGATATATCCCATTCTATAAGCAACTTCCTCAATAGCCCCTATCTTTAAGCCCTGTCTACTTTCTATGACCTCAACAAATTGAGAAGCTTGCAAAAGAGAATCAAATGTTCCCGTATCTAGCCATGCGGTTCCCCTATCCAACACGCTCACTTTTAGTTTACCTTGTTCCAAGTATACCTTGTTAATATCCGTAATTTCCAATTCTCCCCTCTTACTGGGTTTAATGCCCTTCGCAATTGAGATTACATGATTGTCATAAAAATATATTCCGGGCACAGCATAGTTGGATTTTGGCTGCTTAGGCTTTTCTTCTATAGATAAGGCATTGCCCGCCTTATCAAAATTCACCACTCCATATCGTTTTGGATCTTTTACGTGGTATCCGAAAATTATTCCTCCATCAGGGTCAATGCTCTCCGTTAATAACTTAGCCAAACCAGATCCATAGAAAATATTATCTCCTAAAACCAAAGCTACTTTGCTACTGCCAATGAATTCTTCTGCTATAATAAATGCTTCTGCGAGGCCATTTGGTTCCTCTTGCGTTGCATACTCAAAAATACAACCCAATTGTGACCCGTCTCCCAAGAGCTCTTGAAACAACAGTTTGTCTTTGGGTGTGGTGATAATCATAATTTCCCTTATACCGGCCCACATCAGAGTAGCCAAAGGATAATAAATCATTGGCTTATCAAAAACTGGCATAAGCTGTTTACTCACAACCAAAGTCAAAGGATGTAACCGTGTACCAGTGCCTGCAGCAAGAATTATTCCCTTCATATTATTTTCCAAGATATTTTTGCGCATACCATTTTATCGTTTTTCGAATTCCAGATTCAAAATTTTCCTTTGGCTCCCAATTTAATTCTTCTGATATTTTTGAAAAATCAATTGCATATCTATAATCATGGCCTAAACGATTCTCTACAAAAGTTATTTGATCTTGATATTTACCGTTTTTTTTAGGCTCAAGTTCATCCAAAATATCGCATATCTTGATAGCAATGTACAGATTATTATACTCACAATTGCCACCAATTACATAAGTTTCACCTGTTCTACCTTTATTGAAAACAGTATTTAGTGCTTCACAATGATCTATCACGTAAAGCCAGTCTCTAACATTTTTACCATCACCGTAAATTGGTATTGGTTCATCGTTTAAGGCCTTTCGAATTACAGTTGGTATTAATTTTTCATCATGCTGATTAGGACCATAATTATTAGAACAGTTTGTGGTAACAATATTCAGTCCATACGTATGGTTGTAACTTCTTACGAGAAAATCAGATGCGGCCTTTGAAGCACTATATGGACTGTTGGGGGCATATTTAGATTCTTCGGTAAACACCCCTTCAGCACCTAAACTACCATATACCTCATCAGTTGAAATATGATGAAATCGCGAATTTTCGAATCCTCCTTTTGGAACATTGGGCTCTTCCAACCAAAATTCTTTTGCCACTTCCAACAAAACTGAAGTCCCTTCTATATTGGTCTTAATAAAACTATTCGGATCCTTGATGGAGTTGTCTACATGCGATTCTGCGGCAAAATGTATGAGCCCTTTTATGCTCTTTTCCTTAAAAATGGTTTTCACCAAATGATAATCACAAATATCCCCTTCAACAAAGCTGTATCTATCGTTATTTCCTATTTCACCAAGGTTTTCAAGATTTCCCGCATAAGTTAGCTTATCCAAATTCACCACTTTGGTTTTGCTGTTTTTTGCCAGAAAATACTTTATGAAGTTGCTGCCGATAAAACCTGCTCCACCAGTTATCAGTACTGTTTTACCTAAGCTATTGTCCAATTTCATTGTTGCAGTTCAAAAGCTTTCTTGTTTAAATACTTAAGAAACAAAAAGAGAAAATAAATTGAGAGCATAATGGAGGGTATAAGTACAATGTTCTTTCCAAAAAAGGACTTCTGTACTTGGTGCGTTTTACCAAAATTAATAATACTGATTGCCTGTTTTTTAGTTTGCAACTCCAGTTTCTTATTCTCTGTATCTCTTATTAGCTCGTTTTTTAGTTTCAACAAGCCAGTTATATCCATTTTTTCCTCATTATCCAATACTATCCTTCCCTCAGCGTTATTATTCCCAGCCCCTATTGTCTTAGAATAGTTCAAAATCAAATGGTCTATTTGATTAACAAGACTTTCATTCTTTTTGATTCTATTCTTTGCATTTTCAATATTTACACTTACCAACTCATTAAAATAACTGTTAGAATTAACATAGTTTATAAGTTTTTTAGAAAATTTCTCCCCTTTTTCAGCATTTAAGTATGAAAAGGTAATCCTGTGGTTAAGTGAACTTTTGTTCAGTATTTCTGAGCGAACGACATCAGATACCACCTCACTACCTTGAAATTTCTCCAAGAGCTCTAAATATTTCAAATCCGTCTCTATATTGGTCTGATTTTCTACTGGTGTTATCGATATTTCAAATCCTTTTAGGTCATCAACATCGATATCCAAAGCTGAAAAAAACACAACGTCCCGAGCTTTAATATTTGATTGTATTTCGCCGATTACATCATATAAATATTCTTTGCTCTCCAAATTTGGCTTAACTATAACCTGGGTCCTCAACTTTTTGCTAATAATCTGATTTAGACCATACCCTACAGCAAGACCAACTACAACCAATATGAACATAACCAATGCTCTTTTCTTAAAATATGAAAACACCCTTAAGAATGCATGAAAAACGTTCCTAAAGCCATTTCCTAGAAGAGCAAATAATTGCCCAAGGTCTATTTCATCATTTGAAGTTGAATTTGAAGAATTATTTTCTGCCATTATAACCTATGAGTTAAATATTTGTTCTAAAATTCTGTCAGTTATTAAATAGGTGGGTTTAACGCCTGTTGTTCCCAAACCTCCCGATGCCAATGTACTTCCCGTTTCCAAAGGATTATCAGAAGCATAATAGGCATATCTGACCTTTACATCCTCTCTAATACTCCTGCGAATCTTTGAAGCCGATTGTATTGCTTTCTGATAATGCACACCTTCCATCTCTAATCCTATGACATTCCAGGTAGACTTATGGAAAAACTTCAGAATATCTCTGTTTTGCAGAGATGTGCCTAAAACTGTAACCATTGCACCTTCAAATACTTCCAATCCATGTCCCTGAAAATCCTTGGCACATAATTCATTCTTGAATGGATAATTATCTGATGTACCTTCAAAAATATGCGCTGATGGAATCATTAAATCTCCTTTGCCACCTTCTAAGATTCCTGCTTTCCCCATTATTGAAATTGAAGCTACATCCAAAAATATATCCCCTTTCATTGCACTTTTGTAGGGCTTTAAAAGCTCGTCTATGGTTTCATATGCTTGCTCTCCAAAGGCATAGTCCATAACAAATATAACAGGTTTTTGATTATTTGGAATGTCCTCGCCCAAATCATAACAACAAGCATCTTTTCCTAGTTTGGCCAAGTCAAAAACCTGAACATCTATGTTGGTTCCAGAGATGTCGTCAATGGCTATCATCCCATTCTTAGTAGCAATTTGAGTTACCTTTTTCTGCAGTTCTTTGTTTTTTGGTGAACTTAATGCCTCGTAAATTTCCAACGAGCCATTCTTAGGATACTCTTTACTAAGTGCCTTTCTTGCAAACAAAGAATTCATGACACTGTGCATATTTGCACTAATGATGTGTATTGGTCTTGAGAGTAGTTCATTTTTTGCCAAAACCTCTTTTATCGTGTTTGCCCAAACCTCACCATGGATATGATGGCCAAGTCGCTCTCGTAAAAGTGAAGTGAAAGTTATAGCACGCTTATCTCCTGTCACCTCCTCTTCAATCGCCAGTTTGCCCATCCAATAAATGATATGTAAGAATTTTTCAGGATTCTTTTTGGTTGCAAACTTTTTGTAATACTCCAATATTTCATCAAAAGACCTACCTAAGATATTTGCAGTATGTATCAAAGCGACCTCACGCTCTGACTGGGTCAACTTTTGTTTTTTTACCACTGTTTCCAGTTTGTCCCAATCTCGAATGGTTTTATCGGAATCCTCTATCAATACCCTCTTAGATATTTTGTAAGATTCTATGAACAAAAAAGTTAGGTGGGTAAGAATGTCATAAATATCGGATCTTCCCCTAGTGATCTCAATATTCATTTGCTCATCATCGATACGATAACAATTTCTTCTTCTCTTAGGTGGTATAATTGCATCAAAATGTGCTTTGCCATAACCTTCGTCTGAAGTGAGGTTTATAAACCTGCATTGTTCAATGCCTTCTGGTAGACGTTCCAAAACATATACAAGTCCACTTAACTCAGCCTTTTCCTCGGCTATTGAGCCATAAATTTCTGGGCGTAATTGCAAAAGTGCATTTCTTAGTGTTTCGCCTGAAACACCCATGGGCTTATAGAACCCCCGATTAAATAAATGTCGCATTGTAATGTACAAACGTTCTATTGCATTTGTAGATTCTTGTGCTCTTGTCGTATTAGTTCTTGGATTCATAGAGAAAGTTCATGCAAAATTACAATTAAAATTGATGATTCATAACTGGTACTTTAGCCAAAGACCAAATATCAACTCTCTTGGGCAAACGTGGATAAGACATTAGCGACCTTGCGATTATTGGATAGTCGTTGTACTTTATTCTGACCTCCTAACTTACCTATTGACTTCATATATTCCTGAAACCCTCCAACTTTTATAGGCAGAACTTTCAGGGTCTGAAGAATTTTACCCTCAATCAAATCAAAATAATAACTATTCTGTTGTTGTAGTGACGCATCTAAAATTTGAATGAATTTATCCATGTCAGTTGGTTGATTCTCAAACTCAACCAACCATTCATGATAAGGAAGTTCATCTTCTTTAGGTGTTATTTGAGGTGCCACTGTAAACTCATTGATTCTGGCATCTGTAGCTTCAACCGCCCTTTGCATTGCCTCTTCAACCTCTTTGGCAATTACATGTTCCCCAAATGCCGAAATGAAATGCTTAATTCTTCCTGAAACGACTATTTTATAAGGCTTCAATGAAATAAACTGAACGGTATCTCCAAGATTATATGCCCATAAACCTGCGTTGGTAGAAATAATCATCACATAATTGACCCCTATTTTAACATCTTTGAGTGTAAGGCGTTTTCTGTTTTCATTATGAAAATCTTCTGCTTTTACAAATTCATAAAAAATCCCGGAATTTAAAAGCAGTAGCATTCCCTTTTCTTTTTGAGAATCTTGATATGCAAAAAAACCTTCACTGGCTGGGAATAATTCAATACTATCTACTTTTTTGCCTATGAGGTTTTCAAATTTAGCTCGATAAGGTTCATAGTTGACCCCGCCATAAATGAATAGTTGAAAGTTCTTGAATAATTCACCAATCTTTTTATCGCCTTTGGTGCTTAATTTTTCGAAATACATTTGCACCCATGAAGGAATTCCTGCTATTACAGTCATATCTTCATTGATGGTTTCATTTACAATTGCATCTACCTTGGTTTCCCAATCTTCAATGCAATTGGTCTCCCAACTTGGTAGCCTGTTTTTTTGTAGATAATTGGGAACATAATGTGCTGATATGCCCGAAAGCCTACCAAGTTTAACGCCATTTTTTTCCTCAAGTTCAGGGCTCCCTTGTAAAAATATCATTTTGCCATCAACGAAATCAACATTTCCTGTTTCATCAATGTAATTTAGAATGGCATTACGTGAAGCTTCAACCTGATGTTTGATAGATACTTTTGTTATCGGAATGTACTTGGCACCTGAAGTCGTCCCTGAAGTTTTTGCAAAATATATCGGTTTTCCGGGCCATAGGATGTTTGAATTCCCATCAACTACCTTGGCAACATAGTCCTTAAGCTCCTCATAATCCCTTATGGGGACTCTTTTCACAAAATTATCATGATTATGTATTTCAGCAAAATCATGGTCTCTACCAAATAGGGTTTTGCCACCTGCCTTTATCAAAGACCTAAATACTTTGTCCTGCGTTTCAATTGGACGATTAGCCCATTTTGAAGTTTTTTGGGTTATTCGTTTGGCAAAAATTCTCGCGGCAGCCGATTTTAATGACATATTATTTAAAATCTATGAAATCCAAGGGGTTAACAGGGTTGCCATTGTCCCATAATTCAAAATGCAAATGAGGGCCTGTGGTAAATTCACCGGTATTGCCCACTGAAGCAATGACTTCTCCGGCACGAACAATATCACCCTGTGATTTGCTCAGAGAACCATTGTGTTTATAAACACTCAATAGACCATCTTTATGTTCAAGTATAATCACATATCCCGTTTCAGTCGTCCATTCAGCAAAAATTACTATACCGTTGGCCACAGCTTTTACAGGGGTGTCTTTGGGGGCAACAACATCTACAGCAAAATGCTTAATATCTCTATTGTATTTTTCAGACAATGTTCCGTTTAAGGGCGGAAAAAGCACTAAGTTGGACTTATCACTGTTTCTTTCAAACAAATTATATTTATCCTCTAAAGCAACTTCTGCTCTCAGTAGCGAATCCTCTTTTATAGGATCTAAATCAACACTTGATGGATCCAATTTAAATTGCTCGAATAAAGAATCTCTATTTATCTCATTATTCTCAATATCACCCCGGAGCACCATTCTAATATTATTCAAATACCTATTGGTATAATATAATGTGTTTACTAAAGAGTCTGTTTTATAGGTGAGTTCGGTCGCCTGTCTTTTCAGTTTGGTAGAAGAATAGCCAGGTATGTACTCACGTAGAGGTGTAAACGCTATGAGTAATATGGTAAGGCCGATTAGACCAATTATACAAAGTGATCCTGTTACGAATACATTTAAACGACTTAGTTTAAAGCTTATTTTTTCTTCAAAAGTACTTTCATTAAGGATTACCAGGCGATACTTGTGCAGCAGCTTTCTTTTGATATCCTTTCTTTTCTTTACTTTTTTAGCCATCGTACGCAAAGATAAACTTAGAATTGAAATTAATGAGGTTCTTCACTTTTTTATAACAGATGCATTTCGCTTCGTCAACTCTTTTATGTACGTATTTTTTTAAAATTCAGTTTATGCAATTAAAAAATACCTCTTACGTTAATATTAACAGCAAACTAATAAGTTTTTAGTACATTTGCTTTGCATTAAATTACAAATTATGACAGCTTTACAGATATTTTTAGCAATAGGTCCGTGGCAAATAGCAATCGTTGTAATGGTTGTTCTTCTTTTGTTTGGAGGAAAAAAAATCCCTGAATTAATGAGAGGGCTCGGAAGTGGAATCAAAGAATTTAAAGATGCCTCCAAAGAGGAGGAAAAAATTGAGGATAACAACGACAAATAGCATTTTCTCAATACATCATATAACAGCACCCCTTCTTGGGGTGTTTTTTTGCTCTAAAATCACAATGTACTTATTGGTATTTTTTAATCTTTGATCATTTTCAGCAAAGTTCTCACTTCTTCTCGTATCCTACAAATTGGGCGTCTATCGACAAAAAGCCGTATTACACGACAAAAAACAACTCTTTCACAACAAAAAATATTTCAAAACTTAAAGAACGCTTAGATTCGGTCTTTAATTCATATTGGGCAACCCTTATTTAATTTGCTCAATAAAACAACCAATCTTAAAGTTAAGACCAAATTACAGTTTTGCTACCATGAAAATCAAATATTACATACTAGCAGTTATATACTTTCTGTTCCTCCATATTGGTGTTGTGGCCCAAGCGACTCCATCATCAGAAATAACAGGAATCTATAGCGATAATTTCCAATCGAATTATAGTAAATTAAACGAGTCTTCCACAGAAGCTGACCTTTTTGAAGCAGCAGCAGATATCAAAGGAATACTGCAAAGAAAACTGACAAACTTAAATAAAATAGAAGATGGGTATTACATTGTCGCTGGAGTTTTTGGAAAGAACCGAAATGCTAAAAAGGCAGCAAAAAAACATAGAAAATTAGGTTTTGACGCCGGATATATCCACAATCCTGAAAACAAGATGAACTATCTGTATCTACAGCATCATGAAAATTGGGAAACGGCGATAGATGCGGCCAGTACCGATCTTGATGGATTATACAAAGAAGCTGTTTGGATATTGAATGTGGCCAATGGTGATAATAACGAGGCTATGGATGTCGAGGAAGTATCTTACGAAATGTTGGAAAGTCAAAAAACTTCCGATGACAATTACTCAAGACAAAATACAACACAAGGCAAACCAAATCGAAGTAAACTTATTGAAAAAGCTGATATTTATTTTGACAAAATGTGGTATGCAGAAGCTGCCGAATTGTACGAACAAGCTTTGAACAAAAGTGAAAAGAACCATTCTTTCGACATCATCCAAAAAGCTGGGGACGCGCATTACTTTAATACCAATATGGAAAAAGCCTATCATTGGTATAATCTGTTATATGAAAATTATGGGAAAGAAATGTCCGCTGATAATATTTTCAAATATGCACACTCTTTAAAGGGCACTGGTAAATATGCTAGGTCTAAACGCCTTATGAGGTTATACAACCGTAAAATGCAAGACCCAGATGCTTCAATTTCAAGAGACGTTGCTGAAAATGCCTTGCCAAACGAAGTTGTATTGGACGAATTGCGAAATTCTAAACAAGAATTTGATGTTCTTAATTTAGCTATAAATTCAAAATATTCAGAGTTTTCTCCAATGTTCCATAGCGATGGGCAAATAGTATACGCCTCTTCTAATGATACATCTATATTCAATACCAGAAAGTATAAATGGAACAATCAACCTTTTCTCGACTTATATGTAGCTAAACTAAATGAAGAATCGCAAGAGCTCAAAGATGCTATTAAGTTCTCTAAAGCGGTCAATACAAAATATCATGAAGCTTCAGTGACTTTCGCTCCGGATAATGAAACCATGTACTTTACAAGGAATAATTACGGTAAAAAATTAAAAAGAGATAAAAAAGGTGTAAATCACCTCAAAATATATCGTTCAACAAAAGTGAACGGTGAATGGACCGAGGCCAGAGAGGTGCCGTTTAATAGCGATGACTATTCTACTGGACATCCTGCACTTAGCCCAGACGGAAAATTACTATATTTTGTATCTGACATGCCCGGGACAATTGGCCAGACCGACATTTTTGTTGTTGACGTCCTCGGTGACGGAAGTTTTTCAGAACCAAGAAATTTAGGCCCCGGTATCAATACAGAAAGAAAAGAAATGTTTCCTTTTATAAATAAAGAGAAGCTGTATTTTTCCTCTAATGGCCATGTTGGCTTAGGCGGCTTAGATGTATTCGAAGCGGCCATAGATGAAGAGGAAGGTTTTCTTGAAGTCAAGAATGTAGGTAAACCCATAAACAGTAACAAAGACGATTTCTCCTATATCGTGAACGAGGAGAACCAAAAAGGTTTCTTCGCCTCCAACAGAAGAGGGGGTAAAGGAGATGATGATATTTATTCATTTAAACGATTGGTAGTTGAAGAAGTTCCTGAAAATCTAAATGCCATTGCAGGTGTTGTAACCGAATTGATTACAGGTAATATTATGCCAAAAGCCTTGGTAACCCTATTAGATGAAAATAACATGAAAATCAAGGAAATGGTGGCCAATGATGACGGCACGTTCCTATTTGAAGATTTAGAGGGTAACACAAAATATACCGTCAAAACAACTCGTCAAGATTACTTTGATGAAGAAGTAGGGGTATCAACAAAGGACAACGAAGTGGTGAATACAGAAGTTGCACTTCGAAGATTAAAAGAAATGATTGCAGTAGAAGATGGTATTCGCAAACTGAAAACCGAGATGATCTATTTTGATTTTGACAAATCATATATTAGAAAAGATGCATCTGAGGAACTCGACAAGCTCGTTCAGGTAATGACCGAGTATCCTACTATGGTGATTAAAATTGAATCACATACCGATTCAAGGGGAGCACGTGTATATAACAAATATTTATCTGAAAAGCGTGCCAAATCAACTAGGGCTTACATAATCTCTAAGGGAATTGACGCAAATAGAATTCAGAGTGCTATTGGTTATGGAGAAGAGCGACTGATAAATGGATGTGACGGAAGCGTAAGGTGTTCAGAGGCAAACCATTTGCTCAACAGACGATCTGAATTCATTATTGTTGAAATGTAAAACAAGGAACAAATCTGATATATTAAAAACCATGATTCAACAAAGAATCATGGTTTTTTTATGCCCCTTTTAAAAGTTCACAACATTCTAAACCGTGTTGACAACATATTCTAAGAAAAAAACACCTAATTAACTGATTATCCGTTATATATCATACCAAGTGACACTATTTAACCCTAAACCCAAACAACATGAAAAACGTACTTCTAATCAAAGAAATCTATTTGGAGGCCTTTAGAAACTTAGGCAATGCCATTGTCAAATCCTATTTTAAAGCCTTTTCATGGTTCTGCTTTGCCAGTTTCGTCATAATGCTTTATGCATTCGTATTTAGAGTGTCTACAGGATTTGCGTTCGATTAAGTAATTCTTAAACCAACCCAATTTTAGAGCGCCCCATGAAAAAGGGCGCTTTTTATTTTCAGTTTGCAGAACAAATTTAATCTCATTCTCTCCATTAATTCTCCTTTTAATCGATTAAAATAGCCGTTCATAGATTGGATACAATTCCAGGCTTTAATGAACCAAATTATTTGTCATTTCGTCCTTTTTATTTTTGACAATTATTCTAAATAGTGAATTTTGCTGTAACAATAATTAAACTAATGGACGTATGGGAAAATTATTACTCTTAAAAAACATTTATTTTGAAGCTTTTAGAAACTGGAGCAATCAATTTATCAAAAGATATTTCAAGGCTTTTTCGTGGTTTTGTTTTTCGCTACTGGCAATTGTGATTTATGCATTTGTATTTAGAGTATCAACAGGATTTAGTTTTGGCAATTTCTAAGATTCACTATAAAAGGTAAAAGCCCCTAAACTTTAAGTTTAGGGGCTTTTTTTATGTCATTTTAAGTTACTAATTGAATCTCAATGTTTTGATTATGGCTTCCAATTCGAACATATAATCTCTCTTTTCAGTGGCCGGAGCGAACGTAAAACCTTCCACAACGATTTTTCTATTATTCTCCCTGTCGTTGACAATATAAGTTAAGAATGGTCCCGCCATAGGGTAATTCTTAATATCCCATAAACCACGAACCTCAGCTGCTTTTCTGCCTGCAATTTCAGCAGGAAAAACAGATGGGGCAAATGCCGGTTCCGAACGCATATGGGTTCTTTTGCCAGGAACATCTGGACCAGGAATATACAAGCTGCCAATAGAGTCGCGCATGCGAACTATATCTTTAATAAAAGTAGAATCTACCGAAAAACTATCCCAAGGCATTTCATAAGCAATAATGTTCATTTGCCCTTTTTGGATAAGCCTTTCGACCCAAACAAAATTTTCTTCACTTTTCACCACTTTATAAATTGACGGTATATTTAAATTGATTCCGAATTTCTCCTGAATATCTTTCTCTTTGTTCAAAGACTTTAGAAATCTAGTCTGCGCCTCACTAATTTCTAGGTTTTTAAAGGTTCCTATCATTTCTTCGGCTTTCAAGTCAAGATTTTCTATTATCTCATCATCTGAATTACCCTTAACCACGGCCACCTTTTGCGGTTTTGAATACATATCAGTTTTAATATGGGCCAAATTAATAGTGTCTTTTTGCACATAAAGAACCGATCTGCTATTACGAACTGCTCCTGAAAAAACCCCTGGTGGTATCTGCGTTATTGAGAATAAAGGTTCATCCATTGTCAACCCTAGGGATGATGCTGCAAAATGTTCGCGAACCTTATCGCCAACCTTAGACTTCCATAGCTCATTATCTATTACAACGATTAAAGTGTTATACGCGCCAATAGAGCTGGGTAGATAGCTTTTTTTGCCTTGATCTTTACAGGATAAAACAATAAAGAACAAAAGAGCAAACAGTAACTTAAAATGTCTCATATGTAATTTTAGTTTACGATGAACAATCGCACAATTTCAGTTTTGTGCCTGGTTTTAGGTTATTACCACTAATACCGTTCCATTCTCGTAGATTTTCGATACTAATTCCAGGATATTTTCTTGAAATGGTCCAAAGTGAATCGCCACTCCTTACCGTATGCACCTTTGCTCCAACTCCGCTTATCTTTTGCGAAGCTGATTTCGTGGTTTTTGTAGCTCTATTAGAGGTAACTGGTTTTCTGGAATAGATAGTCAACCGTTGGCCTACGCGTAGATTATTGTTTCTTAAACCATTCCATCTCTTGATTTGGCTAACTCCCACACCATATCTTTCTGCAATTTTTCCTAGATAATCTCCGCTTCGTACCCTATATCGTATTCTATCATCCGCTTTTACCAACTGGGGCAAAGGAGATTCCTTGCTCCCTAATTGCTCCTTAACGTGTGCATAGATAGCCTCCTCATTTGAAACGAATTTTCCCATCGCAGCCTTTGGTAATCTCAAGGAATAATCTTTTCCTTTTACATAAGGAATGATGTTTAATTTGTATGATGGATTTAGCAGCTTCAATTCATCAACGCCCACTCCGACCAATTCAGAAATTTGATTAAACGTAATCAAGCTTTTTACATGAATGGTGTCTGTTTCAAAATAGGTGCGGTCAACTTTTTTTGGTTTTATACCATGTTCCTCGGCATACTCGAACAAATACATTGTTGCTAGGAATGCAGGCACATAACCAGCTGTTTCACGTGGAAGGTTTCTTCTGATGTTCCAATAGTTTTTATATCCACCTGATCGCCGTATGGCCTTGTTCACATTTCCTGGACCAGAATTATATGCCGCTAAAGCCAAATCCCAATCGTCGAAAATATCATATAGTTTAGAAAGGTATAAACAGGCAGCTTCTGTGGATTTTATAGGGTCGCTACGTTCATCTACATAACTACTAACATCTAACTTGTACATTTTTCCCGTGCCGTACATAAATTGCCATAGACCAGTAGCACCAACTCTAGATCTAGCCCTTGGGTTCAAGGCAGATTCCACTATGGCGAGATACTTCATTTCCAAAGGAATATCATGGTTGTCTAATTGTTCCTCAAAAAGTGGAAAATAAAATTGGCTTACGGTAAGCATTCGCTCAATTAAGCCACGTTTACGAACCAAAAAAGACTTAATCACGTTCTCTAATGAGGGATTATACGCAACATTAAAAGGTGTTTTTTGATTCAACCTTTCCAATCGCATTTTAAGGGTATCGGTATTCAATGTGCTGTTTGGAGCAAAATCAGTATCAAGCTGAGATACTTCTCTGTACATATCGTCATAAAGCTCCGCACTTTCGTATAATTCCTTCATCCAAAGGCTATCATATTTTGCAGCAATTTCGATATCCTTTAAATCAAAAGTTTTTTTGTCGCCAATGGCAATAACAGGAAGCGCATTATCATTTATGGCAAGTGTATCTAACGGAATATCTTTGGCCTCGACGACCTTGCCTTGTTCAACAGCAGCGTCTTTAGTTTCTTGGGCCATTATTGGAATGGTCAAAAAAATCAATAAGACAAAGCTTAAACATGAAGATTTAAATGAAAACATAGGATGTTCTTTAGTTAACGGGAACTAACGAAAATCGTATTTTTTTTTGAAAGAATAAAATTTAAAATCCTAAAGTATCGTTTAATACGGTAACTCCCGTTAATCGATAACGCCCTTACCCTTCTAATATTGCAGCGATTCCGGGCAAAGTTTTTCCCTCGAGGCTCTCTAACATCGCACCACCACCAGTAGAGACGTAGCTCACTTTTTCTTGGAATCCAAATTGCTTGACAGCCGCTACCGAATCACCACCACCTACTAATGAAAAAGCACCATTTTGTGTGGCTTCATCAATAAAATCACCAACGCTGATGGTTCCATTCGAAAAATTCTCCATTTCAAAGACCCCAACAGGGCCATTCCACAAAATGGTTTTACTTTTTAAAATCACTTCTTTGAAAATATCCAAAGTTTTTGGACCGGCATCCAGACCTTGCCAGCCATCTGGTATTTTATCTACATCAACCACTTGTGTATCGGCATCGTTGCTAAAATCATTTGCTGCCAAAACATCAACAGGTATATGAACTTGAACCCCTTTTTCCTTAGCCTGGGCAAGTATACTCATCGCAAGATCCATTTTGTCATCCTCACAAATAGAATCCCCGATTTTACCCCCTTGGGCCTTTACAAAAGTATACGTCATACCTCCACCGACAATTAGATGATCCACCTTGTCAAGTATGTTTTCAATTATGGTGATCTTAGAAGAAACCTTTGCCCCTCCTAGAATTGCCAACACAGGTTTTTCTCCTGTACGCATCACTTTCTCAATAGATTTTATCTCTTTGGCCAATAAGTTGCCAAAGCATTTTTGGCCAGAAAAGAACTGCGCAACAATTGTAGTTGAAGCATGGGCCCTGTGAGCGGTTCCAAAAGCATCATTCACATAAATATCACCCAATTTCGAAAGTTTTTCAGCAAAATCGACATCACCAGAAGTTTCCTCATCATAAAAACGAAGGTTTTCCAATAATAAAACCTCTCCTTCCTGAAGTTCAGCAACAGCTTTTTCAACCATCTCACCAACACAATCTTCAACAAACTTAACTTGAACTCCAATAATCTCAGAAACTTTACCGCAAATATGTTTAAGCGACATATCTTGGTTTTTCTGCCCTTTTGGTCTCCCTAAATGACTCATCAAAACAGCACTGCCTCCATCTTCCAAAACCTTGATTATAGTTGGTTTCGCAGCTTCAATTCTATTCGTATCCGTTACATTGAATTCCCCATCCAATGGAACATTGAAATCAACTCGAATCAATGCTTTTTTATTTTCAAAATTAAAATCGTCAATGGTCATCATGATGCTTCGTTTTAAATGAACTGCAAAGGTAAATATTTAAGGGATTTTATTGAAAATAAGCTGAATAATTTCAATATTATATAATGTTTATTTACTTATTCAAAAAAACTATCTTTGGATGATGCTGTTCAATGATATACTGGGACTTTCCCATATAAAAAATCACCTGGCCCAAAGCGCTGATGCCGGTCGAATACCCCATGCCCAATTATTCGTGGGGCCTGAAGGTTCGGGTGCACTGTCAATGGCAATAGCTTATGCACAATATATAATATGTGCCAATCAAAATGCCGAAAACAGTAGTGTTGATAATCAAGCTTGTAATATTAAGTGCAATACACTTTCCCATCCCGATATGCATTTTGCTTTTCCTGTTTCAAATTCCGATAAGGTGAAAAGTCATGCAGTGAGTAATCACTATATGGAGGAATGGCGGCAATTTATCATGGAACAACCTTATGGAAACCTTTTTGATTGGTACCGTTTAATTGGAATTGAAAAAAAACAAGGACAAATAGGGGTTGATGAGGCACATGCTATAGTGAAGAAGCTTTCCTTAAAATCATATGAGGGAGGGTATAAAGTGATGCTGATATGGATGGCAGAAAAAATGAACGTTGCCACGGCCAATAAGCTTTTGAAATTGATTGAGGAACCTCCTGAAAAAACTGTTTTTCTATTGGTTGCACAAAATGAGGAGCAGATTATCCAGACCATAAAATCTCGTTGTCAAATTCTACATTTTCCGCCTCTTGCCGAAGAGTTCATGGCAAAAGCCCTGGAGGACAAAGGACTCATGCGAGAGGAGGCATTACGCCTGGCACATGAGGCCAACGGCAATTTTAATAAGGCCCTTGATTTAATGAACAACGATTCAGAGGATCTTGTCTTTGAGAAATGGTTTGTACAATGGGTACGAAGTGCGTTCAAGGCAAAAGGCAATAAATCTGCTATACATGAACTTATTCTATGGGCTGAAGAAGTTGCTAAAACCGGAAGAGAAACACAGAAAAAATTTCTACAATACTGCATAGCAGTAATGCGCCAGGCCATGTTGATTAACTTTAACATTAAAGAACTGGCCTTTATGCGAATTCACATGGATGGTTTTCAATTGGAAAAATTCGCCCCTTTTATTCATGAAAACAACATTTTGGATATTGTGGAAGAGCTAGAAAATGCCATGTACCATATTGAGCGAAATGGCAATTCTAAAATAATACTTACCGATCTTTCAATAAAACTCACACGTCTATTGCATAAAAAAGAAAGTTCGCTTATCAACTAATCTACCCTGAAATAAAAAAATGGAGCATCCACTAAATAACGTCACTGAGATTTTACTTTTATTGTTTTTGGTAATTACATTTATTCAAAGTGGATTGGATAAAATAATGGACTGGAATGGAAATATATCATGGCTTAGAGGACATTTTTCAAAGACCTTTTTGGGAGGCATGGTGCCTTTCCTAGTGGCCACAATACTAATTCTTGAGATAGTCGCCGGAATCCTGTGCATAATAGGCATCTACCAACTTGTAGCTGAAGGTAAAAGTGCCTTGGCATTATATGGTGCAATTTTGTCTTGTATTGCTTTGCTTATGTTACTATTTGGACAACGAATAGCCAAAGATTATGATGGGGCAAGAACCATTGCAATATACTTTGTACCGGCAATCTTTCTAGTCTTTTTGCTACAACCGTAGTACTAAAAAAGCCCTAACAGTTATGTTAGGGCTCCTAGATTACTTTTATTTGGCAAATGCCATTTTGAAAATTTACTTTGAGTAATTGTCATTTAAAATTTTGGTGATTTGCGAAGTAAGGTCATTGGCATCGGTACCATAAAGAACGCTACCTCCATCGCCACCACCTAAAATATATGAGTAGGCGTTTTTCTTACCAAAATCCTTGATCTCATTTTTCACCTTAGTCACTAAGCTATCCATTTCGGTTTGGCCCTGTAATTGTAATTGTTGTTCTTCTTGTTGCAATTGTTGCCCTATGAATTGTCCTTTCTGTTGAATAACAGCATATTCTTCTTGAGCTTTCTTTTGTGACATCTTCTGAGCTTTCAATTGAAAGGCCTGTGCCTCTAGTTGAAAGGCTTGCGAAATACTGTCCTTCTTTTTCCCAAAGGCATCCAATCTTGTTTTGTATTTGGCCTCAACATCTATTTTTTCTTGATAGTCCTCCATCAATTTTACGTTGTCAACATATCCTATTTTTTCCTGTTGACATGATACCATCATCAATACGACTATAGCGAATAATACTCTTTTCATTTTTGTATGATTTAAAATTCTTCCTTTTAAAGGATTAAATTATAGAATTGCGCAAAAATAGGAAAGGTTTTTAAAACTAACTCTTTAATTCAAGTATTTGTGATTTGGTAAATGACTCCATTTCAGAGGAAAATCAAGATAGCGCAAATAATAGATAATTTCTATGATAAATAAATAAAATAATAGAAAATATCAATTAATATTGAACTCCTAACGTGCTCTATATTTAATCTTTTGACAGAAATACAGTCTATCTAGCACTCGCAAGGCTCAAAAGCCCCCAAACCGTCTTAAAATCGATTTTACTCCCTTTTTAGAACATAAATATGAGAAGAGTACTCCCCGCTAACCCAAGCCTTCAAATTTGAAAGAAAACCAATCGCAATTGCCCTAACATAGTTTTGACGGCCTGTCTTATATTTTTCAGATAACAGAGAAACATAGAATGAATCAAAAACCATTGGTTTTGTTTTAACCACTTTCATCCCATGGTTTGAAAAGAGTTTCTCAATGGCGGTTTTAGAAAAATGGTGAAGATGTCGTGGTACATCATACGCCGCCCAATATTCCTTGTAGTACTTTGCATCGTATGATTTATAATTAGGGACGGCTACAACCATCGTACCTTCTTTCCCAAGTAAAGAAACCAGTTGCTTAATTTGATGGTTAAGATTTGGTAAATGCTCCAAAACATGCCACAGGGTAATTGTACTGAAGTTATTCTTCTTGAGATCTTCCAAACTTGTGCACAGATTCACTCCTTTTTCTTTAGCACGCATTCTTGCATCATGATTAGGTTCTACCCCACTCACTTCCCACTCACATTTTTTAGCAGTAAACAAAAAATCACCAGTTCCCGCTCCAACATCTAAAATAGTTCTACAATCCGTGCCATATTTTTTCACGATTTTGAACTTCCTCCAAATACTATACTTTTTTACGACTTGATATATCCTGTCGACTAAAGTATCATTGGCATCTGTATGTGAAATGTATTTGTCACTGTCGTAATATTTATCAAGATATTTGGGTTGAGGTTGGGTAATCAACATCTCTAATTCTTCATCGACAACAAGTTCAAAAACTTCTCCGGTTACCGAATAATCTTTAGTCTTTAAATATGATTTCATTGCGCAGTTTAGTAGACAAATTATCCTTTTTGAATCATCGAAGATACTTTAAAACCAATTCTTATGAAAGCGAATTTAAAAGTGATGAACCAAACTTTTAATTTGTCGTGAAAGTATAAACCAACCTACAAAAAAAGAATTGTTCCACGTGGAACAATAAATATTTTATCGTCCCATAAATACCAAAAGCACGCTAATGTCCGATGGCGAGACCCCGCTAATTCTAGAGGCTTGTGAAATCGTAACTGGTCTTATGGTCTCAAGTTTTTCACGGGCCTCATACGATAATGATTTCAACTTTGAATAATCAAAATTATCTGGAATTTTGACATTCTCGAGTCTATGCAATTTATCGGCATTGTTCTTCTCCTTTTGAATATAGCCAGAATACTTCACCTGTATCTCAGCCTGCTCCATTACCTCCCTGTCCAAATCATTATCAGAAACAAACTCAGAAACTGAATCTAACTGAAGCATATGATTCATGGTGACTTTTGGTCTTGAAAAAACCTTGAACATCTTATCGGATTGTTTTACCAAGGAAGAGTCAACGCTTTCCAAAATTGGATTAATGGCTTCAGGTCCAACACTTGTACTTTTGAAAAATTGAACAAAAGCATCAGACTTCCTTTTCTTTTCATCCATGCGTTTTAATCGGTCATCTGTTGCCAGTCCAATTTCATGACTCTTAGGAGTTAGTCTTAAATCTGCATTATCCTGCCTTAAAAGGGTACGATACTCAGCTCTTGAAGTGAACATACGGTACGGTTCCTCAGTACCCTTAGTAATAAGATCATCTATTAAAACACCTATATATGCTTCGTCTCTTTTTAGAATAAAAGGTTCCTTTTCATTTAGCTTAAGATGTGCATTTATTCCAGCCATTAGTCCCTGCGAGGCTGCCTCTTCATAACCTGTAGTTCCGTTTATTTGACCTGCGAAATACAAATTGTCAATCAACTTAGTCTCCAGTGTGTGCTTCAATTGAGTAGGTGGAAAATAGTCGTACTCAATGGCATAACCAGGTCTAAAGAATTTTACATTCTCAAACCCAACCACTGAACGCAGCGCTTTAAACTGAACATCTTCTGGTAAAGAAGTGGAAAATCCATTCACATAAACCTCCACAGTGTCCCATCCCTCAGGCTCAACAAACAACTGATGACTGTCCTTGTCCGCAAACCTATTAATCTTATCTTCGATAGACGGACAATATCTTGGCCCAAGACTTTTTATTCTGCCATTAAACATAGGAGATCGTTCAAAACCCTCCTTTAGCAAATCATGGACTAACTTACTTGTATGCGTCATGTGACAATCCCTTTGTTTTGTCAAAACAGGAGTGTCCAAATAAGAGAACTTCTCCGGAATAGTATCACCAGGTTGAAGAATCATTTTAGAAAAATCCAAAGATCTGCCATCAACTCTTGGTGGGGTACCCGTCTTCATTCTTCCACTATCGAAACCTAAATCAGTAAGTTGTTCGGTTATTCCCGTTGCCGCTCTTTCACCAGCTCGTCCACCACCAAATTGTTTTTCTCCAATATGTATTAAGCCATTTAAAAAAGTTCCATTTGTAAGTACTACTGACTTTCCTTTAACATCAATCCCCAAAGAGGTTCTGACACCCACGACCTTATTACCATCAAGCAAAAGGCCACTTATCATTTCCTGATAAAAATCCACATTCGGCGTGTTCTCCAAAGCCAGTCTCCATTCCTCGGCAAAACGCATTCTATCGTTTTGCGTTCTTGGACTCCACATCGCAGGGCCCTTTGATTTATTCAACATCTTAAATTGAATAGCCGATTTATCGGTAATAATTCCGCTATAACCACCCAAAGCATCAATTTCCCGAACAATTTGTCCTTTTGCAATTCCTCCCATTGCAGGATTGCACGACATTTGGCCAATAGTTTGCAGGTTCATTGTAGCCAACAGAGTTTTAGAGCCCATATTGGCCGCTGCCGCTGCCGCCTCCGCCCCAGCGTGTCCACCACCAACAACTATTACATCGTATTCTTCTCCAAACATAAAATCTAGCTTTGTTCCACGTGGAACATTTTAATTTTCTCCTCTTCTTTAGCTCTCATCTTAATTACCTCATCCTCGGACTTGTCATTATAGCCAAGCAAATGAAGAATACCGTGCGACATAACACGTAACAACTCTGTGTTAAAATTCACACCGAACAAACCGGCATTCTCTTCTATTCTTTCTGTTGAAATGAAAACGTCTCCACTTACAATATTACCATCTGTATAATCAAAGGTTATGATATCGGTGAAATAATCATGTTTAAGATGTTGCTGATTAACCTTTAGTAAGTAGTCGTCCTCACAAAAGATGAAGTTTATAATACCAACAAAAGATTCCTCCGAAACAATTATCCTACCAATCCAATCGGCATACTTTTCTTTAGCATGTATCCTAAAACTTCCCTCTTGAAAGAACTCAATCATTGTCCTTGAAATATTCCTTTACTCTATTCTGAAAATTTTGCCGCAAAGGTAGTGCTTGTCTATTTAATATTTCAACTTCATTTCTATAATTCTCTAAAGCAGAGGGCTTCGTAAGAATGGGGTTCTGAAAGATCTCTGAATTGAAATTGCTTTCCCGTTCCAATTTCTTTCCCTTCTTTAGTGTGGCATTTTCTAGTTTTAGCATCTCATGCTCAATATTATTAATCTTGGATATTGTTCTTTGTGTAACCCCATTCTCTAACAAATCGTTTTCAAAATCTTCCATTTGCTTTACAAGCTTCTCCCCAAGTTTTCTATCTCCCTCATTTATCATATTCAACAACTGCTGCTCCAACTCTTGCCGTAACAATTGTTGCTCTTTGTAAATTTCATAAATTTCCTTTAACTCTCTTTCGCTGGGGCCATTTTCCTTTCCACCATCTTCATTTCCAGCACTTTTTCCATCTTCTCCCCTCCCTGATGTACCTTCACCTTTCCCGGTGTCTCCTCCTGTCTTCGAACCATTCTCACCTTTTTCACCATCTTGCCCCTTTTGACCTTCCTTGCCTTTTTCACCTTTACCTTCTCCCTCGCCTGGTTGTCCTCCCTCCGACTCACCCATACCATCCATCTTTTCCTTTAATTCACCTTGCCCTTTTATTATGTCGGGCAGTTGAAATCCTGGTTCACCGCTACCACTACCAGAACCTGATTGCATGCTTTGCTGCATATTATCCAAAATATTAGCCAAGAAATCGGCCAAGTTGTTACTAGCATTCAAGACATATTTCTGATAAGAAATACCCTGATACATCTGATTCTCAGCAATACTTTCTAACGATTTATCAATATTATAATACACATCTGTAATCTGTTCATTGACAAATTCCGACAACTCTGCCCTACGCAGTGATAAAGAAAAGAGGCTGTCGTCAACATGCTCAAAAAGCGCTCTCAATTCACTCTGCTTTCTAATCGTGCTTGAAAAATTCGAAATATCTAAATCCGAAGCCTCCAAACTCTCAAACAAACCCTCTTGTTTAAAAGAAAACGTAATTAAATTATCCAATATTTGTCGCAACATATCCGCGTCTTCAGCCATACTTGACTCACCACCCCCTGCTGCGGACGATTCACTTAACTCCTCTCCCATCTCCTTAATTTTCTGCGCCGCAGATTTCTGCTTTTGCTTAGCTATTTCAGCGCCTTTGTCTTTTAATTGAGAATCAGAAGGTTCATCACTTTTCAGATTTACTTTTATTGCATCCAAAGCTTCTTGTTGATCTTGCTTTATAGACTCTTCCCTCTTCTTATTAACCTCCAAATCTATTGGTTTCTTTAAATCTTGATTGTCCTTTTCTAATTCTCCCAACTCATTTGCCAATTCCTCAAAATCAACATTTAATTCCCGCTGCTCTTGGGCGGAAATCTCCTCTTTAAGTTTCTGCTCCGATAACAAGCTCTGCTTTTTACTCAATTTTTTAAGCTCATCAGCTAATTGTGCTGCTTTTTCCGTTACATAGTACCTTTTTGTTAGTTCTAACAATTGTTCCAAATTACGTTTGCTGTTTTTTTGTTTATTGGCCAATTCCTCCAGCCTTTTAGCCAATTCTTCCTTGTCAATTTTATCAGCAATCTTGTCTAACTCCTCCAATAAACGTTCATTTTTTCTTGCTTCCAATTCCTGACGTTCCAAGCGTTCTTTGAGTAAACTATTTAACTCCTCGTTATTTGTTGTTTTCTCAAGATTTTCCCTCAGCTCCTTGCTAAACTTTTGCATTAAGTCCTCCTGGTTCTGCTGCTTCCTTAGAAAATCCTTGATCTGATTTTCATCACTATAATTAAGCTGTTCCTTTTCTTTTTGTTTTTGACTAATCTCCTTAAGTGATTCCTGTTGCTCCTCGAATCTTTCAACAGACTCATCCATGTTCTTAATTATAGACTGTTGTTTTTGCAACTCCATCTTGCGTAATTCATCTTCGTTCAACAAGGTCGTGCCAAATACTTGGCTCTTTATAGACTTACCTCCGTGGATGGCATCATTGTCAATAGCCTCGAAATAAAAACTATACGGAACGTCCTCCTCCAGATCTAATCCCGAAGGGAAAGTGTAATAGAATTGATTGAAATTCGAAGATGGCCTACTTATTTCAACATACTGCTTGTTTTCATCATCAAACTCAGGATAACATACCAATCTTATATTTACTAATTGATAGTCATCTGAAGACTCACCCACATAATATCTTAAATTCAAATCTACAGAATCAACAACATCTTCCACCCGAATGCTAGGGTATGAATCTTTTATAGTGGTAAACTTATAGTCCAACTTCTCATACTCATCAACATTCTCATTTGAAGTCGTAATTCCGTATGAATAATCACTATAAATCTTCTTTGAAAACATAAACACATTTTCAGTGGATTTTAAAAAATCCTGTACAGTATCTTTTTCCTTTAGCAAAACTTTGGAAGTGTTTTCACTAACTATTTTCCAAGTAACATTTGTTCCCTCAGGTAAGATAGCATTGCCAGTACTTTTCAGAATTTCATTCTCTTTTTTTACATAAGAAGGGTAATTAAGAAGTAGTTCAAAATTCAGAATTGCGGGAGCTTTTAAAGCATTTAAAGTGTATATTCTGGATTCTACTTTACCCGAAACAAAGTGAAAATCCATTTTGGAAAGAGGAGGTGACAAACTGTAGCTATAGGTTCCATTGTCATTTTGCATCATTAACTCGTTGCCATTAACCATAATGTTTACAGCGTCTGGACGCATATCACCTATAGTAGAAACTCTAATCGTATACGATTTATCCACTAGCACATCAAGGTCATTGGACAATAACTTAAACCTAAAAGGTGCAGGTGGTTCATACGCTATATCATAATTGATGACCCGTTCGTAAGAATTAAAGAAAGAACCCATATTCCCCGTTAACCATACCAAACTAAACACCCCTATAGGTAGCAACAAATACTTAACATACTTTAAGTTTTCTCTATAATCGATTGCCCTACTAAAAGGCACAGGGTTAAGTGCTTCTGAACGTTGTTCAATGCTAGCCAATAATAATTCCGATTGGTTTTTATTGTCAGCCAGATCTAACAAATTAAACAACTGATCATCAACCTCGGGAAAGTGCTTGCCAATTAATAAAGAAGCGTCTTTGTTTGAAATACCATTCTTAACTTTTGATAAAAAAAGCAATGGTATCACTATAAATCTATAAAGCAAATAAGTGCCCAAAAGAATCAAAACAAAGAGCAATACCATTCTACCAACAGAATTCATCCATAATACAAACTCAAACCCTAAAACAACGAAAAAAAGCATCGCCAAAAGCACAACAAAAAGGAGTAAACCCTTTATGAGCATTTTGGTATAATACTTTTTGGTGAATAGGTTTAATTTCTCAAGTATGTTACTATATGCCTGCAAATCAACTATATTTAAGACCAAGATATATTATAAATCAATGGTAGATAGCAAATATTTGTTAAAAGGCATGGGATGAAAGATTTAAAATACTTAGCGGCTTTCACATTACCGGCTTCTGCCTTACTAAGCATTCAATTATTGGGCTATTGGAGTTATTTTACTCCATTATATGCGTTCGTTATCATTCCAATACTTGAAATACTGCTTCCGTTGGACACAACAAACACCACTTTGGAGGAGCGTAAAAAAAAGAAACATCAACAAATATTTGATTGGCTGCTATACCTAAATATTCCCGTTGTGTATGGTCTCCTGATCTATGCATTATGGCTAATAAACTCTCAATCTCTTAGTTACCTGGAAATCGTTGGCATAACCATTTCTGTAGGCATAGTTCTGGGCACAAATGGAATCAATGTGGCGCATGAGCTTGGTCATCGAAACAAAACAAAAGAACGCTACTTAGCTAAGCTTTTATTACTGCCCTCTTTATATATGCATTTTTATATAGAGCACAATCATGGTCATCACGCAAACGCAGCAACAAAGAACGACCCCGCTACAGCAAAATATAACCAGTCTGTTTACTCTTTTTGGTTCACATCAGTAATTAAGCAGTACATAAACTCTTGGAAAATTCAACAGAAATTAAGAAAAAACAACAATACTCCACTGTTTTCCGTTCGGCACGATATGCTCTGGTATTCAATAATTCAAGTTACATACCTGCTTTTAGTCTTTACCTTTTTCAATCTAAATGGCTTGTATTTTGCAATTGGCACAGCCATTGTCGGTTTTCTACTTTTAGAGACCGTAAACTATATAGAACACTACGGGTTATTAAGGTCCAAACTACCTTCTGGCCGATATGAACGAGTAAAAGAAATACATTCTTGGAACAGTAACCATGTAGTAGGCCGAATAGTCTTATATGAATTAACCAGGCACAGTGATCACCATTATAAAGCCTCCAAAAAATATCAAATTCTTGACTATCATGACACTTCTCCCCAAATGCCTTTTGGTTATCCAACGTCAATGGTCATGTCCTTGATACCTCCTCTCTGGTTTAAGATTATGAATCCAAGGGTTCCTGATGAGATGAAATTCGCCAAACAGCACTAGTTCCCCATATACACGTCCGAAATATTCTCACTCTACGAAGTATAAACGGCTTTGGCGCTTCATGGGTTTCGATTATCTTTGCCGCTTAATCTTAGTTCATGAGTCGAAAAGTAAGAGTTAGGTTTGCACCAAGCCCCACAGGGCCATTACATATAGGAGGAGTACGTACTGCTCTTTTTAATTATCTATTTGCTAAAAAACACAATGGTGACTTTGTTCTACGCATAGAGGATACAGATCAAAATAGGTATGTTGAAGGCGCGGAACAGTACATTGTCGAAGCTTTAAATTGGTGTAATATCCCCTTTGATGAAGGACCAGGGAAAGATGGCGGATTTGGACCTTACAGACAAAGTGAACGAAAGCATTTGTACAAAAGATACGCTGAAGAGTTAATAACTAAAGGAAAGGCGTATTACGCATTTGATACTTCTGAAAAATTGGATTTTCATAGAAAAGACCATGAAGCAAAAGGGAAAACATTCATCTATAATTGGCACAACAGGTTAAAGCTTGAAAATTCTTTGTCCTTGACCAAGGAAGAAACACAGACCAAATTGGATGCTGGCCATGACTACGTAGTCCGGTTCTTGACACCACAAGACCAGAAGCTTAAGTTAAATGATATCATTCGTGGCAAAATAGAAATAGATACCAACATATTGGACGATAAAGTGCTGTTCAAGAGCGATGGTATGCCCACTTATCATTTGGCCAACATAGTTGATGACCATCTTATGGAAATCTCCCATGTGATACGGGGTGAAGAATGGTTGCCATCTCTAGCCCTTCATCAATTATTGTATGATGCCTTTGAATGGCAAGCACCACTATTTGCGCATCTTCCTTTGATTATGAAGCCCGTAGGCAAAGGAAAGCTAAGCAAGCGAGATGGTGAAAAAATGGGCTTTCCTGTGTTTCCATTAACTTGGAACGATTCTATTGGTTATCGTGAGGCGGGCTACTTCCCTGATGCGACAATCAATTTTTTAGCAATGCTCGGATGGAATCCTGGAACAGAGCAAGAGTTATTCAGCATGGAAGAACTTAAACAAGATTTCAGCTTAGACCGTGTACATAAATCGGGAGCTCGTTTTGACCCAGACAAAACCAAATGGTATAATCATCAATATTTACAATCCAAACCAAACAGTGAGCTTGCCAAATTGTTCATGGGTGAGTTAGAAGGCAAAGATGGTCTTGAGTCCATCCCCACTGAGCAGTTCATTGAGAAAGTGGTTGAGCTGATTAAAGAGCGAGCCAACTTTGTATCCGACTTTTGGGGATTAAGTGATTATTTCTTTAAAACTCCTGAGTTATATGATGAAAAAGCAATGCGCAAGCAGTGGAAAGAGGATACCCCAGACATTCTGAATGCAGTTGCTCAACTACTGGAAGGTATTGATGACTTTTCCTCTCAGAATATTGAAACGATAATTAAAGATTGGATAGGTAAACAAGAATTGTCCTTTGGAAAAGTAATGCCGCCATTACGACTGGTTATTGTTGGCGCTATGAAGGGTCCTCATTTATTTGACATCATGGACATGATTGGTGCAGAAGAGAGCATTTCTAGAATTAAAAAAGCCATTTCCACACTTTAAGAATCAAACTGTAACAAATTGCTCTATTTTCATACGTATATAATACCGTTAATTCGTAACTTCAATTCACTAACTAAAATCTAAATATCATGGGCAATTTCTTTCTTATACCGATTATTTTTATCGGACTGATTATTCTCTTTTCATCTTTTTTCACAGTTAAACAACAAACTGCTGTTATAGTTGAGCGTTTTGGAAAATTTCAAAGCATACGCCATTCCGGGCTTCAGATGAAAATTCCATTAATTGACCGTATAGCTACTAGAGTTGGTCTAAAAATTCAACAACTTGATGTTATAGTTGAAACGAAAACTCTAGATGATGTATTTGTGAAACTAAAAATATCAGTTCAATACGTTGTTATTAAGGAAAAAGTATATGAGGCCTTTTATAAACTAGAGTACCCCCATGATCAAATTACTTCTTACGTATTCGATGTGGTGCGTGCAGAAGTTCCTAAAATGAAATTGGACGATGTGTTTGTGAAAAAAGATGATATCGCAATTGCTGTAAAATCTGAGCTCCAAGAGGCGATGATTAATTATGGTTATGACATCATTAAGACTTTGGTGACTGACATTGACCCAGACGCACAGGTAAAAGAAGCAATGAACCGTATCAATGCTTCTGAACGTGAAAAGATTGCCGCTCAGTTTGAGGGTGATGCCGCTCGTATTCTTATCGTAGAAAAAGCCAAGGCCGAAGCAGAGAGCAAAAGATTACAAGGACAAGGTATTG
This sequence comes from Maribacter sp. HTCC2170, assembly GCF_000153165.2. Lineage (NCBI taxonomy): Bacteria > Pseudomonadati > Bacteroidota > Flavobacteriia > Flavobacteriales > Flavobacteriaceae > Maribacter > Maribacter sp. HTCC2170. The sequence goes on from NC_014472.1 coordinate 1,595,892, forward strand.
CAGACCAACGTCGAGAAATTGCTCGTGGACTTGAAGAATCTGTAGAGGTATTGAACAAGGTTGGCATAAATTCTCAAGAAGCATCAGCTTTGATTGTTGTAACCCAACATTATGACACACTACAATCAATAGGAGAGGAGACAAATACCAATTTAATATTACTTCCCAATTCTCCACAAGCGGGTAGCGATATGTTAAACAACATGGTTGCTTCATTTACGGCAAGTAATATGATCGGAGAAGAAATGAAAAAGAATAATCCAAAAAAATAATTGGATTACAATAAATAAAAAGCCTCCAATCAAAATTGGAGGCTTTTTTGTTTTAAATGTTCATCTCTCGGTTGTTTTCTTCAATCAGAGTTACCTAATCATCAATACTTGTTCTAATGGCCTCTAAGTCCTTTTAACAAATGACACCATCACATTGCATGACGGAAAATAAATAACTGCTCAAAAGCCCTTAAAACAGTACTATTTCAATAGATAATACCGATTGATATAATTTCATCGATAAGAAATATCAATACTAATTTTTTTGTTGGATTTTTGACCAGGTATCCCTTAATCCAACCGTTTTGTTAAAAACCAGTTTTTCGTCTGAACTATCTGGATCAACACAGAAATATCCCAATCGCTGAAATTGAACAATATCACCAACTTTAGAACTTTTTAAACTTGGCTCTAAAAACCCCTTAATGACGTTTAAAGAATCAGGATTCACAAATTCCATGAAATCTTTGTCTTTATGTGTATCCGGACTCTCATCTAAAAATAAACGATCATAAACTCTAATTTCTGCTTCCACTGCATGTTTAACTGAAACCCAATGCAACGTTCCTTTAACTTTGCGCAGACTTTCCTCAGTACCACTACCACTTTTGCTCTTGGGGTCATATGTACATTGTATTTCTGTGATGTTGCCATTATCGTCCTTAGTACAGCTTTCGGCTTTAATGATATAAGCATTCTTCAAGCGTACTTCTCCACCAAGTTTTAATCTAAAGAATTTACGGTTTGCTTCTTCCTTAAAATCATTACGCTCAATATAAATTTCACGAGAAAAAGGAACTTCTCTTGAACCTGCGGATTCATCACTAGGATTGTTCTCAGCATTTAACCATTCTTCAGAAGCCTCAGGGTAATTTGTTATCACGACCTTAATTGGGTCCAAAACGCCCATTACCCTTGGCGCTATTCTATTTAGATGCTCACGCACATGAAATTCCAACAATGAAACATCAATTAGATTCTCTCTTTTCGCTATTCCTATCGTATCAGCAAAACTCTTTATAGAATCTGGGGTATATCCCCTTCTTCGTAATCCAGAAATGGTAGGCATGCGAGGATCGTCCCATCCATTTACAACACCGTCCTCAACCAATCTCAACAATTTGCGTTTACTTACAACTGTATGACTCAAGTTTCTTCGAGCAAATTCTCTCTGTTTGGGTTTTACTTTTTCATTGTCATACACTTGGTCCAAAAACCAATTATACAATTCGCGATGAGGCAAGAACTCTAGCGTGCATAGGGAGTGTGACACCTGCTCAATATAATCACTTTCTCCATGTGTCCAATCATACATGGGGTAAATACACCAATCAGTATTTGTTCTGTGATGTGCTTTATGCAATATCCGATACATGATTGGGTCACGCATAAGCATGTTCGAAGAGGACATATCAATCTTTGCTCTAAGCACATGCGTTCCTTCCTTAAAGTCACCATTTTTCATTGCTCTGAACAACTCAAGATTTTCTTCAACACTACGTTCTCTAAAAGGGCTATTCGTGCCTGGTTCTGTTGGTGTTCCCTTTTGGTTCGCCATTTCCTCGGAGGACTGACTATCTACGTAAGCTCTTCCATTTTGAATAAGCATTTCAGCCCAATCATAAAGTTCCTGAAAATAATCTGAAGCATACCGTTCGGTATTCCACTTGTAGCCCAACCATTCCACATCCTGTTTAATGGCATCAACAAATTCCTGTTCCTCCTTAACCGGATTCGTGTCGTCAAACCTAAGATTTACAGGTGAATCATAACGCAATCCCAATCCAAAATTCAAGCAAATTGAACTAGCGTGTCCAATGTGCAGATACCCATTGGGTTCAGGTGGAAACCTAAAACGTAATTTCGCCTTTGGAAAGCCCTTTTCAAGGTCTTCTTCTATAATGTGTTCTATAAAATTCAATGATTTTGGAGCTTCACTCATTTCACTTTTTTTAAGAAGTGCAAATGTAGGAAAAATGCAGCTATTGCAGGCCATGAAATGCCCTAGCATACAAATATTGGGGTTTCACAACATATTTGGGATGCGCCACAACAATAAGTTTCTAAACGCATAATTAAATAACATATTTGTTGTTGAATAGTTGTGATACTTTGTCAAAAGCGTTATTAAAAGCGTTAAACAGCGAAATCACAACAAATTCAAACCCCAAATCAAACAGCTAAAACACGTTGAACAAAAATTGTAACTACTTATGAAATGTACATCAAAGTTCCGTTTCCACATGTTTCTTGTGGGATTTTTGCTGTTGACCCTCGCACCTCTTTCTGCACAAATCTTGGTAAATGAACCAGAACCAGCTGACAATCCAAATTTAGCCGGTAATTCACCGTGGACTGCCATTTGCGCAGGCGTTGGTGGTTTTAATGAATACTATGCCAAGATATCTTGGGCGGGTACAGCCAACAGTTCAAATGAATTTATATTGGAATTGTCAGATGCCTCCGGAGATTTTACCAATGCTTCTGTCCTTGCCACAATCGATGACCAGAATGGTAATAGCTCAAAAGAATTTGATACTGAATTTGGGATTCCTACCGACACAAGAGGCCAAGGTTATAAGATAAGGGTAAGATCAACTGATCCCGCAAACACAAGTGCTGAGTCTCCCGCATACAATATGTATTATATGGACGTTACTACAAATATCAACATCAGTGATGATGGTAGTGGTGTGCCCCCAGGAACTATTTGTGCAACAGGACCTATAACACTTCAAGTTGATAATGTTACCAATCCCGAAACCTATCAGTACATATGGTATATGAGTGGTTCACCTATAGGAGGTGAAACAGGACATACTTTAAATGTCACCGCCTCAGGAATGTATTTTGCATTGATAGACTACGGGCCTACATGTTCAGGTTCTGCAAACACAGATTCCAATATTGTAGATGTTACCATTGGTGGTGGTGGAGAAGGTATATTTATAAACCCACCATCCAAAACTGTGCTTTGCGCAGGTGAAACTGAAACCTTAAGTATAAACACAACTGATCCATCATGGAGTTATAGATGGTTTAAAGATAATGTTGAGATTTCTGGTGCTACTTTATCAACATATACTGTTGACGCCAACATCCCAGGATTTGAAGGTGATTATCAAATTGAGATTTCCTCTGCATCGATTTGCAACGAAATGTCGGCCGCAATAAGCATGAACAACGCCGATAGCTTTACTGCAACTAGAGATAATCCAGAAAACATAGTTTTGTTACCATCACAAACCGAAACATTAAGCATTAGCACATCTGCTGTTTCACCAACATTTAAATGGTACAGAAATGGAGTAGAGATCTCAGGCCAAACTAATAACACCCTAGATATTACACAGGATGGCACATATTACGCCGAAATCACACAAGGTGGTGGAACCTGTCCTGGAGCTATAAAAAATTCTGAAAACTCACTAGTAGTTATACCAGCTTCTTTTGAACTTATTACTGATTATAATTCTTCTTATACGGCATGCGCTTCAACTGATATTGTATTGCAAGTACAGACTATCAATGCTGTAATGCCTGACTTGAGCAAAATAGATGTTACTTCAAGTATTGCCACAGATTTCGCATATCAATGGAAACTAAATGGTACCGACATTTCAAGTGCAACCAATAATTCTATTAGTTTGACAGATGTTTCTGAAAATGGTGATTATACAATTGAAGGAACCATAAGTACATATACGGCGCCATCCAATACATTGAATGTACAGCTTTTGACATCAGAAATCTTAACAATATCAAGCACCAGTACCGTTTATTGTAGTGCATCGGACATTGTAACCATTAGCACCGCTACAGACTTAAGTGGAGAAACTTATGAATGGCAAAGAGACGGTGGCTCTGTTAATACAACAGATGGGGCTTTTGATGTAAATGAAACAGGAACATACCGATTGGTACTAGACAGGGGAGGTTGTTCGTTGACATCCAATGAAATTACTATTGCACCTCTAGATGCTTCCTTGATTACATTGAGTCCAGCAGGAGATGTAGTATTCCCAGAGGGTACTTCTAGAGCTGTAACAGCAAGTGGAGGAACCGCATATCGGTGGTACGACTCAAATAATGTGGAGATGAGTATTTCCGATTCTTATAATTTCACAACGGAAGGCACCTATACTTTAGTTGCCAGTATTGATAATTGTGAAATTTCGAGACAGATTACCGTAACCTATTTAGATACATTCAGGGTCCCCAATGTGATTAGTGCAAATGGTGATGGAATTAATGATCAATGGGTTATACCTAATTCCTATTCCAATAAATTGGATGTAAATGTCATTATTTACAATGAAAAAGGCGAAGAGGTTTTAAATGAGTTTGATTATAAAAACACATGGCCTTCATCTTCCATGTCATTTCCTAAGCAAAATATGGTTTTCTATTACAAAATCAGAAATGCTCAAGAAGTGCTGAAACAAGGCACAATAACCGTGATTAGATAACTATTACAATGCTTAAGAAAAATATATTATTCATATTGTTGTTTGTTCTGTCTTTGGTCAAAGCCAACGCTCAAGAAGATACGCCATTTGTTCCTTATGATGTGCCATCGCAGAACTTGTTAAAATACAACCGATTCTTAATAAACCCAACATTTTCAACGGTTCGGGAAGATGTTTCCTATGTGAATCTTTTACACAGAAACCAATCGGTACAATTTGATGATAACAACCAAAACTATTTCTTAAGCTATAGTGGTCGTATCAGTGATAAAACAGGACTTGGACTAAGTTTGTACCAACAACGAGAAGGAACCGTTACAAACTTTGGCGTCCTAGCAAACTACGCATATGGTATTAAACTAAGTGATAAAAGTAATTTTACTTTCGGCGCCAATGTTTCTTATTATAACAGTGGTTTTGACATTAATCGTGTTACAACCGTTGAGGATGATCCATTCTTGGCAGGTTTACAGGATAGCAACTTGTTATCCTTTCAACCAGGTTTCAACATTTCCTATGGAAAGTTTGATTTTGGGCTTTTTGCAGAGAATCTTTTTGATTACAATCTTAAAACAAGTGAATCAGTTACCGAATTTGCAGATAAAACCTTTTCTGGCCATTTACAATACACCCATGATTTTGAAAATGCCTCTGGTGCACTAGAAGGTGGTCGGTTAATGCCTTTGGCGAGAGCTAGAAAAGTCGGTGAAGATGATATCGTTTTTGGGGGTAGCCTTATACTTGACCTTCCAAAATTAGGATGGGTACAAGGCGGTTACGATAGTTTCTATGGCGCCTCTGCCGGTGTCGGATTTAACCTCAACAAAAGACTTTCGTTAGGTTATACCATGGAAAAAGGGCTTTCAAATAACTTTGACAATTTCGGAGTTACTCACGAAATATCCTTTGCTTATTCATTTACCCCTAACCTGACTGAGGATCGCGTATTCTTGGAAAACAATAATGATGATCTGGTTGATTCCAATGAACTTCCATTAGAAGATACAGTTGCAAGTAATGAGCAGTTAGAAGAGTTACAGAAAAAACTAGCAGAGAATGATGCAATTATTGCTGAATTGATGTTTCGCCAGGATTCGTTAGAACTAAATCGCAAGCAAGATTTGGAAAAACGTTTTGAAATGGTAATGCGCATGGTTCGAAATGAGACGAAAGGCGAGCGTCCAGATCTAGAGAAAAAAGCAGAAAAACTATTCTTAGGGGACAACTCGGATATTGCAATGGCTTCAAAAAATGCTAGTAATGACGGAAAGGAAGATGCACACGAAGACAAATATACCGAGCAGTTTAATGATAAATTACCCCCTGCACCCAAAGAAGATGAATTTATTAAGGAGAAGGACGCGGTATTGGCAGTAAATAAAAATGATAGGCCAAAAGCTAACGACAAACCTGTGTTTGACGTCAATCAACCATCTCAAAAAGTAAAAGAGGCCGTAGCTGCGACTAAAATTAAATCAGATTTACCTCAGGTTGCATCTAGAGACAATACACGACGCTCAAAAAATGTTGAACACGTAACTAAAGCCAAAAAAGTTAAAAGTCGAAAATTTAGAGATTTGCAAGGTATAAAAGACGGCTACTATCTTGTTGCCAATGTTTATAAAGGTGGTCAGTATATGACCAAGTTTATCAATGGTCTTAAGCAAAAAGGAATTTCTGCTGATTATATTGACAACCCCAATAACGGTCTTAAATATGTTTATTTAGAACGTCACAATACATGGCAAGAAGCTGTTGATGCTCATAAAAGCAATATTAATGGTCAATATGATGGTCTAACATGGATCATGAATGTTGACAACCGATATACCAATGAGGCCTATGTAGAAAACACTAATAAGGTCAAAGAAAGGTCCTCTAAGTATAATGATGACGTTCTACAACAAAACATTGTGGTCAAAGACAAGGTAACGGCTAACAAGCAAGAGCCAAGAACTCAAAAAATCAACGGTGTTGATTCTGGATACTACTTAATTGCCAATGTTTTTGCGAACCCAAAAAACGCAAACAGGTTTGTTAAGTTATTAAACTCCTACGGACTTAGTGCAAGCTATTTTGTCAACCCTGAGAACAATTATAGGTATGTTTATCTTAAACGTCACCGATCTTGGAACAATGCGCTTCTTTCTTATTACACCAAGCTTAATGATGCCTATGACGATAAAATGTGGATTATGCGGGTTACCCCTGGCCAAATCGCTTAACGTATACAGGTTATTGGTTTTGTTAGCCCTATAAAGTTGACCCAATATTATATCAAAGAATCATTCTATAGACATTTAGGGCACAGGACATGTCTTCTCAGTTGAAATCTTTGTTGTTCTTTCATTATTTGTTTAGCTCTACTTCAATTGCTTTAAGAACTAATTTGATATATTCTTTTACTTTTTCATCATTAATTTACATAAGGTACTGTTCCGGTTGAATCAACTTTATGCCCCCATGTTTCCAAATATGAAGCTCCTGGTAAAAAATCATCGTCCAAACGATCGAGCTCCTTATCGAGTAATTCTTCCAAATTTTCAGCAACTGATTTAAAAGATGGATTTCCAACAAGATTATTCAGTTGATATGGATCTTCAACATTATCAAAAAACAACCATTCTCCGGACAAATCTTTAGCATAAGTATATCTTTTTGTTATCACTCCTCTAAATTCTTTACCTCCTAAAGTTCTTTTCCATTGCCCAAAGGGTTGAATACACGCAACAAGAGCAGCTTTTCGATTATCCTCTTTTTCGCCAAGAATGACATCTGATATATCTTCTCCATCCAAACCCTCAGGGGCTTTTATACTTGACATTCCCAACATTGTAGGTAAAATATCCAACGTGTTTAGCAGGAAATCACTTTTGCGTCCCTGCTTACCCAATAATGCGGGATACTTTATAATAAATGGTACTTTAGCCGATTCTTCATAAATTCTTTGTTTTTTTCTTTCCGTATGACTGTTGATTAAATCTCCGTGATCTGATGTAAAAACAAAAATGGTATTGTCTTCAAGATTATTTCTCTTTATGGCGTCCTGTAATTGTTTGATGTAACTATCAAGTGCAGAACAATGTGCATAATATCCTTTCAACATGGCTTTTGTATTTTCAGCTAATTCAACTGGAACATTTGGTCTTAATTGTATGTCCATATTTTCGTATAATTTCTGAAATTCTTTTGGTGCAGTCTTATAAGGGGCATGAGGTGGTCCCCAAGAGAGTATCAAACAAAATGGGCTTTTATTTTCTGTCTGAGCTTCTATAAAGGCAATAGCATCTTTCGTTTGAGCTGCCGCATCGTACCCCTCCCATGAATGCAATTCATCATCATTTCCCCAATAATTTGAATTATTATAACTATGAGAACACTCCAATACTTTCCAATAATCAAAGCCTTGTCGCCTTTCTTTTGGAATAAATGCAGAACGGCCCTTACCATCAACGTGCCATTTCCCAATGTAGGCAGTACTATATCCTTCATTTTTATAGAGTTTGCCAAAACTTTGAGAGTCAGGGTCAAGCGAAACATCATTCATGAACATGCCATTCTTCAAAGGATATCGTCCCGTTAACATCATCGATCTGTATGGAGTACAAACAGGGCTCGTTGAAATGGCGTTGGTAAAACTAATTCCTTCTGAAGCCAATTTATCAAGATTGGGTGTTATAACATTTGGATTCCCGTTGGAACCTAGTGCTTCAGCCCGCCATTGATCGGCTAAAACATATATGATATTGGGCTTTTTTGTTTTATCACCACATGCAATAATGAATGATGACAATAATAGCATAAGCAAAATATTTTTCATTTTTTTCAGGTTAAAGTTGGCTTATAGTATAATGATTTAATCTTGCATACAACGGTTTCGTATTACCGTCAATTATGGCCTTATATACTTGTAAAATACAACTTTATAAGGTCCTTTCGACACAATATCAATGAAAAGAGTCTTGGTATAATTGCACTCTTCATGATTAGAAATATCGACTTTAAACCTGTTTTTTTATTTTAAAAAATTCATCCGAATCCTTAATGATTCAGTGATTTGGAAAACCATAATTCTGGATTTTATATTAAAATCTGTTACCTGTTCCACATCGTGATAAACCACTTAAACCAACAAAAAAACTGTTCTTTCTTACAAAAAGTAAGTGTTAAAATCCATTTCAGTCCCTGACTTACACAAACCCTGCCAAAATAGCGTTTCACAACATAACTAAGGCAGACTACAACAATAAATTTCCTTCCTGATTTTTAAGAGCAATATTTGTTATTGGTAGTAACCAGATTCAACATTATCGAAGGCTACCAATGTAAAGATTAGAATTAAGTAGTAGTTAATACCAAACTTACCGACCTAATGAAAATAAAGTCAACCAAAATTCTTTTATTAACGAGTTTTCTCTTTTTAGGTGTTTTTTCGGCCTTTTCTCAAGTAAAAAACGATTTTGACGTTCGTTATTCCGCTGACATTCGTGGAGAATTGACATTTATAGCTAATAATATAGTAAACAGACAAAATGATGGTTATTGGCAAGGAGCTTGGGTTAGAAGAGGAGGACGATGGAGATGGGTTGCCGAACATACGTGGATACCCGCAAATAGTGCAAATGACCCCTATAACCTAACAGGAAGCTCTTCAGACTATAACGACAATCTCAATATGCAGTATATTGATGTTGATAGTGATCCAACTACATTTAGTTCTAGTAGTGCTACTCTAGATGTCCCTGATGAAGGGTGCTCTTTAGTGCGCTATGCAGGTCTGTATTGGTCTGCCGTTTATGTAAACGGTGATAGAAGTACTATTGATGACGTTAAGTTTCAAGTTCCGGGAGGTACCTACCAAGATCTTATAGCCGATGAAATTCTTTTTGATGGTGATGGTGATGCAGATTTTGGTTATTACAGCCCATATGCGTGTTATAAAGATGTAACTTCAATAGTTACTGGGCTTGCAAACCCAGATGGTGATTATTTTGTTGCTAACGTAAATGCAAGCTCCGGAAGTAGTATATCTGGAGGTATTTCTGGTGGGTGGACCATGGTCGTGGTTTATGAAAATCCAAACTTACCAGGCAGTAAATACATTACTACTTTCGATGGGTATGCTGGTATTGCTTCTGCAGCACCAGACGTAGACATCCCAGTCAGTGGCTTTACCACTCTTCCTGCACCGTTTCAAGTAAATGCAAATATTGGTATTGCTGCTCTTGAAGGAGATAACAGAATAGGTGGAGATGGTTTACAAATAAACGCTAATGGCTCTTTCACTCCACTTAGCAGCACCTTAAACCCTGCCAATAATTTCTTTAATTCGAACATTACCATAGATCCAAATATTTTTACAGCACGAAACCCGAATAGTTTAAATACTTTAGGATGGGATGTGGATTTATTTCCTGTCACCAATGTTCCAGGCAACAATGTAATTCCAAATGACGCAACAAGTGCTGTTTTAAGACTAAGCTCAACCCAAGATAAATATGACGTTTTCTTTACCTCTTTTGATGTAGAAATCATTGAGCCCAATATTGTTCTTGAAAAAAAAGTAAATACTCCAGGAGGGGTTGACATCACAGGTCTCGGCGTTAATCTTGGTCAAACTTTAGACTATGTTCTTTCATTTCAGAACATTGGCAATGATGATGCGGACAATTACACAATAAGAGATGTTCTTCCTGTAAATGTTGCCCCGCCAAATGGCGTTGACTTTACAGCTGCTGATATGGTATTGCCTCCGGGTGTAACCTACATATATGAGCCAGCAAGCAGAACTGTGACCTTTTCAATCCCAAACAATTTGGTTGAGCAAGGACTTACACCGTATTCAATACGAATGCGCGTACAGGTAGCTGAAAATTGCTTTGACTTTATAGATGCCTGCTCTGATCTCATACAAAATTTAGCCTATTCAACCTATCAGGGAGTAGAAAATACGGCACTAATTACAGATGACCCCAGTGTTACTGATTTTGACACTTGTGGATTCATAATTCCCGGAGCAACCAATTTTTTATTGGATGATCTTTCCGACTGTAATTTTGAACGTACTGTTGAGCTTTGTGGTAGTGAAGCTATTCTAGATGCAGGTGATAATTTTGATGAATACATTTGGGTAAGAGATGACAATGGCAATAATCAGTTTGATGCAACAGATACGGTAATCACAGATGGTGACCCAGACAATGACCCAAGCACAATGTCAGTTACAACTGTTGGTACTTACATCGTAGACAAAATTGTTGCTGACCCATGTAAAGGGTTTAAAGAAATTATAACTGTTGTTCCTTATGGTTCAGGTACAATTCCTAATCCAATAATAGAATACTTCAACGATGTAAATAGTGACACAGATCCTTCCAATGATTTGGCTGGGGAAATAGTTCAATGTAGCATTGATAATGATTTATTACCCAAGTTATTCCTTTGTGGTGTGGGTGATACCCGTCAACTACAGGTTAATATTCTTGACGCGCAAAGTCTTGTTTGGGAACGATTAGACGAAGGAAGTTGTACCCCTTCAGGTGATGATTGTGCAAATAAAAACCTTACATGTACATGGGCTCCAGAGGGAACTGGTAATAACTATTTGGTTTCAAGTGCGGGCAAATATAGACTGTCTGTAACCTATCAAAACGGGTGTACGAGCCGATTCTATTTTAATGTGTTTCAAAATACATTGGACATACTGTATAATAACAACGATATCGTTTGTACGGCTGATGGTAACATTACCATCACCAATTTAGGTGCGGGTTACGGCTACCAATTGGTTGATGATGCAACAAGTAATATTTTAATTCCTTTTAGCGCCAACAATGGCCCAAGTTTTGATTTTGGAACTGGTGAAAATGGCGCATATAGAGTTCAAGTTACTCAGTTAGACAATGCGGGCGTACCAATAGACGATGCCTGTATTTTCGAAACACCTGTGATTGGTATTGTAGAAAGGGATGTTCAGTACAACGTAAACTTCACTCCTGCAAATTGTAACTTATTAGGTACAGCCACTATTCAGGTCACCAATGCTGATGCTAATTATGACTACGAAATACGATTAGATGATGGCTCTAATGGTGGATTAGGAACTTTGGTTGATGACGAGCTGGCGCAAACAAATAATAACTACACGTTTACAGGCTTAAATCCAGGTGATTATATTGCTTATGTAAATACCGATGATGGTTGTTCATATAATGAACAAATCACCATTCTTGATGAGAATGACTTAACCTTAACCGCTCAGGTTTCACAACATATTTCTTGTAAAGAAGGAAATATACAAATGGATTCCAATGGTGGACAAACTCCCCACACCTATGCCATTTGGGAATATGTTGATGAAGGTGGTACTACGATTACTTCATATCCAACCGTAAACGATATTCCACCAGCTGAGTTTCAAACGAGCGTTATTTTTGATATACTTCTGCCAGGAGATTACACTTTTGTTGTTGTAGACCGTAATAGTTGTCCAGTCATTTCAAATACCGTAAGTATAGAATTTCAACCTGCAGCAGAATTTGACCCAATAACATTAACGGATGTACAGTGTTTTGGTGATTCCACAGGAACAATTCAATTCAATCTTACTGATGCTCACGGTTACCAGTTAACCTATTATCTATTTGATGCTACAGGTTTCGATGAAACCAATTACAATCTTGCCAATGCTCTGGACACAAATACCACAGGATATTTCACTGGGTTGGCTTCTGGTGATTATGCAATAGTCATCAATCAACGTAAAGGAAGTGCCTCGTGTGATTATTTTGAATATTACACAATATCGACCCCGACCAGCGCATTAAGTGCTGACTCTGCACTTATTCAAGATTATACCTGTACTCAAGATGGTATAATCGAAGCACAAAATGTTGCTGGAGGCACAGCACCTTTTGAATATAGTATTGATGGAGTCACATTTATTCCAGATACTACTCCAAATGCACATAGATTTGAAAATTTAACTGATGGCACATATACCATTACCGTTAGAGATGCGAATGGTTGTTTGTTCCCAACACCTGCAATTACATTAGATCCACTTAACGAGCCTTCTGATTTAACATTTACAGCAACGGCTCCAAATTGTCCAACGCAAACATCAAACGTAATAGTGACCGTTGTCGACGGCAATACACCTTTCGTTTTTGATATTATCGCACCTGCCACGATTGCAGCCACGTCTATAACTGGAGCAACTGCAAATTTTGACAATCTCGCTCCAGATACTTATACCTTTAGGGTTGTAGACAGCAAAGGGTGTGAATATACAGAAGACTTTACAATTGCACCCGTAACTCCGATCGCCACTGCAGGCGTTCTTGTGAATAATGTCACCTGTGTGGGTGCATCAGATGGTGCCGTTGATTTTACTGTAACTGATTTTGCATCAACTTATGCCTATAGTATAAATGGTGCGGCTAATATCACCGCCCAAACAGCAAGCACTATTAACTTGACAGGGCTTTCAGCTGGTGATTATACAATAATTGTCACAGATGAAACCACCAACTGTACCGCAACAGATGTGGTCACAATTAGTGAGCCTACCGACCCTTTAGCCTTTACATATAATTTAACTCCACTTGGCTGTTCTGCAGATGGAACAATTTCCATAACCGCAACTGATGGTTGGGGAGGATATTCTTATGAAATCATACAACCAAATGCAGTTGTTCTTGGCCCACAACCAAGTAATGTGTTTACAGGATTGACCCAAATTGGTAATCATACAGTTCGTGTAACTGATGCTGGTGGATGTATTGTAACTGATATATTTAATATAGCAACACCTGTAAATCCTACAGTAACACTTGACCCAACGACCAATTTATGTTATGATCCAACCACAGGAGTAAGCCTTACAGCAACCGCAAGTGGAGGTGTAGCACCTTATTCCTATAGCCTTAACGGTGGCCCAACACAAGGTGGAAATATTTTTAATAATCTTACACCAGGTTCTTATACTGTAGTTGTTACTGATACCTATGGATGTCCTGGGACATCAAACAATATTACTATAGAACCACAACTGACTATTACACCGGTTCTTACAAAAGAACTGGATTGTACCGTTTCTCCTGAAGCTATTATTGATATAACCATAAATGGGGGTTATGCTGGTTTTTCATATCAAGTAAATGGTGGGGCAAGCGTAGCAGTAGTAGGAAACACTTTTACCTATAACACGGCCGTAGATGGCACCTTTATATTCCTGATTACAGACAACGAAGGATGTACAGCGCAAACTACAGTTATTGTTGATCCAATTACAAACCCGACTGCAACAAACAACCCGATTAATCCTACATGTGATGGGGCAACTGACGGTAGTGTTGAAATCGTAATTGACCCAAGCTTTGGAACAGCCCCATACCAAGTAAACTTTGATGGTGCTGGCTTATCATCTCAAACACTTTATACTGGTTTAACAGCTGGTACTTATAATTATGTTGTTGAGGACAGCAAAGGATGTACTTTCAATGGGAGTGTAACCCTTACTGCACCAAACCCAATGGCTGCAGATGCTATATTAACACAGCCGTATACTTGTCTACAAGATGGAACCATCCAAGTTCAGAATATAACTGGAGGAACTCCGGGATATACTTATAGTATTGATGGTGTAACTTTTGGAGCTTCGGATACTTTTACCGGTCTCACGGACGGCACCTATACAATAACGGTAAGAGATGCCAGCTTATGTACTTTCATTACAACAGCGGTTATTATTCCCGCATTAGACCCACCAACGGACATATCTTTTAGTGCAACACCACCAAACTGTCCTGCTGAAACCTCTGATGTTACTCTAACAGTTACAGATGGAACAGGTGCAATTACCTATGAAATAACTGCACCAGTTTCAATAAACAACGGAACAAATAATATATTCACTGGTCTTGCACCAGACACTTACACATTCTTGGTGACAGATGCCAACGGATGTACTTATACCGAAAATTATACCATTAACCCGGTTACCCCTATCGATGTTGTTGGAATATTAGTTGATAATGTTTCATGCTTTGGGTCTGCTGACGGAGCGGTGGATTATACCGTAAGCGGGTTTTCAACAACTTACCAATACACAATTAATGGAGGAGCAGCTATTACAGGGCAATCAACTACTACCATAAACCTTACTGGACTTGTTGCTGACAATTATGTTATCGTAGTTACGGACGAAACAACCAATTGCACAAATACCACAACAGTTACAGTAAATGATCCACCATCGACTTTAGTAATTGATAGTATTACACCAACAGATCCGACTTGTACTGGAGACGGAACCGTTACAATTGACGTATCTGGAGGTTGGGTAGGATATACATACGAGATTATTGATCCAAGTGCAGCTTCAACTACAAATACTTCGGGTACATTCACTGGTCTTTCAGACACCTCTGGAGCTTATACGGTAAATGTTACCGATGCTAATGGCTGCGTTGTATCTGGTAATTTCACGTTGAACCCAACGGTGTCACCGGTACTTAGTGTTAGCGCCAATAGTCTTTGTTATGATAGCACAACCGGACTTGTTTTAACGGCTGCTGTAACTTCAGGAGGAGAAGCGCCATTCCAATACCGTTTAAACGGTGGCGCCTATCAAAGTGATGTTGATTTCACAGGATTAGGACCAGGAAGTTATACAGTAGAAGTTATTGATAGTAAAAACTGTACCGCAAGTGCTAGTATTGATGTTTTCCCAACTTTAACAGCCTCTGCAGCCCTAATTAAGGATTTAGATTGTACTGCAACTCCAGATGCTGAAATAAGCATAAATATTGCTGGAGGAAATCCAGCGTTCACTTATGAGGTAATTAGAGATGGAAGTACCATACTTGCTAGTACGGCTGTTCCAAGTATACCTTTTTCATACTTTACCACAACAGCTGGTACCTATGAATTTATAATTACAGATACTGAAAGTTGTACGGTTACTACAAACCAAATAGTTGTTACAGATAACAATCCTCCAACAGTAGTTGAAGTAATAACCGAGCCACTTTGTAATACAAGTGCGGATGGTGTTGCAGAACTACAAATAAGCGGTGGATCAACACCTTATCAAATTGTTTTTGATGGTAGTGCACCATCAACACAAACTATCTATGCAGGTTTAGTTGCAGGAACATACAATTACACAGTTACTGATGCTAAAGGTTGTGTAACAAATGATAGTGTTACATTGACCGCACCTACTGTAGTTGCTCCAGGAACAATCAATTTAGTTCAAGAATATCGTTGTGATAATGCTTCAGCTACCATACAAGTTACCGGCTATTCAGGGGGTACTCCTGGCTATGAATTCAGTATTGATGGTATCAATTTCCAGCCATCAGATACATTCAACACTGGAATTACGACTGGTTCATATACTATCACGGTGAGAGATTCAAATGGTTGTGTGGCAATTACTCCCGCAATTGTAATAGATTCCCTTGACCCACCTACCGACCTTACTTTTGGTGCTTCCGCAATAACCTGCCCTGCACTAGTGTCTAATATTACTGTGTCTGTGGTAAATGGCACAGCGCCTTTCGTCTACGAAATTATCGCACCTGCGGGTAGCATTGTTAACAATGGCAATAGCAACTTATTTACAGGTTTATCCCCTGATACCTATACCTTCAGGGTAACTGACGATAAAGGTTGTCAGATAGAGGAAAGTTATACAGTTGTAGATATTCCACAAGTTACTGCGGTTTCTCAATTGACCAATAATGTTAGCTGTTTTGGTGCTTCTGATGGCGCATTCACGTTTACAGTTAGTGACTTCGCATCCACTTATAGTTACATTGTAACAGATGGTATGTCCTTGGTTGTACAATCTCAAAACAATATTAATCTTACAACGCCAATAGCTGTTGCTGGATTTGCAGCTGACACTTATACCGTTACAATAACAGACGATACAACCAACTGTACAACAACAACCAGCATGGTCATAAATGACCCTCCTGCTGCCCTGGATTTCACATTTACCAATACTCCTGTTACCTGTATTGAAAATAGCACTGTAACTGTAACTGCAACAGACGGTTGGGGCAGTTACGAATATCAATTGGAGAATACAGTAGGTCCTGCAATTGTTTATGCATACCAGAATTCTAATGTGTTTACTAATGTACCTGCAGGGACTTACAACATTTACGTAAGAGATGCAGGAGGTTGTGTGGTAGATAAACCAATTACATTAACACCAGCTGATACACCTACTATTGCCTTAGATCCTGCTTCTGATTTTTGTTATGACGGAGGAAATCAGGCTTCATTTGTAATCAATATTACAGATGGTGTAGCTCCATATACTTATAGTATAGATGGAGGCGCTCAAACCGCCATTATTGGAAATCCTTTTACAACATCGAACCTAGCGCCAGGCACTTATAATATTCAGGTAACTGATGCCTATGGTTGTGTCTCCAATGTCCTAACGGAAACTATTGAGCCTCAATTAGCGGCAACTGCACTATTAACCCAAGATCTTTTATGCACAGGAAACGCTGTTATTGATGTAACTGTAAATGGTGGATATACGCCATATGCAACCTATCAGGTACAATTAAACGGTGGTGGATACGGTGCAACGACACCAATAATTGGCAATTCATTCACTTACAACGGTGCAGGTGCGGCAGGAACTTACCAGTTCTTGATTACCGATGCCAGAAATTGTACTGTAGAAACAAATGAAATTTTAATAACACCAACTGTAACTCCTCAAGCGACACCTGTTGTTACCGATGTTGCTTGCTTTGGTGGAGTTGATGGATCAGTTTTCATCGATGTTGATACTAGTTTTGGAACAGCGCCTTACACTATAAGTTTTAATGGAAGTGCATTCACGTCAACTACAACATATTCAGGCCTTGCAGCTGGCGTTTATCCTTTTATCGTAAGAGACTCAAGAGGTTGTGAACTCACAAGTAATGCCACAGTAGATGAACCATTGCAGATTTTATCTAATATGGTTGCAAGGGATGTTACTTGTAATCCTGGGGTTGGAAACAACTTAGGTGGGATAGATGTAACTATTACACAAGGTGGATTTACTAACTTTACTTATACCCTTTATGATAGCTCAAACAATATAGTTGTTTTGGGAAGTGGAGACCCCAACCCTGCAACAACAGCAAGTACAACACATTCCTTCGATGGTGTTGATTTTGGTGATTATTATGTAAGAATAGTGGATGCCAACGGTTGCGAAAGCGACTTGGGGTCGGTACGTGTATTGTCAAATCCATATTTGAGTCTATCTGCATTTATTCCTCCACCGGATTGTCCAACGGGAGGAACAGCGGAAATCACTGGCTCAGGTGGATCGGGAGATTATAGCTTCCAGATATACGGAATTGGAACCGCTCCAACTACAGAAGTACCAGGCTTGCCCGGTGAGGAAATAGCAACATTTACAGGACTTAATCCTGGCCAGACTTATATTATTGAGGCGATTGATAACGTAAACCTTTGTACCAGTTATCAAGAAGTAATTATTCCGCCAGTATCGGCCATTACAATTGTGGTAGACAGTACAACTGATATTACTTGTTCGGGTGCAGATGATGGTGTCATGACCTATACAGTAGATAATTATGATATAGGCGTTACTAATATAGATTATTCTATTCTTAATGCGTTGACCAACACACCTGTAGTAGGTGCTGGAACTTATTCAGGAACTATTGGGCCTGGACCTGCGGGTGGACCTCAAAGTTTGACGGTTACAGATCTACCCCCTGGTGACTATATACTTTTTGTTGAGGAATCTATTTTACCTTCATGTAGTAATACGACAACATTTAGAATTACCGAGCCAACACCTGTGGCTTTAAATTTAATTAACCAAATAGCAGCCAACTGTAATGATGATGCAGAGGTAACGGTTAGAGCTAGCGGTGGTACAGGACCCTATAGCTATGCATATGTAATTGACGGAGCAGCGGCTCCGGGAGCATTCCCAGAAGGATCAACATTTACTCTTGACCCTGTTGTTAGTTTGGTTTGGGATATATATGCCCAAGATTCAAACGGATGTATTTCTCCATTACTGGATGTTACCATTACAGAAGATCCCACCCCATTAATAAGTGTAGCTCTTAACGATCAATGTACAGCTGACGAAGGTTTATTCTCTGTAGATATTACCTTAGATGCAATTGGTATAGTGCCGCACACAATTAGTATTGACGGAGGTGCGCCACAGGCGAGTTCATTGGTTTTGGTAAGTGATGTAATGACAGTTTCTAACTTAAGTTCAGGTGCACATTCATTTACAATCACTGATGCCAATGGTTGTACGGAGACCGAAAATATTACGATTTTTCCTCCTTTGGATTTAATCGCGAACATTTCGGCTTCAGATAACTGCGTCCCAGCAAACTCAGGGGAGGTTACAGTTACTGCCAGTGGTGGTTCTGGAAACTATAGTTATACTCAAATAACTCCAGCAGGACCAACACAAGCTTCAGGAATATTTACTGGACTTACACATTCTATAGCTTATACTTTTGAAGTAGAGGATACAACAACAAATTGCACAACTCCGGTAACAATTACCTTACCCGCACCTGCAATTCCGACATTTACTTTGGACGCAACAGATGTTAGTTGTTTTGGTGGAAATGATGGTACAATCACAGCTACATTAAATCCAGGCAATATTGATGTTGCCTATGAATATAGTTTAGATGGAGGAACAACAAGACAACCTTCAAATGTATTTACTGGGCTAACTCAAGGCACATATAATGTTACTGTAATATCAGCCAAAGGTTGTCAAGCTACTTTGCCTATTGATGTTGATGAACCGACTCAACTGGATATTTCAGCATCTGCGTCTGCCTTTAATTGTACAGATTTGGCCAGTACCATTAGCGTAACTGTTAATGATGCCACCCCTGGAAATCCTTCAGGTACAAGCCCATATGTTTATAGTTTTGACGGTGGTGTGAATTTCCAAACTGCCAGTACTTTTGAAGTGCCATTTGGCTCACCAAATGTTACTGTTGTTGTTCGGGATGCAAATGGTTGTGAAGACAATGCGATTGTAGCTATTCCTACCATGCAGGAGGTTACGGCGGTTATCAACCAAAACCAAGTGATTGACTGTAACAACGGACAAGAAATAATTGAAATTGTCGCTTCAAACGGTTCGGGAACATACACATATACCGAACTACCAAGCGCTAATGTGGTAGCCGACCCAGCAAATATTGTTCTGACCGCACCAGGAACCTATGTTTATGAAATTACTGATACGGTAACCAATTGTTCGGTTATAGTCCAACATACAATTGCGCCTTATGATTTAATAGATGTAACGGCCGTTGTGACAAATAATGCCACTTGTAGTGATAGCTCTGACGGTATAATTGAGGTTACAATCACGGGCTATATAGGAACCTTTGATTATGAAGTCTTTGATGCTACTGGCACAGCTGTTGCTGGAACGAACAACTCTGATAACGCAACGAGTGATCCATATATATTCAATGTTGCTTCAACACTTCCTGCAGGAATTTATTCTGTGCGAATAACCGAAACCGCATTCCCTGAATGTGTTGGTACATCCAATAATGTAACTATTGATGCTCCTGAACCTTTGGCCTTGACATTAATCAGTAATGTTAATGCGAACTGTAACGAAGCCAATGCGATAGTTACCATGCAGGCTACTGGTGGCACAGCAGGATATAATTATGGTGCCTCAATAAGTGGCGCTGGTGATCCTGGTGTTTATCCTTTTGATAATACCATTGAATTAGACCCAACAACAAGCTTAAATTGGGATATATATGTCCAAGATGCAAACGGGTGTGTTATTGCCGTACCATTTGCGATTACTGTAGATACTGATACAACACCTGATATTTCTTTGGTTATCGATGATGAATGTGCAGATGAGGGCAGTTTTGCAATAACAGTTTCTTTAGATGCTATCAATACAGGTGTAGCTCCTTATACTATGAGTATAAATGGAGGTGCTTTCCAAAGTATTGCCAGCTTCCCATATAACTATACTGGCTTAACGGCTGGAGCATATGTTATTGAGATAAGAGATGCCAATAATTGTGGTGAAATAGAGAATATTACCATTGAGCCAGAATTAACCGCAAATGCAATTGCCCTTACCCAACCGACATGTGTCACAAACGATGGTGTGATTGAATTTACAGTCAGTGGTGGGTCCGGTGCATATACTGCAGTACTTTTACGTTCTGATCTTACACCAACAGGTATAGCCCCAACTGGAAACCAATTTACGGGAGTTGCATTTGGTGATTATATTGTGAGAATTACCGACAATACACTGGGCACACCAAATTGTGTTGCCGATGCGCCTATCTCATTAGAAGAACCAACTGCAGTAACGCTAGATACTACACAAAAAACAGATATTACCTGTTTTGGCGATGCAAATGGAACTATTACGATTAGTTTAATAACTCCAGCAAATGGAGTAAATGACAATCCACCCTATACTTATTTAATAGATAATGGTGTGGATCCGACAATAACCAATGATACGGGCATATTCACAGGATTAAATTCAGGAATATATACTATTACGGTCACTTCCGATAGAGGTTGTGTTGAAACAGACAGCATTGAAATTATAGAACCAACGCAATTGGTGGCCAGCGCCAGTGCAACTGATTTCGCCTGTGCTCTTGATAATACGGTAAATGAGTCGATCCTTACGATAGATGTTCCAGTTACAGGAAGCGCCCCATATTCATACAGTATTGACGGAATAAATTTCTTTACAACTAATACATTCAATATTATTGATACAGGCGCGATTCAGAACATTACAGCAACTGTTAGGGATAATAATGGTTGTATGGATACTGACGCTGTAACAATCAACCCATTACCAACTATTACCGATGCAACGGTATCTTTGGTAAATGCTATTACTTGTTCAAATCCAGAAACTGTACGTGTAACCGTAGTTGGAGGATCGGGAGATTTTACTTTCGAGCAACTCCCAAGTGGTCCATCACAAAGTCTAGTGAGTACTACTGCAGATTTCACACTGACTACTCCTGGTGATTATACATTCAGGGTAACAGACAATGTAACCGGTTGTTACTTTACAACATTACCATATACTGTTGCTCCTTATGATCTTATTGAAGTTGTTGCCGCTCCCGTAGCTCCAGTAACTTGTTTTGGGGATTCTGATGGGCAAATGAGTATTCAGGTAAACAATTATTTAGGTAATTATACTTATCAGATATTTGATAATACAGCAACGGCAATAGGTGCGGTTGTGGCTACTGACACATCTGTAAACCCAAGAATTTTAACAGGACTTCCTGCAGGAAACTATTATGTGGAAGTGATTGCAACAGACGTTCCTTTCTGTGATGCCTTATCAAACACTGTTACGATAGAATCACCAGACGCAGCAGTGAGTTTAATCGAAATTAGTAACATCAATGCGAATTGTAATATTGGTGCCCAAGTAAGTGTTCAGGCCAGCGGTGGAACTCCAGGTTATACATATGCATTTGTACCAACAACAACCTCTCCGACAGGATTGTACACCTCAAGTGCCAGTGCGGTATTGACACCGGCTACATATCCAACAGATTATGATGTTTATGTACAGGATTCTAGAGGTTGTACGACTTTTATAACAATAACAGTGGACGAAGATCCAATGCCAACGGTTACAGCCCCAGTATATGCTACGGATCAATGTGCTTCAGACGGAACAACATATACTTTTGATGTGGTAGGAACTGGTATTGCACCTCTTGAATATAGTGTTGGAAATGGTTACCAAACAAGCAATACAATTATTGTTTCTGCAGCTGGAACCTATACCGTTACGGTTAGAGATGCCAACGGTTGTTTGTCTACAGATACCATTACAATATTGCCACCTCTTGGTTTGACCCCACTTGGTACCGTACAACCAAGTTGTGCATTAAATGATGGAGAAATTACAATAACTGCAAACGGAGGTTCTGGAAGCTACGAATATGATCTTCTTGATGGTGGTAACGTGAGTATTACCGGTGGAGTGCGTCAGCCATCCAATGTGTTTGCCGGTCTAGCACCAGATACGTATACTGCCATTGTTTATGACACAAGCGGTTCAGGCTGTGACGCACAGGCTCCTATAACTTTAGAGACACCTACACCTGTAGTATTCACATATGTTCAGGAAAATGTCTCTTGTTTCGGAGGCAATGATGGATCTATCGAGGTAATCCTTGATCCTTCAAACGACAATCCTCCATATACTTATACCTTGAATGATGGTGTGAATCCACCAACAGTTCAAACCAGTAATATATTCACTGGTTTGGTACAAGGCTCTTATGATATTACGGTGACTTCCGATCGAGCGTGTTCAGACACACAGACAGTTGTGATATCTGAACCTGTAGCAATCGATGTTACTGCTACCGCCACAACATTTGTTTGTAATCCAAGCAATACGGTTTCTGTTGCTACAATTACTGCGACTGGTGCAGATGGGACAGCTCCATATACATACAGTATCGACGGAACCAATTTCTTCACCTCAAATACTTTTGATGTGGTTGACACAGGTGTGGTTCAAAATATCTCTGTTACAATAATGGACGACAATGGTTGTACCGATACAACAAGTGTTATCATTGATCCAATCAATACATTCACAGCTACTGTTACTTTAATTGACGCAATAACCTGTGTAAATGGAAGGGAAGAAGTGATCATCACAGTAGCTGATGACGGTAATCTTGCTAATAATTATACATATGAATTATTGCCTATTGGTAACCCGAATGGTTCCTTAACTGGTACACCCACGAATGTTACGGCCGAGTTTGATTTAACCGCCGTAGGTAGTTATACCTTTAGAATCACCGACACAAACACTGGTTGTTATGTTGATACATTACCTTACGAAATAGCTCCTTATGATTTAATTGAAGTTACTGCAACTGCAATTGATCCTGTGATATGCTTTGGAGATGGTAACGGTTCATTGGAAATAAATATTTCTGGTTATACTGGAACTTATGATTATCAGCTTTATGATGATGCAAACAATGCTATTGGTGTAGTTGTTAGTACAGATACAAGTGTTAACCCTAGATTAATTAGTGGGTTAGACGGTGGTAATTATTATGTTACAGTTACTGAAACCACAGTGCCTTTCTGTAATGACGATACCAATATGGTTACCGTTTTATCGCCAGATATGCCATTGACTGAAGTGACTACAGT
Source organism: Maribacter sp. HTCC2170 (assembly GCF_000153165.2). Classification (NCBI taxonomy): domain Bacteria; kingdom Pseudomonadati; phylum Bacteroidota; class Flavobacteriia; order Flavobacteriales; family Flavobacteriaceae; genus Maribacter; species Maribacter sp. HTCC2170. The sequence continues at coordinate 1,619,899 of NC_014472.1, forward strand.
GCTTGCTGAAGTAGAATGTACCGATGATCAAGGTGAAATAAGAGTGAATCCTACAGGTGGTGTAGCGCCTTATGACATTACCTTAACCAACACGACTACTGCAGAAGTATATGATACAGCATTTGATGTAAATGCTGCTGTATTCGCTGGCTTATCAGCAGGTGATTATAGTGTAAATATTGTCGATGCAGGTGGATGTTCAATTACTAACCCATACCCTGTTTTATTTGTAATGCCCATAGCTGTTACGGCCAATGCCATTCCTTTAAATACTGCATTGATATGTTATGGTGACACTACAGGAACTGTTTCTGCCACAAACGTAATAAATGGTAGTGGTAATTATGAATATCAACTAAACTATTACGATGCTTCAAATACGTTTATTGAATTTACATCAGCAAGGCAAACAAGTGACACCTTTAACAGCTTAGGGGCTGGAATCTATAGTATTACTGTTTCTGATGGATGGAACTGTGATGTTGAAACCAACAAAGTAACAATCACTGAACCCACATTAATTGAAGCAACACTGATTCGCACAGATCCTTTGACCTGTGCAACTGGGGTAGAGTTTGAATTAAGTGCAACTGGTGGTAGTGGTACTTATGAGTACAGTTTAGATAATGTAACATTTAGTCCAATGACCAGTAACCCAATGCCATTGCCTGAAACAGGCACCTTGGGTGCAGGTTCTCATCAGTACTATGTTAGGGATTTGGGCGGGGCTTGTGAATCGGTAGCTTCTAACCAAATTACTGAAAACGCAATTGTACCGCTGGCTCTAATTGTTGATAGATCAGCTGCAATAATCAATTGCAATGGTGATGCCACAGCAATCATTTATGCAAGCGCAGAAGGTGGATTGGGTAACTATCAATATGAATTATATACCAATGCCGCCTTAACATTGGCCTCTAGAATTGCCGGACCGCAGAGTTTGGGTGAGTTCACGGGTCTTGCTGCTGGCACATATTATGTGAATGTATATAGTGAAGATTGTGTTGCCCCTGCTGAAGAGGTAATCATTACTGAGCCTGTACCTTTAACTTACACAGAAGATGTTGTAGATGTTAGCTGTTTTGGCGACACCAATGGTAGTATTACAGTAACACTTTCTGGTGGATCCGGTGGATATCAATATGCGATTTCACCTAATTTAAATCAGTTTGATACGGTCAATACATTTACCAATTTGTCTCCTGGTGATTATACAGTTATTGCCCAGGACATGAACGGTTGTTTCGAGATGTTGGATTATACTATTAATCAGCCTGCAATGATGCAGATATCTGCAACTTCCACCCCTGAAATATGTGTAGGTGAAGAAAATGGTACGATTACGGTTTCAATATCTGGCGGTACTGCGCCATATAGCATAAGTCTAAATGATTTATCAAATTTTGTACAAGATAGAGTGGATTTCACCGATCTTGCAGCTGGAAATTACTTGTTGTTTGTAAGAGATGCGCAAGGTTGTGAAGATAATCTGGTCGTTGAAGTTGCTCCTGGTGTTAACCTAAATGCCACAGTAGATCCAATCTACGAGTGTACCGGAGACACACCAAACAACTATATTGAAGTGACCCTTGAGGACTCTTCAGTTGCTGGTGATGTCATGTACGCTATTGATTCTCTGGATCCACTGGATATGCAATTGACTCCAGACTTTGCCGATATAGCCCCTGGAATGCATCAATTGACTATTGCACACTCAAACGGCTGTGTAAATCAAATTGATTTTGAAATCCAAGCATTTGAACCTTTGACCTTAGAGTTGCAAAACAATAATATCAACGAAATAACAGCTATTGCAACAGGTGGAAGCGGTGTTTATACCTTTTATTTTGATGGAGATGATAACGGAGATGACAATACGTATTTCATTAATAGGACTGACACATTTGAAGTTAGGGTAGTTGATGAATTGGGCTGTGAAGTGGTTGCGATGATAGCTATGGAGTTCATAGATATTGAAATTCCTAATTTCTTTACTCCCGACGGAGATGGTAATAATGACTTCTGGATTCCAGAGAATTTAGAAGGGTTCCCTGAGATACTAATAAAAATTTATGATCGTTATGGTAGAGTAGTAGAAGATAACGTTGTCGACCAAAATGGATGGGATGGTACTTACCATGGAGCCGAACTACCTACGGGTGACTATTGGTACATTATTAAACTACAAGGAGAAAATGATGATAGAGAATTCGTAGGACATTTTACCTTGTATAGATAAACTTAACCTAAAACAATAATGCGTAATAACTTATTGACATTTATGCTACTGGTAACTGCCCTTGCCCTAAATGGGCAAGAGCTTACCATACCCCAATTATCACAGTATTTGGCAGATAATCCTTTTGTGATGTCTCCAACTTATGCGGGAATCGGAGATCATGTGAAAATTCGTGTAAATGGACTTACACAATGGGTAGGAATCAAAGATGCACCAGATACACAGTCTCTTGCTGCAGACATGCGTATTGGTGAAAAGTCTGGAATTGGAGCCTTGCTTTATAACGATAGTAATGGCGAAACCAAACAAAGGGGGGCCAGAATGTCCTTTGCCCACCATTTGACTTTGGATAGGTACGATGATGAATTCCTCTCTTTTGGATTGTCATATAACTTTAACCAGTTCAGAATTGATATAGAGAATTTTGATGCGCTTGACCCAAGTGTTACCGATGATAGGGCTACAACCAACCACAACTTTGATGTGGGGGTTATGTATCGATACGATAAGTTCTATTTCAGTCTTAATGCTTCAAATTTATTGGATAAAGATCTTACTAGATTCAATCCGGTTTTTGAGCCAAATACGTTACGCAACTACTATGTATATACAGGATATAGATATACCAAAAACAAGAATAGTAAGCTAGAAATTGAACCTTCGGTTTTCTTTCAACTTTTTGAAAGTGATGGTAGATCAGTTACTGATTTAAATGTAAAATTTAGATGGTATGACTTTGAGGATTATTATTATGTAGGTGCTACTTATCGCTTCTTAAATGATCAAATTGGTGACCCGCTTTATGTGGCTCCAATCGTTGGTCTTAAAAAGAATAATTTCTACTTCGGATATTCTTATCAGGTAATCTTGAACGAAATACTTGGTTACAGTACAGGAACACATGTTGTTACCTTAGGGGTTGACCTTTTCCAAGGTATAAGTAATTGTCGATGTACTTACTAGTTCTTTCATTGGTTTGACCTAAGTTTGCGTAAAATAGCATTATTTAATGGGAGTAATCAAAGTAACCAATATCAGGGCGCATGCCCATCACGGGTGTTTGGATGAAGAAAGTATTATTGGTAGTGAATATCGAGTAGATATTACATTGCGCACAGATCTGAAAAAAGCCTCAATTTCTGACAATCTTATTGATACGGTGGATTATGTTCATATAAACCACATTGTAAAGGAGGAAATGAACATTCCGTCAAAACTATTGGAGCATGTTGCTAATCGCATCATAGACCGTGTATTTCTCGAATTGACTACAGTTGATAAAATAAAGGTGTCCGTCTCTAAAATAAACCCCCCAATAGGTGGTGATGTGGAAATGGTTACCGTTGTTTTAAGCTCAAAAAGATCGTGATCAATATTTTTGAAACCTAAGAATAAGGTGCTACATTTGCACCACTAAAATGGCATCGTGGCCGAGTGGCTAGGCACAGCTCTGCAAAAGCTTGTACAGCGGTTCGAATCCGCTCGATGCCTCAAAAAGCTCTCTTAATATTTAAGGGGGCTTTTTTCAATATTTAAAATAAGAACTTACATTTGCAATATTAAAAAAGGCATTGTGACTGAGTGGTTAGGCGAGGCCTCGCAAAGGCTTTTTACAGTGGTTCGAATCCACTCGATGCCTCAAAAAAACCTCTTTAAACAGAGGTTTTTTTTATTTCTGGTTTTCTTGCAGCTATTCTCTAATCTGCTCTATTTTTTCAATTCCCTTTTCAATATTGAATTTATCCTTTGGTAAGAAACCTTTTGTAATAAGCACCAACCCACAAATGATCAATATTATCCCAAGGCCTTTTTTTATTTGGGAAATCAACTTATGTGTTAGCTTACGTTTTAATTGTTTGGCCAATAGTATTTTAAATATATCCGTGGCTAAATAAGCGCCTAGCATTGTGCCAAAAAACACAAGAATACGATTAGGGTCATTATCTAAACTAGGTCCTACAACTATAATTATTCCCAGCCAAAAAACAAGTACGCCAATATTTATGAAATTCAATAAAAAACCTTTTACAAAAAGACTTATATAATCACCTTTTTTTGTTCTTAATGAAGGTTTATCTTTTTTTATATCAGTTTTAAAATAGGTTGTGATTCCATAAACCAATAGAATAACTCCTCCAAAAACATAAAGTCCTGGCTGATTGCTTAGGTTTTCCAATAACTGAAAACTACTGAAATAAGCCACTACAAGAAAAAGAATGTCAGCGAGAATAACTCCAAGATCAAAAACTAAAGCCGCCCTAAATCCTTTGACCGCGCTTGTTTCAAGTAAGACAAAAAAAACAGGCCCAATCATAAAGCTTAATAAAAAGCCCAATGGAATCGCTCCCTGAATATCTTCTAACATCTGCGTGCTTTACATTCTAGTAATTATACCACCAAAAACCGTTTTTTCGTCCATTTTTGTGGGATCACCATAAACCAACACCTCACCACCTGCTTTTACCGTGGCTTTTACATAATTGGTAGCATAAATTTCTGCTTTGGAACCAGCATTAACATTTATGGTTGAAAACTTTGTAATCAGCTCCTTTCCTTGGTAGACTCCTCCTGTATTTATTGCTACATCCTGCAAATCTGCACTACCAAAAGTTTCAATCACACCACCAGTAACCGTTTTTACCAAAAGTTGCTCAACTTCGGCACTTATAGATAATTCACCCCCTTCTTGGGCCTTTAATTCTAAAACATCTTGTTGAATGGGTTCTTTTGAAGAAATTTTTGCGTCTTCATTTACATCTATCACTACTAACTTATTGGTATAATAAACATCAATAAATGTTCTATAACCACTAAACAGTTTTGTAATCTGCATGCGTATTTTTAAAACCCCATCGTTATTGATGATAGCTACATTCTTGGTGTTTACTCCAGTTATAACCGCCTTGTTCTCAGATCCCTTTATTAGATTAATAGATAATCCATCAAAAGCCTTGATTTCTGAAAATGGTTGAAGTTCTTGGGTTATTTTTTCGTCTTGAGCTACTGTTGTTTGTGTTGTAAACAAGAGCAACAAAAGCCAAACCAAATTTTTCATTGTTTCAGTTTTTAGGTATTTTCTTACTAACTTAAACAAAATCTATTCCAAAAGAGGTATTTATTCGTTCTTTCCGATGAGTGAAAAGTCAAGATGACGTTTAATTAAATCTGTATTTTTTACCATTACAATGACTTCATCACCTAATTGATATGTATTCTTAGTTCTTTCACCAACAATAGCGTATTGTTTTTCATCAAAGATATAATAATCACCTTTTATATCTCGTATCCTAACCATACCTTCACACTTGTTCTCAATAATCTCCACATAAATACCCCATTCGGTAACACCAGAGATAACACCTATAAACTCTTTATCTTGATGGTCTTGCATGAATTTTATCTGCATATATTTAATAGAATCGCGCTCGGCGTTAGCCGCTAGGTTTTCCATATCTGAAGAGTGCTTGCATTTATCCTCGTAAATCTCTTCTTTAGCGGATTTACCCTCATCTAAATAATGCTGCAGTAATCTATGCACCATAACATCTGGATATCGGCGAATAGGTGAGGTAAAATGCGAGTAGTAATCAAAGGCTAAACCATAATGCCCAATATTATCTGTTGTATAAATTGCCTTACTCATACTTCGTATAGCCAAGGTATCTACTAAATTCTGTTCTTTTTGACCTTTAACAT